>JANRFH010000041.1:0-67582 GCA_030725745.1 Akkermansiaceae bacterium
AATGGTACACTCGAAGGGATTCGAACCCCTGACCCCCTGATTCGTAGTCAGGTGCTCTATCCAGCTGAGCTACGAGTGCGTTTCCGTTAGCTGCGGGCGGGAAAGAAACCACCGTTGATGGCCTCATGTCAAGGATATCAGGTGATTTACAAAATTTTCACGGACGACTGTCGAGGGAGAAGATTTGACCGGAGGTGTGCGGCATACGCTCATGGAGGAAACGGATAAACTCGGCTGCGCTTTGGGAGGTGTTGAGTTCGCCGAGAAAATGGAGGCTTTTGACGATTTCTCGGCGCTTTTCAGAAACGGTGGAGGTCATGGGTGTTTCGAGAAAACCGGGTAAGACTGCATTGACGCGGATTCCGTTGCTGCCGTGGGCTTCAGCCAGTGCTTTCGTCAGTCCGTGCAGAGCCGCCTTCGCTGTGGTATACGCCGCTTGGCCGATGGCTGGGTGCTCGGCGGCGTAGCTGGAAATGAAAATGATGTGGCCTTTGCCTTTTTCCGCCATTGCTGGGATAGCGGCGCATGCGCAATCACGGGCGGCGGTGAAATTCACTTTGAAAACCTCGTCCCAAGCATCCACTTCCATCCTGGAAAGGGGCTGATCCCGTATCATTCCAGCAGCGCAAATGAGCAGATCGCACTTTTCCGCTGAAAAAAAGGTCTTCAGGGCATCACGGTCGCCGAGGTCTAGATTTTTCCGTCCGAGCTGAAGGACATCCCAATCAGCATCGGATAAGCAGCTGGCAATCGCACTGCCCAAGCCTCCAGTTCCGCCAGTTATAATCGCCCTTTCCACGCCACAATTCTCACACCCAACAAGCTGTGAATAAAGGCCGAAAAACTTGTGATAACCCGGCTACATCCGTTTCGGCTACCTTAAGCAAGCGGGCTTGTGGCACAGCTCCCGAGAGAAAAGCCCAACTTATCATTCCCGTGGAACGCCCGTGCTAGAACTGAGGAACAGGCCATTTTGAGGGTTATGAACATGATTATGATGAAGATCTTATGAGGTCAAAAAATAACATACTCATAAAGAAAGCGCATTTCGGCACGTATTCTTCTGTGTCTGCCGCCATTCCATTGGCACTTGGAAAATCGCTCGAAAGTGCCATCTTTCAAGGACTTTCACCCACCCATGCCTTCTGCTCTAAAACGTTTCTTTGCGCTCCTGCTAGTTTTCCTCGTGTTCTTCCTGTCGGTCACGGCACTGAGGACGTGGCAATCCGGAGGAGATCTGAGTTCGTTCCTCCCGGATTTTCTCTGGAAAAAGAAATCAGGAAATAGCGAATCATTCACTCCTTCTGATAGACCCGCGCTGGAGCTAAGCGATGTGGAAATGATTTCCCGTCTGAATGAGGAATACGCGCGGCTCACTAAAGCGGTAGTGCCCTCAGTGGTCAGCATCGATACCTCGGGCATACGTACGGAGCGGATGATGAACGTCTGGGGAGAGTCCCGCACGCATAGCTACCCCTCTCAGGGGCAGGGCTCGGGTGTGATCGTGAGCAAGGAGGGCCACATCATCACGAATCACCACGTCATTGCAGGGCAGAATAACCAGATACGCGTCACTCTCCACAGCGGGAAAACCTATGACGCTGAGTTGATCGGCGAGGATTCGCTGCTCGACATCGCGGTCATCAAGATCGAACGAAAAGAATTGTTCATCCCTCTCAAGTTGGGGGATTCCTCGCAGGTCGAGGTTGGGCAACTCGTTTTCGCTGTCGGAAATCCTTTTGGCCTAGGCGAGAGCGTGACCCAAGGCATTATTTCTGCGAAAGAGCGCTCGATCTCCGACAACCAACGCAACCTTTTCCAGACAGATGCAGCAATCAATCCCGGGAACTCGGGTGGCCCCTTGGTCAACCTTACGGGAGAAATCATCGGCATTAATGCTGCCATTTCCACGCTGGATAAGGACAAGCCAGGCTTTCTGGGTGTTGGTTTTTCGATTCCCTCGAACGATGTGAAGGAAGCTCTCGAGCAGATCATCGAACGCGGTAGGCCAATTCGCGGCTACCTCGGCGTGCAGATGAGAGATCTCAATCCTGCAATCCGCACGCACTTGAATTATGAGGGGGAAACTGGCTCTGCCGTCTCTGGGGTGACACCTGATGCTCCAGCGGACAAGGCGGGCCTCAAGCAGGGTGATATCGTGGTCGCCTATGATGGCCAAACGATACGCGATATGGCTCAACTGATCGCGATGGTTCAGAGATCGAAAATAGGGATTGATGTGAAAATCGCCGTTTGGCGTTCTGGGAAAACTCTCGAACTTATCGCCAAGATCACAGAGGCGTCCAAGCCACCGGAAGTGATTTTCAGCCCAGAGAATCAGGAGGCGCGAGACAACGCGGAGATCTTAAAAGCTGTTGGCGTAGAGGTGCGTGATCTTTTATCTAGCGAGAGCCAACAAGGCTTCCGGGGCGTCGTTGTGACTTCCGTATTGTCCGGTAGGTTGGGGGAAGGCATTCTTGAGGAAGGCGATCTGATCCGAGCACTGAACAACTCTCAGATTGCCAGCAGCTCCGAATTTTACCTACATCTCGCTGCCTCCGCAGCCGTCCAATCCACGAGCCTAAACATCATCCGCCAGGGGCAACCGCTTCTCGTAAGCCTCCCTTCTCCGGCACCATGAATCCCCGACCATTTCAATTTTAATGAAATCTAACAAAATTCCTTATTTCTTCCTCGGTCTCGCCGCCGTGCTCGCCATTGCTGCCCTTGCGCTGCTGATTTACCGCCCTGGCTCAGAACAACCTACGCCTGCACCAGCTTCAGAGAAAAATGACAGCGTCACGGAGGAGAAATCTGATCCTGACCCGATCAAAGGTCTCGATGAACCCGTGCCGGAGCAAACCCCAGAAGAAATCCTTGAGAAACTCGGGGCAGGCATCGCTACGGTAGATCCCGCAGAGCTTCTCGAACGTATCGGCGAGGCTCTTGAAAAAGGTGATCTCGCAGCGGTTTCTAAGCTCATTGGCAAAGACGCGCTTGATACCGAAACGATTGCGAAACTTGATGCACTCGCCAAAGGCGGCAAGCTCCGCCTTCGCAAACCCGGTGGAGTCCGCGAAATCGGTGAGCTGGAAATGAACCGCCGCTCCCGCTGGGTCATCGAACTTGAAGGCCGCGAGGAGGGCCAAGACAGGATCGTCTTCGACCTCCGAAAAGAACAAGGAAAGTGGAGTATCGAGAGAATGCTTCTTCTCCCGGCTCCGGGTGAGGGCTCCGTCCAAAACGCTAATGTCGACCCGTTGGGTGTCGCCGATGATTTCCTGCAATCCGTGCTGCGCCAGGACTTCGAAACCGCCCGCAATTTCGTGGATGTGGAGACAGTTTCCGAAGCAAAAATCGCTGCTCTCTGCATCCTTTTCGAAGAGGGAGATTACCGCATGCGCCCCGAGAAACCGATACGTGCTATGTTCCGCCGCGAAGACGTCGCCGGCTTCATCGCGAATGTCGAAACGAGCGACGGCAGCCAGCCAGCGCAATTCGGCATGAATCTCCGCCAGCCGGAGGGGGGGGAAAAGTGGATCGTTTCAGAAATCAACCTCGACGACCTCATCGCCGACTATGCGAAACGTTTTGCAGGTGGTGATGTTTATTACTCACCACTCGTGGAAAATCCTGCGGGTGGCGAAACGTTGGCGCTCTACTTCGAGTTCGACGAAGACGCCATGAGTCCGCGCACTAGTCGCCAATTGGAGATCGTCGCCGCGATGTTGCGCAGTGATTCCGCGAAAAAAATCACCCTCAGCGGCCATACCGACGCCCTCGGCAGCGATGACTACAATGACAAGCTCTCCGCCAACCGCGCCGATACCGTCCGCGATTTCCTGGCCGCCGCCGGGGTTTCTCCGGAGCAGATCGTCACCGTTGCCAAAGGCGCCAGCCAACCCCGCCGCCCGAACCTCACTGAATCCGGGGAGGATAATCCAGACGGCCGCCGCGCCAACCGCCGCACCGAGATCTACTTGGATTTTTAAGTCTCAAATTTGCCTGTGGGCTATGAGATGTGGCTTCGCGGAGGTTTTCTAGCTCGCTATGCTCACAGGTCATTCAACTTCCAACTAGCAGGGGGAGAGGGCTGAAAGGAGCCGCGAATTGAAATCGCGACGGCAAGTGGGATGAGTTTGTGGGTAAAAATAGTTTGTAGGACGAGGAGTGTCACTTTAGTATCACTGGATGAGGACAGAGCTAGTGACCACATTGAAGCGGAAGGCGACAGACATCATTTCTGAAATCAATCGTGAGCATGAGCCGGTTCTCATTACACAGCATGGCCTTCCCGCAGCCTACTTGGTGGATGTTCAGTCTTACGAAGGGATGGAGGCGCGGCTAAAGCTCCTAGAAGGGATAGCGAAGGGTGAGAAGGCGATCCAAGAGGGTCGGGTGGTTAGCCATGCAAACGCAAAGCAGAGGATGTCCAGATGGCTCGACTGATCTGGACTGAACCCGCTTTGCAGGATCTTGAGCAGTTGGCAGACTATATTTCCCTCGACGATGATTCAGCTGCAAGGCGCTTGGTGAAGAAGGTATTTGAGCAAGCGGAACTTCTCGAGTCGTTTCCAGAAATGTGCCCGCATCCCCATGACCTGCCCGATACGGCTTATCGGCACCTCGTCGTCAATCCACTGAGGATATTTTACCGGATTGAAAATGACATCGTTTATATCGTTTACGCGATGAGGCATGAGAGGCTTCTGCGATTGGCAGATATCGAAGCGCGAGACGGCGCTCACCCGCCCAGATAGCTCATCTCGGCCTTCTTCATTTCCACCTTCCCGCGTAGCTCGGAGTAGCGGTCTTCGCGGGATGTCCAGATAGTGCGTATCGATTGGGTTAGGCCTGTATCGTCCGCGCCGCTGCGGAGGATTTCCCGGATGTCATGGCCATGCTCGGCGAAGAGGCAGGTGAAGAGTTTTCCATCCGCTGAAAGCCTGATGCGCTGGCAATCCGCGCAGAACGGGGCGCTGACGGAACGGATGAGGCCGATCTCGTTTTCCGATCCTTCGTGACGCCAGTTGACGGCGACTTCGCCGCGGTAGGCTTGGTCACGAGGTGTGAGCTGAAATTCTGTGGAGAGGATTTCGAGGATTTCACCGCCAGTGACGACTTCGGCCATGTTCCAGCCGTTGGTTTCGCCGACGTCCATGTATTCGATGAAGCGGAGATCGACGCCGGTCTCGCGTGCCCAGCAAGCGAGTGGGAGAATCTGACTTTCGTTGACGCCGCGCTGTATGACGGCGTTGACTTTGACGGGCAGGCCGAAGTTTTTCGCGGCCATGATGCCGGAGATGACGCGCTCCACTTTGGCGCCGGTGCCGTTCATTTTTCCGAAAATCTCCGGGTCGAGGGCGTCGAGCGAGACGGTGACGCGGTTCATCCCGGCAAGGGCGAGCTCCTCGGCATGGTGGGCGAGGAGGACGCCGTTGGTGGTCATGGCGAGATCCTGCACGCCATCGATGGCGGAAATCATCGCCACGAGATCCGCGATGCCGCGCCGCAGCAGTGGCTCGCCGCCGGTGAGGCGTATTTTCCCGACACCGAGCGGGACGAAAAGCTGCACGAGCCTCACCAGCTCCTCGAAGCTGAGGAGATGATCCTTCGGAAGAAATGCGTAGCCGGGGCCGAAGATTTCTGCAGGCATGCAGTAGCGGCAGCGGAAATTGCAACGATCCGTCACAGAGATACGCAGATCGCGCAGTCCCCGGCCGAGTTTGTCTGTCATTTCCATGGGCTTAACCAAAGCACGTTGCGTTCCCGCTACAAGCCCCATCCCATTGACATTGCAAGGGCGCTTTGATAATCAACACGCATGGAGGAACCGGAGATGGCGAAGGAGTGGTATGTCACTCATGAGGGGAAGCAGTTCGGGCCCGTCTCCCTGGATGACCTCAAATACGAGGCCGAGCGCGGCGAGCTCAACCCCCGGCTCGACATGGTCTGGAAGGCGGGGATGGAGGACTGGATGCCAGCAGGTGATCTGGAAGCGATTTTTGAGAAAAACAAGGAGGCTGAGAAGAAGGAGGACGCGGGCAGCAGCTTCAGTAATACTCAGCCAGAAGAGATCAAAGAAACCAAAAAAAAGCGGGTGAGCACCCATGGAAAATGGGGAGGAGCCTCGCGAAGCAGCTTCATTTTCCTCTGCTACATCTTCCCCATCCTGTGGGTCGTGGGGATTGCCTACGGTGCCACTTTTCTACAGGGGAAATTTGATGAGAAAACGCTCGGAATGGCCACGATGGCGCTTTTTCTGGTGCCTGTGATCATCTCCTTAGTGGTGGTGTTGCAGCGGTTCCGCAACCTTGGGATGACTGGTGCGTGGTTTCTCGGACTCATCGTGCCGATCCTCAACTGGTGGCTCGGCTATCGCCTGATTGCATGCCCCGAGGGCTACGCCGAACACAAGAAACTCGATGGTATCGGCTGGGTGCTGGCCATCCTTTACTGGCTGCCCTTCGCCGCCGTGGTGCTGGCCGGGGTTTTCGCCGCCGTCGTCCTATCGAACTCAGGGCCCGACGATCCCTACCGCGTTGCGATCGAGAGCTACATCCACAAGATCGAGGAAATGCGCCCTCGTCATATTTCCACCCCGGCCGAGTGATCCAGACCTCGAAACAGACCGACGAGTGGCGACAGGCCTCGGGCGCATGGTCAAAGGCATCCGAAAAGGCCGCAGCTCCTACGGAATGCTGGTGCTTGCACGGAGCAGTCGGTGCGGCATCGGATTGGAGAGTGCTGGCGGCAAAGCTCGCGGAAGGAGGGTTAGCCACACGCGCCGTCGATCTCTGGCGTTTTCTCCAATGTGAAAGTGTGCCGATGCCGGAATTTGCGAAACTTCTCAATGCGGAAGCCGCAGGAGAAGTCGCACGCGGGCAGAAGCGAATCCTCGTCGGCTACTCGATGGGTGGGCGGCTGGCGATGCATGCACTGTTGGACGGGGGGCCATGGGATGCGGCGGTGATCATTTCCGCAAATCCCGGCATTCGCGACCCCGCAGAATCTTCGGCAAGGCGCAGCACGGATGCGCTCTGGGCAACGCAGGCACTAACGCTTGGCTGGGATGATTTCCTGACAAAATGGAGCGCCCAGGCCATCCTCAACGGAGCCATCCGCGACGAGAGGGAGGACAAAAAGCTCATCCAGCGCCGTCGCGAAATCGCGCGCAGTTTTGTCGATTGGTCGGTTGGAAATCAAACACCGCTGTGGGACAGGCTTTCCTCCATCACAATTCCAGTGCTCTGGGTTGCGGGCGAGAACGACACAAAATTCTGCGCTTTCGCACAAGAGGCCGCCGCGCTCGCAGAGAATTTCCAAATCGCCATCGCCCCAGAAACAGGACACCGCGTCCCATGGGAACGCGGTGACTGGCTTGCAGAACGTATCCGCGAGATGGTAGCGAAACTTGCTTAGAAGTGGATCGCGTGCCCTTCCGCCGCGAGGGTTGCCTCGTGGATGACCTCCGACATGGTCGGGTGTGCGTGGATGGTAGCGTGGATCTCATCGATGGTGAGTTCCTGATCGAGGGCGAGTCCCATTTCTGCGATGAGCTCAGTGGCGTTGTCGCCGATGATGTGCGCGCCGAGTAGCTCGCCGTGTTTCTTGCCGTAGAGGAGTTTCGCGAAGCCGTCGGTCTCGGATGCAGCGACTGCTTTGCCGATGGCGACGAAAGGAATTTTCCCAACGACGTAATCGACGCCTTCTTCCTTGAGGGCGCGCTCGGTTTTTCCGACGGAGGCGACTTGTGGGTGGCAGTAGGTGCAGCCGGGGAAATTGTTGACCTTGCGTGGGGTGAAGCCTTCGACAAAGAGGCCGTCAACGCACTGGAAAGCCTCGAAGGAAGCAACGTGGGCGAGCCATGGCGGGCCGTTGATATCGCCGATGGCGTATACACCCGGGAGATTGGTTTCGTAGCGGTCGCCGACGGTGATGTAGCCGCGCTCGCCGAGTGTTGGCTGATGTCCGCCAGGGAGGACTGGCTGGATGCCGATGGCGACGAGGCAGACATCGGCCGTGATGGTGCCCTTTTCCTTTGGCCCCTCGACGGTGATTTCGACGCTGTTGCCGTTGTCCTTGGTCGCGGTGACTTTGGTGTTCGTAAGGCAGCGGATGCCTTGCTTGGTGAGAGATTTTTCAAGGGCTTCGCCGACTTCCGTGTCTTCTACTGGAAGGATGTTTGGAAGCATCTCTACGAGTGTGACCTTTGTTCCGAAGGCGTTGTAGATGTAGGCGAATTCCACGCCGATGGCACCGGCGCCGATGATGATCATTTCCTTCGGCTGTTCGGCGAGCACCATGGCTTCTTTCGAGCCGATGACGGATGTGCCGTTGAAAGGAAGAGGAGGGAGGGGTCGGGAAACGCAACCGGTGGCGATGATGATGTTCGCGCCTTCGATGACTTGTTGTGAGCCATCAGCTGCAGTGACGCCGACTTTGCCTTCGGATTCGAGTGAGCCGTAGCCTTTGATGTAATCGACGCCGTTTTTCTTGAAAAGGAATTCGATGCCGCCAGCGAGGCGATCCGAGACTTTGCGGGAGCGACCAACAACGGTGCCCCAATCGTAGGAGAGTCCTTCGATTTTCAGCCCCATTTCGGCGGACTTGTGGAGGAGGGTCTGGTAGAGCTCGGCGTTTTTCAGGAGAGCCTTGGTTGGAATGCAACCCCAGTTGAGGCAGGTGCCTCCGGCGCGGTCTGCTTCGACACACGCTACTTTTTTTCCATGTTGAGCCGCGCGGATGGCGGCTACGTATCCGGCAGGGCCGCCACCAATAACAATGAGATCGTAAGCCATATATTTTTCTTTAAAAAGGTTCGCGGGCAGCGTGTGGCGCGTCGGGGAGAATGTCAAAGGGGGAAAGTGATTTACGGGTAAGTTGCCGCTGTAATTTCTTTGGAGGCCATGACTTCGCCTTCAAAGACGAATTTCCCCAGCAAGCTCTGGCCATCAAGCACGAGCGGGAGCCAATGGCGGTCGTCCTCCCACATGCGGTTGTAAGGAATTTCATCCGAGGGAGTCCAGAGCGGCACCGCCTCATCCGTTTCGGTCGGTGTGCCCTCGTATTCTTCCGCGATAAATACATGGCAGAGTATGCTGGGATAATCCGACATCTGGAACCACAGCTCGGCTACCTTCCGTGGGTTTTTTACGGAAATGTGCAGCTCCTCCTCGGTCTCGCGTACGGCACACTCCAGCGGTGTCTCACCGGGATCGATCTTGCCGCCGGGGCCGTTGACCTTGCCTTCTCCGTGACCACGCTTTTTCTCGATCAGAAGAATTCTCCCCGCCTTCACCACGAACATCAGTGTCGCCTTCACCTCACCCTGCCATCCCGTCCAGTCGAACCCATCCATGACTTGTATCTGGGGATATACCTTGGCTCTTGTCGAGCATTGCTCCGTGAGGGCAGCGTGTATTGTAAAAAGGCTCGGCCAGCTAACTTGCTTATTATCAAGGAGTCGGGTCTAAAATGGAGCATTTTTTGCGGAGCTTCTGCAAAGAATCGCTCCTTGCAAATGACCCTTCCTTGTGATACAAGAAAAGCAGCGACTTCAGTTGGTTCGGGTTTCCCCCTATCATAAAGCGCATCACCAATTACACACCATGCTACGCATCCCATTCGACCGCGTGAACTGGATCACCTCCAGTTTCCTCATCGGCACCGCCCTAATAGCACTCATCGGCGCGCCCATCTATCTCTTCCATCACGGCCTGGATCTGTTCCAGTTCGGAATGTTCTTCTTCTACCTCTGCGCGACGATGATGAGCATCACCGTCGGCTACCATAGGCTTTTCTCCCACCTTTCCTTTAAGGCGAAGAAGCCGGTGAAATTCTTCACTCTCATCTTCGGAGCATGCGCTTTTGAAAACTCCTGCCTAAACTGGTCTTCCGATCACCGCCGTCACCACAAGCACGTTGATCACGACGAGGATCCCTATGACATCTCCAAAGGCTTCTTCTGGGCGCACATCGGCTGGCTCCTCTTCAAGCTCGATCCTGAACCGCCCTTGGACAATGTCGCCGACCTCCGCAAGGACAAGCTCGTTATGTGGCAGCACAAATACACGCATTGGATCGCTGTAGTGGTAGGTCTCGCATTGCCTGCGGCTCTTGGATACGGTTACAATTCCATGATGGGGCTAGATCCCATGGTTGGTGCCCTTGGTGGTTTCCTCATCGCCGGTGTTACCCGCGTTGTGATCGCTCAGCACTGCACCTTTTTCATCAATTCCCTCTGCCACACCGTTGGCAGCCAGCCATATTCGAACAAGCACTCCGCACGTGACAGCGCTGTGATGGCTGTGCTCACCTTCGGCGAGGGCTACCACAATTATCACCACGAGTTCCAACACGACTACCGCAACGGCGTGAAGCCATGGCAGTGGGATCCCTCGAAATGGACGATCTGGACGCTCTCCAAACTCGGCCTCGTCGAAGGTCTCCGCCGAGTGCCTGACAGCAAGATCCTTCTCGCTGAAATGGGTGAGTCCAAGCGCCATGCCGAGGAAAAGGTGAAAGAGATCATGGCCACCAGCGGCTACTGCCAGAGGACGGTCGATGCCCTCAATCAGTTGGTCGAAAAACTCGCCGCAAACTATCAGGAGCTCGAAAAGGCCGTTGCGGATCGTGTCCAGCTTTCAAAGGAAGCCCTTCAGAACTGGCAGGATGAGACACGCGCTCTCATGCGCCAGCTATCACAGATCGGTAAGCCCGCGCTTGCCTGATCACGCGGCAAACCACCAATCACGAAAAGGAGGCAGAAATGCCTCCTTTTTCATTTTTACAAACCATGGCTAATCCGATCTTGCGTACCATCGTCCGCACCCGCTTCCGACTCACCTCTCATGAAGCTGTGTTGAAACAAACCAAGAATGCGTTGCACGAATACCTTCAGCTCGCCAATGGTCTGGATGAAATCAAGGGCAGCACAGCTGTCACGGTTCCGCGCATGCTAGGCGTCGATGAGGACATGCGCGGCTGGTCGTTCTTCATGCTCCTACGCCACAACACGATTGTGAACCAGGCGATCACGGCGAATATTTCGCGCCTCGCGCTGGGAGAGCCCGAGCCGATTCAGAAGTTTGATGTGAAAAAAGATGTCATGCCAGACGAGGAGTGCGGTATCGAACAAATTGCCCTCTTCAAGGCATCCGTCATTTCTCATTTAGACTCCCTGAAGATGCTCGGAAATCTCAAAGGAACCCGCACGACAGAGCACCCACTCTTCGGCTTCTTCGATGCTCACATGTGGAACTGCATGTTCGCCTTCCATCTCAAGATCCATCTCAAACAAGCAGGGCTGATACGTAAAGCCGTGCTGCCGGAAGCGGACTGAGCTCAGCCTTGTGGCAGATCTTCCCATTCGGAAAACGCAGCTGCCTGTCCAATCTTCCGGCCTGCCGCGTCCGAGACGTTCCACACCGTTGCATTGCGGATCACGAAACGCCTTCCATCAGCAGCGATGCGTATGCCAGAGTAATCGTCGATGTATCCGTTTTCGGTGACGCGCTTAAGCAATGATTCCCGTTCCGCCTGGTTCGGTGCTTCCGCAGTGAATCGCGAGGGTGTGCTCGTCAGCCTGTCCCATGTCATTGCGAAAAGTCGCTGTCCACTACGATTGCCGTAGTTCAGAATGGGGTCTTGTTCCATCCCGTGAGAGAGTAGAACGAAGGGTGCGTCGTATGCGGCTTTCGCCATCTCGGTTTTATGATCCGGGGCTATGAGATGTTTCCCTGTCAGTGCATGATAGCTGTCTAACAAAAGGCTGACGTGATCCGGCATGAAGCCGTTTTCTTCCGAAGGCTCGTGCATCGGTTTACTGGCCGAGGTTCGAAATCGTCTGGAAGATCGCCGTGATCATGAGATAGGCGAAGGAGCCGATCAGCACCGCCATCATGATCAGCACCGCAGGCATGATCAGCGCCATGACGCGCTGGAGATCCTTATCCAACTCTTTGTCAAAACGCTCCGCCGCACGCCTCAGTGATTGGTCGATTTTTCCTGTCTGCTCGCCGACCGCGATCATGTCGATCAGCAGGGGTGGGAAGCTGTCACTGCGTATCATCGCTTTCGAAAACGCACGCCCGTCGCCCACTTGGTCGATGACGCTGTTGAGGTTACTGCGCAGTGAATGATTTTGTGTCGCATCGCGGGAGAGCTCCAGTGCTCGCAGTAGCGGTAGCCCGTTTCCTACTAGGTTCGCCATGGTTTCAAGGAACTGGACATAGAAGCGGGAAGAAATCACCGCGCCTATGAGAGGAAGTTTTAGCTGCATCTCATCCCATTTAGGCTTGTTGTCCTCGTTGTCCGTCCAGGCCTTGAAGAAAAGCCCAGCTCCGACGACGGCCAGCGTGATCACGATCCACCACGCTTTTATAAAATCCGTGAAGTTCATCATCATCTGGATCGCGAAAGGGATTTTCCCACCAGGTGTGTTTTTGATTAGCTCCGTTAGCTGTGGAATGAGAGTCGTGACGAAAACAACAGCTACACCCAGCCCGACAAGAATCAGGAAGGCCGGGTAAATCATCGCTAGAATCAATCTGCTCTGAAGCTCGGCGAGAGTTTTCAGGTAATGCGCCTGGCGCTTCAGAATTGTGTCCAATGCGCCAGATGCCTCACCGGCGGCTGCAAGTGAGCAATACAACGGCCCGAAGCTTGGGCTCACTTTTTTCAGCGCGACCGAGAAGTTCACCCCATCTCGAACGATCTCACGGATGCGTTGGGAGACGGCTTTGAGACTGCCAAGTTCTTGGCGGTTCTCCATGGACTTCAAGGCCGGCTCGAGTTGCAGCCCCGCCCCGAGCATGTCGGAAAGCTCCTCTGTAAAAAGAATCACCTCCGCCCGTTTCAGTTTCAGCGGACCGTCCGGAATGCCGTCTTCCTTCTCGGATGATTTCTCTCTCCTTTTCGGGACGGTTGACTCCTTCTTATTCGCGGATTTTACCGGAGCCGCTTTTGAGGATTCTTTTAGGTTCACGGGCTGCAAACCACGCTTGTCTAGCACCCGCATCGCCTCCGGACGATCCGATGCCTCGATCTCACCCGTCGCAACGGTGCCATTCGTGGACAGAGCTTTATATGAGAAAAGAGGCATGAGTCGTTCTGGAGAATTGATCCGCTACAGAGTGTTTATTCTACCTCAACCAGATCCGACGAGGTTACGGAGATCACTTCCTCGATGGTTGTTTCACCTTGCATGACCTTGTGCCATCCGTAGGTGCGCATGGGGATGTAGCCGTCGCGCAGTGCTTGGGCTTTCATTTCTGCGAGTGGTCGGGAGTGGGCGACGAGTTCCTGCATCTTTTGGGTGAGGATGACGACTTCATAAATGGCGAGACGCCCTGAGAAGCCGGTCATGCGGCAGCGGTCGCAGCCTTTCGGCGCGTAGATCTTGCCTTCGATGTCACGGGGAATCTCAAGGTCGATGATGTCTTGGGTGGAAATTTCACGCGGCACTTTGCAATGGGGGCAGAGGCGGCGGACGAGGCGCTGGGCGAGGAAAGCGCGGACAGCTGCGGAAACGAGGAACGGCTCGACGCCCATGTCAACGAGACGAGAGATGCCGCCCATCGCATCGTTCGTGTGGAGGGTGGAAAATACTAGGTGTCCAGTAAGTGAAGCTCGGATGGCGATCTCCGCTGTCTCGAGATCTCGAATTTCTCCGATCATCACAACGTTCGGATCCGCCCGGAGAATGGAGCGCAGTGCCGTGGCGAAGGTCAGGCCGATCTCGGATTTCACTGCAATCTGCATCACGCCGGGCAGCTTGTTCTCCACGGGATCTTCCACAGTAACAATGCGCTGGTCAGGGCGGTTCACCTCGCTGAGGAAGGAGTAGAGGCTCGTCGATTTTCCGGAACCTGTTGGCCCCGTGATGAGAATGATGCCATTGGGAAGGTGTAGGAGTGACTCGATCTTTTTCAGGACGAAGGGCTCCATCGCCAGCTTCGCGAGGTTAAATTTCTCTTGGTTGAGGAGACGTAGTGAAACGCTCTCACCTTCTACGGTAGGCACCGTAGCAACCCGGACGTCGATGGTCTGCCCTTCGAATTGGAGGTTGATACGGCCGTCCTGTGGCACGCGGCGCTCCGCGATGTCTAGGCGCGACATGATCTTGAGGCGTGCGATCACTGAGCTTTGCAGCGCCTTGATGTTTTCCGGAACGGCAATCTCCAGTAGGCGGCCGTCGATGCGGTAGCGAATGCGCAGGTTGTTTGCCAGAGGCTCTACGTGGATGTCAGTCGCGCGCTGGTCGAGTGCCTCGCGGATGATTTGGTTCACGAATTTCACCACACTTGCTTCCTCGTCTTCGTCCGCGTCGATGATGTTTGCTTCGTCATCGGAATCTGAAAGCTGGTCGAAGTCCAGATCGCGCCCGTCGAGGATCTGCTCGAAAGTATCCGCGCCGACGCCGTAGAGCCTGCGCAGTGCCTCGTGGATGCGTTTCCGGGAGGCCATGCACCACTCGAAAGGGATGTTGAGTTCCTGCGCAGCTGCTTGGTGCGCAACGAGATTGAAAGGGTCGAAGGTGGCAAGGAGGATTCGGCGTTCGTCGCCTTCACCTTCGATGGCGACTGGAAGTAAACGGTGCTTGAGGGCGACTCGCGGACCGCAGGCTTCGCGTAGGGGAACGGTGTTTTCCTCAGTCGGAATTTCCGCCAGCCATGGTAGATTGAGATCGTGCGCAAGCTCGCGGAGATAGCTTTCTTCATCAACTATGGCGGCGTCGAGCAGGTCATCGATGGGGGAGCGTTGGCGCAGCGCGGCTTCGGAAAGCAATTCGCTCACCGCCGGGAGATCATCGCATCCGGAGCGCCGGGCGGGTTCGAGTAAGAGTTGGGTCATCCTTTCGCGATCAGTCTCATCCTAAATGCCCTCCGCATGCAACCTTGTCGGTGGAAACAGGTGCTGGAATGTGACTTTTACGCCCGCCGAAAGTGGTTTGCTATTTCCTGCTGGGTCGCTAGTCTCCGCCCCTTTCCGGTGGAAGCCGGAGCTAATCATGAACACGTCCGAACTTTATCAAGAACACATCCTAGCGACCTATGGCCGCTTCCCAATCACGCTTGCCGAGGGCAAAGGCGTGCGTGTGCGTGATGTCGAGGGGCGTGAGTATTTGGATTTCTGCATGGGCATTGCCGTGTGCTCGCTGGGTCATTGTCATCCGCGTGTTGTTGATGCTATCTGCGCCCAAGCAGCCAAATTGATGCATGTCTCAAATCTGTATTACATTGATAATCAGGGACTTCTGGCGGAAGAGATGAACCTCGGGCATATCAAATTGCCGGGAAAAATCTTCTTTTCCAACTCCGGCGCTGAGGCGAACGACGGACTGATCAAATCAGCACGCCGATACGGCCACCACAAGCCTCAGGCGAATGGGAAACCGCGTTTTGAAGTCCTGACGTTTCAGCAATCCTTCCACGGACGCACGCTCGGCGCGATGGCTGCCACTGGCCAGGCGAAGATCCAGCAAGGTTTTGATCCGATGCTTCCGGGCTTCCGCTATCTGCCATTTAATGACGTTTCTGCACTCGAAAACGCTGTGAGCGATGAAACTGTCGGTTTCCTTGTTGAGCCAGTGCAGGGTGAAGGCGGGGTGAACGTTGCGTCCAAGGAGTTTCTTGAAGCCCTCGATGCGCTTTGCAAAAAGCACGACCTGCTTCTCATCTTCGATGAGGTGCAGGCAGGTTTCGGCCGTTGCGGAGAAGCGATGGCCTGGCGGGTTAATGCACCCGACATCGAGCCGGACGGGATTTCCTGGGCTAAAGGCATGGGCGGAGGAGTTCCAATCGGATCCTTTTGGCTGAGCGACCGCGTTATTGACGATCAAGGCACGAAGTTTTCTTCTCTCATGGGCGCTGGGTCGCACGGATCCACCTACGGTGGAAATCCTCTGGTTTGCGCTGCTGCCCTTGAGACGCTTCGCGAAATCCGTGAAAAGGATCTGGCTTCAAATGCAATTGTGCAGGAGAAACGTATCCGTGCTACAATCGCCTCTTGGAACCTGCCTGTCGTCACGGAGGTAAGGGGTCTCGGTCTCTTGCTCGGCATCGGCCTGAACACGGATCTCATCGAGGTTTCCGAAGGAGAAACTCCGGCTCTCAAGGTCGTCAAAGCTCTTATGGCAAAAGGATTACTCACCGTTCCTGCCGGGACTGATACCTTCCGCTTACTTCCGCCTCTGAATGTCACGGAATCAGAAATTGACGAGGCGCTCACCATCATCAAGGACGTATTGTCCGAATACTGAATCCATCATGAAAAATCTCCTCGCCATCGAAGAACTCTCCGCCGCGCAGATCACTGCCATCGTGGATGAAGCTGTAGAATTGAAAGCCTCAAGGGGGAATCATACTTCCAAGCCATTGGACGGCCAGACTTGGGCAATAATTTTCACGAAGTCTTCAACGCGCACGAGGGTTTCGTTCGAAGTCGGCATCCGCGAACTCGGTGGATCTCCTATGTTTCTTTCCAGTAATGACATCCAGCTTGGTAGGGGTGAGCCGATCAAGGACACCGCGCGTGTGCTTGGTAGGATGGTTCATGGGGTCGTGATCCGCACATTTGCCCAGCAGGACGTGGTCGATTTCGCGGAGTTTTCAAAGCTTCCGGTAATCAATGCACTGACCGACGACGAACATCCCTGTCAGATTTTGGCGGATCTCCAGACGGTTCGTGAAAAGCTTGGCGGCTGGGATGGCAAGAAATTCGCCTTCGTGGGAGACGGTTTCTCGAACATGACACGCTCCTGGATGTGGGCGGCGGAAAGGCTTGGCTTCGAGCTGGTGGTCGCATCTCCGAAATCCTGTCAACCTCCTGCGGAGTTCATGGCTCAGCTCAGCTCAGGTCTTGTCTCCGTCTGCGAAGACCCGAAAGTAGCTGTGGCTGGTGCAGACGTAATCAACACTGATGTCTGGCTGTCCATGGGGCAGGAAGGGCAGAAGGAAAAGGAAGCCGAGTTTGCCGGATTCCAACTCAATTCAGAGCTGCTCGCTGATGCCAACCAAGGCCATATCGTGCTTCACTGTTTACCTGCTTATCGCGGCAAGGAGATCACGGATGAGCTACTTGAGAAGCATACAGACACCATTTTCCAACAGGCCGAAAATAGGCTGCATGCCCAGAAAGCGGTGCTGGCGGAAGTTTCTCGCGCCTGATAGACTCTGGACATGCTCACGGATAAGGAATTGATTGATATCGCCTGGAAAGCCCGGGAACAGGCCTATGCGCCCTATTCGGAGTTTCAGGTTGGTGCTGCTTTGTTGGCTGAAAACGGTCAGGTCTTTCCGGGATGTAATGTAGAAAACATCTCCTATGGGCTCACGAACTGTGCGGAACGCGTTGCCATAGGGGCGGCGGTGGCGAGCGGAAACCGTAAGTTTGAAAAGGTGGTTGTGGTTGCTGATACTAAGGAGCCGATATCGCCTTGCGGGGCTTGCAGGCAGGTTCTTGCGGAGTTTGGGGTGAAATCGATCATTCTGGCAAACCGCGAGGGTGCGGTGATCTTTTCCCTCGAAGAACTGCTCCCTAGGGCTTCAACGGGCATACTGGATCGCCCCTGATGTTCCACGTGGAACTTTTCGTGTCCACGAGTCGGAGATTGCGCACAAGTGAGTGCGTGCTAGTGTCGCGCCCCGCCTATGTTCCGCTATCCCAAAGAGTATGATGTGATTGTGATCGGTGCCGGACACGCCGGTGTCGAGGCCGCCTTGTCTGCTGCAAGAATTGGCGCGCAAGTTGCCGTGCTCACCCAGAATCTCGATACGGTCGGTCAGATGTCCTGCAACCCCGCTATCGGAGGATTGGCCAAAGGGCACATGGTTCGTGAAATCGATGCGTTGGGGGGCGCCATGGGCATCAACACAGATGCGACTGGCATCCAGTGGCGCATGCTGAACGCGTCCAAGGGGCCATCGGTTCGTGCTCCTCGCGCCCAATGCGACAAGAAGGCCTACCAGTTCCGGATGAAGATGGAGCTGGAAAAGGCGGAGGGCATCGACCTCCATCAAGGAAATGTGGCGGAGCTCATGGTCGATGGTGAAGACAGGATCACTGGGATAAGGACTTCTTTGGGTATGGAGATTGCGGGAAAATCCGTGATCCTCAGTGCCGGGACTTTCATGCGTGGACTCATGCACGTGGGTCTGAAAAATGAGAAAGGCGGAAGAATGGGGGATGCGATCTCTACGGTTTCCGACTCCCTCAAGCTTCTAGGATTCCAAGTCGAGCGCTTCAAAACGGGTACCCCGTGCCGCCTGAACGGGCGCTCCCTGGACTTTTCCAAATGCGAAGTCCAGCCGGGTGATGAGCCAATCCCCAAGTTCAGTTTTATGGCGGATCGCATCGAAAAGGGTGAAAACGACATCTTTACCCTCAATCCGTGGGGTGACCCGAAGTTCCACGTGGAACAAATGCCGTGCTGGGTGACCTACACGAACCCCGCCACTCACGAAATCATCACTAACAATCTCGACCAGTCACCCATGTATTGCGGTGTAATTGAGGGTGTGGGGCCGCGCTATTGCCCGTCCATCGAGGATAAGGTCGTGCGTTTCTCCGAGAAACCCCGCCATCAGGTTTTCCTAGAGCCGGAGGGTCGCCATACCCTCGAGTATTACGTCAACGGGGTTTCGACCTCTTTGCCCTACGAGGTTCAATTGAATTTCCTACGCACCATCCCCGGGCTGGAGAAATGTGAGATCCTGCGCCCCGGCTACGCGGTCGAATACGATTACTGCCCGCCGACCCAGCTTTTGCCGACTTTGGAGACCAAGCGCGTCGAGGGTCTGTATTTCGCCGGCCAGATCAACGGAACCTCTGGATATGAGGAAGCGGCAGGGCAGGGGCTAATTGCCGGAACAAACGCCGCGCTCAAGGTGCTGGGTCGGCCAGCGTTTGTGCTGGGTCGCGATGAAGCCTATCTCGGCGTGATGATCGATGATCTTGTTACTCGTGGCTGCACTGAGCCCTACCGCATGTTTACCAGCCGAGCCGAATACCGGCTTTTGCTCCGTCAGGACAATGCCGACCTGCGACTCACTCGCAAGGGTGCGGAATTCGGCCTGACCTCTGGTGAGCGGCTTGATCGTGTTGTCCAGAAAGTCACCGAGCTAGAGCGCGCAGATGCTTGGGTGAAAAAAACCAGCTATTCTGGCGTGAAGCTCGACCAATGGCTGCGTCGCTCGGACAGCAGCTGGAAAGATCTTCCTGAAGAAATGATCGCGGAATTCCCCAACGATCTCTGGCCGCTCATCGAAACGGATTTCAAATACGCAGGCCACCTTGGCAGGCAGCAGCAACAGATCGACCGCATGTCGCGGCAGGAAAACCGTAAAATTCCTGAGGGGCTCGATTTTTCCGCCATCCCTGCGTTGAAAAAAGAGGCTCAGGTTCGTTTTACCGAGATCCGCCCCCGCACCATCGGCCAGGCGGGCAGGATTCCCGGCATCACCCCTGCGGATGTGGCGATCCTGACCATCTGGCTGGAAAAACGGGAGAAATCGGCTGTCGAGACCGCCGAGTAAACCCATTACTACTATATCTCTAGTAATTACGGCTTCTTCCGGCTGCCAGGGCTACCTCATTCTGAAGAAGGAACCGCGAATGAACGCGAATGGACGCAAATCGATTGCAATTTCCGGACTATCGTCACCTACAATGGGTCAAACTTTGCTAGTTTGGTGCCGTTGAAGTTCAAATATCCACTCTTATTCGCGCCCATTGGCGTTCATTCGCGGTGGATAATTCAAAACGAGGGAGCCCTGTTCCAGTTGGCAAAGATGGGTTGCCCGCCTAGATACATCCTGCTTTCAATGCTGCGTGGAAAGCCGCAAGCACCTCCCTAACAACGCCTCGCTGATCTTTTTGGTTGCGGCGAACCTGCTGCCTGTCGTCGGCGTGCTGAGTTGGGGTTGGAGCGTTTTCGAGATCGTTTCACTGTATTGGTTCGAGAATGTGGTGATCGGAGCGGTGAACGTTCTGAAAATCATTACCTGTTGCCCGGATCCGGAACTCAAGGATGCCAAAGAGCATTTCCTGAAAGAGTCCCCGGATATGCCGGCCCACCTCCGGAGCCCGGCAGGAAGTAGCGCCCTCCACCACGGGGCGAAGTTCTTTCTCGTCCCATTTTTCACCGTGCACTACGGGATGTTTTGTTTCGTCCATGGAATTTTCGTTTTCACCCTGTTGGGAGGAGCAGGTGGAAGGATGATTTCCAGCGGCCCGTTCAGCGGCATGGGAAGGATGGTTTCAGAAATCTTCGGCTCGGGAGGGCAATGGTTTGTGCTCGCGATCATCGCCAGCCACCTCTTTTCGTTCTTTTTCAACTATCTCGGAAAGGGGGAATACCGCCGCACCGTCCCGCCGCAGCTGATGATTGCGCCATACGGACGTATCGTGATCCTGCATGTCGCCATCATGTTCGGCGCGTTCCTTATCCTGGCGCTCGGCAGTCCGGTTTTCCTTCTTCTCCTCCTCATCGCCGGGAAAATCGCCTTAGATGTCAAACTTCACCGGCGAAGCCACGCTAAAATGGTTAAGTCGCGAATCCCCTGACAAAGCCGAAATATCTTTTCAAAAAATTTGCCCCACTTTCGCATTGCCACCGTAGAAATTTGGCACTAGTTTCCGCGCCCCAACCGTCCAACCCCGTTCAAAGATGTCCAAGCATAACTCTCTCAAATCAAACGCCACCGTTGGCGGCAAACGCTCCGTCCTCAAACGTTTCGAGCGCGTAAAACTTCTTAAAGAACGCGGCGAATGGAAAAAGGGTGCATCGCCAATCGGCCTTCCGAAGACCAAGCACGACGCTTGATCTGTCGGCCAGTTTTCTTGCTCCCCATTTCCAACCCCGTTGTCTGATCTGCGGGGCACCCAAGTTTCATTATGCCTGAGGGAGTGCGCCTGAACAAATACCTCGCTTCGTGCGGGGTCGGATCTCGTCGTGGCTGTGAAGAGCTGATCGAGACCGGTCGTGTCGAGGTGAACGGTGAGCCGTGCATCAAGCTCGCTACTCGGGTGAGCGATTCCGACCATGTCCGCGTGGATGGGAAACGCGTTTTTCCGAAGGCGGAAGTCGTCGTGATTTTCCACAAACCCCGGGGCTATGTCTGCACCCGCAGCGACGAGCTCGGCCGCGAGACGATCTACGATCTCCTGCCCGCCACTCTGCAAACGCTCCACCACGTCGGTCGGTTGGATGCGGATTCCGAGGGCATGCTCATCCTCACCAATGACGGAGACCTTTCCCAGCAGCTCATGCATCCATCGAAATCGGTGGAAAAGGAATACCTCGTCACTTCCAACCAAGCTTTCGAAAACTCACACCTCGACCAGTTTCTCGCCGGGGTTTACACCGAGGAAGGGAAGCTGAAGGCGAAGGACATCGAGCGCATTTCCGCGCGCCGTATCAAAGTCGTTCTCGACCACGGTGCGAAACGCCAGATCCGCGTGATGTTTGAGTCGCTCGGCTATCAGGTGACCAAGCTCCTTCGCGTGCGCATCGGAAATCTCTGGCTCGGTGATCTTGAATCAGGCCGCTGGGCGATCCTGAATCCCAAGGAAGTCGCGATGTTGCTTGGCAAATAATCCTCTGGGATTCCGTTCAAGAGCAACTCGGGAGCACCAAGGTTTCAACCTCCTGATCTTCAGAAACCGGTGGAGCAGAGAGTTTGCGGGTAACTGCATCGTATTCGAAGGCTTTGCCGTTGATCGGATTGGTAACGACGCCCTCCGAATCTTCCGCCCCGATCGATCCTTCCTTCCGCTCAAGAATCAGCAACTCCATCGCCGCGTCATACTGAGCAACTTTCATTGCCGCGCGGACAAATCCCTTCGCCCATGATTGGGTGCCGATCATAAAAATGTCGGCAATTTCCCGGCTCTCTTCGGAGAGATCACGGTAAAATTCGTTCGATGCGTTGCCGTCATAGGTCAACAGATCTGCGAGTTGTTTTCTGCGAATCGATTCGATCTGGAAAGAGAAGTTTGCAGCATGGGCGCGAGCCAAGTTTTCACCATCTTTGGGGGCGTTGGGCTTGGATGGATCGAGAATGATTGGATAAAGCATGTAGCGGGAACCTATGAACCACTCTCCCCGCAAGACCTCTGCGTATGACGCTGGGGTGTATTGATGATGGTTGAGCGCCTCTTTCCACCGGACAAGATCCGCGTCTTTGCCCAGTGCGGGCAGCAAATGCTTGAATGTAATATCACGAACGCTCAGGTCGATCAATACGGCGATCGTTTCTGATAAAAGATTGGGATTCTCAATCTTGCGGTAATGGGAGCCAAGGTTCGCAGCCGCCATCACGAGCCGCAGCACTTCATCCTCATCGCCCGCTTCCGCCGCCAGCCGAGCTTTCAGCAGAAGTATACTGGTGCCGTTGTAAGGAACTCTCGCTGCGATGAATCCGATATAGTCATCCGGCATGTTGTTTGAAGAGCAGCTTTCCATCAGCGAGATATCTTCGATCCGTGAGACGAATTCCGCATGCTCCTCAAGGCATCTCCGGGCTGCTTCCGCATCTAAAGCAGCTTCCCCTTTTAACATTTCCTGAAACTCTGCGGACAACTGGGGCCCTGCAAAGCTCGACCCACCAAGCAGATACAGCTGTAGGAACGCATTTTCATCATCAGGAACGGGATGACTCGCGGCAGCTAGATTCGGAAACTCCCTGGTCAGATCCGAAATCAGATCTTCCACCACATGGCGGGTTCTTGCGAGTTGCTCCGGAGTGGGCATATCGAAATCCTGTGGTTCCTTGTATTTCAGGATCTCGAAAAAATCCGCCTGGGCACGAACACTCATCGGCACGGAATTGAACTTTTTCCAAACCAACGCCCCAGCCACACCGGACAAAAGCATTGGCACGATACAGATCAGAAAAAGGCGGGATGGGCGATACTTCATACCGCGTTCTTTAATATATGTTTTTCCTAACAATCCAAGAGTATTGTCCCGGTTCGCGTTTTCGCAGTCGATGGGAAACTCGTTTCTGCGATTGCCCCCTTGGAAATGGATCTCTAACCTTTCGGCAGAAGATGCCATGAGTGCAAAAAAATCGCCGAAAATCCAGAAAGACCACAGCGCAGAACTGACTGCGGTACATAAGCCTTCCAAAGAGTTTTCAAAGAAAGCCCGCATCCCATCGATGGCGGCTTATGAAAAGCTCTATAAGCATTCCATCGACAAGCCGGAGAAATTTTGGGCGTCGGAGGCCAAGGAACTCACATGGCAAAAACCGTTTTCCAAAGTGTTGGATTGGAAGGCGCCTGATGCGAAGTGGTTCGTCGGAGGGAAAATCAATGTCGCGGAAAACTGCGTGGATCGCCATGCACTTGGCTCCCGCGCAAATAAGGCGGCGATCATCTGGGAAGGCGAGCCGGGCGACAAACGCACGATCACCTACGCCCAGCTCCACCGCGAGGTCTGCAAGTTCGCCAATGTCTTGCTCGCCCGTGGTGTGAAATCCAAAGACCGGGTGCTCATCTACATGCCGATGATCCCCGAGGCAGCCGTCGCCATGCTCGCATGCGCCCGCATCGGAGCGGTGCACAACGTGGTTTTCGGAGGCTTCGCTTCCGAGGCCATCCTCGATCGGCTTGAGGATTCGGGCGCGACGGCAATCGTCACCGCAGATGGCGGATGGAGGCGTGGCAAGGTCGTCGCCTTGAAACCCACCGTCGATGAAGCGCTGAAAAAATACGGCAAGGTGACGAACATCTTTGTCGTGAACCGCACCGGAAACGACGTTTCCATGAAGTCGGGTCGCGACCACTGGTGGCACGAAGAAATGGAAAACGCCTCCGCGAAGCACGAGCCGAAAGGCTTCGATTCCGAGCACCCACTTTTTATCCTCTACACCTCCGGCTCTACAGGGAAACCGAAAGGCATCCTCCACACCTCCGGCGGCTACCTCACCGGAACCTACGCGACCTGCAAATACATCTTCGATATGCGCGACGAGGATGTCTACTGGTGCACCGCCGATGTCGGCTGGATCACCGGGCATTCTTACATCGTTTACGGCCCCATGGCGAACGGTGTGACTCAGGTCATGTATGAAGGCGCGCCGAACCAGCCGGACTTCGGGCGGTTCTGGAAAATGATCGAGGAGCACCGAGTCACCATTTTCTACACGGCACCCACCGCCATCCGTGCATTTATCAAGGCTGGCGACGAGTTCCCTGATAAACACGACCTTTCCTCTCTCCGCCTCCTCGGCTCAGTCGGTGAGCCGATCAACCCGGAAGCTTGGCATTGGTATTATAACAAGATCGGTGGGGGAAATTGCCCCATCGTCGATACCTGGTGGCAGACAGAAACCGGTGCAATACTCATTTCTCCGATCCCCGGCGCAACCCCGTGCATTCCGGGCACGGCCACCCGGCCGTTCTTCGGGATCGATGTCGCCATCCTCGATGACGAAGGCAAGGAGTGCCCGCCAGAAGTCCAGGGTCGCCTCGTGATCCGCAAGCCATGGCCTTCGATGACGCGCACGATTTACGGCGATAAAGCCCGTTTCAAGAAAACCTATTTTGCCGACTATCCCGGCCTCTACACCGCTGGCGACGGCGCGAAACGCGACAAAAAAGGCAATTTCTGGATCATCGGCCGTCTCGACGATGTGCTCAATGTCTCCGGCCACCGCTTGGGCACCGCCGAGATCGAATCCGCTTTGGTCGCCCACCCGGCAGTCGCTGAGTCGGCTGCTGTCGGCCGGCCACATGACCTGAAAGGCCAAGCCGTTGCCGTTTTCGTCTCTCTGAAATTAGGATACGAAGCCTCCCCCGAACTGGAATCGGAACTCCGTAACCACGTCGGAAAAGTCATCGGTGCGATCGCCAAGCCAGACGACATTCATTTCACTCCCGCCTTGCCGAAAACCCGTTCAGGGAAAATCATCAGGCGCTTGTTGAAAGAGCTGGTCACCACCGGCACCATTTCTGGAAATGTGACCACCTTGGAAGACATGAGTGTCATCGATCATTTGAAATCACTCTTGGCGAAGTAGCAAAAAGGCATGACCCCAACCAAATATTACGTTTTCCGGATCGCGCAGATTTTCGGCTACAACCGGAAAAATATACGCATGGGTGCGGCTGCTACGGAAACCCATTTGCTCAAGGAGGCGGAGTCGCACCTTGGCCGGGCGATTTGGAAGAACGTTGAGAACATCGAGGGAGTTTCCGTGGAATACTGGAATCTCAGGAAGCTTGAGAATCGCCATGAGCTTCTCGCGGAAAAACTGATTCAATGTCGGGATGAGCTCACGAAAGCCCATGAGGAGCGGGCAAGTTTGCTGGAGATTTCGAACGAGCCCTTCATGGATCTCATTGAAAAACGTAAGGAAATCTTGAGGGAGATGGAAGGGTTCGCCCGTGAGAGGGATGCGGTGGTCGCAAGGGCGAGGGAGATCCGCCGCGCCTACGACGGTTTTAAGACCAAACAGGAAGTGCTTACCAAGGAGGGAAACCACGCCCCCGAGGAGTTTGAAAAAATAACGCAACGGCTTGCCAGCCTGAAAACCGAATTCTCTGCCCTGAAGCGTGAGCGCCATGATATCGCCGAAAAAATCTCTGTAGGTGACGCAAAAATCGATGACATCGATGCAGAGGTTCTTGAGCGTAAAAAAGAGCGCCGAAGCAAGGCCTCAGAAGCTTTTCAGCAGATCGGCGATGCGAATCAAGAAATGTCTACTCTACGCAGTGAAATGGGATCACTCAACACTCAGATTGGCCTGCTCTATTCTGAAATCGGGCGGTATGTGAGCCTGAATGCCTCGTCTGATCCGTCATGCATGAAGGCCTGTGAAAAATACAGGGGCTTAGTGGATGTGATGGGAGCTCTGCGGAAGTCGATCCTCTACAATCACAAGCTTGCCGACGAAGCGTAGACTGACCCCCGCGTGTTTCTGGCTCAATCGACGCTGCTTTTCTTTACAATCCGGAAATCCCCTGTCACACCCCTGAAAGTTTAAGCAACACTCGCGCGCACATGCCAAAAGACACCTCGATCCACAAAATTCTCGTCATCGGCTCCGGCCCCATCGTTATCGGCCAAGGCTGCGAATTTGACTATTCTGGCGTCCAAGCCTGCAAAGCCCTGAAAGAAGAAGGCTACGAGGTCATTTTGGTGAACTCGAACCCCGCCACGATCATGACCGATCCGGAGTTCGCGCACCGCACCTACATCGAGCCGATCACCCCAGAAGTCGTCGAAAAAATCATCATCCGCGAGAAGCCCGATGCCCTCCTCCCGACCCTCGGTGGTCAGACGGCGCTGAACACCTCGATGTCGCTTTTCAAAGCCGGCATCCTCGAAAAGCACGGCGTGAAAATGATCGGTGCCAATGCCGAAGCCATCGACAAAGGCGAAGACCGCCACCTCTTCAAAGAGGCCATGGAGAAAATCGGCCTCGACATGCCGCGCTCCGGTATCGCCCGCACCAAGGAAGAAGCCCGCGAAGTCGCAGCGGAAATCGGCACTTTCCCGCTCATCGTCCGCCCCGCATTCACCCTCGGTGGCCAGGGTGGCGGCATTGCCTACAACAAGGAAGAATTCGAGGAAATCGTCCATCGCGGCCTTGATCTCTCACCCGTTTCCGAAGTCCTCATCGACGAGTCACTGCTCGGTTGGAAGGAATTCGAAATGGAAGTCATGCGTGACCGAGCCGACAACTGCGTGGTCATCTGCTCCATCGAAAACCTCGATCCCATGGGCGTCCACACCGGCGACTCGATCACCGTCGCGCCGATTCAGACGCTCACCGATCGCGAATACCAGATCATGCGCGACGCCTCTTTCGCCGTCATCCGCGAGATCGGTGTCGAAACGGGCGGCTCGAACATCCAGTTCGCCACCGATCCAAAGACCGGCCGCATGATCGTCATCGAGATGAATCCACGCGTCTCCCGCTCCTCCGCGCTAGCATCAAAAGCCACCGGTTTCCCCATCGCCAAAATCGCCGCGAAACTCGCCGTCGGCTACACCCTCGATGAGCTTCCGAATGACATCACCCAAGTCACTCCGGCCTCCTTCGAACCTACTATAGATTACGTAGTTACGAAAATCCCTCGCTTCACCTTCGAGAAATTCCCTACGGCAAACGAAGTCCTCACCACTTCCATGAAGTCCGTCGGCGAGGCCATGTCCATCGGCCGCACCTTCAAGGAATCCATGCAGAAATGCCTGCGCTCCCTTGAAACAGGTCGCTGGGGCTTCGGTTTCGACAAGGGCGATCCGCAATCGCCCACCAAGGACGAAATCACCCGCAAGCTTCAGATTCCGAACTGCGAACGCATTTTCTGGCTCCAGACCGCCTTCGTCAACGGCTGGACAATCGACGAAATTTTCGATGCGACAAACATCGACCGATGGTTCCTCCGCCACCTTGAGCAAATCGCCAAAGAAGGCCAAAACCTCGCCACCCTCGACCTCAAGCAGGCCAAAAAACTCGGCTTCTCGGATCGCCAGATCGCCAAAGCCAAAGGCACCTCCGAAGACGAAGTCCGCGCCGAGCGCAAAGCCGCTGGCATCATCCCGACCTACCGTCTTGTCGATACCTGCGCCGCCGAATTCGAGGCCTTCACACCGTATTTCTACTCCACCTACGGCGACGAAAATGAAGCACGCCAGTCA
The DNA here is from genome assembly GCA_030725745.1 of Akkermansiaceae bacterium. GTDB lineage: Bacteria > Verrucomicrobiota > Verrucomicrobiia > Verrucomicrobiales > Akkermansiaceae > Luteolibacter. Next base: position 27,656 of record JANRFH010000041.1, read on the forward strand.
GACAAAAAGAAAATCATCATCCTCGGTGGCGGCCCCAACCGCATCGGCCAAGGCATCGAGTTCGACTACTGCTGTGTCCACGCCGCCTTCGCGCTCAAAGAGCTCGGCTACGAGACCATCATGGTCAACTCCAACCCCGAGACCGTCTCCACCGACTACGACACCTCGGACAAACTCTTCTTCGAGCCACTTACCCTCGAAGACGTCCTCAACATCTGCGATCAGGAAAACCCCTACGGCGTCATCGTCCAGTTCGGCGGCCAGACACCGCTAAACCTCGCCGCAGACCTTGAGCGCCACGGCGTTCCCATCATCGGCACCTCGCCGAAGTCGATCGAACTCGCGGAGGACAGGAAATTTTTCTCCGCCCTCCTCGACAAGCTCAATCTCAAGCAAGCCGAAGCAGGCACCGCCACCAACGAAGCCGAAGCCATAGAAATCGCAAACCGCATCGGCTACCCGGTTCTCGTCCGCCCGTCCTTCGTCCTCGGTGGCCGTGGCATGATGATCGTCTATAGCGATTCCGAACTCACCCGCTACATGCGCGAAGCCGTCATCGCCTCGCCCGAGCGCCCCGTCCTTGTCGACCGCTTCCTCGACAACGCCACCGAAGTGGATGTCGATTGCATTTCCGATGGAGAAACCTCCGTCGTCGGCGCGATCATGGAGCACATCGAGCAAGCCGGCATCCACTCCGGAGACTCCGCCTGCGTCATTCCCTCGTTTTCTCTTTCGGATTCCATCAAAGCGGAAATCACCCGTGCCGCCATCGACCTCGCCCGCGAGCTCGAAGTGCGCGGCCTGATGAACATCCAGTTCGCCGTGAAAGACGAGCAACTCTACGTCATCGAGGTCAATCCACGCGCCTCCCGCACCGTCCCCTTCGTCAGCAAATCCACTGGCGTTTCCCTCGCCAAGCTCGCTGCGAAAGTCATGGTCGGTGAAAAACTGGCAGACATGGGCTACACCCAAACCATCGTGCCGTCACACTTCTCCGTCAAGGAAGCCGTCTTCCCATGGAACCGCTTCCCCGGCATCGACATCGTACTCGGCCCCGAAATGAAATCCACCGGAGAGGTCATGGGCATCGATACCGACTGGGGCATGGCCTACGCAAAAGCCCAGATCAGCGCCTTCAACCCGCTTCCAAAATCAGGTAACGTGTTCCTCTCCGTTTCAGACAGAGACAAAGACCGTGCCGTCAACGTCGCCCGTGACCTCCACGAACTCGGCTTCAAAATCGTCTCCACCGGCGGCACCCTCGCGAAACTTGCCGAGGCCGGCATCCCCGCAGAACGCGTTTACAAAGTCCTCGAGCAAGCCCGCCCGAACATCATCGACATGATGAAAAACAATGAGATCCATTTCCTCATCAACACCCCCGCGACCCACGAGTCACGCGCCGATGAGATCCTGATCCGCTCCACCGCCATCGCCCAGAAAATCTCCTACGCCACCAACATGGCCGCCGCCGAAGCGACCGTGAAAGGCATGCGCTCCATCAAGGAAAACGAGCTCACCGTGCAGAGCATTCAGGAGTATCACGCGTAAAAAAAGGAGCGCTGCCTTTAGGCGGCGTGTTCTCTTTTCACTCGCCGCCTTAAAGCAGCGCTCCGCAGCCGAGCCGATAGGCGTGAATTGCCGATGGCACGAAATGGATGCCGATACCTCCGGCATGGATCTTTTCATCTACGGTTCGCGTAGTAACTGTTAGTTCCCGCAAGCCGTTTTCCCGACAGAATTCGATCCACGGCTCCCATTCGCCGCGTTGTTTGGTGACGCGGTCGGTGTATTTCACCTCGACGGCCTCGGTGACGCGTAGTCCAGGATCAAGCACGACCATATCGAGTTCCTGATCCTTGCTTCCCGACTTCCAGCGGGCGTAGTGGAGGTGTTGGTCGATGCGGTGGAAGCGCTGCGAAAAGATGCCGGTCTCAACAAGGCTCCCAAGGGCGGGGTTCTGCTCGCCTACGAAATTGAAAAGCCCGGTGCGGAGCGAGGGATTGGTCAGCATGACTTTGTATGCCCGATCCCGCTGGAAGCGCCCCGCTTTCTGATCCACCCGCATCACGGGGCGGATCAGGAATGCCGCTTCCAAATATTCCATGTAGCGCTTAAGAGTGTTTTTCGACACGGCAGATTTGGAAGCGAGGGCATCCAGCGAAATTTCGTTTCCGGTGTTGAGCGCGAGCATAGTGAACAGGCGGTTCAGCTCCCTTACGTCACTGATTCCATAGAGGCTTGGCAGATCCCGGAGTAGGACTTTATCGATGATGTCGGAGCGCATGAAACGCACCGCATTTTCCTGAAGTGTCTTCGATAAAGCCACTTCAGGATAGCCTCCGAAGTTCAGGTATTGGAGAAACTCGCGGTTCAGTTCTTCGATATCCGTGGCAAACCAGCCGTTTTCATCTCGCCCGATCAGGTTTCCCAGATCCCTGAGATTGAGAAACTCCGCGAAGGTGAGGGGAGGCAAAAGAAAGTCCGTGAATCGACCCGCCCCCGACTCGCGGCTCCCCATGCCGAGTGCTGCGTTGGCGGAGCCGGAAACGATAAACCGGGTCTTCGTGCCGGCATCGTGCAGTGATTTCAAATGCACCTCCCAGTCTTTGAGATACTGGATCTCATCAAAAAAGACGTAGCAGCCTTGCGTTCTCCAATCCGTCCCGGTGACCTGTTTGAAGGAGTCCAAAATCTCAACCAAGCTTGATCCCACATAGATCGGATTATCGATCTGCGCGTAAAGTATCCGGTCTTTTTGAACCCCGCTATCTATCAGCGCTTGGATGGTATGATGAATGAGAAAGGTTTTCCCTACCCGCCTCGGCCCCAGAAGGACGATCTCTCGGCGGGGCGATTCCGATTTCACGAGTCCCATGAAATCACCCAGAAAGCCGCGTGGACGAGAGGATTGAAAGTATGGCGACACACCGAGAAGCTCTCCCCACCAGGGATTTTCCTCTCGTAAGGACTGTCCGAGCTGCTCTTGACTGATTTCGATCACATTAAGATCAATAGTCTGATTTTAAATGATGTCAACGCAATTAAGATCAACGACTTGATCTTAATTAGAGTTTGTTTTCATAGAATCAATTATTCGACGCTATTCTACTACTGCACTGAGCCGCCATCCTGTACAGGATAGAATAGGTGACATATACTCTTGGCATCTTGACATCAAAAATAATGTGCATCAAGATGCGTATATGAGAACTACAGTGACTTTGGAGCGGGATCTGGAGCGGATTTTGCGAGAAACTGCTGTGCGCACCCACAAGCCTTTCAAGAAAGTGCTCAACGATACGCTGCGTGCCGGGATAGAACTGACAACGAGTGCAGGGCAGGCGGAGCCTTTTGTTCTGCATTCCCGCCCAATGGGACTGCGAACCGGGCATGACCCGACCGGGTTCAACCGGCTGGCTGATGATCTCGAAGCGGAAGCATTTCTCGAAACCACCCGCAAACTCGTGGAGCAAAACCGATGATTCTGCCGGATGCCAATTTGCTGTTATATGCCTGTGATCAGAGCAGTCCGTTCCATGCCAAAGCTGCGGAATGGTGCGAGCGAATCATGAACGGCACAAACCCGGTGATCCTAGTGCCGCCTGTGGTGTTTGGTTTCGTAAGGATTTCGACACATCCAAGGGTTTTCAGCGATCCACTGTCCGTTGCCGAGGCATCCGCACATGTCCGATCTTGGCTGGGCAGAAAACAGGTGCGCCTGCATGAAATGCTGCCGGATGACGTGGAGACGGCGCTTGCACTGTTAGAATCCGCAGGAACGGCCGGAAACTTGACGACCGACGCGCAGATCGCTTCCATCGCCCTCCGTCTCGATGCCGAGGTGCACACGGCGGATCTCGACTTTGGTAGGTTCGCGGGCGTGCGTTTCAGCAATCCGCTTGATTGAGGGCGATCCTAAACGGGATCAATCGACAGTTCCTTTCCTCCTCCACCACGCCGCTAGTGCGCTGCCGATGAGGCTGTGGAAGACGGCGGAGATGGCGGCGGGGACGGGAGCTAGGGCGATGGAGGGGAAATGCTTTGTCGCCAGTGCGGCGGCGAGGCCGCTATTTTGCATGCCGACCTCGATGGAGATCGTGCGGCGCAGGCTTTCCTTGCAGCCGGTGAGTTTGGCGAAAAAGTAGCCGAGGAAAAATCCGAAGCCGTGGAGGAGAATCACGGAGACGAAAAGTGGGACGGCTGCGGAGGCGATCTCATCCCGTTTCCCGGCGACGATGCAGCCGACGATGGCGACGACGACCAGGGCGCTGACTAAGGGGCCTATTGCATCGATACCTTCGCGCAGTTTCCGCGCATCCTTCATTTTACCGAGCAGGGTGTTCACCGAGATTCCGACGATCAGTGGAAGTAAAACGACGATGACCATGGATTTGAAAAGCGCCCACGCATCGACCGGCATCCACGCTCCTGCGAGCCAACTGGTGAGCAGGGGGGTGACAACTACTGCGGTCATCGTAGAAGTCATGGTCAGCAATACGCTCAAGGGGACATTCGCTTTTGCTAGGTGGCAGATCACGTTTGAGACCGTTCCTCCCGGGCAACAGGCGACGAGGATCAGCCCGAGCGCCAGACCCGTTTCCAAGCCGAATATTTTGGCGAGCCCCCAGCCGACGAGCGGCATGATCCCGAACTGGGCGAAGACCCCGAGCGCGATACGTTTCGGCTCCTTGAGAACGGAGGCGAAATCCGAAAAACGTAGGGTGAGCCCCATTCCCAACATGATCACACCGAGAGCGGGGGCGATCCAGGGCGAGAACCATGTCCAGGTGTCTGGTTGCAGCCATGCCCACACACAGCCGAGGATCAGCCAGAAGGGGAAAGCTGTCGTGAGCGTTGCAGAAATTTTCGAGAGCCTCATTTCTCCGCATCATCGGGAGATGAGCCCGTCCGTCCAGCTTTCGGTAAAACTACCACTCGATGCCCACGCCCTCTTCCGGGATCAGCACTTTATCGCTGATTCCGAGTCGGTCTGCCTCGGTGAGAAGGCGCTCGACAGGTTCCTGAAGTGCTTCATTTCCTAGGGGGAAAGTGCCGTAGTGCATGGGGATAAGGACTTGTGCGCCGAGATCCATGAAGGCGCGGACGGCCTGCTCTGGGTTCATGTGGACGTCGCGACCGCTGGGGGATTCGTATGCGCCGATGGGCATGAGGGCGATGTCGATGTCGTGGCGTTTTCCAATCTCGGTGAAGCCATCGAAGTAGGTGCTATCGCCGCAGTGGAAGACGCTTTTGCCATCGGCTTTCACGAGGTAGCCGCCGTAATCGCGGTGGGTGTCGTGCACGTATCGTGCACCCCAGTGATGGCAGGGCGTATGGATGATGTTCATGCCCTTGATGTTCAGTTCGTCCCAGATTTTCACTTCATGGACGGCGGGAAATCCGAGCTTTTTGACAAGTGATGCGCTGCCCATCGGGACGACGATGCCGTCGCTGGATTGGAGAATTTTCAGGCTGGGCTTGTGGAGGTGATCGAAGTGGGCGTGGGAAACGAGCACGAGATCGACTTCCGGGACGCCCTCGAGGCGGAGTCCGGGGTGGCGTTGGCGTTTCACCGGACCGTGCCATTTCGCCCAATTCGGATCGACGACGACCGAGTTGCCGGCGAACTGGAGGAAAAACGAGGCGTGGCCGATCCAGGTGATGCGGACTTTTCCGTCCACGGGAGGATCGAGGACAGGCTCGAGCATCGCGCCGCCCATTTTGCGGAACATGCCGGGGACGATGTGGTGGCGCAGGAATTTCGCGTTTCTCCCTGGCCAGCCCTTTTGCGGGGCGAGGCCGGAGTATTGGTTTCCTGGATGCTCGCTCATTTTTTGAAATTCAAAGCCCCGAAGAAATTTTCTCTGCCCAATGTTTGGCGCGTGCGCGGAAGCCCATTTCATCTTGTGCGTAGAGGATGCCGCGCGAGACGTTGATGACATCCGGTGCGGTGCGCTTCGCGGCAGCGAGGGCGGAAAGATCACCTCCCTGTGCGCCGAGGCCGGGGATGAGCAGGGGTGAGTCGGGCATTTTGGAGAGCACGTCTTCTGCATTGGTTAGACCTACGACGTAGCCGACATCGGTGGCGCGGTCTTCGGATTTCGCACGCTCGCCGAGGGCGGTGACGAGTTCGAAAACTTTGCGGCCATCAGCCAGCACCTGCTGTTGGAAATCCGCCGAGCCGGCGTTCGAGGTAACGGCGAGGAGGTAAACGGCTTTGCCTTCGTAATCGAGGAACGGCTCGATGGAATCGTAGCCAAGGAAAGGGTTCAGAGTAACGGCATCGACGTTCCAGCCGTTGAAATATCCTTGGGCGTAGTATTTTTGCGTCTCGCCGATGTCGCTGCGTTTCGCATCGAGGATGACCGGAATGTCTTCGGGGACAGAGGCGAGGATTTCCTCAAGGACGCGTATCCCCTCGATTCCCATCGCCTCAAAGTAAGCCATGTTCGGCTTGAAGGCGGCTGCCCAGACGGAGGTTTCCTCGATCACGCGGAGGAGGAAATCTTTTGCATAACCGGCACCGTGTTCGCCGGGCCTGGGATCTAGGCCTACACAAAGGCGAGACCCGCTGGCTTTCACTCTGTTTTGAAGTTTTTCGGTAAAACGCATGGCAGAGCCTTCCTCAAAATGGCGGATTCCGCAAAGGAAACCATCATTCAGTGGCCAGCTTACTGCAGCCTTCAGAAACGCGAAATTTCAGGCATTCAACCCATGCGATGTAGGCGAGCGAGGCGAAATACAAGGCGAATTCCGCAGCTTTACCCCAGTAGGAAATTTTTTCTGTTCCGCCAAGACAGCCGCAACTGATGTCCAGCCCCCGCCACCATGCGGAACCTACAGAAACCGTGAACGCGACGACCAGTCCGAACATGGCCAACCAAGCGCCTTTTTTCAGGATTCCGAGCATGAAACAGATGCCCGCGACCACCTCGAACCACGGCACGAAATAACCTGCGGCAATTGCTATTTCATCGCTCATCATGCGATAATTTCCCAGATCTGCCGCAAATTGATCCAGCCCACTGGCGAAAATCTTGATCCCCCCCGCGTAAACGAACCACCCGCCCATGAGCACACGCAGCACCAGTGCCGCCGTTTCGTTTTTGCTCATTTTCATATTGGCAATATCTCGCACGGTCTCTGCAGATGTCACGGTTTTCCGTCGTCAGGTTTCAGTGGTTTTCTTCCAAATAGCATAAATGGCGCGCCAAGCAGAAGAGTGGCAAGAAGCGCGATTGGCCAGAATTTCACGTCACCTACGGCAGAAGGATGGGCGGTTAGCGTTTTCTCATATTCTTCGTATATAGAAGCGGCATCAGCGGCATCTTCATCAGCTACAACTACTCGAACACCACCGAATGCGATGGTGTGATGCCAGAGCCACTGAGAGATATTTTCATCAAATACATGCGCCGGAATGCCCTCAGACTCCAGATACGATCTGAAAAGGTAGGCGTCCTCGGTTTTGTGAAATTTGGCGACGGTCTGCATGAGTGGTTCCTATAAAAAAGCATTTCCACAGCCCTTCGGGAAGCCTTCGTTCGCTTGCGAGTTGCGATGCTCTCCCTGTGGTGCTTCAATCACGCCGTGGCCTATCTGGAAATCCGTGAGTTGCAGAAGCATTTCGTGAAAAAAGCGGGGGGCTTGCTGACCTCGCACACCGAGACCGTGAAAGCCGTGGACGGTGTCAGCCTAGAGATCCAGAAGGGCGAAATCCTCGGCCTTGTCGGTGAATCTGGCTGCGGGAAATCGACCTTTTCACGCACACTCATGCAGCTGATTCCGCCAACTTCCGGAGCGATTATCCTCAACGGCGAGAACGTCTCTGCCCTTAGCGCGAAGGAAGTCCGAAAGCGTCGGCTCGATTTCCAGATGGTTTTCCAGGATCCCTACGCCTCGCTCAACCCACGGATGACAGTGTTTTCCACCATCGCCGAGGCCATACGGCAGCGACACAAGGGCATGAAAGGTGCGGAGCTGGAAAAGAAAGTCGCTGAACTCATGGCCACCGTCGGTCTCGATGCCTCGCAGATGAAACGCTACCCGCATGAGTTTTCCGGCGGTCAGCGCCAGCGTATCGCCATCGCTCGTGCGCTCGCCCCGGAGCCGAAGCTGATCATCGCCGATGAGCCGGTCTCCGCGCTCGATGTCTCGATACAGTCGCAAATCCTCAATCTTCTAAAAGACCTCCAGCGCGATCTCGGGCTGACCATGATTTTCATCTCCCACGATCTGGGAGTCGTCCACTACATCGCCGACAGGATTGCGGTGATGTATAAGGGAAAAATTGTCGAAGTGGGCAGCGCGGACGAGGTTTTCAACCGCCCAACCGACGACTACACCAAGCGCCTTCTCGCCTCTATCCCGAAGCTCCGGCAGGACTAGCCCATCGTAACGGCGGTGACTTTGCCTTCGTTCACCGTGAAATTTAGCCGCTCAGGGCGAAAATCTCGTGTCACGATCTGTGGTTGCCCGTCGATTTCGACTACACGGTGGGGCAATTTCCTCTCGTCACAAGCCTTCTGGGCTTTCTCTAGCGGCATTCCGACCAAGGATTTGGGGTCAAAATCCTTTTCCGCAGAATCATCAGAAGGGCGGCTCATTTTCTCCATTTCTGGCTTTTTAGGATCTTTTCCTTGGGTCTGACAGGAAACAAATGCCAGCAGCGTAATTAGCGAGAGCGCGGTTTTCATAACTCAAACCTCGCAGACGTCTGTTATTATGCAAGATTGCAGACAAAATCCGCCGTTGCAGGCAATAATAACCCAAGTATCCTCTTAAATCATGAAATGGAATGCCACTAGCGTCACCGCCGCCTGCTTCGCCGTAGGCCTTGGCGGATTTGTCATCGGAAAAGTCACCAACAGCCCGGCTGGTAGCGGCGATAGTGAGACGGATGCGCTCCTTGATCGTGCGCGCCAAGTTTCCGATTCGCGCACCACTTCCGGAGATGCCGAGGGCAGGCGCGATTCCGCTGGCCGCCCGATTCGCACCGGCGCTGATCGTACTAACGCCACCCTTGAGGAACGCCTCTTGGACATGGAGCAGATCGTCCGCAGCGAAAACCCCTTGGATCGCAGCCGCGCCATGCTCAAGTGGATTGATTCCCTTGCACCTGGAGATTTCGAGGACGCCGTCGCCTATTTCCGTAATCTCGGCGTGGGCGATTCCCGCCGTGGTGAATACGCCATGCTCCTCACCGCCTGGGCTCAGGTGGATCCGACCGCCGCACTTGCCTACACCACGGAAAACACCAGCGGTGGCATGGCCACGGGCACAGTTCTGAGCGCTTGGGCTAATAAAGATCCCGAGGCCGCGATCGCATGGGCGAAATCGAACTACGACGGCGATGGCGCAAACCCCTACATGGCCGGCATCATCCGGGGTCTTGCAGAAACAGATCTACCACGCGCCACAGAACTTCTTGCTGAGCTTCCCTACAGCCGCGAGCGAGGCGACGCCCTTGATGCGATGCTTCCACACCTCCTTTCCCTAGGAGCAGATTCCGCAAGGGACTGGGTCTCCACCATTTCGGATGAAGCGCTCAGGGACGGGGCGATTGCCCGTCTTACTGATTCCCAGATGGCAAAAGATGATCCTGCTGGCACAGCGGAATGGCTCATGGCCAATCTCGGCGAGCGTTCGAGCCGTAGTGTCGATGAGGTTTTCCAAGAACTCGCGAAAATCGATATGAACGCCACCATAGCGGCATTCGAAAAACTGCCGTCTGACAATGAGGCGGCAAGGTCACGCGGCCTTGTTGCGATTGTTCAGGTGCAGGCGCGCGAAAATCCTACCGCCGCTGTGGCAATCATGGACAAGTATCCCGATTCGGTCAGCGACCGGGTTGTGCAGCAATTCATTTGGAGCTCGTTTGACCAGAATCCGCAGCTGGCGGTCACCCAAATCTCACGCATGAATGACGGTGGAGATCAGCGGAGAATGTATGAGCGGACGCTCAATGCATGGATGGATCGCGACCAGGCGAATGCCGTCACATGGATCAATGCGAACTCCGCCAACATTCCCGAGCAGGTGGTCAAGAACCTCGCGAGAAGGAACAACCCCTGATTGCCGAGGTAATTCGGTGAATTTCTATATCTAAGAAATATTTGCGCCCTCCACATCTCAGAGTAATTTCTAGGTGATAGTCCTATGAAAATACTCCTAGCAAGTTCTGCTCTCGTCTTGGTTCCTCTTGGATACCACTTGGGAAGTAGGGCTAGCGTCGACGAGAACATACAGGCTGCTACTAGAGAAGTTCGATTGGAGAGAGAACTACAAACGGGAAGGGATAGATCGTCTCCAGTAAGCTCACGCCGGGATAGAGCAGCGGTTGATGAACAGCCACAGGATCTAGAGGAGATATACCGAAGAATTGGGTTAGCTCTAGAAAAGCCTACACGCAGGGGCATCAACGAAAGCGTGATGGCAATTCTTCAACTCAGCGCCGAAGAAGTCGAAGAACTCTTCAAATTACAACCTGATTTATTCTATCGAAATAATTCAGAGTTGGCGTCTGCTGGAATCGCCCGCCTCATCGAACTGGATCCTGAAGTTGCGCTGAAGCTTGTCTCAGCAATCGACTTGGATTGGAGGAGGATGGAGTTCATGCAAATGATCTACAAGGAATGGGCAGCCCAGGATCCTGATACAGCTTTGGCGGCAGCCTTGTTGCTGGAAGATCCTAAAGGCAAGGAATCGGCTCTTGAAGAAATCATCAAAGTCAAAGGAGAGACCGATCCCGAAGGGGCAATATCCATGGCTCTGGAGCTCGGTGAAGGCATTGACTGGAGCTCTGAATTTGCGGAAATCTTGAAAAGGACTGCCGCAACAGATCCGGAGCGTGCCTTGGAAATTCAAAACTCATTTTCAAAAAGTGGATTGTTTAGTCCCAACGCAGATTATCAAACGAAGTCTGAAATCATGAGGGTGTGGCTTGAGAACGATCCAGATAAGGCGAAAAGCTATATCCAAGAAGTTGAAGATGAAGCGGATAGATCTCTCTACACCACTATTTTTGTAGCTAAGAATCTTTACTCGGATCCGCAGACAACACTCGAATTACTGGATTCGAATAAGGATAACCTAAATAGAACAAATCTGAGCGTCATCCTGATGAAGGTGATCACAGCAGCGCCTGATCAGACCATAGAATGGATCGAAAAAACGTATACTGGTGAAGAAAAGGACTCCCTTATGAAGACTGCCATCACCAGATGGTATAATCAGGAAGAGTCCGCAGCATCAGCCTATTTCAACGAGCCACGTGATCCCGAATTAAAGCAAATAGCGGACAGCGCCAACTTATCCAACCTCCGCTCAACGAATCCCTCAAAGTATTTACAACTCTATCCTGAATTGACCGACAACAGTGATTCTGACCAAAGGCAATTTATTGCCACACTCGAAAAGTTGGCCATAAGAAGCCCGGAATCCGCCAGGGAATATATTGATCGAATCAGTGATCCGGCTGTCAAAAGTCTGGCGATGACTGTCCAGATCGACTGATATTTCGAACTGGAAACCCTCATAACATCGCTACAAGAAAGTGAAACCCATCTACATCGTTTACCTCGGAGTGATCTTGTTTTTCCTGAGTTATTTCATAGGAAAAGCAACCAGACCCTCTGATCCCGAAGCGGAGGAGTTACTGCGGCTCTCGCAAGATAACTCTTCGACAGATCGACCGGCTGACAGGGAAGAAAGTTCAGAGGTGGTGCGGCGAACGACACCCCTTGGCAATTCCGATAGAGTCGCCAAGCTCTCGCAATCCTTGGACATCTTTCAACTTGATAGCGATGCCCTGGTAGCCCTGATCAACAGCTCCAAATTTGATCAGGTAGGATTCACTGACACCTCAGACACTCAGCTTTTCATAGACTGTTTTTCTCGCCTCGCAGAGATAGATCCGAAACTAGCCGTTGATGTAGCTCAGGCACTAAATCCAAAGCAAACATCATTAGCCTTGGAGACTGTCTTCAAGGAGTGGGCTATCTTCGATCCGGACGCGGCACTACTTACCTCCCTAGAAGTGAAGGATTCCCGTAACCAAGCAAAAGCTATGATGTATGTCTTCAGTTCCATGGCGCAGGAAGATCCGAACAGGGCATTCGAGCTTATTCAAACTTACGGTGAGCCTCATCCTACTTTGTATAACACCATTACCGTGATAACGGCAAAAATGGCTGAGCAAGATCCCATCTCAGCATTGGAGGCAATCGACAAAGCTTCGTTTGAAAGCTCAAGAAAAAAAGGATTGATAGGCTCCCTTCTCAATGAATTAGCCAGGGAGAAACCCGAAGAGGCGATTGGTTACCTGCAAAAAGTCGAAAGTGACTTTCTGAAGAGCAGCGTTCGGTTGTCGTTGATAACGACGTTCAGCTTTTCCAATCCGGACAAGGCTTTGGGGCTATTAAACACAGATGACACAGCATACTCGTATGATGAATTATCAAGAACGATCACTGGCTTGGTAACCAACAGGCCGGCGGGATTGCTAGAATGGATAGACTCTTCCTACGCGGGAGATGACAGGGAAAAGTTGTTCGAAGAAGCTCTAACTTCTTGGTCTAAGAGAGACCAAGCCGCAGCCCGGAACTACTACGAAAGCCTTCCAGAATCTGACATGAAAACGAGACTGGTTGGGGCGATTAATTTATTCTGAATCCCTCCAAATCGAATCGAGTGCGCAACGGTATGAAAGTAACCCGCCATCTTCTCTGTTTTGAAAGCTCCTGACCATGTAGGTGGTTACCTATAGGATACGACGTAGGTTTTGTTCTCTTCAGTTGGGAAGGATATGATAACTCCTTCAGCTTTCTCAGTTGGCACTACCTCATTGTCACAGGTAATCGTGAGCGCCTTATCCGAATAGATGCGGCATTCGCCACCACTGAGGGATATAATCTCTGCGGATGACATTTCACCATCCCTCCAATTCAAATTGATCTCGAATCCACCACGAGCGCGTATTCCACGGATCTCACCGTCTGGCCAGACATCGGGCAAGGCAGGTAAGAACTGAATGCCATTCATATGGGATTGCACTAGCATCTCACATATTCCAGCTGCGTAGCCGAAGTTTCCATCGATTTGGAAAGGAGGGTGAGTGTCGAAAAGGTTATCGTAGATATTTGCGAAGATCTGTTCTCTGAGGAGCTTGTAGGAGCGGTCGCCATCGTGAAGCCGCGCCCAGAAGCTAATCTTCCACGCTTTGCTCCAGCCAGTTCCGCCATCACCGCGTCCGTTAAGTGTTACCTTTGCTGCTTCCGCGAGTTCGGGAGTGGTTAGCGGTGAAATTTGCCGACCGGGATGGAGGCCGACGAGCTGGGAGACATGGCGGTGAGAATTTTTCGGATCATCGCGATCGACCATCCATTCCTGAAGTTGCCCCCATTTCCCGATCTGCGGCCCCAGCAGTTTCGATTTCATTGAGGCGACTTTTTCACGATATACTTCGTCTTCACCAAGGATCTCGGAGGCTTCGATGAAGTTCGTGAAAAGATCCCAGATGAGTTGTTGGTCGAATGAAACGCCGTCTTCGATAGGGCCGTGCTCGGGTGACCAGCCATCGGGCGAAACGAGAGAGCCGTCCGGGAGCTCTTTGAGGTGGTCTTCCCAGAATTCGCAAAGCTCCTTCATCACAGGGTAGGCGCGTGTGCGGAGATATTCTTCGTCCAGAGTGAACGCGTAGTGATCCCAGAGATTCTGTGCGATCCATGAGGAATCGCCTTTTGACCACTTGTAGGTGGAGCCGCCGAAAATCCCGTTTTCGGCACGTGTGAGCCAGCCACGTGCGCCGAATTCCTTGTTCGTTGCTTCCTTGCGAACGTCGCGAATGGAGTTCACCCACTCGGCGAGTGGCAAGAAGCACTCGGAAAGGTTCGCTGCATCGACAAACCAGTAGTTCATCTGGATGTTTACATCCGAATGATAATCACTGCGCCATGGTGGGCTGTTACTCTGGTTCCAGAGGCCTTGGAGGTTTGCCGGGAGAGCGCCGGGGCGTGAGCAGCTGATCATCAGGTAACGCGCGTATTGGTAAAGCAACTCTTCAAGATCGGGATCTGGCTTTCCTCCCTTGGGATTAGTGGCTTCCGCCCCCATGTTCGTTTTCTTTGTGATCTCCACTTTCTGACCCCGGTAGGAGTCGAGCCGTTCATTGGTGGGTTGATTGAGTGTTTCCTCCGGGCTGGTGCCGAGATCGAGTTCGAGAGTGCCGTAGAGCGATCTGTAGTCAGTCAAATGCTCCTCCATGAGCTGCTCGAAAGTCTTTGAAGATGCGGAAGCCAGCTGCTCGGTTAGTTGCTGGTGTGGGTGTTCTTTTTTCCAGTCATTGCTACGACGGTTATCGTAGTTGGTATCTGCTACCAGCATGACTGTGATGCTATCGCAGCCTTCGAAGGTGATCCCGCCATTAGTGGAGGTAATACTTCCGCCTTCATGCTGCACTTTGACCTGTGCTTCGTAGTCGAGGAAGCGGTTGAAGCTTGTTTCGTTTTTCCCCATCTTTAATTTCACGCCTTTCAGAGAACCGGTAGAGGTAATGGTGTCGCCTTCGCTGGTGATAACTGCCCCATGCATGTCGGTGAGTTCGATGCTGCCGGTGTAGGCGCCTGGTTTGTTGGCTTTGAAACGGAACACCAAGGCCTCCGCCGGGCGGCTGGCGAATGCCTCGCGCGTGAAAGTTGTCCCTTCTTTTTCATACTCCACTCGATGCACGGAATTTTCGATGTCGAGCTCGCGGCGGTATGAGTCCGGGGCTTTTTCCACCCCATCGCCCAGCCGGATGTCGGCGATCTGGAAATGGGTTTTTTCGGTCGGTTGGAAAACGATGCGGTATTGGGCGTAGGGGGACGGGGTACTGTCTATCTCGAAGGTTTTCACCTGCCCGCGCTTTGCGAAAGGGGATGTTTCTTTTCTTTCATCGATCTTTTTCCAGTCCGATCCGTTCGCCGAACCGTAGAGAATCCACTCCATTGGATCGCGCGCCGGAACGTCGTTGGCGCTGGTGAAAGTGTAGGAAGTCAGCGGCTTTTCAGCGAGGCTACTGCCGGCGATCTCCCAGATCACGGGTTTGCCGTTGTGCTCCATGCACCACTTTGTCGACGGGTCGCCGTCGGTGGATTTCGTGACGTCCTGGGCGGGTGTTGTGTTGTGTTTGCTGGGGTTGGTGACGCTGGTAGAGCCGCTACCGAAGCGGATGAAAAGGTCGCCGAACGCCTGGTAGGCACCGGTGTCTTTTTCATCACCGAGCCAGAGGCTGTCTTCATTGAACTGGATGCGTTCCTCAGCGATTCCGCCAAAAACCATGCAGCCTAGGCGGCCGTTGCCGAGTGGGAGTGCCTGCGTTTCCCAATCTGTGGCGGGAGCTGAATACCATAGGATGCGGTCGTTGGGTTTCGTATCGTCGGCAAGTGCGGGCACAAGCCCCAGGAGGCACACGATGGTGCCTGGGAATTTCAATTTCATCGGAGAAGTGGTGGTTTTTTTGGGAAAAATATCGGCTTACAGATCCGGGCGATCAGAATTCATCTGTTCCTTGAAGATCGCCTTTAACTCCGAAAGGCGTTCAGGAAATTTCGTGGCGACGTTGTGGCGTTCCTCGTTGTCCGTCTTGATGTCGTAGAGCTGGAAGGCGTCATCTTTTCTTTCGATCTCCACCAGCTTGAAGCCGTCTCTGGCGATCACCGCCGATCCGCCCATCTTCCTGTTTTCGTTGTTCACCACGACGTATTCGTGGGTCTCGGACTGCTCCTTGCCGATGAGGGCGGGCAGGAAGGATAGGCTGTCCTTACCCTCCGGCACAGGAGCGCCGATAAGCTCCGCGATGGTGGCCATGAAGTCGTAGTTCGCTGTGAGGCGATCGCTCGTGCCGCCTGCTTTGAAGTGCCCGGGCCACCTCGCTATGAGTGGTGATTGCATGCCTCCTTGGTAACCGCTGCGCTTCAGACCTGCGCGTCCACCTGCTCCATTGAAAATGTCACCGTCCTCTGAGGTGCGCCATTTCCTGTCCTCAAGATCCGCTTTTCCGCCATCGGCCTTTTTCTGGCTGCCGTAGCTCCACTTGGGGCCGTAGTAGAGTTCGTGTCCGTTGTCCGAGGTGAAAAACACGGCGGTTTTGTCATCCAGGCCGAGTTCCTTGAGCTCCGCCATGATCAGGCCGACATGGTCATCGAGCATGCGCACCATGGAGGCGTATTTCTTTTCCGCGAGAGACCAGCCCTTGCGATTCGCGTAATCGGGATGCAGCTCGGGGATCGCCACAGGGCCATGGGGAAGCTGGGTCGGGTGATAGAGGAAAAATCGCTGATCCTTGTGCGAGCGGATATAACCGAGGATGCCCTCGATGAAAACATTCTGCGAGTAGGTCTTGCCACCTGCTCCGACGGGTTCGTCACCCTTTTCGCTCATCTTTCCGCAATAGGGATCGGTGTTGCCCGGAAGCTCGAATTTCTCACCGTTTCTCCACAGATACGGAGGGTAAAATCCGTGGGCACGCGTGTGGTCATAGAATCCCTCATGGAAGTCCCAGCCGTAGCGATCGACACGCTCTTTCCAGGTGGTGAAACCATTGTCGATCTTACCGAACTGAGCGGTCGCGTAGCCTGCTTCGTTCGCCACTTGTGCGAGAAAAACTTCGTTGTCCGGGATCGGCAGAGCCTTGCGTTTGAGCTCGGCGAATTTCTTCTGGAACTCCTCTTCGGTGATTTTTCCGGCATCCCTCTGGATTACCAGACCAGATCCAGTCATGCCCCAGCCGCCCTTGCGACCGTCGTGCATCCCGGTGAGCAAGCTCCACCTCGCCGGTGCGCAATAGACACCGCCGTAGTGGTTGGTGAAACGCATGCCTTCCTCCGATAGTTTGTCGATGTGCGGGGTTTCGATGATTTTCTGCCCGTAGCAGCCAAGCAGGCCGATGCCGAGATCGTCCGCGTAGATGAGAATGACGTTAGGGCGTTCGTTATCGGCGGGGGCACCCGTTGCGATAGAGGAACCGAGGAGGGCGATGAGTGGGAAAAGGCGAAGAAAGTTCATGCGGTGAATATATATTAACACCCGAATTCTTCGGATCTATTCAGTTATCTTCGGCCTGCTGATGGAATTGTTAGAAGTTGATATGCCAACTTAAAGAAGCCTCGCGCCAGCGGATGGCCTGCTGGCGAAAATCTCCGGTGCGAAACCGAATTCCGCCTCGTAGGATTTCACCAAGGCTGCGGCGATATCCGCTGCCTTTCCTGCCTCGCAGAGTGTCACGGTGGAGCCGCCGAAGCCGCCTCCGGTCATCCTGGCGCCGATGACACCTTCTAATTTCGAGGCTGTTTTCACGAGATGATCGAGCTCCGGGCAGGAGACTTCGAAATCATCGCGGAGAGAATCGTGGCTTTCATACATCAGTCGGCCGACTTCGGTGAAATCAGCCTTTTTCAGCGCTTCTACAGCTCCGATCGTGCGCGCGATCTCGCCGACGACATGGCGGGAGCGACGGAAGGTTACTTCATCCATTTTGGACTTCGCCGCGTCAACATCCGCTTGGGAAACATCGCGCCAGCTTGCCTTGCCGACGGCGGCGAGGCCGTCCTCGGTGTTTTTCCTGCGTGAGGCGTAGCCTCCGTCGGAGAGTTCGTGGGAGACCTTGGTGTTCGAGATGAGAATGGTCAGGTCGTCGCGATCGAAGGGCACCATTTCCGGCTCGCCGGAGCGGCAGTCGATGAGCACGAGCTGGCCGTCCTGCCCGAAGGCGGAGGCGTATTGATCCATGATGCCGCAGGGGACGTTGGCGAAATCGTGCTCCGCTTTCTGGGCGAGCAAGGCCTTTTCCTTGGTGCCGATTTCCGTGCCGGTAAGGCCTTCGATTAGGGTGGCGACGGCGCACTCGAGTGCAGCGGAGGAGGAAAGTCCTGCTCCGCCGGGAAGGCTGGAGATGATGAAGGCATCGAAGCCCGGCACCTGCATTTCACGCAGATGGAAGCCGTGGATGACGCCACGCAGATAGTTCGACCACTTCGGCGAGCCTTTCGCCTGCTGTGGTAGGACGGAGAAGGCCGCTATTTCGTCGGTGAAATCCGTCGCTGCCTGCACCGCGTCGGTGCCATTCGGCGCGGCGGCGATGATGACCGTCCGCGCGATGGCGAAGGGTAGGACAAAGCCATCGCAATAATCGATGTGCTCGCCGATGAGATTCACCCGCCCCGGAGCTGCAGCAAGAAGGGTAGCCTCCTTGCCGAAGCGTTTACGGAATTTCTCCCCGGCGGTTTTCGCGAGGGATTCGATGGATGGGTTGGGTGATAGCATAGTCCTAGGCGAGGCGGATCAGTTCGCGAAGAAGGCGTAGATGCCGATTACGATGACCACGAGTAAAGCGCTGGTAAGTTTCGCGCCTTTCCAAGGCGTCATGTCGATGTCGTTGTTCGCCTCGATTTTCCACGGTGTGGCGCGTGGGGCGATAGTTCCCATGACGAGAAGGAAGGCGACCAGAAGTCCGAAGACGATACCGATGAAGTGGAAGCCGTGGATATTCGCTGCGGTGAGAGCCTTGTCGAAGGCTGGGATGAAATACCCGAGAGAGATCATCAGGATCCCGGCGATCATCGCGATCGAAGCGGCGCGCGCTGGGATGCGCGGATGAAGCATGCCTACGACGACGACCGAGAAGATCGGGATGAAGTAGATGGCATTCATTTTCTGGAGATAGCCGAAAATGGTGTCCTGTCCGGCGAGGAACGGCGCACCGATCATTGCCGCGATGGCGACTACCACCACGAACACCTTCGCTGCCCGGACGGTTTGTTGCTCCGTGCCGGAGGGGTTGATCATGTGCTTGTATAGTCCGATGGAGAAAAGTGCAGAGGTGCTGTTCAGCGCGGCATTGAAAGAGCTGAGGATGGCGCCGATCATGACGGCGGCGAAGAAACCGGTGAGGGGTTTCGGGAGAAGGTCTTTCACCAAGGTGCCGTATGCCTGGTCGTTAGGCATATCCGTTCCCGCGTAAAGCTGGTAGGCGACCAAGCCCGGAAGAACCAGATATAGTGGCCCGAGAAGTTTGAGTCCACCGGTGAGCAGCACGCCTTTCTGTCCTTCCGCGAGGCTGGAGGCTCCGAATGTGCGCTGGATGATCTGCTGGTTTGTGCACCAGTAGAAGAGGTTCAAAAGCGCAACGCCGGTGAAGAGTGTCGAGAAAGGGACTTCGGAGCCGGGAGCACCCATGGAGTTGAGGCGTTCTGGCTGTCCTTCCTTCAAGCTCTGCCAACCTGCTGCGATACCGTTGCTGTCGCCTGCTGCGTTTAGCGCGAAATAGCAGACAAGCAGTCCACCTACGAGAAGCCCGATGCCGTTGATCGTATCCAGCACTGCAAGCGTGCGCAGTCCGCCGAAGCGCGAATATAACATCCCAAGAACACCGATCAGGACAACGGTGCAGCGAAGGAGCGTGGTGTCGTCTTCAATGCCGGTGAGGCTTTTCAAATCGATCATGCTGATCAGTCCGACTGCGCCACTGTAGAGAATGATGGGGATCAGGATGAAAGTGTAGGCCAAAAGAAAGATCGTATTGGCGATGGATTGCGTAGTGCGGTCGTATCGCAGCTCAAGGAACTGGGGGACAGTGGTGATCCCGGTTTTTAGGAAACGCGGCAGGAAAAAGATCGCCATCAATACCAGTGCGACAACGGCTACCACTTCCCAAGCCATCACGCTGAGACCATGTGCGAAGGCCGCGCCATTTAGCCCAACCATCTGCTCGGTGGAGAGATTCGTCAGCAGCAGCGAGCCCGCGATGATCGGGAATGTCAGGCTACGTCCGCCAAGGAAGAAGCCATCTGAGGTCGATTTCTCATCCTTGCGGGTGATATACAAGGTGAGCCCTGCTGCCAGCAGGGTAAACAGGATGAAGGATGCAATGATCATGTCGGATTTTTGTGTTATTGGGTTTGTGGGGTTGTTTCTACGCAAGAAATACCACCGGGCGAAAGCACAATTCTCAAACACTCAAAAACCGAATTTCATGACAAGGCGATGGCTGGTGCGCATTTTCCCAAAGTTTCCGGTTTCCAAGCCGCATATGCCGTCGTTCAATCTCCGCACGTCCCCGCATTATGAGCCAATCCCCACTCCGCATCGCTGTCGGCGCCGATCATGGCGCTTTTGAAATGAAAAACGCCATCGTCGCCCACCTCCGTGGGGCTGGCTACGAAGTCGAGAATTTCGGCACCAACACCCCGGATTCCGTTGACTATCCCGATTTCGCGAACGCCGTCGCCCGCAACGTCGCCGATGGCACCTTCGATTTCGGCATCCTCGCCTGCACCTCTGGCGTCGGCATGTGCATCGCTGCGAACCGCTACATTCATGTCCGCGGCGCGAACGTCCGCGATGTGGAGGAAACCGTCACCACCCGCCTGCATAACGACTCAAACGTCCTTTGCCTGAGCGGTAAAGCCATCGACTTGGAAACAGCCAAGGAAATGGCCATCGCCTTCGTCACTACGGAATTCGAAGGCGGCCGCCACCAGCGCCGCGTCTGCAAATCTTCCGGCAGCCACATCGCCGTTTCCGATCCGGAAATCTACGAAGCCATGGTCGGCGAGGAGCACCGCCAGCGGAACCACATCGAGCTCATCGCCTCGGAAAACTTCGCCTCCCCTGCCGTCATGGAAGCGCAAGGCTCCCTCCTTACCAACAAATACGCCGAAGGTTATCCCGGACGACGTTGGTATGGTGGCTGCGAATACGTCGATGTCGTCGAAACCCTCGCCATCGAGCGTGCGAAAGAACTTTTCGGAGCCGATCACGCCAACGTCCAGCCGCACTCCGGCTCACAGGCAAACACCGCCGTTTATTTCTCCGTGCTCAAGCCCGGTGACAAAATTTTCACCATGGATCTCGCCCACGGCGGCCACCTCACCCACGGCCACAAAGCGAACTTCTCCGGCCGTTTCTATGATGTCACCCACTATGGAGTCTCCCCAGATGATGAGCGCATCGACTACGCGGAGCTGGAAAAAACCGCCCGCGAGCTGAAGCCAGCCCTCATCACCGTCGGCGCATCCGCTTACTCACGCATCATCGATTTCGAGCGCATGGGCAAGCTCGCCCGCGAAGTCGGCGCCTACCTCTTCGTCGATATGGCGCACATCGCCGGCCTCGTTGCAGCGGGTGTCCATCCGTCGCCAGTCCCGCACGCGGATTTCGTCACTTCCACCACTCACAAATCCCTGCGTGGTCCACGCGGCGGCATCATCCTGTGCAAAGCGGAGTTCGCGAAGAAAATCGACTCCCAGGTCTTTCCCGGCATCCAGGGCGGCCCGCTCATGCATGTCATCGCCGCGAAAGCCGTCTGCTTTGGTGAGGCACTCAAGCCCGGCTTCAAGGAATACCAAGAGCAGGTCGTCAAGAACGCCCAGGCCATCGCCGCGCGCCTTACT
Organism: Akkermansiaceae bacterium; assembly: GCA_030725745.1. Lineage (GTDB taxonomy): Bacteria > Verrucomicrobiota > Verrucomicrobiia > Verrucomicrobiales > Akkermansiaceae > Luteolibacter. Next base: position 49,087 of record JANRFH010000041.1, read on the forward strand.
CACCACGGCTTCCGCATCTGCTCGGATGGCACGGACAACCACGTCATGCTCGTCGATCTCCGCCCGAAAGGCCTCAACGGTTCCGAGGCGTCACTCGCCCTCGATGAAGCCGGCATCACCGTCAACAAAAACGGCATCCCCTTCGACACCGGCAGCCCGATGAAACCCTCCGGCATCCGCATTGGCACCCCAGCCATCACCACACGCGGGATGAAAGAGAAAGACGTCGAGCAAGTCGCCGACTTCATCGCCGAAGCCCTCGCGGATCACACCAACGAGGAAAAACTCCACGCTATCCGCGACAAGGTCTTCGCCTTCAACCGGGCGTTTCCGTTGCCTTGGTAAGGTTTGTCCGAGATCATCTCATGGGGGTAACTGCGCTTGTAGTTACCCCCTGTTTTTTTGCCAAAAATAGCCACTCCCAGGGTTGTCCAGCTAGGGAATTACCTGTCCACATTTCTAAAGATTCAACCGCGAATAAACGCGAATGGACGCTAATCCAGTTCAGGTTGCGCAAAATTTCGGTTCTTGCTCACAAACTGTTTTCACTAAACCCAAGATTTGCGTTCATTCGCGTCCATTCGCGGTTTTTTTATCCCTAGCTGGATGACCCTGTAGCCACTCCAAGCTCTGCGTTCTTGACGCCATTACCATTTTGGATAATGGTTCCCTCAGGTGATCGAGAATTTCAATTGCAAGGAAACCTCAAAGATCTTTGCTGGCCAGCACTCTCGGAAAATCCCGGGAGATATTCAGCCGAGGGCACTTATGAAACTTCGCCAGCTTCATAAAATCGTCTCCATCGATCAACTCCGCGCTCCGCCTTCCAACCGTCTCGAATCGCTCTCCGGAAATCTCAACGGATTCTGGAGTATCCGCATTAACCAACAATGGCGCGTCATTTTCCGTTGGAATGGCAGCAACGCCTCCGATGTCCAGATTACCGATTATCACTGAACCTCTGTCATGAAAAAGAAACCGAAACTAATTCCACTTCTCAATTTCTTTGCGGAAACCCTGCGCGAAACCCTTGAGGATTCCGATCTTTCTCAAGCTGAAATTGCCCGTCGCTGCGGAATCCCAGCACCCCATCTCACACAGATGAAACAGGGTAAGCGCCGTTGTACGCCGGAATACGATCTCCGTATGAGTGCTTTTTTTGGCATAACACCCGGCATGTGGATGAATCTCCAGCTCGACTACGAGCTCATGCGCACCGAGCGCGAGAAGGGCGAAGCCATCCGCAAAGAAGTCCAGCCCTCCGCGGCTTGAAAAACCTTTTCCGAGCGACAAAAACACAATGACTCTCACCAAAACTGAGACCTCTGCCATCGGTTTGCTTTCCGCTGCGCCCATCCTCAGCAATGGCTATTTCCGCGCGCTTACAGGTGGAAGCATGGCCAAGGCGGATTTCGTGAGGTCGCAGGTGCAGTTCTTTTACGCCGTAGGATTTTTTTCCCGAAACCTTGCGACCCTTGCCGCGCGTCTCCCCACTTCTGCGGGGCGTGCGGTGCTGGTGCACAATTTGTCGGAAGAGCACGGGCTTGATGAAGACAATCCTTCGGAAGGCTTCCGACCGCAGCTCGCGCATGACCAGACATTCACTAGATTTCTGGAAACTCTCGGTGTGGAGAATTTGTCGGAATGCAATGCTGAGCCGCCAGTGCAGGCGTTCAACCTTGCTCTCATGGGCGCGTGCGCTTCTGAATCGCCCGGCTTCGCTTTGGCCGCGCTGGGCATGATCGAATATGCCTTCGCGGACATCAGTGCGCTGATCGGGGAGCGGGTGGTGGAGCTGGGTTGGGTGAAATCCGATGAACTTGTGCATTACAGCCTCCATGCGGAAATCGACAAACGCCATGCTGCCGAGCTTTTTGAAGCTGCGGAGGATACGGGTGAGGCGGAGGCCTCCTTGCTTGGCGGGCTGGCCTTCGGGCGTTATATATTCGACCGCTTATATATGGATTTCAATCAAACGGTGAAATGACAGAAACCGTAAAACCGCGCTTAGATGCCGATTCCATGCGATCACTGCACCAGCTTTCGCATGCGTCCACGGCCCTGAGATTTGTGGCCTTCCTCTGCCTCTACTTTATCGGTGCAGTTGCTGCGGTATTCCTTGCGGGGAAATTCGGATGGGCGGCCTCCATACCATTCTGGATACTTGCCGGAGCCTCGCTGCATGGGATCAGCCTCTTCACCCACGAGGCGGTGCATGGGACGCTGGCGAAAAACAAGGTGATCAATGCCTGTCTCGGAGCAGTCTGCGCGTGGCCAGTGCTGCAGAATTTCTCCGCCTACAAAGTCCTCCACCTCGCACACCACGCGGATCTCGGTGGCGAGCACGATCCCGATCATTATGAGAACTACACGCGCTGGACATGGGGAGTTTTCACCCTGAACTGGCTGCGCCTGCTCATCGGCTACCCAGTCTATATCACCGCCATTCCCGTTCTCGGCTGGAAGCATGGCTCGTGGAAAGAGCGCGGATGCATCGCGGTGGAATGCGCCTGCTGCGTGGTGCTTGCGGTGATCGTTTGGAAAATTTTCCCCATATCATGGCTGCTCCATGCGTGGCTAGGGCCCATGCTTTTCATCAATACCATGGTGAACATACGTGGCATGAGCCAACACACGCTTCTCGAGCACTCCGACGATGAAATCCTAGGCACCCGCAGCATCCTGACCGGGCCGGTGGTGCGGTTTTTCATGTGCAATGAGAACTACCACCTCGAGCACCATCTCTACCCAGGCATTCCTTGGTATAGGCTGAAAACGGCGCACCACATTCTTGCTCCGGAGCTCCGCGAGCGAGGCGCACCTTTCATCACATCCTACACATCCTTCGTGCGAGAATTCATTCGTCACAGTTTTCAGCGCGGCCCATGGAGGCGTAGTTCGTGATGGCACCGGATGATTGGGCAATGGAGGCAGCAGGGTTGCCGCTGGCCTTCTCGCAGGTGCGCGAGGATCCGAGGCTAGATCTGGAGATCGCAAAGCGCCTGCCTGCGGGTGCCAAGGTGATGATGGTAGCCTCTGGTGGAGAAACCGCCGTCTGCCTCGCGCGTCTGCCGCTCGCACAGCTGTCTCTCGTTGATATCAATCCTGCACAGCTAGCCCTTACGCGTTGCAAGTTTTACCTCGCGAGCCATGTGGGCGAAGAGGAAAGCTTGGCTCTACTTGGTCACTCCGCCATGCCCTCAGATGTGCGTGGGAAAAAATGGGAGGCCATTTTTCGCGACCTCGGCCTAGCAGATGACGTGCTCGCGGAGCCCTCGCTCATAGCCGCTCTCGGCCCCGATCACTGCGGGCGCTATGAAATGGCATTTGCGGAGCTGCGTCGCATTCTTGCACCGCAGAAGGATGAAATATCACAGTTTCTCCGCGCTACAGACGCAGCCAGCGCGTCAGCAATGATCGCGGCCGAGACTAAGATGGGCACCGCTCTCGATACCGCCTTTGCCTCCGCGCTACGCTTGGAAAACCTGATCGCACTTTTCGGCGAGGGTGCCACCCACAATCCTCGCCGACCCTTCCACAGTCATTTCATCGCCCAGCTACGCGACATCACCGCACGTCAGCCACCTTCGGAAAACCCATGGATCTGGCAAATCCTTGAGGGAAATTTCCCCCCATCCACTCTGCCGGACTGGCTGCAAGGACACGCGCCCATCATCACCCAACCAGAATACATTCACTCCACGATGATGGAGGCGCTCGCAGCGACTCCACAGGCATCCATGGACTTCATCCACCTCTCCAACATTCTCGACTGGCTCCCGCAAGAAGAAGCAAAGGCAACGCTTGCCGCCGCGCACCGCGTCCTCAGGCAGGGCGGATACCTCATCATCCGCCAGCTCAATTCCAGTCTCGAAATCCCATCGCTATTCCCATCTCTGAAATGGCAGCCGAAGGAAGCTCACCGTCTCCAGCTCGCAGACCGGAGCTTTTTCTACCCTGAAATCTTGCTCGCCACACGGTCATGAAAATCCACCGGATTACCGACACGCCACCGCTTGACCTTGCTCCGAAGCTTGCGGATTTTGAAAAGGAATTCATCTACCCGCTAGGCTCATCCGCTTCGTTCACGATCTCGCATGGCGCTGACTACTCGCTTTTTTTCCGGGGTATGGGAAAGGCCTGTGTTTATCTTGCGGAAACATCAGGCGAAATCGTCGGCGCACAGGCCGTGGTAGAGCGGTCGGTCTCGCTGGCAGATGGAGGCGAGATCCCGGCATCATATTTCTGTGATACCAAAATTGTTTCACGAATGCGCGGCAGGATGGTTCTGGGTAGGCTGGCAATGGCCGCTTGCAAGGACACCCTGGCAGCGGGAATCAACGCAGGATTCTCCGTGGTCATGGATGGCTCGAAAACCACCGATCAGCACACCGGCAGGCTGGGCATCCCGCAATTCGATGAACTCGCGAGGCTTGTGATCCTGCGTTTTGATACCGCCGCTGAATTCAAGGGGTTTCCCATAGATGCGACTCGCACAATCGGAAATTGGCACCGCCCGCACGGGGGAGACCCAGCAATCAGCTCGGAAATGGAACCGCGCGAACTGGCGGTGAACGGAGCCAGTGGTCTTCTGGTGGATACGCGGCGTGGGAAGCGTTTGTGGAAATCCGATGGCACCGAGATGGTCTCTGCACACCTCACCTCTCTGGAATTTTCCTCAGTCAGCGCACTATCATTATTGGTTCAGGATGCCTTGGAAGTGTCACATGAAATGGAGATACCGGGGCTTTTTCTTGCGCTGCCTGAGAAGACCTTAGCCGACGAAGCCCTAGCGAAAGCGGTAGCTGGCTGCGCCACGATCGCAGGAGCCACAATTTTCGGAACCGGCCTGCCCGAAGGCGATTGGATGATCAATACCTCGGAGATTTGATGGAGAAAGGAACCGCGATTCCGAAATCGCGACCTGCATCGGAATTGGCAACACCGGCAGGAGCTTCGCCGTGCGAGTCGCGATTTCGGAATCGCGGTTCCCCTCTCTCTTTCAGATAAATCTTGATTCTTCGTTGTTTTCAGTAAATACTGAAAACAACGAAAGCAAAGAGTCATGAAACTAGAACCAACCGAAAGAATAGAAGTCTACTACGATGGGCGCTGTGGGATGTGTTGCAGCTTCCATGAGTGGATCAACAGGCAAGCACGAGCCTTCCAAATTGATTTCATCCCCTATCAGGCGGCGCACGCTGAGCAGAGATTTCCCGGTCTGGGGACGCTGGATCCGGCTCGCGAAATGATTGTGAGGACAACGGAGGGTGAAGTTTTCAGAGGCGCGGAGGCTTGGGTCTGGTGTCTGTATAGTTGCCGGAATTTTCAAACGACGGCACGCAGGTTGGCGGGGCCGGGGTTACTACCCGTGGCGGTGCAGGCTTGCCGTGTGCTTGCTGCGAATCGTCATGCAATCAGCAAGGTTTTCTTTAGGAGGAAGGACAAGATTGTGAGGGATGAGCTTCACCACATGGATGCGGCGGACTGCGAGGGTGAGTTTTGTGTGGTGAAATGAGATCAAACGGAAAACCTAAAATCATGAGCACATTCACATTGGAACTCGCACTACGATTCGCAGGAATGATCCTGACCGGCTTGGTGCTGGCAAATTTTGTCGCGGCGAAGAGGTGGCGGTATGCGGAGAATCTTGCAGGTTCTACAGTGATCGTACGGCAGGTATTTTATGTCCACTGCGCTTACATCGTAGTCATCATTGCGGCTCTTGCACTGCTATGTCTGGGCTGGCCGGGATTGCTTTTAAAGGGAGAGATGAGCCGAGTTCTATGTGTTTTCTTCGCCCTTTTCTGGGGAAGTCGGGTGGTGGTGCAGCTCACCTACTATGATCGCGAGTTGCGCCGCGCAGACCGTGGGTGGGACATCTTTTTCCTCGGGGTCTTTCTGGTGCTGAGCGCCGTTTTCACTCTAGCTGCTGTCTTCCAATGAGAGAATTATTAGAAATCGGACTGCTAATCGGTGGCTATTCGCTTGTAGCACTGTGCATTGGGAGCTTCTGGATTCCCAAAGCTCTCGGCTGGCGTGAAAAGCTCGCCGGTCTTAGTCCACTGATGCGTGAGCTGTGGTGGACTTACTCGATCTACGTGTGGAGCAGTCATGTGTTTTTTGCGGTCTTGGCACTTGGCTTCGGTGATTGGCTGATGGGCGGGACGGGGTCGGCGAAAGCGATGTGCACGTTTATCTTACTCTGGTGGTCGGTGCGGCTGTATCTTCAGTTTTTTGGGTTCGATCTGAGTGAGGTAGAGGGGACGATGAGTAATAAAGTGGGCAAGCATTTGCTGACTCTTCTCTTCGTGGGCTTGGTTGTTCTCTTCGCAGGCTTGCTCTGCTGGAATACCGGGCTGATAGGGGCAGGAGGCTTGAGATGATATGGATCGTCATTTCATTGGTGCTTTTAGGGATCGTCGCCGGGCGGCTTTTGGCAAACCTTAGGCCTCTGTGGTTAAAGAGGCTAATGGGTTGGCTCCTGCTTGGCGCGATAGTTGTGGGCGCGGATTTTACTCTCGCCGCAGTGGAGCCATTGTGGCGGATGGTGGGGATCTGCTGCGTGCTTCTCGGCGGGATGAAGGGCTTGGTTTATGCAGAGTGGGCAGGGCTGCATAAGCTCAGCTGGTTGCGTTACGGCGTGTTCTCCTTTCTGTGGTTCGGGATGGATGTGGGGAGTTTTCAAACGCGACGCGAGGGACTGAGCTGGAAAGGTGATGTGAAATTGGGGTTATTACTGATGCTCCTCGGCACGCTTGGCGCATGGCTAGTATGGGCGATGGAGTGGCGGCAGATCCTGATCATGTTCTTGCCGATGAGCTTGGGATTTCACTTCGGAGCCCTGCGTGTGCTGAAAGGTGGATTGCGCGCGAAGGGCTTTCCCGTGAGGACTCTTTTCCCAAATGTCCTAGCGACACAAGGGATAGGGGATTTCTGGAGCAGGCGCTGGAACGTCGGCTATTCGCAAATGATGCAACGCCTTGTCGGAAGGCCAGTGGAAAGATGGTTCGGAGCCAGCGCGGGAGCGATGGCGATCTTTGTTGGTTCCGGATTGCTGCATGAGCTTGCCATTACGCTTCCAGTCCGCGCTGGATACGGCCTGCCGACTCTGTATTTCACCGCACATGGTGTGCTGGTTCTTTTAGAAAAAAAGTGGGGACGATCGATTGGCAAAATACCCGCATTGCTCGCCGTGACCGTGCCGCTGGGATTTCTCTTTCCGCCTGCGTTCCAGAGCGAAGTCATCGCAAAATGCCTCGGTGTATTCGAGATTTGGGCACCTCTCTCTCCTTGATAGGGGCTTTCAAGCACATTGATCGTCCCGGGAGGGAGATCGTTCACGATTCTCATGAGCCACTTTCCGCCCGTGAGGTATATTTTACCTTCCTGCGGCGCGGGCTTTGCTGTGAACTGATCACAGCGCCATGAATAATCCGTTCCGCGAAGATTTTGTCTCTAGAAACCGTCCTGAGCCCTGCACCGTCGTCATCTTCGGTGCTACAGGTGACCTCACGCACCGCAAGCTCATCCCTGCTCTCTACAACCTTGCTGTGGATGGCGAGTTGCCGACTGGGGTGAACATCATCGGCTTCGCACGCCGCGAGAAATCCGATGAGGAATTCCGCGCCGGGCTGGAGGAGCTGAATAAGAAGGTCTCCCGCAGTGGGCAGGATGATGAAATCTGGGGGAATTTCATCCAGAGCGTCACCTATCACCAATCCGAGTTCACCGACTTGGAGGGCTACGCCTCTCTCGCAAGGCGGCTGGATGAAATCGACGCAGGGCGCGGTGGCGCGGGAAATCGCCTGTTCTACATCGCCTCTGCCCCTGAGTTTTTCGACGATATCCTCCTGCATCTTAAAAGTGCTGGCCTCAACCAGTCAAAGGAAGGCTGCTGGGCGCGCGTGATCGTTGAGAAACCCTTCGGCACGGATCTTGCGACGGCGAAGCATCTCAACCAAGTGGTTAACGAGACTTTTGAGGAAAAAGACACCTACCGCATCGATCACTACCTCGGCAAAGAAACCGCGCAAAACCTCATGGTACTGCGCTTCGCCAATGCGATTTTTGAGCCTCTCTGGAACCGCAAGTACATCGGCCACATCCAGATCACCTGTTCCGAGAACCTTGGCATGGAGGGTGGACGCGGCGGCTACTACGAGAAATCCGGAGCCCTGCGCGACATGGTGCAGAACCATCTTCTCCAGCTCCTCAGCCTCGTTGCCATGGAGCCGCCGACCGATCTTTCCGCCGACGGCGTTCGCGATGAGAAGGTGAAAATCATCCGCTCCCTCCGCCAGTGGGACACCCCGGAAAAAGTCGCCGCGAACGTCATCCGCGCCCAATACACCGCCGGTCACATCGATGGAAATTCCGTCCCCGGCTACCGCGAGGAAGACCGCGTTTCGCCGACTTCCGAGACCGAGGCCTACGTCGCCGTGCGCCTGATGATCGATACCTGGCGCTGGAGCGGAGTTCCTTTCTACATCCGCATGGGCAAACGCCTTCCTAAGAAATCCACAGAGATCTCCATCCATTTCAAAGACGCGCCTTCTGTGCTCTTCAGCGCGCTTCCCGGCGGCGTCCCCGGCGGCAACGTGCTCGTCATCCGTATCCAGCCAGATGAGGGGATTTCGCTGCGAATGGTCTCGAAAATTCCCGGCACCAGCCTGCGCCTTGAGCCGGTGAAAATGGATTTCCACTACTCCACCAGTTTCGGAAAAGGCAGCCCGGAGGCCTACGAGCGCCTCATCCTCGATGCGATGGCCGGCGATGCCACGCTCTTCGCACGCCGCGACGAAGTGGAAGAAGCCTGGCGTTTCATCGACCATATCGAGCGCGCCTGGCACGAGTCCGACAACAAGCCGCCGATGGCGGAATTCGTTGCCGGCTCATGGGGGCCGAAGGAGGCCGATGAAATGATCAAAGCGGACGGTTTCGACTGGCGCAGACTTTGAACCAATACCAAGCGATGGACAAATACGCAGAGCTAGGCATGGAGGTGGCGGTTTCCCAGATCGATGGGGAACTGAAGAAACTTTGGGAGCAGGACGACGCGAGCACGAACGCCTCGCTGATGAATCTTGTCGTTTTCACAGAAAAGGAAGGCGGCCTGCTGGAGAACTCCCGCATCATCAACGATCTCACCCGTGAGAACGCCTGCCGCGCGATACTCGTGGAGATCAACAGCGAAGCGGATCCGTCTATCCGCGCGTGGATCACCGCGCACTGCCACCTTTCCGGCGGGAAGAAATCGGTCTGCTGCGAGCAGATCTCCTTTTACCTCACGGGGCGTGTCACGGGTCGCTTCCGGAACACAGTTTTCTCCCATCTCAACTCTGATCTCCCACTCGTCTTCTGGTGGCAGGGAGAGCTTTCGGACGTTTTCACCGAGCGACTCGTCAGCGTCATTGATCGGCTGATTGTGGATAGTTCCGCTTGGCAGAATCCCAAAGCTTCTTTCTCCCGGATTCTGGAAAGCGTAGACGACAACACGAAGTTGACAGTGCAGGATCTCGCATGGACGCGCTGCTGGCAATTCCGCGCGAGCATCGCGGGCTTGTTCGATGATAGCGTGGCACAAACGATCATCGGCAACATCGAGAAGGTGAAGATCACCCACCATGCCTCAGATCGGAATACCGCGCTTCAGATCCTCGCATGGCTCGCCGTTCAGGCGGGATGGAAGTCCACCGGGAAACTTCTTTTCGAGACTCGGAACGGCACCAAAATCATCGCAGAGATCGAGGCTTCGGAAGATTCCGCGCCGATCAGCTTGGTTGAAATTTCTGCAGGCGAAACGGTCGTCCGCGTTAGCCGTGAAAAGGACTCTGCGCACCTTTTGCGTGAGATACAGTCAGGTGACTATCATGTCAGCTCACTCTCTCCGGCAGATCCCGAGCCTTCCGCAGATCTTGTGGCAGAGCAGCTCGCACGTGGTGGGAAAAACTCACTCTTCCTCAAGATTCTTCCGCAGTTTCTAGAATTGATCTGAGACTATGGAGCGCGGCTTTGTAAGCCGCTGTCTTACGGCTCGATCCACATTAGCGTAGCGCAAGAATGAAACAGCCGCAACCAAGCGGCTTACAAAGCCGCGCTCCCCACGTCACCTCCCGGAGTCTGAGATGAGTTCGGAGAGGGTCGCATTGAATTTCGCCGCCGCTGAGAGTTCGCTGACTGTCGGCTTCATACGCCATCTCCAGTAGTAAGGGATAATTGCAGGCACATTGATGCGCTCGCCCTCGATGTCCTCGTCGCGGAGGCGCTCGTCGATGGCCAGCAGATCTTGGAACGGGAACACCGCCCACATAGCAGGCGAGTGAAGGTGCTGCGCTAAGATGCGCGAGGCCATCTCGCCGCTGAGTTCCTTCTCAGGTAAAGAGATTCCGAACATTTCCCAAGCAAAGCGTGAGCGCACCAGCTCGTCATCGCGCCACCAGCTACGCAGCGTTTCCATATCGTGGGTGCCTGTGGAGACAACGCTCATGTATGGCGCGTGATCCGGGCGGAAAAACTCGCTTGTTGTTGCTTTCGGCCAGCGCTGGATCTCCAGCGAAAGCATGCCCATATCTCTCATCACACCTGGCACACATGCTGGCACCATGCCGAGATCCTCTCCGCAAAGGAGCATATCGCTCGCCGCGCGCATGGCGGGAAGTTTCTCCAGCGCCTTCGCTTCCCAGAATTTTTCCTGCCTACTATAGAAGTAGTCGTTGTAGAGATCTTTCAGCTTGTTCCGGGTGTCCTCATCGAGGTTTTTGAATGACACCGTGTCGGTCATCGACATGCGCGGGTGGAATTCCTTCCCACCGGAACCCGGAACCTCGAAGAACAGAACCTCGCCCACAAGATCCATCAAAGCTTCCTTGATCCAGTCCTTGTTCGCCCAATCGCCCGGTTTGAGTTTTGCAAAGAACCCTTCAACGCCTTTTTGAGTGGCAAAGGCCTCCCTCAGTCCATAGCAGCCGAGCCCCCAGTCGATCATGAAGTCTTGGCGTATGCCGTCGGCGAGATTCCCGAAAGTTTCCTTGAGCGAGTCCTCGCGGATGTAGGGCTTGCAGAAGCGATCGTAGTCGAAATTGATGCCGCGTTCCGCGAACTCTTCGATCCTCACTGGCAGCGCGGGATCGAAGGTGCCAAGCAGTCCCTCGATGTGCTCGATGGGCACCTGCCAGATACGGAAGAAGCCGAGGATATGGTCGATGCGGTAGGCATCAAAGTAGCGGCTGAGTTTTTCAAAACGCGAGCGCCACCACGCGTAGCCGTCCTTCGCCATGACATCCCAGTCGTAGGTCGGGAAGCCCCAGGTCTGGCCTTTTTTCGCAAAGCCATCCGGCGGAGCACCGGTCTGTGCATCCATTTTGAAAAGGTGTGGTGCTGACCATGCGTCCACCGACTCTCGGTCGATGCCGATGGGTAGATCGCCTTTCAGCGCTACGCCGATGGAGTGCATGTATGCCACGGCATCCGAAAGCTGGAGATCCAGCTCATACTGGAGCCAGGTGAAATACATGACGTCGGCATTGATTTCGAGGGCGGCGGTGTTGCGGTCGTATGGCGTTTCCTCACCCCATTTGGTGAAATCGGCAGTGCCGTATTCATCGCGTTTCACGGAGAAGAACGCGTAGTCGATCACCCAGTCCCAATTTGCTTTCAGGAAATTCCTGAACACAGGGCTTGCCATGATGGCGTCACGATTTGCATCGAAAACCTCGCGGGTGAGTTTCCATTTCACATCCATTACCGCCTCATAATCGACCTGCTTCAGCTTGTTGAGTTTGTTGCGGGATTTTACGAAATCTGCGTCGTCAGGAAGCGGGAAGCTTAGTGCATCTAGCCGCAGGTAGATCGGATGGAGGGCATATACACTGATCGCTGAGTAAGGGTAGCTATCTGTCCAAGTGCGGGTGGAAGTGGTGTCGTTGATCGGCAGGATCTGGAGCATTTTAAGCCCAGTTGCCGCCGCCCAATCCGCCATCGGCTTGAGATCTGCAAACTCCCCCACCCCGCAGCCCTCCTCGCTGCGCAGTGAAAACACCGGGATGGCCATTCCCGCTCCGCGGAACATCAGATCATGGGTGCGGTGGTACTGTTCATCGGTAACGCGTGTGAAAGCTGCGCCGTGGCGGTGATCCAGTGCACGGTTCCCGCCGTTCTCGATTTTTATCAGCTTCCCCTGAGCGAGATCATAGAGGCCGTATTTGTATTCAATGTGCCAATCCGCAGGGATATCGAGCCGTATGCTCCAGAAATTCTGCCCACTGTTTTTTAGCGGTAAAGCGCGTTGGTAATCCCAATCGCCAAAAGCATCCAGCCCGCCGGTGATGCACGGCACGAGACCCTCGGGAACGCGCGACATGTGCAAGCGTATCTCATGGTTCCCCTTGCCTAGAGGCTCTTCCTTACAGGCAGAGGTGTCATCGGCTATCGCTCCGAAAACTTTTGCCTCATAGACCCGGTCGATGGCGCCGGCAGATCTCCAGTCGTCGAGGAAAACGATTTTCTCACCTGATGTTTCGTTGATTTCAAAGCTACGCAGGCCACCCCATTCCTTGAGTTTCACATCGCCCCGCCGGAGAGAGAATCCGTAATCCAAGCGCGCACTTCCGCGCACCTCTGCCTCTACCTCCGCCTGCCAATGCCCGTCATCCGCCCAATGCATGGGCATCACATGGCGCATCGATCCGCCCTCGGATTCCAACGCCATTTCCAACCAGACCGATTCCCCGATCACCGTCCCGTATGCCACCCTGAATTTCCAAATCATCCTTCAGGATTCAAAGGTGAAACCCGGCACTCCGCCACCGAAAAAGGAGATTACTGACGCGTGTTCCTGAGTGTGCCCTCTCGCTCTCCGGCTGTTAGAGCCTCTCAGAAAAATGCTGCCACAGCATGAAATACCCCGGCGAAGAGAACGAGCTGAAGTGCGCCCAGCGCGAGCAGGCGGTTCATGCGAGCATCGGCGGGGAGTGTGAGGATTCCCCAGATGATGCGCATGCCTAGCACGAAGACCGGCAGACTGGCGAGGCCAAAGAGAGGATAGCCCATCACCAGCCAGGCGATGCCAAGTAACGCGGCGACTTTGATTTCAAGCCAGATGATCGCGGCGGCAACTTTGGGGCCGAGGCGGACGGCGAGAGTGTTTTTCCCGACCTTCGCGTCCTCCTCACGGTCGCGGAAATTGTTCACGGAAATGAGCACTGCGGAGAGTAAGCCCACCTGCCCGCCAAGAATGGCGGCTTCCGGAAGCCACTGCCCGGTTTGCACGAAGACGGTTCCCATCACCGCGACGAGGCCGAAGAAGAGGATCACGAAAAGCTCGCCCATGCCACGGTAAGCCAGCGGAAAGGGTCCGCCGGTGTAGCCGTAGGCGAGGAAGAGCGAAGGAATGCCGATGGCGATCATCGGCCAACCGCGAGCTGACCAGAGGAAGAAGCCGAAGAACGCCGCGCCGAGGAGGAACAATGCTCCGAGAGTTATCACTTGCTTGAAGGACACATCGCCAGTGCCGGTGAGGCGGCGGGGGCCGGTGCGCTTTTCTCCGTCCGCGCCCTTTTTCCCGTCCACTGCGTCGTTGAAGAAATTCGTGGCAATCTGGATGCAGAGCGCACCGAAAAGTGTGCAAAGCCACAGCCAGAGATCGAAGCTACCCGAGAGTTTCCACGCCAGCACCCCACCCACCCACACCGGGACAATCCCCGCCGCCAATGTTTTCGGCCTCGCCCCGGAGGCGACGGTGCGCATCAGTTTTCCTGCATCCATATTCCGGCGGGAGTGAAACGGCGGAAGCGGCGAGGTGCGACACCAAATTTACGGCAGGAGTGCCGGATCGCCCGAAACACCAAGGGGGAAGATGCCTACGGCATATCCTGCAACGCGACCATTCGGAGCGGGGTGGCTCCCATGGAGGTTCGCTCTTCGCTTGGAAAACATATGAATATCGCTCGTCGTCCAGGAATGAGCCGGAGCCTTTTGCTAGCCATGATTTTGGTTTCCCCTTTGTATTGCATGACAATTTTTGCGGAAGTGTAGGAGTCCCTCCCCGCATTCCGGTATCCGTAGCGAACCTCGGAGAGCGGCTTGACGATCAATTGGGAGGTATCGATCTGCGCTCCTAGGGTGGCTGGTGTTTCATTGAGGATGAAAATGTGGTCAGCAGGGTAGTTGGAGCTGTTCAGGTTGAGGGCTTTGGAGGCGATCGCGCCGCCTTCCTTTTTCCTCAGCAGAATCAGGAAGTTGTCTCCCGCGCCTGTGAGGGCTTGTTTTACAACCTGAACGTATTCCTCTTCGCCCTCTTCGTTTTCGATGAGATTGAAGAGTTCGAACATGCGGCTGGCACCAATGGGGAAATCCTGCGAAAGGCTCTCTCCAATGACGGGGAATTCCTGGTATGCGCCATCAACTTTGAGAAAGAAGGGCTTTTTCGGGTCGGGTTTGAAAGTGCTGACGTATCGGCATCTGAGATCACCCTCCTCCACTCTGGGAACTTCGGGCCGTTCCTCCTCATCTACCGGGGGCGGGGTGTCATCCTGTGCCATGGCCGGAAGCGGTACGAAGGCAAACAAGCAGAACAGGGCGAGGGAAGGTATTTTCCCGAACCGGGCGGTGAGTGGGTTGTTTTTCATGGTTTTAGTGAGGTGCCTTGGGGTTATCCTATTGCACGATGGCTTCGTCCTGCGAGTAAGGCTGAACCTCATCTTGGCTGAGCCAGCGGAAACTGACAATTTTGAACTGGCGGCCGAATCCATCCGCGCCGGGTGCCTGTGGCTGGATCAACATGGCGTCCGACCCATCCCAATCCACCGGTTCCGCCACACGCTGGACGACGGCCTCGCACCATGCTTTTGCGGCGATATCTCCATCCTTATCAAGGGAGTCGCCATATGAGCGGATGACGAAGGTATCTCCGCGGACGGTGATTCCGGGGCCGATTTTTGTCAGCACGTCCGCTTGGGATAGGAAGTTCGGAGCGTAGCTGTGAATCAGGCCGCCATCGCTATCGATTTTGGATACGGGGTAACCGAACATCGCTTCTTGAGCAGCTTGCGTGACGCTAAACTCCCATATGTAACCATTATCATTACCCTTCCAATTCTCAAGCGGCTTAATTCTCATCATAGAGCCGCCTCTGCCGTGGTTTGCATAGAAGTGATGGTTGATATTCTTGTCTTCAAGGGTGGCTTTGTTGATTGCTGCCTGAAGGGTGCCAAGCACTTCCTGATAAACCTTTTCATCACCTGTCACATCGGAATCCGGCCGCAAGCGGCGGTTTACAAAGTCTGAGATGGAGAGGAAAGGACCCCGGCTCTTCACTTCCTCGACAATTCGACGTGCGAGGGTATCGAGTTCGGTTTCGTTCAGGGTTCTTGTGGATGCCCAGCTGTTCGCATTGTCGAATTTGGCGCTATCGCGGTCATTGGTGACGGTCTCCAGCTCCTCGACGAGCGGGTGGAAAAAGCGACCCATGGCCGCGGCCGTAAGGACATTGCTTTTGTCATTATCGAATGTCGTATCGACCTGCTTCCCTAGAGCGCCTGCGAGAAAGCTCCTCCACGCGGTGAAAGAGGTTGAGTTCACATTGAAGCCGCCTCGGACGGAAACTGCGGAGGCAGACAGCTCGAAGCCGCTGGTATTGACTAGGTCAGCAGGATCCAATGCGGTGCTTTCCGATGGGCTGGTGATCACTTGCCTGCTGTTTGGAAGCAACATTCCCTCTTTGAGGGAAACGCCGGTTTGGGGAATCGTGCTCAGGTAATACTGATCCCAGGTCGAGGCATTCAGAAGATAGGAGACATCATAGAGATCCGTGGTGGCCGTGGATTGGTACTGGGTTCTGTCGAAACGCGGTGGAGCCTGTGAGTTGCCAAAGGCGTAGGTTGGCTGCCATGAGTAAACGGATAGGTCTGCATGCTGGAACATGCCCATCGATAGGGGGCCGAACTTGTCGGTAGGGTAATCGAAGAAAGGATAAACCATTCCCGGAACCTGGGACTGGTGCCAACCGCACAGCCTGTCGGTGGAGAGGCTCCCATAGAGGTTGTCCACGGCCTCCCATGTGGCTTGGAAAATATCCGTGGCTCGGAAGGAGAAGGCATTGAGCCAAGAAACGCTTTCCGTGGTGCCTGATGTCCACGAGTCGGCTGATGAAAAGCTCTCCTGATTCCGGATGTTCCAATATGAGAGAGCCGAGTGTGGTTGCCCGCCTATTGGTGGCTTGTTGATATTTTGGCCACCAACGAAGATGTCGAAGTTGCTGACTAGGGCCGAAGAACCGAGGTTGAGCAGAGGGCTTTTTTTGTCATATGTATCCGTAGCCAGAAGACTTCCGCTCTGATATTTGGAGAAGGGGTAGGAGCGTCTCCAATAAGTTCCGGTTCTGGTGTTCCATTGGGGGATTTTAATCGCGTGGAGGAGTGAGGGCTTGTTCTGCGCAAACGAGTAGAGGTTGATGTGCATGTCCAGATCCTCGTTGCTCGTTGCACCCGATCCGGTGTTAACGGAATTGAAATTGGATTCGGTTCTGAGCTCGGTCAGCATCTTATTCCCAACTGCCGTAGTGACTGTTCCGATGGTATTGGATGGGATGTAAAAAAACTCGTTGAAATCCCCTTCGTTGACGAGGAGGTTGAGATCCTGGTCGTTGCTGAAATTGTTCAGGATATTCGTATCAGCATTTGCGTTCTGGTTGTAGGGAACGCCGGAGATAGGTCCTGTGGACGGGGGTTTGGCGTAGAATACCAGCGATTCGCCGGGTTGGAATGCCTGGTTCTTGATGACGAAGGTGAAGAAGCGTTTGTTGCCCTGATATTGGATGTTCTCGTTATCTGCGGGAACGTGGACTGGCAGAGGCTGGTAAGTGGTGTAGCTCTCCCACGAACGCCAGTCCGGGGTAGCGCCTGCCCATGTGACTTTGTCGGTGCCTTTTGTTCCGTCGGCTCTGATCCACCAACGGAATTGGTAACCGACTTGGACGATGTAGTCCTGTGCTGCCAGCGGGACGTTGTGAGGATTGTGGATCTGGATCTGCGGCTGGATCATGTAGATCAAGCGGAGTGTAGTCGGCGTTAGAATTTCGTAGTTCTGCTGCATACCCACGGCACCCTGGGTCACGACGGGATAGAGGCCATGTTCCGGTGGTGAGGATGAAAGATTTGGCGGAGTCACTTTCTGGGGCGTATCGATGTCGGTGACCAAGTTTGCCCATTGTTTAAGTAAATCGAAGGTGGGCTGTCTGGGGGCGGTAAGTGAGAAGCGAGGGTCGATCATGGGCTCACCATCAAGTGCGCTGTAGGAGCCTTTCAGATAAGGGGTGAGATCCTTTTTCAACCTGCCGTTGACGACATCCACAGGCAGGGTGCGGGAGGTGGTGGTGAACTTGTCCTGGTTAAGGATTCCCCAGTTTTTCCAGGATGAGTTGCTGGAGTTTTCAGCAAGGAGTGAGAGGCTGTCTTTGGAGACGAGCTTATCCAGGTTCTCGGGTGAGTCAGCGTAGGTTGGGAGATTGTGCGAGAAGTCGGTGCCCTGAGTGGTGATGTAGTTTGCCTGTTGTTGTTCCGTAGCATTCACGGCTGTTCCATCGAGCACATCAGATCCGTCCTCGGATTCGAGGGTATCGATGCGGGCTTTCATGCTCTCGTCGCCGACCCACCATGCGAAGCGGCCACTGTTGCTGCTGAGCTCCACGAGTCCGGCCTGAACTTTGGTGAGATCTGTAGCGCTGAGGCTATCGATCTGAGCGGGATCGGGCACGGCTTGGGTGGGATCTTTTATGTATTGGGCAAGGGTGATGCTATCTCCGGGTAGAGCGGCAGTCGGATCGGGTATCGAAGTGCTGTTGCTGGAGGAAACCAGCCATTCAAGGTTGTCTAGACTCCAGTCCCGCAGATCGCGCGGAGCGATGAGGCCGTCATCGGGGCTGGCTGGATTTATGGTTGGGTAAACGCCGAGCCAGTGCTTGTGCAATACGCCATCGATTTCTTCCGTTGCCGGATCTGCATCGAGGATGGATGAATTTGCGGTCGCTGCGGCATCGGGGCCGAGGGTTGCTTGAAGGCGCCCAAGAGCGATTTGCATGCCCATCTTCGCGTTCGCCTGTGCTTCGGCTTGTGCTTTCCTAGTCCCCGTCTTTCGGATCTCTGAAGTGCTGAGGCTCAGCATGCCCAGTATTAGGATCATCAACAAGACCATCAGGACAAGGGTCACGATGAGGGCGAATCCTTGCTTGTGGATAGTCCCGCAGGTATCACGGGCGTAAGGGTTTTTCATGGGTTTAATGAACGATGATTGAGTGTCTGGAGCGGAAAGCAAAGTAGGAAAGGCAAAGGGCACCCGATGTGTGCTCTGTGCGGCTTCCTGTTTAAAACTATCCGAGAATGCGGGGCTGCTGCTTACCAACCAATATGCCCTGCCATTGTAAACACAAGATACATTCAAATCTTTACTGTGCAGTGCAGAATTCCTCATTTTTTTGTGAAATGAGTGCGGCTCACGCCAA
>JANRFH010000041.1:67682-71461 GCA_030725745.1 Akkermansiaceae bacterium
TAGTCCTGTGGGACGTGGGGCTCGAAGGTCATGGAGCGCTCGTGTTCACGGGCTTTGGCGGTGCGCTTGGCCTGTTGATGGAAGTGCTCCTGGGCGCGGAAGGGTTTTTCGCCCTTGGCGGGGGTGATGGGCTTCGATGTGCCGTCTGGGAGGATGAGGTAGGCGTTTTGGTTGTCCTTGAAAAAGGTTTCGAGGATTTTCACGAGGCGGCGTTTGATCGGCTTGTCCTCGATGGGGATCATGAGCTCGACACGTTTTTCGAGGTTGCGTGTCATCCAGTCAGCGGAGGCGATGAAGACGAGATCATCTCCACCTTGGTGGAAATAGAAGAGGCGGGCGTGCTCCAGGAAGCGGTCGATGACGGAGACGACTTCGATGTTTTTCGAGAATCTTTTGCCGGGGATAAGGCAGCAGATGCCGCGGACGTTGAGCTTCACTTCCACGCCGGCCTTGGAGGCGGTGTAAAGGGCGGCGATGATGTCGGGATCCTGGAGGGAGTTGGTTTTTCCGATGATGCGAGCGGGCAGGCCTTGTTTGGCGCGCTCGGTTTCATCGGCAATGAGATCGAGCAGGCGCGGCTTCATCGCGGAGGGCGCGGGGATGAGGCGTTGGAAGCGGAGGAGTTTTGATCGTCCGGTGACGGCGTTGAAGAGGAGTGATGCGTCGTTTCCATACTCGGACTTGCAGGTGAGGTAGGAGAGATCGGTGTAGAGGCGGGAGGTGGTCTCGTTATAGTTCCCGGTGCCGAGGTGGACGTAGCGGCGGATGCGGCCGGACTCGCGGCGGAGGATCAGGCAGATCTTTGCGTGGGTTTTGAGGTTTTTCACCCCGTAAACGATCTGTGCGCCGGCGCGTTGGAGCTCGTCGGCGCGGGTGAGGTTGCGTGCTTCGTCAAAGCGTGCTTTTAGCTCGACGAGCGCGGTGACGTGCTTGCCGTTTTCTGCTGCCTTGATGAGGGCGTCGATGATGCGCGACTGGCGGGCGGTGCGGTAGAGGATCTGCTTGATGGCGATGACATCGGGATCGACGGCGGCTTCCTCGATGAGGCGGATGACGGGGTCAAAGGATTCGTAGGGGTGGAAAAGGAGGACGTCGTTGGTGGCGATGGTCTCAAACATTGATGTGCCGGGCGCGATGGCGGGTGAGTTCTGGGCAGGCCAGTCCTCATCGCGGAGGTGGTCGAAATCAGGCAGGAAAGCGAGTTCCATGAAAGACGAGAGGCCGAGTGGGCCGGGGAAGGTATAGATTTCCTGGGCGGTGGATCCGGTGACGTTGCGGATCATGCGCGAGAGGTCGCGCGGTGCATCGGCATGCATTTCTAGGCGGACAGTATCGGCGAAACGACGTGCGGTGAGGACGTCTTCCATTTCATCGGCTAGGTCTGTGGCGTCGTCTTCTTCGACGGCGATATCGCCGTTACGAGTGACGCGGAATGTGGCGGTGGCGGATATTTTCTCGCCGGGGAAAAGGCGATCCGCGTGCATGGCGACGAGGTCTTCGATGAGGATGAAGGCCTGTGTTTCATCTTCCGTCTGGACGGTGATGCGGCGCGGTAAGTTCTCGTGGATCGGGATGAGAACGTAGCGCGAGGTCTTGTCTGCGGGGTCGAAAAGGCGGCAGGCGAGGACGATGTGGAGCGCTGGGACGATAGGCGGTTGTGAGTCGGGATCGACCGCGAGAGGAGTGAGCAGCGGCGAGATATTATCGTCGAAGATCATGCCGGTCTGTGAGCGCTGGAGATCGGTGAGCTGGCCGGGCGACATCAGGACGATGCCTTTTTCCGCTAGGGCGGGGATGAGTGTTTCGTTGAGCAGCGTGTATTGGTCTTCGCCCAATTTCAGGACACGCTCGCGGATGGCGGCGAGGTTGCGTGTGGGTGTGTAGCCCGAGTTATCGCGCGTTTTCCTGCCGCTGCGGCGCATGAGCATGAGAGAGCCGACGCGGACTTGGAAAAATTCGTCGAGGTTCGATGCGGTAATGGCGAGGAATTTCACGCGCTCAAGCAGGGGCATGTCGGCCTTGAGTGCTTGATCTAGGACGCGCTGGTTGAATTCGAGCCAAGAGAGTTCGCGGTTGTGGTATTCGGGCATGGAAATTTTAAATTTTAAACCTCAATTATCTTCTTCGATGACGACGGTGAGGCCGAAGACTTGCTCGAAGACATCGGCCTTGGAGTCCATGGCGAGGCGTTCGATGGCGGCGTCTTCTAGGCCGGGGAGGCGGATCTTGAGCTTGTTGGAGGTGCGGGTGATTTCGATTTTCGAAACGCGCTGGGCGTGTGTTCTTTCGAGGGCGTCGGCGACGCGGAGGATGGCGGAGAGCTTGCAGACGCGGATGCGATCTTCGGTGCTGAGGGCTGCGTAGGAGGCGTGTTCGAGCTTTGGCCCCGAGTGGCGATGGTAGCGGGAAACGAGGGCAACGATGGTGACATCAAGCCGATCCAGCCCGAAGATCTCCGAGTTCAGGATGATGTATTCCGAGTGCTTGTGATGTGCGCGTGGGCTGACGTAGGTGCCGACTTCGTGGAGGATAGCTGCGACTTGGAGCAGAAGCGCATCGTGCTCCGTGAGGTGATGGAGGTTTTGGAGATTGGTGAGAAAATGCTCGCAAAGCCTGCCGACGTGAGCGCCATGATCGGGATCTGATTGGTATTTTTCCGCAAGAATCCGGGCTGAGCGAAGCACTTCTTCGGCGAAGGTTTCCGTCAGGCGGCGGGAAGCGAGAAGATCGTGGAGGAGCCCCTGCTCATACTCACTGACGGGGATGTGGACTTCCTTGAGGCCTAGGGTTTCGGCGATGGCGAGGTTGATCTCCAGCGAGGGGATGAGCGCCTCGGCCGTTTGGTAGTCGAGCTGGAATCGTTTTACCGCCTCAAGATCAGAGAGCGATGCGCTCTCTGCGGTGAATTCGCGGAATCGTTTCAGCGAGGCCGCCTCGTTGTTTTTCGTGACGAAGCTGGCGACGGACTGGATTTCGTAGCCGATGAGGACGAGGCCCTCGATCTGGACATCGGAAAAATCGAATTTGAGCTGGGCGAGGTTGCCGAGGGTGTGCTCGCGGATGACTCGTAGCAGGGCGGGGCCGGTGGCCAGCGATGCCTCCACGGCCTCGCGTGTGCGGTGTGTGCCCATGCGGTAGCTTGTGTAGCGCGTGATAAGGCCTTCTTGGAAAAGCAGGGCGCGCGTGTTCCCGGGGCCTACATGTACGACGAGTGCCGTACGTTGGCTCATGGCCGGGAGGTGCTGGATGCGGCGGCGCGTTTTTAGATAGATCAGGCGCGTCATTTCCCCATCATCGATCATGGAGACCGGGAGGCCGCAGGCAATGCGTATGCGGTTCAGGACGGCCTCGTGGTTGGTCGCCTCGTGGAGGACGTTGGTGGCTACGGAGCGCTGGAAGCCATGCGGATCGAGCCCTAGCTCGGAGAGTGTCTGCTGGTAGCCGCGGATGATAGAGACGATACGCTCCGTGGTGCTGTTAGATACTACAGAGCCTCCGAAAACATCCTGAGCCAGCGGAGCGGGCTGCTCGAGGAAATCGATGGGTGTGAGATCGCCATCCTCACCGCGCTCAGCGATGATCATCGAGACGGAGCTGGCTCCGATATGAAGCGCCGTGACAAGAGTCGCCGGATCCGTTGCGATTGTTGTTTTCCCCTGCCGTGCGCGCACCATGTCTGATGACATATCCTGACAGGGTTTTTTACAATGCTGAATGTGTGGCGGGATCATCACTGGACATGAAATTAGAGCCTAATCGGAAGAGCCTAATCGGAAGAG
>JANRFH010000042.1 GCA_030725745.1 Akkermansiaceae bacterium
TCTGCAAAACCATTGAACGGGAAGAAGGGGAGCACCTTGGAGGGTGGCCAACGCGTGCCCACCGTCATCCGTTGGCCGAAAGGGATTCAAGCTGGCAGTGATAATGACAAGATCCTTACCACGATGGATGTGCTGCCCACCTTCGCCAAGCTCAGTGGAGCCAAACTGCCGGATGATCTTGTCATCGACGGTAAGGACATCATGCCGACTCTTGTTGATGGTGCCGATAGCCCGCACGAATATTTCTTCTATGCTCACTGGGGTGTGCTGGAAGCGGCACGTTGGAAGGATTGGAAGCTGCGCATCATCGATGGCAAGGAGGCGCTCTATAATTTGAGCGAAGACATAAGTGAGAAAAAAAATGTCGCTGCGGAGCATCCGGAGATCGTTCAACAGCTCAAGGTGGCGATGAAGGGCTTCGATGAAAATGTGAAGGCAAACGCACGCCCGGCTGGAAGCGTGGAAAATCCAAAACCCCTGACTTTGGTAACGGAAGAATGATCAGATCGCTAATTACATTGGGATTGGTTCTTACCACGTCCTTTGCCTTCGCAGAGGCGAACAAGTTGAAGCCCAACTTCATCATCATTTTCACGGATGATCAGGGCTATCAAGATTTGGGCTGCTATGGCTCGCCGGACATCAAGACGCCACGCATTGATCAGATGGCGGCGGAGGGGATGCGTTTTACCAGCTTTTATGCACAAACGGTATGCGGGCCTTCACGGGGTGCGTTGATGACAGGGTGTTATCCGATTCGCTTCGCACGGCAGGACGATCCAAATTCGATTCACCCCGAATTACACACGGAGGAGATCACCATCGCTGAGGTGCTCAAAGAGCAGGGCTATGCGACAGGTGCATTTGGTAAATGGGATTTGGCCGGGCACAATCCCGCGCACTACAAAAAGGATTTGATGCCAACATTTCAGGGCTTCGATACATTTTTTGGAACACCTGGCAGCAATGATTTGAAGGTGATGCTCATTCGCGGGACGGAGGTGATTGAGAAAAATGCCGACATGGCCACCTTGACCCGGCGTTACACAGACGAGGCTTTGGCCTTTATCGAAGAGAACAAAGAAGAGCCATTTTTCGTTTATCTTCCGCATACGATGCCGCACACAAAGCTGGCGGCGTCAGAGGACTTCAAAGGGAAGTCGGAGGGTGGCCTTTACGGAGATGTGATTGAAGAACTCGATTTCAACGTCGGTCGTGTTCTTGATAAGGTCAAAGAGCTTGGGCTCGATGAAAATACCTACATTGTCTTCACCAGTGATAATGGCCCTTGGCAGATCAGGGGTGAAAATGGTGGTCATGCCGAACCTCTGCGTGGTGCAAAAACCAGCTGCTGGGAGGGAGGCCTGCGCGTGCCCTGCATCATCCGCGCACCGGGCAAGGTGCCTGCCGGAACCGAGTCCGATGCGATAGCTGCCACAATTGATCTGATGCCTACCTTCGCAAAACTAGCTGGGACTTCAGCACCTACGGATCGGGTAATTGACGGGATGGATATTTCGGGATTGATCTCTGGCGAGGTGAAAACCCTTAAGCGCAACTTCTTCTACTACCAGCACAACTGCCTGAGAGCTGTCCGCTCTGGTAAGTGGAAACTCATGCTGGCGCACACCGAGCCGGTGCAGGGTAGTATTGCGACGAAATGGAAAAGCCACATCAAGGAGGCCGATGCCATCCGTATCGAGAAAGCCCGCTTATACGATCTTGATAATGACATCGGCGAAACAACCGATCTTGCAGACAAGCATCCGGAAGTTGTCGCAGAGTTGCAAAAGATCGCAGAGAAGGCGCGTATCGACATGGGCGACCACGATGTTTTCGGCGAAAATGCTCGGACGTTTGGCTCAGCCAAGCGCACACTGTCCAGCGAGGTAAAACCCAATCCTAAGAATAAAAAGAAATGACCAAATTAAACCTGTTACTCTCGACGGTAACCTTATCTCTCACTGCGCTGAATTCATCTGCTGCAGAATCTCCCAATGTCGTCCTCATTTTTGCAGATGATCTCGGCTATGGCGATCTCGGTTGCTATGGCGCGACCAAGTTGAAAACTCCCAACATCGACAAGCTGGCGGCTGAAGGGAAAAAATTCACCGATGCGCATTCTGCTGCAGCGGTATGCACGCCATCGCGCTATGGCCTGCTGACTGGCGAGTATCCGCTGCGGGCGAATGGCGGCAAGGGAATGTGGGGGCCGGCACCGATCACATCGGGGCTGTTGATCGACACGGAGACGCAGACCATTGCCGACGTTTTTAAGGAAAGCGGCTATGATACGGCGGTTTTCGGGAAATGGCATCTGGGTTTTAAAGAAGGGAAGAACGATTGGCAGGAGCCGCTCAGCCCGGGGCCGAATGACCTCGGCTTCGACTACTACTTCGGCATGCCGGTGGTGAACAGCGCTCCGCCCTATGTTTATGTTGAAAACGACCGCGTCGTCGGTGGTGATGCTGAGGATCCCTTGGTGCATCTTGGCAGAGGCAGCAAAGAAAAGCCGACACCGATCACACCCATCCCGCCGGAAGCCGCTCAGCGCTCCGCAAACCAGTTCAGCGGAGCTGTCGAGGCACACAAGCTGTTCAATGACTACGAAGTCGGCACCAAGCTGACGGAGAAGGCGACGGCATGGATCAAGTCACGCGAGAAGAAACCCTTCTTCCTGTATTTCGCGACCACCAATGTGCACCACCCATTCACCCCGGCGAAGCAATTCCAAGGCACTAGCGAGGCAGGGCCTTACGGCGACTTTGTCCATGAACTCGATTGGATCGTCGGTGAGGTGAGGAAAAGCCTAGAAGAGGCGGGCGTTGCTGACAATACCCTGATCATCTTCACCAGCGACAACGGCGGTATGTTCAACCACGGTGGCCGCCACGCCGCAGAGCTTGGCCACAAGATCAATGGAGACTTACTCGGATCGAAATTCGGCATCTGGGAAGGTGGACACCGCGTGCCGTTCATTGCCTGGTGGCCAGGTAAAATTGAAGCGGGAAGCGTTTCCGGCCAATTGATGAACAGCGTCGATATGCTCGCGACTTTTGCAGAAATCACCGGCAAAAAACTCGGCGAAGAAGAGAAGCAAGACAGTATCAACATGCTGCCTGCCCTGACGGGAAACCCTGATCAGCCGCTACGCACCGAGATGATCGTGACTCCACATAAATCGACCCACACCGCAATTCGCAAAGGCAAGTGGATGTATATTCCCGCGAAGAGCGATGGGGGTTTCACTGGTTCAAAGCCCAACCAGCACGCCTGGGGCGGCCCCTCCGTGACGGCTCTGGTCAATACACCAAACAGCGATATCGAAAACGGAAAGTTGAAAAAGAATGCGTCACCTGAGCAGCTCTATGACCTCGAAGCAGACGTCAATCAAACGAAGAATCTCTTCAATGAATACCCCGAAGTCGTGCAGGAAATGAAGGCTTTGCTTGAGACCTATACTTCTGCGAAATCCTCAAAGAAGTAATAATGAGAATTTATCAAATTCTCTCACTAACAGCAGCGACCTCGCTGCTTCCTCTGACTGTGCAAGCTGGGGCGACCAAGCCCAATATCGTTGTCATACTGGCCGATGATTTGGGTTATGGAGATCTCGGGTGTTATGGGGCGAAATATGCGACTCCGGTAATCGATAAAATGGCGGCAGAGGGTTTCCGTGCGACCGATTTTTTCGTGCCAGCCAATGTCTGCAGTCCCTCGCGGGCAGCTTTGCTCACGGGGCGATACCCGATGCGCAACGGACATCCATTTTACCTCAATGAATCCAGCAACTACGGCCTGGATCCCGAAGAGGTAACCATTCCGGAGCTACTCAAGCCCGCGGGCTACCGGACGCTTGCGATCGGAAAATGGCATCTGGGTCTCGAGTTCGATGGATCACATCCGCTGGATGTTGGTTTCGATGAATTCCTTGGCCTGAGGTCGAACTACGGAAGCAAAAAGAGCAAAAAGAATCCCGAAGGCAACGCTGATACGCTCTTTCGCGGTAGAGAGGCCGAAGTGGAAAAAGTGAAATTTCAGACATTGACCACAAGCTTCACAGATGAAGTGGTTGATTTCATCTCTGATGAGAGCGATCAGCCGTTCTTCATCTACATGGCTCATGTGATCGCGCATACTCCCATACTTCCGAGCAAGCAGTTCAAAGGAGTTTCCAAGCAAGGTGTCTATGGTGACTACGTGAGTGAGCTAGATCACAGCGTCGGACGTGTTTTGAAAGCGATCAAAGATGCAGGCCAAGAGGAAAATACTTTGGTGGTTTTCCTCGCGGACAATGGAGCGACACCGAGCGGATCCAACGCAGCTTTGTCCGGAGGTAAATACAACACCATGGAAGGCGGGCACCGCGTGCCGGGCATCTTCAGATGGCCAGGGCATATCCCGGCTGGGCAAGTGAGTGATACCACGATTTCCAGCATGGATCTCCTTCCACTCTTCTGTGACTTGGCAGGGGTGGAGGTTCCGAGTGACCGGAAGCTCGATGGCAGCAATATCATCGGAATTTTGAAAGGGGAAACCAAGGAGTCTACGCATGAGATTCTTTATTATTACAACGGACTGAACCTACAGGCCGTGCGTAAAGGGAAATGGAAACTGCATCTCCCTCGCACAGAAAAGGATCAACCTTATTGGGCGAACGCGAAGAGTGGCCGTAGATTCATCACTCTGGAAGAACCCTTCCTCGTCGATTTGTACTCAGATATCGGTGAGGATAAAAACGTCGCCTCACAGAACCCCGAAGTCGTGGCCATGCTACTGAAAGAGGCGGATCGGATTCGTTTCGAACTCGGTGATGTTGGTAAAACGGGCTCCGACCAAAGACTAGGCTGGCCTCCTGTGGAGTAAATTTCTAGAATGCAATTCGATGAATTGAACTGATAGCCAAATGATCAAATCACGACTTTTAAACTTCAGCTTGTTGCTTCTCTCGTCTGCGGCACAGGCGCAGAAACCGAATTTCGTTTTCTTACTGGTGGATGATTTGGGCTGGGGCGATTTCGGTTGCTATGGCTCGGAGTTCCACGAGACGCCGAACATCGACAAGCTCGCCAGCCAGGGCATGCTTTTCGATAATGGATACGCGGCATGTACGGTTTGCTCGCCGAGCCGCGCGGCTATTCTGACTGGCGCCTATCCGGCACGGACTCATCTGACAGATTGGATCGCCGGGCACAAAAAGCCTTTTGCGAAGCTCTCGGTGCCGGACTGGAATATGCGGATGGATCACGAACGCGTAGTTCTACCTGAGGCGCTCAAGGAGGGTGGCTATTCCACCGCATTCATCGGCAAGTGGCACCTGATGCCTACCGGCGAGCCGGACTTTGATCAGCATTACCCGACCGACCACGGCTTTGACAGCAATGTCGGAGGCCGGGAATGGGGGCAGCCAAAGGGGCCGGGGAAATATTTCGCCCCCTTCGGGATGCCGAATCTCGATGACGGGAAAAAGGGCGATTTCCTGACGGATAAGCTCACGGATGTCGCGGTGGATTATCTGGTTTCTGCGTCCGAGAAGAAGGATCCGTTCCTGCTTTATTTTTCCTATTACACTCTGCACGGCCCGATCATGGCACCGCCAGAACTGGTGAAGAAATATGAGGAGAAAAAGAAGACTTTCAAAAACCTGCGCAACGAATGCGTCAATCCTGCCCGCGCCGGAATGGTCGAGAAATTGGACGACAGTGTCGGGCGCATTATGGCGAAGCTGGAGGAGCTTGGCATCGCGGATAACACCGTCGTGATTCTGACCGGCGACAACGGTGGTGACACCCCGCAGTCGAGCGGCGGGCTGCGGGATTATAAGGCGTATTCGCATGAGGGCGGTGTGCGCGAACCCTTTGTGGTGAAGTGGCCGGGCAAAACCGCCGCAGGCTCGACCTGTGAGGAGATGGTCATTGGGATGGATTTCTACCCGACCATGCTTGAAATGGCCGGTCTGCCGCCGCGCCCCGATGAGCATAAGGACGGGGTCAGCTTGGTGCCTTTGCTAACAGGTAAAAGTAATGAGCTGGAGCGCGATACACTCTACTGGCACTACCCGCATTATCACCGGACAAAACCCTACGGCGCGATCCGCCAAGGCGACATGAAACTCATCGAGTTTTTCGAAGACGGGAAGTTGGAACTCTATGATCTGAAAGCCGATCCGGCGGAGACGAAGAATTTGGCGTCAACGAATCCGGAGCAGGCACAGGAGCTCTTGAAGAAGTTCAAGCAGTGGCGCACATCGGTCGATGCACAGTTGATGACCGAGAATCCAAAATACGATCCGTCTAAGGGGAAGAATAAGAAGAAAAAATAGCTTCCTACTGGAGAGCGCTTCTCTGGTTCCTCTGGTATCCTGAGAGCGCGACACCATCGGGCAAACCGTATTGGTGTCGAGGAACGCTTGGATGACCTCCGAGTCGCAGTGCGGGACGATGAACCTCACCAGTTGGCCGCTTGCGGATTGACCACGCCGACAACATTCTGGCGGACGTGCCTGACGTAGTATCCCTAGGTCGGACACGAACCACGTTTCACCCATTTCTGCCCTTTTTCGCGGAAATCCATGAATCAGGTGTCATTCTAAATTCTGGGGACAATATATTGGTAAGAGAACCAGACGAATATGATTCACGATACAGAGCTCCTGATGAAAGCCCGGAAGGGTGATCTGGACGCGTTCACCGAGTTGGTGAAGCGCTATCAGGGGAGTGTGCGTGCCTGTCTCGTCGTGCGGCTTCCCGATGTGCACGAAGCGGAGGATCTTGCGCAGGAGGCATTCATCATTGCATATCGCAAATTAGATGAATTTGATGTCGAGCGGGCTTTCGGGCCGTGGATCCGCACGATTGCCGTGAACTTGCTTCGCAACTACTGGCGCAAGCACAAGGCGACTTTGGTCGGAGGGTCTGCGGAGTTGGAAATTCTGGTCGATGAGGAAATCGCCCTGAACCATTCGATCGAAAATGAGAGTGATCGGTTGGAGGCATTGAAACATTGCATGGCCAAGCTCGATGCGCCGATGCGCACGCTGGTGACGCTTCGCTACTACGAGCATTACAGCATTGCGCAACTGAGGAAAGCTATGAACGTGAACCACTCCACGGTCACCATGCGTTTGCATCGCCTGCGGGAGATTTTACAAAAATGCATCCAACAACAAATGGGAGTGATTGAAGGATGAAACAGGAACACCAACAACTCATCGCCGCTTATCTGTCCGGGAAGTCGGTATCTGACGAGCTCATGGCCGCATGTCGTGAAGATTCCGAAGTCCTCAAAGTTTTATCTGAGATGGTGTCGATGGATCGCTTGCTGTATCTCGAGGCAGGCGATGAGGGAGCTGAGATGTTTGCTTCCGAAGTGCGGCAACGATTGGAGTCCGGCGTGGATGAGTCGTTCAGCAAAGGGGTGCGGCAACGCTTGGAATGTAGGAAGCGAAATCGTCTCGTATGGTTCGTCCCACTTGCAGCCGCGGCTTGTCTTACGGTTGCGTTGCTGCTGTTTCAGAATTCCGGTGGGGAACCGGATCTCGGGCGTTTGACCGCAACGAGAGACGCGGAGTGGGCTGGCTCTGCGATGATTCGTGGAGATGCACTTAAGAAGGGCTCGCTGACGCTGAATCATGGTTATTCCGAAATTACTATGAACAATGGCGTGACTCTGGTGCTGGAGGCACCGGTCGAGATAGAGGTCGAGTCGCTTGATAAAATCCGTCTGATGCGGGGAAGGCTCGTGGCCAAAGTGCCTGAGGCGGCGATCGGTTTTACCGTGTTGACCCCGAATTCTGAAGTCGTTGATCTTGGCACGGAATTCGGCATGTCGGTGGATGCCAGCGGAGCCTCGGAGGTGCACGTGCTGGACGGAGAGGTGAAGGCTCGCCCGCTCAACGGCAAAAAGTTCACCTCGCTTGTGCGGGATGAAGCGATGGCATTTACGGACAAGAACACCGTTTCAAGAATGCGGAGCCAGCCGGAGACTTATCTGCGCGCCTTGCCCGGGCGGTCTTCGGAAAATCCCGAATACCTGCATTGGTCTTGCGATGAGGGCTCTGAAGTTTTGTCCTGCGAAGGCACGGGTATCGGGGGAAAGTTTTTTCCAGGAGAACTCAAGTCATTCAAGGGGGGGGAGGGGCCGGTTTATGCGAACGGCCAATTTGGCGAGGCGCTCTATTTCAATGGGAAAGACGCCTATGTGGTAACTGAGTTTTCCGGGATTGGGGGGAATGCACCTAGGACGGTGGCATTCTGGGCAAAAGTGCCACGTGATTTCGACATTCACAATGGCTACGGCATGCTGGGCTGGGGGCGGATGAGCGAAGGTTCGGCCTGGCAGATCTCGCCGAACCCGGCGGGCAGGGAGGGGCCGTTGGGGCGGCTTCGCGTCGGGACTTATCAAGCTCCAGTGATCGGCTCCACGGATTTGCGGGACAATCGCTGGCACCATATCGCGGTGGTGATGTATGGCGGTGAGAGTGCTAACTCAGCGACTCATGTTTTGCTCTATGTCGATGGCCAACTCGAAACGACTACGACAAAATCCGTCGCTGCGATTGACACCCAACTTGATCATCCCAAGTCGCGTCCCCTGATGATGGGGCGGAACTTGGGTTTTGGAGACGAGTCCCGAAGGATTGAGAGTCGCTTTTTCAAAGGATGGCTGGATGAAATCTATGTTTTCGATACCGCCCTCGATCAGGAGCAGATCCAGCAACTGATGCAATCCAACCATTGGAAATGATTTCAGGAATCGAGATGAATCATCAAATGAGCAATACAAAAAACCTCAAGAACGAACAAATGATAGCAACGAGAGATTTGAACGAAGCTGGAATGCTTGTGACAAGCCGCCGCCAGTTTATAGGACGTGCAGGTGGTGCCATGTTGATGATGCTTGCCGGCGGCAAGGCCTTTGCCCAAGGCCGGAAGCAAGGTGGCGGTGAGTTCGTATTTCTAGAGGCGGAACAGTTTGCGGATCACGGCGGTTGGGAGCTGGATCAGCAATCGATGGATCAGATGGGTTCGCCTTACTTGCTGGCGCACGGGCTGGGAATCCCGGTCAAGGATGCGGTGACGGATGTCCGGTTCCCTTCGGCGGGCACCTACCGCGTGTGGGTGAGGACAAGGGACTGGGTGGCTCCGTGGAATGCACCCGGTGCTCCCGGGAAGTTTCAGGTGATGGTCGACGGGAGCCCGCTTGAGGAAACTTTTGGCACCAAGAGCGCGACCTGGCACTGGCATGATGGCGGCACGGTCAAGGTCGGCGAGAAGGCGACGATTGGCCTGCACGATCTCACCGGTTTTGAAGGGCGTTGCGAGGCGATCCTGTTTTGCAAGGACACGGATTTTCAGCCGACAGATGATGTAGCGGCGCTAAAAGTGTTCCGCCGCAAACTACTAGGTTTGCCGGATCAGCCGGCAGACGGCGGAAGTTTCGATCTCGTGGTGCTGGGCGGTGGCCTGGCCGGAACAAGTGCGGCCCTTTCTGCTGCCCGACAGGGGCTTAAAGTGGCTCTGGTGCAGGATCGACCCGTGCTCGGGGGTAATGGCAGCTCCGAGGTCCGCGTCTGGCCAGAAGGGAAGACGCAATTGGAACCCTTCCCCCACGTGGGAGATATCGTTGAAGAAATGCTGCCACCCATCGATAAGGCGACGGCGAAGAACAAGTGGTATAGCACCATGAACGGCACGACTTCCTCGAACTTCGACGACCAGCGCAAACTCGATGTCGTCGGGTCGGAACCAAGAATCACCCTGCTCACGAATCATCGTGCGATGGAAACCCAGACCGAGGGGAAACGCATCACTGCCGTCGTCATCGAGAGCACTCTGACGGCAGAGCAACAAATCCTGCGTGCGAAGTTCTTCGCCGACTGCACAGGCGATGCGAAGATCGGTTTCCAGGCAGGGGCGGACTACGAATACGAGTTCTCCGCGGACAATCCGCTGATGGGAAGCTCGAACCTCTTCAGCGTCCTGGATGCGGCCAAGGAGAACGAAGTGCTCAAGTGCGAATGCAAGGACAAGAGCTCCCTGATGAGCCAGTATGAGAAGGGCGAGTTCGAACAACCCTTTCCGCGCTGCCCATGGGCGCTCGATCTTTCCGACAAGCCCTTCCCCGGCCGCAAGGGCAAGCAGGCCAGGGACACCGCCAAGGATCTGGAGAAATTCGCCAACATGTGGTTTTGGGAAAGCGGTTTCGATAAGGATCAGGTCAATGACATCGAACAGATCCGCGACCACAATTTCAGGGCCATGTATGGTGCCTGGGATGCGCTCAAAAATGTCGACGGCCTCTACAAGAATTTCCGCCTCGGCTGGGTCGCCTTCATCGCCGGGAAACGCGAATCAAGACGCCTGATGGGCGATGTCGTGCTCGACGCGGAGCACTTTGTCAGCGGCAAGGAATGGCCGGATCAAGTCTTCCCATGCACCTGGTCGATCGATCTCCATACCCCGAAAAAGGAGTTCCAGAAAGGTTTCGAAGGCAAAGAGTTCATCTCCCACGCCAACCACGGGAAATATAGCGGCCTTTACTGGGCGCCCTACCGCTGCCTCTACAGCCGCAATATCGATAACCTCTTCATGGCCGGTCGCAATATCAGCGTCACCAAGACCGGGATCGGTCCCATCCGCGTCATGCGCACCTGCGGCATGATGGGCGAAATCGTCGGCAAAGCCGCTGCCATCTGCGTGAAGGAAAATACCTCCCCACGCGGCGTCTATCAGGATCATTTCCCGAAAATGAAGGAGCTGATGAAACAACCCGGCACCACCCGGGTGGGCTAAACCACTTTCAATATAGTATTTATGAAACGACCACTTTTCGCCCTTTTCACGCTCATCGCAGCACTTACATCGGCAATTGCCGCCGAGCAATACAGCGGCGTTTACCCGCACCTCACCATGTATAACAGCGAGAAGGAATGCGGCACCGGCGCGGTCGTTCCGTGGGCGGGGAAGCTCTGGGTCATCACCTACGCTCCGCATTGGCCGCTTGGCACCGATGATAAGCTCTACGAGATCACTCCGGATCTCGAGCAGATCATCCGCCCGGAAAGCATCGGCGGCACACCGGCGAACCGCATGATTCACCGCGAGTCGCAGCAGCTCTTCATCGGCCCGTATGCGATCAGTGACGAGGGCAAGGTTCGCGCCATCCCCTACACGGAAATGCCTGGCCGCCACACCGGCAACGCCCGGCACCTCACCGATCCTGCAGGGAAACTCTACTATGCCACCATGGAGGAGGGCCTCTACTCCGTGGACGTGCACACCCTCGCCGTCGAGGAGCTCATCAAGGATGGCAATTCACAGAAAGCCGTCGGCGACGGGGTGCAATCAAAGCTCCACGGCTACCACGGCAAGGGCCTCTACTCCGGGCAGGATCGGGTCATTTATTCGAACAACGGCATGAAAAGCTCTGCCGCGAAAAAGAACCCAACCACACCCTCCGGCGCTCTCGCCCAATGGTTCGGCGAAGGCGATTGGCAGCTCGTCCGTGCCAACCAGTTCACCGAGATCACCGGCCCCGGCGGCATCCATGGCAGCGAAAACCCCGCCACCGATCCCGTCTGGGCGATGGGCTGGGACGCCCGCTCCCTCCTGCTCGGCCTGCTTGAGGGCGGCGAATGGACCTACTACCGCTTGCCGAAGGGCAGCCACTCCTACGATGGCGCCCACGGCTGGAACACCGAATGGCCGCGCATCCGCGAGATCGGCGAAAGCGATTTCCTCGCCACCATGCACGGCACCTTCTGGCGCTTCCCGCCTACCTTCTCGAAGGCGAACACCGCAGGCATCGCCCCGCGCTCGAACTATCTGAAAGTCATCGGCGATTTCGCCAAGTGGAATGACCAGGTCGTCTTCGGCTGCGATGATTCCGCCTCCGCCGAGTTCCTCAACACCCGCCCCTTCAAGGCGGAACACGCCGCCCCCGGCCAATCCAACTCCAACCTCTGGTTCGTCGAGCCCGAGCAGATCGATGGCTTCGGCCCCGTCATCGGGCGTGGTTCCGTCTGGTTGCGCGATGAGGTGAAGGCCGGCACCGCCAGCGATCCTTATCTGTTCTTCGGCTACGATCACCGCCAGCTCATCCTCACCCATTCCACCGCCTCACCCGTTACCTTCACCCTGGAGGTGGATCAGAAAGGCAATGGCGCGTGGACGGAGCTTCGCAAAATCACGGTCGCTGCCCAAGACACTGCCATACACTTCTTCACGGAAGAGGAAATGGGAGAGTGGATCCGGCTCACCACGGACACGGATGCGTCCGGCGTCACCGCCCATTTCCAATTCCGCGACCGCGACCCACGCACGGAGCAAAACGATTCGTTGTTCGATGGCATCGCGACTTCAGGAAAACCTACCGCCACGAACGGCGTCATGCGGAGTCTCGCCTATGACACCCTCGGCCTCGCGCTCGATGATGGCGGCTACTACGAGCTGAATCCGGAAATGGAGTTCACCAAGATCGATGATGCGAAGAAGGCTTCCGAGCTGATCGAAGCCGTCGCCCAGCCCGCCGAGTCATTCAGCATCGATGCTGCCTCGGTAATTCTGGAGGAAGACGGCAAGCGTTACCGTTTCCCGAAAAACGAGAACTATGCCGATGACAACGGATCACGCGTCTGCCGCGAAGTCGCCACCGAGCGTGACCTGCTCAATCTGCACGGCACCTTCTACGAGCTCCCCGCCCGCAATGCACAGGGCGTCGCCAAAGTCCGGCCTGTAGCAACCCATAACCTCACGATCCACGACTTCTGCTCGCACAACGGTCTGCTTCTCTTCACCGGCCTGGATGCGGAGACACAGAGCAAACACATCATTCGCAGTGCCGATGGCAAGGCCGCGATCTGGGCGGGTGTAGTCGATGATCTTTGGAAACTCGGCAAGCCACGCGGCCAAGGCGGACCGTGGAAAGACTCCGCAGTCAAAGCCGGTGTCCCATCCGATCCATATCTGATGACGGCCTACGACAAAAAAGGTGTCGAGCTTTCGGCTTTCAGCGACGCGAAGATCACCCTAGAAGTGGATATCGACGGCACCGAACTCTGGGTTCCGTATGAGACTTTCGAGGTCAAAGCAGGTGAGCCCCTGAAGCATGAATTCCCCGAAGGCTTCTCCGCCTACTGGGTGCGTGCCGTCAGCAACAGCGACACCACTGCTTCGGTTGTATTCACGTATGAGTGAGTAGCGGAGAAAAAAATATTCCCTACGTATGGGGCGGAAATTATTCAAAATTCGGTGTTATTCGAAAAATTTGATAACAATACACTCGTATGAGAACCAAACGAATCATGCTACCCTTGACCAAGAACAGATCCATCGTCTCATGGAAATCAACCACTGGAGACGATTTCAGGAATCGGAATGTTTGATTCAATGATCTGATAAAATAATGAAAGCGACGAAAGATGCGAACGAAGTCGGAAAGCTTGAGACAAGCCGACGTCAATTTATAGGCCGTGCGGGTGGGACAATGTTGATGATGCTTGCGGGCGGACGAGCCTTTGCACAGAGCAGGAAACAAGGCGGAGAGTTCGTGTTTCTGGAGGCGGAACAGTTTGCGGATCGTGGCGGTTGGGATCTCGATCAGCAGTCGATGGATCAGATGGGGTCGCCTTATCTGCTGGCGCATGGCATGGGGATCCCGGTGAGAGATGCGGTGACGGAGGTGTCTTTCCCATCTGCTGGCACTTACCGCGTTTGGGTGCGCACCCGCGACTGGGTGGCACCGTGGAATGCACCGGGAGCGCCTGGGCAATTCCAACTGCTCATCGACGGAAAGGTGGTTAAGGAAACGTTCGGAACCAAAAATGCCGAGTGGCATTGGCACGACGGCGGAATGGTGACCGTTGGTGAAATAGCCAGTGTCGCGCTGCATGACCTGACCGGATTTGAGGGGCGCTGCGAAGCGGTGCTTTTCTGCAAGGACGAGGATTTCGAGCCGAGC
Source organism: Akkermansiaceae bacterium (assembly GCA_030725745.1). Lineage (GTDB taxonomy): Bacteria > Verrucomicrobiota > Verrucomicrobiia > Verrucomicrobiales > Akkermansiaceae > Luteolibacter. The sequence continues at coordinate 13,960 of JANRFH010000042.1, forward strand.
AATGACGTGGCGGCTTTGACCGCTTTTCGCCGAAAGTTACTGGGGCTTCCCGACCAACCAGATGATGGCGGTGATTTTGATCTCGTAGTCGTCGGTGGCGGTTTGGCTGGCACCTGTGCTGCACTTGCTGCGGCGCGAAATGGCTTGTCGGTGGCACTCGTGCAAGACCGTCCGGTGCTGGGTGGCAATGGCAGCTCGGAGGTAAGAGTCTGGCCGGAAGGGAAGACGCAGCAGGAGCCATTTCCACATGTCGGCGATATCGTTGAGGAAATTTTACCGCAGCTGAAAAAGCACGGCGTCACGATGAATGGCGGGTCAGCGTCGTATTATGACGATGCGAAAAAACTCGATGTCGTAGCTGCCGAACCGAGGATCACCTTGTTTGTCAACCATCGTGCGATGGAAGTGACGACCGAGGGCAAGAGCGTGCGTTCGGTGGTGATCCAGAGCACGATCACCGCCCGCCAGCAGCGGGTGAACGGAAAGTTTTTCGCCGACTGCACGGGCGATGCGAAAGTCGGATTCCTGGCGGGTGCGGACTATGAGTATGGCTTTGATGAACCGCTGATGGGCAGCTCGAACCTTTTCAATGTCTTCGATGCCTCGAAGGAGGAAGAGGTTTTGAAATGCGAGTGCAAGGACAAGACCGCGCTGACCATGGCGTATGAGGAACAGAAGTTTGAACAACCGTTTCCCCGTTGTCCGTGGGCGCTCGACCTCTCCGACAAGCCATTTCCGGGGAGGGCGAAGTTCAGTAAGAAGGGGAAAGACGATCTGAAGAAATTCGAGCGCATGTGGTATTGGGAAAGCGGGTTTGATAAGGATCAGATCAAAGACATCGAGCAGATCCGCGATCACAACTTCCGCGCCATGTATGGTGCCTGGGATGCGCTTAAAAATGTGGACGGTCTGTATCGCAACTACCGTCTCGGCTGGTCGGCGTTCATCGCCGGGAAACGCGAGTCGCGACGATTGATGGGAGATATCGTGCTCGATGCGGAGCATTTCAAAAGTGATAAGGAATGGCCGGATCAAGTCTTTCCCTGCACGTGGTCAATCGATCTGCACACGCCTAAAAAGGAATTTCAAAAAGGTTTCAAAGGCGACGAGTTCATCTCCCAAGCTAACCACGGAAAATATAGCGGCTTATACTGGGCACCCTACCGTTGTCTCTATAGCCGTAATATCGACAACCTGTTCATGGCAGGGCGCAATATCAGCGTGAGTAAAACCGGCCTCGGCCCTGTGCGTGTGATGCGAACCTGCGGCATGATGGGTGAGATAGTCGGCAAGGCCGCTTCGATCTGTGTGAAACAGAAGACAACGCCACGCGGAGTTTACGAAGAGCACCTGCCGAAGTTGCAGGGATTGATGAAGGAACCCGGGTGAAAGCTTGCGGCAGATTCGCTCGTAGTGGAGGCTACGAATGATGAGTCACCCGCTTTTTAAAATTGTTGCTCTGATTTCCGCTTTTGCCGGTTCTTTGCAGAGTCGGGATTTACCAAATATCATCTACATCAATGCGGATGATCTGGGGGTGATGGATGTAGGCTATCAGGGTGACCGTTATTGGACTCCGAACATCGACCGTTTGCGCGCCTCGGGAATGCTTTTCTCAGAGGGCTATGCACCTGCCGCGAACTGCGCGCCGAGTCGTGCCTGCGTGATGAGCGGGCAGTCTTCGCCGCGGCATGGGGTTTACACCGTCGGTGGCTCGGAGCGTGGGTCGGCGGCTTTGCGGAAGCTGGTGCCGATCAAGAATGTGGAGTTCCTGAAGCCGGACAACCTTACTTTGCCAGCCGCTCTGCATGATGGCGGTTATCGGACGATACATCTGGGGAAATGGCATGTTGGAAAAGATCCTCTGGAGCAGGGCTTTGATGTGAACATCGGCGGCGACAAATCGGGCAGTCCGCATGGAGGCTACTTTTCGCCGTTCAAAGGCGGACCGATGGAGCGGTTCAATGAGAAGTATCCCAAGGGCACGCATCGGGTGGATATTTTTGCGGATCAGGCGATCCGGTTTCTGCGTGAGGGTTCTGGAAAAGATGCCGCGCCGTTCTTCATGCACATGGCGTATTACTCGGTGCACACCCGTTTGGAGCCGGTGGAGGAATTTCTGGATAAGGCGGAAGGCAAGGACGTGAACGCGACCTATGCCTCGATGATCTCGAAAATGGATCAGGGAATCGGCAAGATCCTTGATGAGGTGGAGCGCCTGAGGCTGACTGAAAACACGCTGATAGTTTTCAGCTCTGACAACGGAGGGCTTCGTAAATATTCATCCCAAGAGCCATATCGATCCGGCAAGGGATCTTATTTTGAAGGAGGGATTCGTGTTCCGATGGTGGTGAGTTGGAAGGGGAAGATTGAAGCGGGTTCGACCTGCGCGGTTCCTGTCAGCGGCTTGGATTTTTTCCCTACGTTCCTTGCCGTTGCGGGGCAGCCGGTGCCTGAAGGGAAACTGTTGGATGGAGAAAGCCTGATGCCTTTGCTGAAGGAAGAAAAAGGTTTTCCCGAACGGGCACTTTTTTGGCATTTCCCAGTGTATCTCCAATCCGACGACGGTGATCTCAATGACTCACACGATGCCATCTTCCGCACACGACCCGGGTCGGTCATCCGCTCGGGCAAGTGGAAGCTGCATGAATACTTCGAGGACGGTCGGCTGGAGCTGTATGATCTGGAAGCGGATATCGGTGAGCGGAAAAACGTGGCAGCCGATCATCCGGAGGTTGCGTCTGAGCTCCACGGCTTGTTGAAAAAATGGCGGGGTGAGACCAACGCGCCGGTGCCTACGGAGTTGAATCCGAAATATGATCCTAAAGCCAAGGCAGGCGGTAAAAAGAAGAAGTGACGTGTATCACCTAGATGCAGCCTATCGAATTGGCTGCTGTATAGTAACCCGCACGGCATCAGGTCGATACCGTGGGGATAGAGCCGAACGAGTGGACGATTCAGCTTTGCGCTAAGGCCTGATCGATGTCTGCGAGGATATCGTCGATGTGCTCGATGCCGACGGAGAGGCGAATCAATTCTGGGCGGATGCCGCCGGCCATTTGCTGTTCTGCGCTGAGCTGGCTGTGGGTGGTGGAGGCTGGATGGATCGCGAGCGTTTTGGCATCTCCGAGATTGGCGAGGTGGGAAATGAGATGGAGTGAGTCGATGAACTTCGCTCCTTCGCTCGCGCCACCTTTGATGCCGAAAACGACGACCGATCCGCCGAGGCCTTTGAGGTAGGTTTGGTTTTTGGCATACTCGGTATCGTCTTCGAGTCCCGGGAAGCGAACCCAGTCGACTTTTGGGTGGGACTTGAGGTGCTTGGCGACGGCGAGGGAGTTTTCGCAGTGGCGCTGCATGCGGAGTGGCAGGGTCTCGATGCCTTGAAGGAGGAACCACGAGTTATCGGGGCCGATACAGGCGCCGAGATTCCGAAGGGGAACGGTGCGCATGCGTAGGATGTAGGCCAATGGTGCGAGCGGTGCAGGCAGATCGTGGCCCCAGCGGAGGCCGTGGTAGGAATTGTCCGGGTTGTCGAAGAGCGGATGCTTGCCGCCTGCCCAGTTGAATTTTCCTGAGTCGATGACGATGCCGCCTAGGCCTGCACCGTGGCCGCCGAGCCATTTGGTGAGGGAGTGGATGACGATGTCCGCTCCATGATCGAGTGGACGGGTGAGGAAAGGCGTGGAGCAGGTGGCATCGACGATGAGTGGCAGTCCGTTTGCGTGGGCGGCATCGGCGACGGCCTTGAGGTCGGTGATTTCGAGGGCGGGGTTGGAAACCGTTTCGCAGAAGTAGGCGCGGGTTTTCTCGTCGGTCACCTTGGCGAAGTTTTCGGGATCATTCGAGTCGACGAAACGGACTTCGATGCCGAGGTCGGGAAGAATGGAAGCGAACTGGGTGTAGGTGCCGCCGTAGAGGTTCCGTGCCGAGACGATGTTGTCACCGGCCTGGGCGAGATTAATGATGGAGTTGAAAATGGCAGCAGTGCCGGAGGAGTGGCCGAGCCCGCCCATTTCTGGAGCACCTTCGAGAAGAGCGACTCGTTTCTCGAGAACGTCGGTGGTCGGGTTCTGGAGGCGGGAGTAGATATTGCCGAGCTCCTTGAGAGCAAAGAGGTTGGCAGCGTGTTCGGTGCTGTTGAATTGGAAGGCGGAGGTGCGGTAGATAGGGACGGCGCAGGAATTTGTAGTGGATTCCGGTTTGTAGCCGCCGTGGACGCAGATGGTGTTGATTTTCATGGTGGGAAGTTTGGGGGGATTTGGTTTTTCGTCAATAGGCGGATGAGGAGCTTGATATCCTGCACTGAC
>JANRFH010000043.1:0-62757 GCA_030725745.1 Akkermansiaceae bacterium
GGGTCCCATCCATATCTAAGACCTGCGATATAGAGGTCGCTGTGAATAGTGCATTCACTAAAAAAACTTTAGCTAAAAGTGTTCTTTTCAAAGAATATTTATTGCTCGGTATTTGCTTTTTAAGAGAGGTGTTCCGAGAGGCTTTCATGGGGTGATAAGTGGGGTGCGGTGGAAAAGAGGGGCGTTGAATTCAGAGTGGTGAATAGTGAATGACTGGCCAGATGAAGGAGGAATTGTGGGTTATTTCTTTCCTTGGTGGATGATTGAGCATGAAATCTGCTCATATTCACCAATTCACATACATAGTCCCCTTACCCGCCGTGCCAAGGAAATTCTTCGCAGCGGGTATTTTTGAAATATTGTCAATGAAGTTTATGTGGGATCGAGAATCAGGGTGCGGCCATCGCCGAGCGGGATTTCTACGGGTCTCCAATCCGGGCTCGAGAAAACTGCGTCCACGAGCCTCTAAATGGGGTCTAAATGGGGTCAGTCCCCGCTATCTAAATGGGGTCAGTCCCCGCTATCTCACATTTTCAGAGTGGACCGAGCCTACAATACAGCCTCGGATTCGCGACGAACTGCCTCCGGCCTTTCAAGGATTCAATGCTCCCGGGGCTGATTTCCCGTTTCTCGAAATTCTTGCCGGGTGTGCGATCGCGGAGCGGCTTCGCCGCCATCCTGAAATCGAACTGCACCCGACCCCATTGAGGATGTTGACAGAACAAGTGCAGGTGGTTCACCTGATGGTAACGGCACTGCCTTTCCCGACCAGCGTGTAAAAAGTGGCGGCATCCCAGTTCGAAAGGCGGATACAGCCATGGCTTCCGGCGCGGCCTATGGTATCGGGGGCGGGGCTGCCGTGGATGCCGATGCCGGGGCGGTTCAGTCCGGCCCAGAGGATGCCGACGGGGTTGTTGGGGCCGGGGGGAAGGTTGTGGAAGTCATCGGTGCGCTCCCCGCGCGGAGGAGGTGCGTCGAGCGCGGAGTAAGTGCGTCTCGCGCCTTGAGTTCCGGGTGACGTCTCCGCCGCCTGTGGGAATCTGTGAAACGGATCGTGAGCGATACGGTTGGAGAGCTTTAAAAAACCTAATGTATCATTGGGGACAGAGGTTCAGTCCCGAATGGCAAATCACTTGCCGAACTGAGCGACTACTGCGGTGACCGTAGCCTTCGCGTCGCCGTAGAGCATGCGGGTGTTTTCGCCGAAGAAGAGGGCGTTTTCGAGGCCGGAGAATCCCGCTCCTTTGCCGCGTTTGAGGCAATAGACGGTTTTCGCTTCGTGGGCATTGATGATGGGCATGCCGTAGATGGGGCTTCCGGGATCGTTGAGGGCGGCGGGGTTCACCACGTCATTGGCTCCGATGACGATGGCGACATCAACCGTCCCGATGATGGGATTGACCTGATCCATTTCACAAAGCTGCTCGAAGGGGACATCGGCCTCGGCGAGAAGGACGTTCATGTGGCCGGGCATGCGGCCTGCGACGGGATGGATGGCAAAACGGACTTCCGCACCGTTATTTTCGAGAATCCCCGCGAGTTCTTTCACGACATGCTGGGCTTGGGCGACAGCCATGCCGTAGCCGGGAATGAAGACGACGCTCTGGGCGGCTTCGAGAACGTAGAAGGCGTCTTCTGCGGATGATGCTTTCATCTCCCCCTGGACTTCGCCTGCCGCCTGTGTGGTGGCACCGAATCCGCTGAACAGCACGTTGGCGATCGTGCGATTCATGGACTTGCACATGATCATGGTCAGGATGATTCCCGAAGCACCGACAAGACAGCCCGCGACCACCAGCACGTTGTTAAGGATGATGAATCCCGCCATCGATGCGGCGACACCCGAAAGGGAATTAAGAAGGGAAATGACCACTGGCATGTCCCCGCCACCGATGGGGAGGGTCATCAAGATGCCGAGTGCGAGCGCTAGGACTACGAGGATGAGTCCGGCTACGAAGGCGGTCTGGTTGTCGGTACCGAGCGACATCAGGACGATGCCGACGAGTGCTGCGGCGGTGACTAGAAAGCTGAGTGCTTTCTGCCCGGGAAAAAGAGTGGGCGTTCCGGAGAGTTTTCCAGAGAGCTTTCCGTAGGCGACGAGGCTTCCGGTAAAGGTGACGCCGCCGATAAGAACCGTCAGGCCGATGGCGACCATCACGAACCAACCGGGAACGACCACGCCACTCTGTGCCTGGAGTTGCACGAGGTATTCGGCGGTGCCGTTGTCACGGAGCTTCACGTATTCCGCCGCGCCAACAAAAAGGGAGGCAAGCCCCCCTACCCCGTTGAAAAGGGCGACGAGTTCCGGCATTCCGGTCATTTTCACCCGAATGGATGCCACTGCACCGATGATCGCACCGAGCGCGATGCCACCCACGACCATGCCCCAGTCCAGGCCGAGATACATGAGCGTGGCGACCACGGCCACAAGCATCCCGATAGAAGAAAGGCGGTTGCCACGACGGGCGGTATCCGCAGAGCCGAGCATCTTGATCCCGAAGATGAACAGGATGGAGGAAGCGATGTAGAGGAGGTTGATGAGGACAGCGTTCATGCTTTCGGCTCCCCTTTCCCTGAAGTGTCCTTTTTCTTGAACATGGCGAGCATCCTGTCGGTGACCATGTAGCCACCTACTACGTTGATCGTAGCTAAGACCACGGCGGCGAATCCGAACCATTTCGCAGCGGGCGACTCACCCATATTCAGGGCAAGAAGAGCACCGACGATGGTGATGCCGGATATCGCGTTAGCACCGCTCATCAGAGGGGTGTGCAACTGCGAAGGGACTTTTGCAATCAACTCGAAACCGAGGAAGATCGACAGAGTGAAGGCGAAGAGGAGGAGTAATAATGGGGCGAGTTCCATGGTTAGTTAAGAGGTAAAGCGTTCGTGGACGATGGCGCCATCGTGAGTGAGGAGGCAGCCTTTGATGATTTCATCTTCGGTTTTCAGAGGAAACTCTTTGGCTTCCCCGTCCCAGAAGTGCTCGATGAGGTTGAACATGTTTGCGGAAAACATCTGACTGGCGTGGCGCGGGACTTTGCGTTCGAGAGCGTTCCAGCCGATGATCCTGACTCCCCCGTCGGTGACAATTTCCTCGTTGGAAACGGTTCCTTCGACATTGCCGCCACCTTCCGCCGCGAGATCCACGATGATGCTTCCAGGACGCATTCCGGAGATCATTTGGGAGGTGAGCAGAACCGGTGCCTTGCGTCCGAATACCTTGGCGGTGGTGATGACGATATCCGAAGAGCTGCAAACTTTTGCCATTCCGGTGCGCTGGAGCTCGACCTGTTCGGGGGTGAGTTCCTTGGCGTATCCCTGTTCGGTTTGGCCGACTTCTCCGATATCGATTTTCACGAATTTCGCGCCAAGCGATTTCACCTGTTCCTCGACGACGGGACGGGTGTCGAAAGCCTCTACCCGCGCACCCAGGCGGCGGGCGGTGGCGATGGCCTGGAGGCCGGCAACCCCGACCCCGATGATAAATACTTTGGCGGGCGAGATGGTTCCAGCTGGGGTCATCATCATAGGCAGGATGGAATCCAGTTGCTCGGAGGCGGTGATAACGGACATGTAACCGGCAAGGTTCGCCTGGCTGCTGAGGACGTCCATTTTCTGCGCGAGGGTGGAACGGGGAATGAGTTCGCTGCACAGGGCACTGACTTTCGCGGCGGCGTAGGCTTCGATGCGCTCGCGGGAGCCGAATGGATCCATCAGCCCTGTGGCCATGGAGCCGGGCTTCTGGAGAGCGATCTCCGCAAGATCCGCAGGAAGGACGCGGATCACGAAATCCGCGGAACCTAACGACGAATTCCGGTCTGTCGAAATCGAGGCACCAGCGGCAGTGTAATCTGCATCAAGATGCCCGGCTGCATTTCCAGCGCCGGTCTCTATGGATACCGACGCCCCTAGTTTCAGCAGCTTTGCGACGGAGACAGGATCAAGCGCCACACGGGTTTCAAGCGCATTTATTTCCCGGGGAACGTAGATCAACATGTCTCCAAGCCGTGAGTTTTGTGAAATTGCATTGGGTTACTTAAGCGGAAGCAGGTGAATCACGGCAAGCCCATTCATGGGGTAAGCCCCCGCTATCTCATATTTTCGTGGATTGCGTGAGTTCATCATCCTCGGTCTCCGCTACGGCCGCCTTTCCCACACCATCAAAGTCGAAGCCGCCTCCCGCCAAATCACCTCCGTCGATATATTCAGCCAAAGGTATGAAAGAGACCGAGCCTACTCCTCCTCGGGTTGGTTCAGGATACCCATATCATACTTGATTTTCCAAGAGCCGTCCGCCTGCCGCTCCCAGATGTGCATGGCCTTGAAGCTGTCGGTGGTGAAGATGTCGTAAGCGATGTCACCCTCGACCCGAATCTCGATGTATTCCCGCCCACTCTTCCAATCTGCGGGAGGTTTTGAGTTGGGGTTCTTGCTGGCTTCGGCAGCCCGTTCTTCGAAGTAGCGGCTGATCTCAGCGCGATCCCAAACATCAGGTTCGGTATGTAGCCTCTTGGCGTCGTCAGTGAAAAAGCTCTCTACCTTGAGGAAATCCTCCGATGCCCAGGCTGATTCGTATTCGTTGATCGCAGACTTCAGGGAATCCAAGTCAGCTTCTTCATCCCGACAGCCGGAACCGGTGAGAACGGAGAGAATCAGCAGAGCCCGGAGAAGAATCTTTGAATCTTTCATAGCGAAGCAAAGCTATTCAATGTTCCTTCCCCAGCAAGGAGCCTTTTGGCGTCAGTCTTAGGCTAAGGCACATCCTTGCACCTACTACCTAATGAACAATGCATCCCCCTCTGGATGCTGCTGGCACGCTCACTTTCCGGCTCCGCGCTTTTGCTCAAAGAGCCAAATCAACGCCTCACCACTCTTATAGACCGGCTTGTGAACGACATGCCCCTCTCCGGCAAGTTCGGTGAATTTGTATTTGGTCGATCCCGCCTTTTTCTGAGCCTCCGCCATCTCACGAGCCTTTTCCACCGGATGATCGTCGAGTTCGCCGTGAAACTGCCAGATCGGGAAGTCCTTCAGCTTCTCAATATTCCCGGGGTTTCCTGCGTTTCCTAGCACGATCGCGCCTGCGTATAGCGACTGATATTCTGTGATCTGATGCCAAGTTCCCGCCCCACCCATGGATCCGCCAGTGATATAGATCCGGTTGACGTCGATGGGGAGATGCTTCGAAAGAGACTTCACCAACTCGGCCACCATCTCCCCTTCGGGGCCACTCCAGCTTGAACCGACCGCGCAACGGGGTGCGACCACGAAGGCAGGATTAGCATCGGCAAATTCTCCCCCAGAATAAACGTTTGCCGCCTCGCCGGGAGACCATGGCTCATCCCCTCCTCTTCCCGAGCCGCCATGAAGCGCCACAACCAAAGGATAGCGTTCGCTGCTTCTTGCGTCCTCCGGCCCGTAGAGCTGAAAGGGCATCCCGCCCTCCGTCTTGCTCTGCACGAAGTCTCCGGTGACCAGATCTTTGTAGGGGCCGGATTTCAGACCGTCCTCTCGGGTTTTCTCATCCTCATCAACTGCTGCGTCCTTTGCCTCTGCGGCCACCAAGCTCTTCACAAAATTTTGGTCATCCTCAGAGAGCATCTCGAGCGTCAGATCCATGCGCTTGCCGTCCGTCTTGCGCTGCACAGTGACACCTTTTTCATCGACCGAAATCAGCTCAGCTTCGAGTGTGCGCCCGTCGGCAGCTGTCCAGGTGCGCACTTCGCCTCCATTTAGACTCGTGCTAATGATAAGGCTTAGGAAAAGAAGCTTGGGTTTCATTGGGGTAGAAAATCCCACGGTAGGGAAATCCGAAAAGGAATCAATGGGAAGATGAAGGGCTCAGCACCCGCCAACGCCTTCTTGTTCGACTCGTTTGCCTTCTACCCCCATTACCTTGGCGACAATTTTGGAACGTATTCGGCCAAACCCATTCGCAGTTGGCTGGGACATGCCTACTCTTCACATAGAAACAGTCACTTCACGATCAACTCTCCCTCCGTCTCGCTCCATATCAAGACTTCTTCGCCACTGCGGCTTGAGCCAATCTGCTGATAAAACCAGCCATATCTTGGAGTCCATGAGAAATCATAACAGCGGACACGCCTGACCATACGGCCATCCTCGAGAATCGGGTGAACCGCAGTTACCCGGCGCACCTGTCTCTCTACAAAACCGTCTTCTGAACGTTTTTCTCCTTCGATCACGGATGCCACATTTATCCCACCTGATTTGATATCCAAGACTTCCAAGATCAATCGCTTCGCAAGATCTTCACTGAGTTCACTGGTTGGTTCCGCAGCAGGCAAAATGCTCTGGAGACCGATACACAGTAATGAGATCACGAAAAGTAAGAGCTTCATTTGTAGCCAAAGTATCTGCGGATCGGATTAAATCAATTATTCAGATGGCTCTCCAAAATTAACGATGAGACTTGAATAGATTCGGTCACTTTACTCGTATAGGCATTGGGAATACACAGACTCACGATGAAAATCCTCTTCTTCTTGGCACTCATGGCAACCCAGTCATTCGCTCTGGACTACGAGCGGGACATCCTGCCGATCTTTGAGAAGAAGTGCTTCGACTGCCACAGCGCGGAAGCCAAAAAACTCAAAGGCGGATTGAAATTAGATGATGAAGAGCACTTCTTCAATCGCTTCGCCAAAAATGACGTCGTCATTCCAGGCGATTGGGATGCGAGTTACCTTTTCGTGACCCTAGTGATGCCACTTAAAGAAGACGGTGCGATGCCACCAGATGGCAAAGGTGATAGATTGAATGAGGAAGAGATCATGGCAGTAGCCCAGTGGATTCATGAGGGCGCAAAGATCGGCAAGGAAAAAGGAGAGGAGGGATCGGAAGAAATGGAGCCTTCAAAGATTCTGAAGTTTCACAACGGACTCCTTCTTAAAGACGGCGATGAAGCACCACCTGAAGAGGCAAAACCGGAGCCTGAGTGGGAAGATTGGACAAATAGCGAAGGCAAAAAGATCACCGCGAAATACAAGAAACTGGCAAACGGGAAAGTCAGCTTCGAACTCGAGGGGGGAAAGAATGTGGACTATCCCTTCGAGCAGCTATCAGAGGAAAGTCAGTTACGGATCAAGCAGCTAGCAGATGAAGACGCTATCCCACGATCATGAAATCTCTAGTAATCCCATTTCTCCCATATCTTGTCATGGCACAGCTTTAGCCATCATCTGCCCTTCTTTACTGAAAAACCACTTCAACTTGATCGCTAGCCGTGCAAGCTTCCATGCATGGCAGATAATTTATCAGGATACAGCTTGTTGTGGGAGTGTATCCAAGAGAAGGAAGAATATCCCATTTTTCGGATCACCTATCTGAGCCGCCCTGCATGGCCTTTTACCGATACTGATCTTGATGACATCGAGAGTAAATCGGTCGCAGCAAATAACTCGCGCGATGTAACAGGCCTTCTGATCGTGAATGGTGATCGCATTCTCCAGATTCTTGAGGGACGTGAATCCGCTGTGCGTGAACTTTACACGAAGATCGAAGCGGACGCGCGCCACACGATTACCAAGCTAGTATCCGCGATGGAAGACGAAGAACGGTTGCTGCTCACATGGAGCATGGTAGTGCGCAGAGTAAGTGGAATCCCCCGTGACGCCCTGAAGGAATATGAAAAGCTATACGATGAGCTACTGAACTCCGAGGAGCCGCGAGAAATCACGATCGATCATGCTGATCTACTCAGATCAATTTCCCTATTTAGTGCTCTCCCGAGCTAGACGTAACTGGTTTCACTGAGATCTAGTCGCCGACATCTCACATTTTATAATTCGCACGACGACAGCTACTACTCGTGGCTATCATCTATTCTAGAAGCCGCTCAAAGTTTTGCTTTTCCACATCTGGAGTTTTCTGGGTGATGATTTTTTCTCCGCGTTCGAAATCTTTCGATATTTTTGCGGCTGCCTCACCGTTTGTGAGCTAACCCCTGGAATGAAGAGCCCGCCCACGCTCAAATAAACCGCTCTCGACACTTTACTTCAGAGTCATTCAACTTCCCGTGATGAATGAACAGCCCATTAATTTGACCTGGTACCCGCACCTCTAGGTAAACGTTTCGCAGCCTTCGCAATCGATTGTGTCGCCTTCATCCTCATCTTTTGGGGGTTCTCACATTTCATCTACGCGTTCGGTATTCAACTCCCCGAACTTGTCTGGTTCCTGGCTTTCCCACCCTTGGTCGCATGGATCGCTTGGTGCATCGGAAACTCACCTGGAAAGAAGTTCCTCGGCCTATACATCGTCGATGCCCGCACCGGTGAAAGCCCAGGATACTTCCAGCTATTCCGCCGCAGCCTGTTATTCTCGATGATCATCTTCCTAAATATCCTTTTCATCATCCCGGTGCTCATTTCGAAGAAACGAAAGGCACTTCATGATATGCTCGCAGATACCATGGTCATCGAAGGCTGAGGCTTTCAGCAGATACCCATCTTCTCAATGTAAGCGATCAACCCAATTTCACATCTTCCATATCCCAATGAAATTTCTAGCGCTTCCATTTCTCCCCTGTCTCCTCGCAACGCAACTTTCAGCGGACGTCAACCCATTCGTAGTGGAACACCCAAAGAAAGCGACGATCCAAGCTTTCAACGCCCCGCAAATCGAGCTGACTGCGGAAATTTCAAACTACCCGGAGATAGGTCATCCAGACTTAATCCAGCGAAAGGAAGTCGATGCCGAAAACCCGGAGGGCTACCTCGCCTATTACTACAAGGATCGTAAGTTATCATGGATGGGCGAGCCCGGAGGCACCTACGTCAGCCGTTTCGCACTCACATGGGACGGTCAGGAAATCACCATTCCGGATCATTGTTGGAACGATCTCGACCGACTGAGGATCAATCTCATCAAACAGGAACGTGAACCGGAAAATGAGCACGAGGAACGGGAACTCGTCGCCGCATATCGGCACCACGACGGCCCACTCGTGGAACTCTCAAGCGACGGGCAATCCGTGCTTATCACATGGATCCGCAGGGAAGACGGAGACACAAGTTCCACCTTCCGCTGGATGATCAGCAAAGACGGCAGAGTCCTACGCCACCACGAGGAAAGCCCGGGTATCTAGATTTTTCTCCCCTAAATCTCGAGTCAGGCGAAGATAATGCGATAGCCGCGCGATCGATCAGAAAGAACAGCGGATCACGCCGATCAGGCGTCCTTTGCTGCAGCACATTCCTTTGCCACTTTGGCAGGGTGCTTCAGCTTGGTGACAATCTCTTTTGGATTCATTTTGGCAACAACTGCCTCATCCATTCCCAATTCAAGGAGACGCTTCTTTTGGGCGTTCTGGCGCTTCCTCTTATCTCCACCTGATTTAGTGGGGCGAGTCCTGTTTTTGTTGCGTTCGCTTGTCGTAGCCATATCGGTATTTCGTTTTTTGGATGAAAGAGTGTGAGAATTCGTTTTTGACCAGCTAAGCCAATCTCATGAGACGGAGTTCAATAGGTTTGTTGGCAGCTCCGGTCAACTGGAATTCTAGGTTTGGTTTGCAGACCATTTTACACTGATTCGATTAAGCGCGTCAAAAGAACTTCTCCGGATAGCCATTTGGCGCGATGAAGTAAGGAAAGTCACATCCATGTGCCCGTATCATCTCACAGCGGTTCATATTTTCATCCAGCTCCCATTTCTCCAGCTCGAGCCCAGCCAGGATATCCAATGGCACTGGCCAGAGTGACTTCGGGATGACCTCCAGCAGCGAATCCTTCCCAAAATGCCCCGCACATTCATACGCATGCAGCCACTTCCCCCGCCGCCCATTTGGGTTTAAAAATTCAGCTTCCACCGGCCTACTAGCGTTCACATGGTCGAAGATACAGCCATGTACTAACTGCTTTACTACGATCTCCTGCTCTCTGAACCTTTCAGGTAAAAGCTCGCGATATTTCTGCACCAACATCAACTGATGCGATCGCATTTTTTCTAGCTTACGGAAATAATTGTCACGCGCATCCGGCCCCGACAGTAGAAATCCGCTCTCCGTTTCCACAGCGAGATAGAATTTCACCGCGAGTTCCAGATGGATTAACCGAGCTGAGGCGAGATCCCTCACGAGAAAATCCAATTCACCAAGCGTATGCCCCGCCTCTTTGCGGAGTTGGATCCCCCGCTCCAACAAATCGTATTGAGGCGTCGCTTCCAACATCATGGCCAAGGCATCTTCGTAAAGGTATCCCAGCTTTTGTTGGAGATTTATCGCCGCCTCACGAGGAGGCATTCCAAGAAACTCACTCGCAAATACCGCACCCTCTGGCAAATCCTCTACGAGTGCCGGTGCTTCGATGAGGCTCTGGAAAAGGACTTGGGAAACGTCTTCGGAAGACAGGCATCCTGATTTCACGCAGCGAAAGGAAATCGATAACTAAACCCTGAAACTAAATTAATTAGCAGGGAAAATCGGAACATCGTCCACTTCGATAGGGAAATCACCGGAGGCACCCATGATTTCGATCTTCTTCAGCTTCTTGATGTCCTCTTTGGTTAGCGCACCTGTAGTGAAGGGTGGCAGAATGTCAGCACCTTTGGCCTGTCGGTAACTCTTGCCTTTTTCACGGATGAAAAGCCCTCCACCCATCTGTCCTCCCGGAGACTCTCCAACAATGATCTTGATCCTACTTCCCTCGATCAGCCTGACCCAGGTGCCTTCGATGAGAGGCTTGCCTTTCCTCATCTCGGTTCCGCCCATGGTGGGTTGGGGCAAATCTGAATAAGATATGAAGCTAGCATCCAGCACCAAACGCTCATCAACATACACAAGCAGGACGTCATCAAACATACCCACAAACTGATATTCGCCCGGCTTCTGTGGCCTGATGGTGCCTTCATAAACCACCACCCATGCCGAAGGCTCGACTTCCTTTTGCACATTGAAGGACTTCGGTGCCACCACAGCATCGGTATTCGCCGCCATAATAAGGTGGCTGAATGATAGAGCGGTCTGCGCTTGGTAAAAATCACGCAACGATGATTCAGAAAAACGGCTTTTTTCGAGATCCTTGTATTGGCGTTCCATATATTTCAATCTCGCGCCGATACTTGAGTTTGATTTGAAGTATTTATCGTGGTGGTTTGGCTTCTTCTTACGATCCTGCTTCAGGTCATAGAACTTCCCTTCCAATCCACCTCCACCAGTCCGTCCGAAAGCGGTTTGCGCCCCTCCGGCTCCGAAGCCCGTGCCATCGCCCCACCCCGTCCCGAAATCATCTCCTGATCCGAACTCAAGAGACTCGACGGTTTCCACCGCATCGACAGTAGGAATGGAAGTAGGAGACGTAGTCGTCGCAACGATGGTCTTCACTGGAGCGTTGGAAGGAGCGGTGGGCTTGCGCTGGACGTTCGTCTTGACCTTCTCCGCCACGGGCTCTTCTTCATCCGTCGTGTTCGATTTATAAGTCACGATCTGGACGTCGTCCTTGCCCAGATTCGGAAGGAGGAAAAAGCCAAGAACTAAGGCGATAAGGACGACGGTCATGAAGGCGATGACAAACGACGAAATGGTCGAAATGCGCTTATCTCGGGCAAGCTTCTGCTTCACCTCTTCAGTGATTTGTGCGTGGATGCTCATGTGGGTATTTTTGTAGTAGGCACCTGAGGTCAAGCCTCCATTACCTGTGTGAAAGTATAGTTTTACATAGTGGATACCGCTCTCAAACCGTCAAGATGTAATCAGCGCTTGCGGGATGATGCACAGTTTTTGACGATTAAAGAGTATCTGGGATATTCTCTTGGAGTATTTAACGTATCACCCATTGGATTTCTTTGGGGAAATCGCTCTCAGCCTTCTCGGCAGAAATGAATTTCCCCGAAGACAGGAACCGCATCAAAGAAATCGTAAACTCACCATCAGATTCGTCATTCGCCGGACACCGGAATCCAAGGCACGAGATCATGATCATTGATCACCCTCAACCCACCGACGAGATATGAACTTCTGCGGAGTTCTTCCATGGTCAGTCCATTATCCGATATACGTGTCGTGACCACTCCCCCCCCCACGATCCGTCGTGCTGAGCCATTTCCCCTTTGGGCTGGAGATGATGCTGGTGATGCCCTGCACGCCACGTGAGTGATCAGCCAAAAGATGGATATATTCACCTGTCGCCCGGCTAAACTCGAACAAGGCTCCGTGTTGGGTAATGAACACGGCCTCCCCTTCCGGCGGCCACCCCAAGGTTGGGTTCGAAGCGAAAGTGACCTCCCGGTCGCTGACTTTAAGGTATGTCGAACAGAGTTCTTGTTTGAGAGTATCATAGAGCAATAGACCTTCCTGACATGCTAGGAGGCAATGACCACCATCCGGAGAGGAAATGATATGCACCAATGGAGAGGGAAGGGTGACGTCCGAAGAAATCCATTTTCCGTCCCGAAAACAATGATGACTGAGCAAGGAAGCGGAAGACGCACCTCCTGATTTTCTCGAAACGATCGAGCCATCTGGAAGAAATACCCACAACTCCATGTTATCCGGCTGGCAGTCATCGAATTCCAGCAGCAATGAATTTTCTAGTCCGGAGTCGGTAAGGATCTGAATGATCACGCTCTTTGCGCCCTCCCCGGTCAAGGTCGAGCGGGCGAGAAATACATCATCACCTTGGATGAGCTCTACGCGGATGAGCTCGTTGATTTGCTCAATTGGGCTATCCGTGATCAGAGATTCCTGATGGTTGGAGGCAGGAGACCAGCGGTTCAGATAAAAGGATTGGTTGAACTGCCCAGATACCGCTTTCACACCGATCCAGTAGAGATCATCACTCCCCTTAAGATTTAAAATCCTCTCGATCCCCCCCTCTGTCTTGATGATATCCATCACTTGCCCTAACACGCAATCGATGATCGCCAGACCCTCTTTTGTCGAGATCGCCGCACGCCCCGCACCATCGCCAAAGAAACGGCCATACCTACCCTTCACCTCAAATTCCAGCGCGCCATCGTCTCGGAAAATCTGCACCGCCCGATACGAGCATCTCACCAGATTACCATTCGCCAGGATGCGGATTTCTTCCTTTGACCAGCCTAGGGGTTCGTCATCGGTAAACTTATGGCGTATCTCTGCGGGGTTCCCGTCATCATAAAATATCGTTTCATTCTCGTGATGTGCCCACGAACGTGTGTGGCCTTCATCATCGACAGTGTGCCAACCGATTTCGAACTCCGGAGCGCTTTGAAACGTCCGCTTGCCATTCTTCGGATGTGTCGATGGATCAAGTTTTAAAAACCGGGACAGGACTTTTCCCCGGTGTGTCAGAACAGAAACGCACCAAGCGTCATCGGCCTTTTCAACGGAGGTAAATGCAAACGGTTGCGAGACGTTTCCAGTGAACACCTCGGGTTGATCTGGGCGCGTAAGATCAACCAGATTCACCGATTGTCCGCCGAGGTTGTGGGTGAAGATCCCGATAAGATTCGGCGCGATCTCAGTCATCTGACAGGCATCGCCGAGGTAGAAATAATTCCCGGAAAGGGTGGGAAGCCGGAACGTGCCTTTGAGGCCATCGGAGCCTTCAAAGAAAAATGTTTCGCTGGAACGCTCCCAACCCATGGCGATCCCTGATCTCTCTGCGAAGAAAAGTGAGCTCAGATCCTTTCCGCCCAGCAAGTCCCGGCTCGACAGATCAAAGACATTGATCGCCTCCAATCCAACTCCATCGGCTTCGCTTTTTTTACGGATGACTTCGAGTTCCTTGCCATCCCGTAGAATCCCATAGATCGTAGAGGACTCGGAGAGGTTGAGATAATATACGTTCGGGTGAAAGAGATCGATAATCGCTATATCAGGACGATTCTGCTGTGAGACAATCAGAGCAGCGGCAGCGATTTCATACCGCAATGAGAACGCCTGAAAATCCACAGGAAGATCCGAACCAACTTTCTCCCAATCCCCCTTTTCCTTCGGATATAAATGGATAACCAACTCCTTCTTGTCTGCGGAATCCGGGCTCTCGGCGATGCTGAAGAAAAAGAATGCCTTTTCGAATTCTGCGGCAAAGCAATCTGGAGCCCAGTCGGCCAAGATCGGCCCCTCCAACTCAGCGACTTCGCCATCTTTTTGATAAATGATGCTCGAGTGGATCGCCCGTGTGTTCGGGTCACGATAAATCCTAGTGGCTAGATTCTGATGCGCTCTGAAAGAACCCAAATCTCCGCTAAGGGGTTGCTCATAAAGAAGGCCACCATCGCTCCAGCGATAAACCCTGAACTGCCCCACACCAGCCAACGCAAACCAATCGGCATCTACCGGAGCCACCACCTGATTGATGGTCTGGGTGAATTCAATCTCCAGAAGCCGCTCCATCTTCGCCGTATCTAACAAAGAGGCTTTTGACCTTCCAGAAATCACCACCGCCCGTTGTCGCTCGATGGAAATTCCCCAATCCTCCTGCCCTTGCATCTTGAAGAGTTCGTCGGAAATACGATGAGACGAAATGACCTGATCCGGAGCAGACCACTGACCGATAATTTCACGGTTCCTTGCAGCGAAGCGCGGCCTATTCAGTATCTCCGGATTTATCTCAGCCGCTTTTACCGACCATGCCAGCGATTTATCTGGATCTTGGTGAAAACTCACCTCAGCGCGCTCATCATAGAAATTTGATAAAGTCCGTTTGGCATTGTCGCGCTCCTTCATCGCCTCCTCCGCGCTGATCTGTGCCTGGGTTCGCTCAGCTACAGCGATGGATGTCTGCTTGAGCGCTTCTTTTTTCTGCGACAGTGCGTAAATCGAAAGGGCGGAAAGTGTGGTGATCAGGAGTAGCGCAGACGCGCCGAGAACCATGCGTTTCTTTCTCTGCGCCCTCTCATGCCTCCGGTATAGCACATCGAAATCAAGCTGGGCGATTCCCGAAATTACTTTGAAGGAAACCCCGCTCCTTGCCATCGCCCTCCTTGCGCAAATCCCCTGCCAAGGGCTCGGCAGGGTAGCGTAGTGCGGGAGGAAAACACTCGGTATCACCATCTGAGTTCGGCTCACCATCAAGGATGAGGGCGAGTATCCTTTTTTCTCCACCGATCTCTTTGAAGTCCTCGATCTCCTTGTTCACCCACTCGGATTTTGCGGAGTTTGGAGAGCAGAGAACGATGAGATAGCGCGTGCTATTGAGTGCCTTGAAAATCGCCGGCCCAAGGTCAGCTGATCCGGAAAGTTCGTCACGGTCGCGGAAGCAGGGCTTGAGGTCTTTTCCGAGCACAGCTCCATCGAAGAGCTCCGTGCCCTGGAACTCCTTGGGAATAGGGAAACTTTCCAGCCGATTGTGAAGCCACTTTCCCCACTTCTTGTCCTTTGAGGAATAGGAAACGAAAGCCCAGTATTTCTTCACATGCTTATCATTTTCAGCGGTATCCTCCATACCGCTCTTATCTATCAACTTGGGGAGATGCTACCAATGCCTATTTCACCTGATAAGCCGGGAAGTCGTTTCATGGGACTTCCCGGAAAGGCTTAATAAGGGAGTTTGCCGCCGCCCTTGGGTTTACGCTTATCCTCCAGCCACCACTCGCTCGGCTCCTCTCTCTATCTCCTCCCAGGTGGTGAACATCACCTTCTTTAGCTCCGCGACTTTCCCGGCATCTCCCGATGAGCGGGGAACGACAGCTAGCCCAACAGGCTTGCGTAGTTCACCCATGTTTGGCGTAGCAGCTCATCGAGCCGCCTCGCCCACTATTCCTCTACAAAGTTGTAACTGATGAGCTTCTTGCCGATAGCAGTCTTCCCTACTCCGTGATCCATGTAGTCGCAGGAGATCTTCACCTTCTTCTTTTCCTCCAGTGCTTTCGCAAAAAACTTCTCAAGCTCCTCGGGAAGCTTCTGCCCCTTGTAGCCCAGTTGACCGGGAACCATCTTGATCATGCGCAGCTCCTTATCGTCCGGGACGAAGCGATAGACCTCGTTGCCATGGGCCACATAGCGATCAATAATGCCGACTCCCTCTTGCGATCCCGGCTTCAACTCTGCAGCAAAGGAATACACAGCTAAAAACAAAAGGATGGCGAGACTCAGTAGTGATTTCATATTCGATGGGTTGTTTTTGAGGAAATGATCACGAAGTCATTTCTACCATCCATAAAAGCCTATTTCCGGCAGGAGAAGTCAAGGCGCATCCCCGGGCAATCTAGGGCAGGGCACCTACATTAGGATTGTCTTAACCGCAGGTAGATAACTTGACTTCACCGGCTACGATTCTCGTTCGTAGGATTCTTTGTGATAGAAAGGCATGGTCACCGCCTGTATAAGTGAAATCCTGAATCATGAAAATCACCGCAATGATCCGTAAAACTCTTCCGTGCCTCCTCGGCATCTCCCTCCTAGCCATGACCGCCGCCCAAGCAAGTCCCCTCATCTACCAACCGGAAGCCAACGCAAATGGCAAGAAGATCGTCTTCATCGCCAGCGACCACGAATACCGCGCCGAGGAGACCTGCCCCGCCCTTGCCCGCATCCTCGCGAAGCATTACGGCTTCCAGACAGTCGTCCTCTTCGGCCTCGATGAAAAAGGTGAGATCGAAGCCGGTGCCTCAAACATCGAAGGCCTCGAGCACCTCGCAGACGCCGATGCCTGCGTCATGTTCACCCGTTTCCAGGATCTCCCAGATGAGCAGATGGCACACATCGATGCCTACCTGAACCGCGGCGGCCCCATCCTCGGCCTGCGCACCTCTACCCACGGCTTCGCCATCCCCAAGGGGAAAACTTATGTGAAATACGACTATAAATACGATGGCGATGACTACAAAGGCGGCTTCGGCCAGCAAGTCCTCGGCCAGACATGGGTCGGCCATTACGGGAAAAACCACACGCAAAGCACCCGCATCGATATCATCCCGGAAAAGAAAGACCACGTCATCCTCACCGGCGTAAAAGACATCCACGTCCAGTGCGGCGGATACAACGCCGAGGCTCAGGAAGACTGGAATATCCTCACCATGGCTCAGCCCCTCATGACCATGCTACCCGATGGCGCACCCGATGCCAAAAAGCCCCCCATGGCCAGCGAATGGACACGCACCTACAAAGGGAAAGACGGCGCCGAAGGCCGCGTCTTCACCTCCCTCTACGGAGCCTCCGAAGACATCCTCAACCCCGGCTACCGCAGGATGATCCTCAACGCCATCCACTGGATCGCCGGCATGGAAGACTCCATCAAGCCTGATTCAAACATCGATTTCGTCGGCTCATACACGCCAAACACCTTCCGCACCGGCCACCACGCCAAAGGCATCAAGCCCGCCGACTACGAAGGCTTCACCTCCCCCATCCCTGCAAACGACAACACCGCCCCGGTGAAGAAGAAGGGCAAGTGAGCCCAAGGAGCGGCGACTCTATAGAGCGGCGACACCTGTGCGGGAAATAGCCAAGCTAAGCACTTCCATATCCTCCGTCGGCACTCTGGAGAGATAACTCTCCTTACGGCCTTAGGCTTTATAGAGACGCAAAGATCAGCCGGGGAGGAGATGTTTCACGGCATCCTTTTCCTCAAGCAGCTCGCCGATGGTCGCATCGATCTTGCTTTGGGAGAAGGCGTTGACGGGCACGCCTTGGACGACTTCCCATGATCCATCTGCATTGGTGCGAATGGGCATGGAGGCCATGATGCCCTTCTCGATGCCATACGAACCATCCGAGCAGATGGCGACTGAGTGCCAATCGCCTTCCGGGGTCGGATTGATGAGGCTTTTCACAGTGTCCATCGCAGCGTTTGCCGCAGAGGCTGCCGAGGAGGCACCGCGTGCAGCGATGATAGCCGCGCCGCGCTGTTGGACGGTCTTGATGAACTCACCTTCCAGCCATGCCGTATCGGTGATGACCTCGGTGAGTGGCTTGCCCTTGATCTTCGCGTTGGTGAAATCCGGATACTGCGTGGCGGAGTGGTTACCCCAGATGCAGAGATTAGTGACATCCGAGCAATGCACGCCGGCCTTCTCTGCAAGCTGACTCTTCGCGCGGTTCTCATCGAGGCGAGTCATCGCGAAGAAACGATCGTTCGGCACGCCCTCGGCATTGTTCATGGCGATGAGGGCGTTCGTGTTGCAAGGGTTTCCGACAACGAGCACGCGCACATCCTTCGCCGCAGAGCGGGCGATCGCCTGGCCTTGGCCGGTGAAAATCTTGCCATTGATGCCGAGCAGATCCGCACGCTCCATCCCCGCCTTGCGTGGCACGGAGCCGATGAGTAGAGCCCAGTTCGTGCCTTTGAATCCCTCGTCGAGATCCGTGGTGGCGACGACTTCCTGCAGCAGCGGAAAAGCGCAATCCTCAAGCTCCATCACCACGCCTTTGAGTGCGGGTAAGCCCGGCTCGATCTCGATAAGGCGCAGATTGACCGGCTGATCTTCGCCAAAGACGAAGCCAGAAGCGATGCGGAAAAGGATGGCGTAGCCGATCTGGCCTGCTGCGCCCGTAATGGAAACGGTGATTGGTTCTTTCATAATAGTTTTAGTGAAACTGAAATCATCATAGCTGCCCCCCCTTCCAAGTGGCTAGCCGAATCTGGCTTTTTCCTCCGCATGAGTAAGCAAGATCCCACATAAACCATGAGCGTCATGCAGCATCGCCAATAAGCCTTCCTCATGCTCCCGAACACGGAACAGAAGGCTTTGGCTCAATGCTTGCTCAATTCCCTTCAAATGAAATCTTCAGCAGGACTTCCCATTCTCACCCTTTTAGTAACCTTTCTCACATCCCATGCAGAAACAGAACCCGAGACCTTCACGAACTCCTTGGGCATGAAAATCGTACCGATACCCGCAGGAACCTTCCTCATGGGCAGCCCGAAGGAAGAAAAAGGGCGCGGTAGGGATGAGAATCAAGTATCGGTGACTCTCACCTCACCCTTCTACATGGCCGAAACAGAAACAACCCAAGGCCAATGGGTTGCCTTGACCGGGAAATCTATTCAAGAGCAGATCGAAACACAGGACGGCCCGTAAAACCGTGGAGCCAACCTCGTGGCGGAGGTTTCTGCCCTTGGGGAGAACCAGCCCATGTCTTTCGTAAGCTGGCTCGATGCAAAATCATTCTGCGAAGCTCTCACCGAAAAGGAACGTGAAGCCGGCACCCTTCCCGAAGGATACAAATACTCTCTGCCCTCCGAGGCACAGTGGGAATACGCCTGCCGCGCCGGCACCACCACCGTCTTTTCATACGGTGACACATTAACCAGTAAGCAAGCGAATTTTTACGGGAAACTCCCCTACGGAGTGGAAGAGGAAGGCGATTACCTAGAGAAAACCAGTGAAGTCAAATCCTACGAACCGAACCCATGGGGCATCTACGACATGCATGGCAACGTCTATGAATGGTGCCTCGATTGGTACGGTGAAGCACTTCCCGGCGGGGTCGATCCCAAAGGCGTGGACACTGGCGACTCACGCATCATACGCGGCGGCACCTGGAACAGGAAAGCCCTGAGCTGCCGTGCAGCCTATCGCTACAGCACTTACGATTACGTGCGCTCCTACAACATCGGCTTCCGGGTGGCTCTCGTCCCGGAAAAGAGGGAATAGAAATCCTCATGAAAACTATTTGAAACGGTTTTTAACAAACCCTCACCTCATCCGCCTGAAACACCCTCTCCACTGCCCCATCCATCAAAACCAGTAGCTCCCCACCCTCAGCAATACCTCTCACCAACCCCTCCCGCCGCGTCCCTGCGATGGTCAGAGCCACGCTTTTTCCAGTCAGGGCGCACCTTTCCCTTACTCCATCTAGCAGGCCGTCGAAATCCCCCTCGATTCGATCCGCATAGCCAGCGAGTCGTTTCACCACCTCCCCCAGCACCTCCGCGCGAGGGATCTCTTCCCCGCATTCCATCTTCAGCGAAGTCGCATTCAGCCCCTCCGGGAAATCGTCGGCATTCACATTGATGCCGATGCCCACGATCACGAAATCCGCCCCCGCCTCGACGAGGATCCCGGCAAGCTTCCTTCCGCCCACGAGCACATCGTTCGGCCACTTGACCTCCGCCACCACGCCGAATTTCTCCACCGCCTCCGCCACCGCCAGCCCCGCCACCAGCGACAAACGATGCCACAGCCCTTTGTTCCCGCCCGGCCTCAGCAGCACGGAAAACGCCAGCCCCCCGCCCTTCGGCGAAAACCAAGCCGCCCCCCGCCTGCCGCGCCCGGCCTTTTGATCCTCGCCAATCAGCACCAAGCCCTCACCCGTGCCCTGCTCCGCCAGAGCGCGGAGTTCATCATTCGTCGAGGAAACCTCAGCCCTCCACAACACTCGGAACTCGCCGGGTAAGTTTGCTGCGACTTGGTCGTATTCGCTCATTATAGTTATGGAACGAAAAGTTTGATGCGATCCTGAATGGTAACACGAATTTCTGGAAATCTTTCGGAAATTAAATCCCTAAATTCTTCAGCATGCGGTGACTGCTGAACTTCGAACTCGATCGGCGTTTGATCATCAAAATAGAAAGCAACTGAGGTCGTAGGAGTGGTGCGGTATTCATAAAGAACGCCTAGAATTTCGCCCTTTTCCAACCAAGGAATTTTATCAAGGAGTCGTCTGATTCCCCCCGATTGGGGAGCTGTGACATATCCTAGTTCTCTCGGCGTAAGTGGCCGTTCTGGCGTTGATAGCTGTTCCAAAAATCCAATGACTTCATCGGTGGAATGTTGTTTTCGCAGCAAGAAAAACAACGCAGCTATCAGCAACAAAACGCCTCCAACAATGACCGCCCACTTCTTCACTCGCCTGCCGTGAAGTCCAACCCGATATCCAGACTCGGAGCCGAGTGCGTCAGCGCCCCCACGGAAATGAAATCCACCCCGGTTTCCGAAATCTCTTTGACCGTCTCAAGATTCACCCCGCCGCTTGCCTCAAGCCGCACCCGGTTTTTCTCACCACGCATTTCCACGGCTTCACGAAGCTGATCGAGGCTCATGTTATCGAGCAGGATGTAATCCACCCCATCGAGCGCGAGGAAATCCCTCACCTGCTCCAGCCGATCCGCCTCCAGCTCCACCTGCACATGCGGCTTGTCGGACTTCACCTTTCGGATCGCTTCCTGCAGCACGGCGATCCCGCCCTCGGCAGCGAGGTGGTTGTCCTTCACCATCGCGCGATCAAACAAGCCCATGCGGTGATTCGTCCCGCCGCCATCGGCGACTGCTTTTTTCTCCAGCGCCCGGTAGCCGGGGGTCGTCTTGCGGGTATCGAGGATCTTCGCCTGTGTGTGCTTCACCAGCGCGACGTAGCGCGAGGTCATCGTGGCAACACCGGAAAGCCGTTGCAGGAAATTCAGCGCCGTGCGCTCTGCGGTGAGAATCGAGCGGGCTTTTCCCGAGACGCGCATCAGCATCGCCCCTTCGCCAACCCTGCTGCCGTCCTCGACCATGATCTGCACGTCGAGATTCGGATCGACCTCTAGGAAAACCGCCTTCGCAAGCTCCACGCCGGATACGACTCCATCGTTCCTCACCTTCAAAAACGCCTCCGCCATCCTCTCCTCTGGGATGAAGTAATCTGAAGTCACATCGCCCTCCCCGATATCTTCTTCCAAGGCCATCATGATCAGTTCGTGCGACATATCAGTTACTTAGAGTTTAAAGTTTGAAATTTGAAGTTTATTAAACGCCCATCACCGTCACCGCGATACGCCGGGAGTGCTCCTGCCGCCGATGCTCGAAGACGAAAATCCCCTGCCACGTGCCCAGCACCATTCGCCCGCCGTGCACCGGGATCACCTCGCTGGATCGCGTTAACGCCATTCGAATGTGGCTAGGCATATCGTCAGCTCCCTCGTGGGTGTGGATGAAATCCGGATCGTCCTCCCGCACCAGCCGGTCGAACCACCGCTCAAGATCCCGCCGTGCGCTGGGGTCGGCATTTTCCATGAGGATCAGACTCGCACTCGTATGCCTCAAGAAAACCGTCACCTGCCCATCCGTCACGCCGGATGTCCGCACCATCGCCGCGATTTCATCGGAGATCTCATACGTCCCCTTGCCCCGCGTCCTCACCACCATCTCCTGCGTATGCACTTTCATTCTTCGTTGAGAGTTGAAATTTGAGGATTGAGAGTTCCAAGCGCCTTATCACTCACCACATTGAGGAACCTCACCCTTTTCTCCGAAATCCTCACCACCTCATACTTCCGCTCCGGCTCCTCCATCGCCAGCACGCTAGCTATAGATCTCGCGACTTCTTGAAATTTCCCAGCCCCCTCTGCGGACTCCAGCTCCACATCCCAGACCAGCCCGGAGGACATCTCACCATCGCCGAAAAGCACGTAGCCATCCCTCACCCACTCACGCGCCAGCTCCTCGCCCAGCCCGACATCGCCAGCCATTTCCACCCACAGCCGCAGCCCGAGGTAGCCCAAGTTTTCCTTAAGATAGGTCTCATCTGGCATCTCAGGGAAATCTATCGCTCCTCCCCTCGGCTCCTCGCCCGGCAGCACCACGGCAAAGGTATTCACCGGCGGTTTCCTCATCCCTTCCGCAAATTCCTCCGTCCCTTTCACAAAATACGTATCAGAAAGCCCCTTCCCGCTCACCGCTGGAAAGACTGCCAGCCCTTGCAGGAACTCCGGCAGCACCAGCAGGAGCCGCGCCGCTGCGCTATTGTCATTCGTCGGCAGGAAACCGATCCCCCGAGCACTCGCCGCGTAGAACCTCGCCTCCGCACCAGATGCCGCACCCGCATGTAGCGCCTCTCGCGCCCACGCCGCATCATCCCCCGGATATGCCGCCGCAGGAGGGAAGTGCTGATTGAGCAAAATCCTCACCAACAGCCGCAGGGCCGCCGCCTGATCTGGAATGTTCTCCAGATCGAACTTGTCCGTCACCCACCCATCGCCCGTCTCTTCATCGAACCACCCCACCGCGCCCACCGACCTCACGGCAGACATCATTTCCAGTAGTTTATCACCTTTTCGCAGTAGCCCCATGCGCTGCCAAGCCTCCTGCCGATCATCCACCCCCTGCGGCCCCATCCGGCTCTCGATCGCCGCCTCCACCCGGTAGCCAAGCTCCTCGGAAGCGATCATGTGAAACACCGGGCTGGAAAGAAACGTCAGCCCGTAATCCTTCTCCACCATCGCGATCAGTTCTGGCGGCACCGCGACCTCGCCTCCGCCCTGAGCGAGCGATCTCAGCGACGCATTTTCCTTTTCCAGCAGCGCGATCTCCTCCCCAGCGATCCTTAGCTGATTATCCAATCCTTCAGCATCCGCGCCGCCGCCAGT
This sequence comes from Akkermansiaceae bacterium, assembly GCA_030725745.1. GTDB lineage: Bacteria > Verrucomicrobiota > Verrucomicrobiia > Verrucomicrobiales > Akkermansiaceae > Luteolibacter. The sequence continues at coordinate 23,235 of JANRFH010000043.1, forward strand.
GGCAGCCTTGCGCGATCCCGCGAGCCATCCACCCGCACCAAGAGCCGCCCCCACGAGAACGGCCAGAAGTTGTTTCCCTGAAATCATCCGGGCAGCAGCAGCCTATGGATTGTCGGGATTGAAAGGGTTGATCTCAAGCGCACTTGGCCCGCCGTAAACTTCCTCAGCGGTTGCACCCGGAGTCAGGGTGATTGAGATCGGCGCGCTGCGGTTGCCCATGGCATCATAGGTGTAGATGAAACGCCTCACTGGCATTTCCTCGCCCGTATTCGGATCCACACGCTTCACACGGGAGTCAAACATCTGCTCCTCCACCAGCAGCCCATCGGACTTCCGGTAGCCGTAGCGCGACTTGAACATCTCGTTCTTCTGCCCGTCGTAAATTTTGCAGTTCAGAGGGTTTCCGTGGGCATCCATCCGGTAAACCGTGACCAGATACATATTCCCATCTGCCGTGTAAGTGCGCTTCGTGAGCACCTTTTCATCCGCGCTGCGCTCGAAAACCGTACGGGAGCCATCGTCGTGCCTCGTGACACGCACGTTGTCCCCGTCTACCGAGTCAAAGCCAGCTTCCTCCGCAAAAGAAAGTGCTGCACCAAAGGTCAAAATCCCGAGAATCCTTAGAATTTGCATCCTTCCGTCTAGACCGTTCACGCCTACTCCGCAAGCAGGGAAATGCCCGAGCAGGAACTCATAAGCCAGTCTGACCTGAAAACTGAAAACTAGCACTCTAGCAAACTTCAGGTATCAACCCCGACGGATCTTCGATCCTGCAAAGAACACCGTGATCCGGTAAACTCGTTTCTGGCGCGTGGTAATCAATCCCGTCTGCAGGTCGAACTTTTCCGGGATCTCCTGTCGGTGAATGTCCACTGTAGCCTGGAAGCCACGCTCCGAATGCACATCGATGAGCATCGCCAGCGCTACAGGATCCTCAAACATTGCGTCCTCCGTATTGATCGTCACCCGCCCGGTCACCGCGTATCGCTTGATCGTGGGCATCATCTTTACCTGGATAAAATCCACAACCTTTTCCAAAAGCGCAGGCCGCTCATGGATGTAGCCGTCGAGCCGGTTCACGAGATCCTGCCGCGCTCCCACTACAATCTCATCCGCCAATGGGATGTGCCGAAGCGCATCATAAGTGCGGGGATCCAGCTCCAGCGAGCTCTGATACTCCAGCTCGCGCACGATATTCTGCTGCACCACCTTGATTGGTGCCTGCGCGTTGATGAAATGGTAATGGAAAATCTGCTTCAGCGAGACCAAAGCATCGTAAGTCTTCTCTTTGAACGTCCGATAACGCCCGCGCGCGAGATCCGGATCAAAATCAGTCGCCCGCTCCTCCCACAGCTCGCCAACACCGGATTGCCTCACCTCGGCATTGTGCACGAGCGTTTCCTGACCGCGCTTCAACTGACGCGCGATACTCTCCACCTCGTCCACGAACAGCACCATGATATGGAAAACTGGCTGGCGGAAATGCTGCGCATGAGGAGTCTCGGAAAACTCCTTTCTCAAGCGCACCATGCTATCGAAAAGCATTTTGAGACACTCCACCTGCACAGTCGTGCGCGGGAAGCCATCCAGCACCGCACTCTCACGGAATTCCGGCTTGAGCATTTCACAGAGCAACAGGCGCAACACCTCCTCATCCCCCACCATGGAACCCTGAGCTTTGAGCTTCTGCGCCTCAGGCGAGTCAAGCAACTGGCTGATCACAATCGGCTCCGCAGCAATGCCACGCACCTCGCGTATGAAATCCGTGTTCGTCCCCTTACCCGAGCCCGGAGCACCGCCCAGCAGGATCAGCTCCTTGGGGAAACGCAGGTTCTCACAGCCCACCTCGCTCTCCAATTCTCTCCACACACGGTTAAAAATGAGTTGTGCGTCCTTGATTTCAAGGTCGGCTAGCGGGGGTTCGGTCTTGATTTCGGTCACGGGATAGCCATGAAAAACCAAGCACCCCCACCCGTCCAGCCAATCAATGACTATTTGTTCACCACCTCGTCAGCTTGACGCAACGGGCAATGACCTTAACCTCATAACCATCGGGCACCCGAACCCGCCCGAACCCCACCTCCAATACCCATGTCCGAACCTTCCATCGAATACTACAACGAGGCCATCGATGCCGTGCAGGCCGGTCGCCTCCCGGAAGCCCTCGAAGCAATCGAAACCTCTCTCACCGAAGATCCGAACGATCCCGAAACCTGGCAGCTCTACGTCGTCATCCTCAATGCGGTCGGTCGCACCGAAGATGCAAAAAAAGCCACCATCAAGCTCAAGGAGCTAGGACTCGGCGAAGCCGATGATTTCCTGCTACAGGCCTCACAGGCAGCAGGTAGCGGAGATCTAAAATCCGCCATCAGCCTCTACGAATCCGCCATCGCTTCCGATCCAGCACGACCAGAAGCCCATGCTGGCCACGCCTTTGCCCTCCTTCAGAACGGCGATGACGAACTCGCCCTAGCTTCTGCAGAAACAGCCGTTTCCCTCGCCCCTGAAGATCCGCGGGCAAACTATGTGCTCGGCCATATCCTCCGCCTCGCAGGGGAGAGCGACCGCGCACTGATAGCGCTCACCAATGCCATCAAGGCAGAACCAGAGCTCATGATCGCCCTTTACGAACAGGGCATGATCTTCACCGAGAAAGACCGGCTTGAGGAGGCGTTGAAAAACTTCGAGCGATTCCTCGAAAAACACCCGGATGACGAAAGTGCCGTCAAAGCTGTGGCAGGTGTCAAAGCCCGCCTCGGCCGCACGGAAACCTTCTGAACCCTCCTTTAGCGAGGATTTGGTAATAGCCGTTTCCCATCCGCGCTGAGTGAACGCGTGTCCCATTCATGCGCCTTGATGTGAATCGGGCGCTCCACATTTTCCAAGAAGTGGGTCGGCCAGATGCTGCCGTCAGATGCTGTTTTAAAATCGGAGAAATCGACCGAGACATCAGCTCCTTTTGTCGTTTCCACGCCATCGATGGTGAACTGAACCCTTCTAAGCAATTTGCTCTCACTACCGATCCAGGCGATGAACGAATCGCTCTCCGACATACCGAAGCCGGGCGAAACTTTGCCCTGTATTAACAAACACTCCTCACCCGCTAGCTCCTTTTTGCCCACAATTTCCAAATCCCTTGCCTTTGCGTTGAGCCATGACGAACCGAAGGTAAATAAGGTATAGGCATCCGCCACCATCGCAGCAGCTTCTTCTTTATCCGAATCGCCATCCACCTTGCCGTTATAGCTTACTTCCGTCTGTGAATCGGAACTGCGAACCAATTTCGTTCCACCGGGGCCCGAGTGAATCTGCTCCACCAAGCCCCTGCGCGTAAAATAGGTTTCGATAGATTCTTTTCGAAAATCTCGATCCACAATCACTGGCTGAATCTTCGCCGCAGCATTAGTCCATTCACCCGCATACTCGACTTTCACCGTTTTGTAGCGCTTCCATGGATCACCGGATGCCCTTGCGGATGAAGCGAGGATCGCCGCAGCATCGCCATTTTCAGCTACCAAGCCCTTGGTGGCACCAGGTTTAGGTAGCGTGGAGCAATTGCAGATGAGAAACGGTAAAATGAGCAACAGAACGACTTTCATGATGCAACATGCAACGCTTCGCGCCCCTGTCAAAGATGGCGATCGAGGAAATTGATCGCCGCCTCGATGGCCTCATCTTGGCCGAAGAAGGCAGAGATGTGGCCTTTACCTTGGAGCCAAAAGACCTCATGGGGCACGCCGTGCTTGCCCAGTGCGAGCGCCAGCTCGCTGGTGTGGACTGGCTGCACGAGCTTGTCTTTCGTACCGTGGTAGAGAAATGCCGGAGGACTATTTTTTGTCACATGCATGATCGGCGATGCCTCATCGATGCGTTTTTCGTAATTCTCCTCACCTCCGAGGTGTTTCCTGATTAGCCCTCCGTTGGCATAAACGATGAGATCCGATGGAGCCGAACCTGCCACGATAGCTTTCACATCCGCATCATCTCTGCCCTCTGTCAGTGCAGTGAGTTCTGCGAGATATCCACCCGCCGAAAAACCCCAGACCGCGATGCGATCCGGATCCACGCTCTCTTGCTCGGCGTTGTTGCGTAGCCAGCGTATCGATTCCTGCACATCACGCAGCTGGCTGGGATAATCCCAATCGCGGACATTCCGGTAGGTGATGTTCAGCACGTAATAACCACGATCTGATAGCTTGCGCCCGATCCCGTCCATCAGCCAGCGCCCGTCATCACCTATCTTCACTCCGCCGTGGATCAATACCACTGCCGGGTGTTTGCCGTCACCTTCCGGGCGGAAAACATTTCCAGGGATGGCCTCCGCCCAATCAGCCGGTGTGAAAACCACGTCTTTTTTCGTAACTGAACCCACCCCGCCGCCGCCGATGCAAGCGTTCAGCAGCAGAACGGAGCAGCAAACTGCAAACAAGGAGCATGCCGAAAAGTGAAAGCCCGCCATCACCACTCCTTGTCCAACCGCATTTTCTCCATGTTGCGGTCGTAGATATTGAACTCGATGCGCTTGAACGCACCTTTAAGAAACTCCGCGTCACCGAAGTTCTGGCTGAAGCCTAGGATCTTCCCGTCCTCCACGCCATCCAGCCGGAAGACCAGACGCGTTCCGTCGGATAGAGTCGCGCGGACATCGCCACGGTTCCTCTTCGGCGTCTCCATATCAGCCTCTTTTAGAATGATGTTCTTGAGTCGCGAAACCGGAAACTTCACTTCGGAGAGAGGTGTCTTCAGGGTGATTTCCTCGCCCTCGATACCAGTGACCTCGCCCTCGATCGTATCACCGTTCCGCAAGACCATCCGCCCTTCGGGAACGACGTCCTTCTTTTCCTCCACTTCCTCTTCGTCACCGAAATCGATCCCGCCCCCAAAGCGCATGGCTCCGCGCCTCTGGTTCGGCACTTCATCATAGTTCCCGTCCCAACTCGTCACCTCAATGTTGGAAATCTTCAGCGGCGAACGATCCTGTGCGATGAAATGGAAGCCTTTGCCGATGCTTTCCTTATCAACTTCGTTGTCCTCCCAGATATCCACCATCTCACCATCCACGTAGAGCAGGATCTTGCCGGTCTTCGTGCTCGCCTTGATCTCGATGTGCGCCTTCTCATTCTCCCTGAGTTGACCCGCATTTGTGGTATGACCAAGCCACGCATTCGAGCCGCCTTTCTTCACATGCACGGAGTTTCCTTGGAAAACCATCTCATAGCCCCCCTTGGGATTGTTCCCTTCGACATCAGTAGAAAGGAACACGATCCTCGGGCGGAAAGCTCCCCGCCATGTGGCATCGAAGGCGATGCTAAATTCATCGGGAAAGCCGATTTCACGTGCCGCGCCGCCAGTCGAAAGTGATTGCAGGACGCCGGCCTTAAACGTCCAAGCGCTTTCATCCGTCAACGTCCACTCGTCTAGGCTGTTGGGGCCGCGATAGAAATAATCCGATGCCTGAGTGATCTTGACCGACTTCACATTGACCCTGCGGAAAACCATTTCCCCGGCATACCAAGTATCCAAGCGTATTTCTTCGTTCGTCAGACCTATTAGCGCACCTTGAATGGAATCCCCGTTAGTCATTTCCAGTGTCGCCTCGTGGGCTGCACCCGCCTTTTCTGGCTTCTCTACGCCAGATGGCATATTGAGATCCATGACGTAGCGGATGTCGAATTCCGCAGGCTCCTTGAGGATCTGTGACTGCCATGTCAGCTTCTCCACTGACAGGCCTAAGACTTCTCCGGTGAGCTGATCACCATTCGAGAAACGCACCACGGAGGCGTCTTCCTGAGCGTGACAGGAAACGGCTAGCATGAGGATGGCGATAGGTATTTTCATCACTCTTCTACAGGGTTGGCTTTGGGTATATCGCGTTTTTCAAGAGCGGTGATCCCGGCTCTATTCACTTCCACTTCTCCGAGCAAAGGATGCTTAGCCTTGACCGTCTCCGACTCGAACACACAGGACGCAAGTTTCAATTCTCCGTTTCCGCGTAGCCGTAGAATGAGCCCTTCTTTATCACTGGAGGATTCTTCACTACCCTCAAAAAATATCGTGGAAACCTCGCTCTCAGGGAGGAGGAGGGGTTCTTTTTGGAAATCGCTTTTAAACTCATAAACTGTCGTATCACCTTCCGGCCGGATCGAAAGCAACTTACCGCCCCACCTCTCGCCAGAGCGCCCGATCATCGCATCAGAAGTTCCGTCACCCCTCTCCTCACTGCGGTGCCTGTCGCTGCGTTCGTCCCATTCCACCAGCTGGATTTGGGAAATAGTCTGGGAGCTATTTTGCGATGCACGGTTCGTCAGGGTAAGCCCCGAGCCATTCGGAATATCCGACAAGGGATCAGTGAAACGCCCTTCCAAGGTGCCATCGAGATAAAGATGCAACAAACCGCGCCCGAGGTCGCCGCGTATTTCCACTTCTAGTGTGTTTCCAGAAAAACGATCCGCCGCGCGACCCAGCATCATGATGGGCTTGCTCTTGCGCAGTTCCTTTGAGTCACGGAAAATGCTCAGGCTGGAGCCGTTAAAATCAAAATAATACCTATCATCGATCCCGCCTTTTCCCGGCGCGGTATCGGCGAACGCAAACCTGAAATTTGGCTGCTGCGTCCATTCCATACGGAAGCGCAGGATGAACTTCTCGGGCATTTCTACATCACGCGTGAGCGTTCCCGAACCTTCTGCCGTGAGTCCGCTGGAATCCGCCGTCCATACCTGAGTGCCGCCCTTTTGCTCCCATCCGGTGAGGCTATCCCCACCAGAATAAATCTCTTTTTCAGCAAATATTCCGAGCTGAACTGAAGAGATCAACTCCCTAGGAATCCATACCTCTCCAAGATCCGGTGAAGAGGCCTTCATGCCTGCGTCGTCGAGACCGTTGATTGTGACGGGCAGCACATCCCCATTGATGAGCTCCACCCGCTGACCGGGGATCTCGCTTTCGCTTGCCGTATTTTCCTCAAAGCCGACGTGCTTGACCATTTCACCCAGCAGCAGCAGCGGCTTTTTCGATAGCGAAGAGACTAGGGTGATTGTTCCTGAGTCGTCCATCGCCATCAACTCACCGGTGAGGGAACAGCCATCGCTCAGCGAAATATCCGCCGCCTGCACTGGGAGCGTAAATAGTGCGACTAAAGCGGCCGCCCGCTTCAGGTTAAAATTCCAAGTCCCAGTCATCGAGAAAGCTTTCGGTTTCCTCGATTTCCAGCATTACTGCGGAATCGAGCTTGATATCAATCTCACCGGCGCAGCCGCTGAGTATCTTGAGATTTTTGTCATCACCGCTCAGCGGCTTGCCGGTGATCCGGCCGAGCGGGTGAAGCCTAACTTTCATGCTCTCGGTCGTTTCCTCGTCTTTCTTCGCCAATCCAGATTGCGCGAAACGCACTTCCGCCACATCCGCGATGGGGAACTCAAAATTTCCGTAGCGGCTCTCCAGTTGCAACAAGCCATCATGCAGGCCTTTGATTTTTCCGGCGAAACGATCCGTCCCGTTCGCGAGTAGCACGATATCCGCATCATCAACCTGAAGGCTGCGCGCTGAGTCCGGCATACCATTCCACTCCGCCACGATCACTTCGGAAAGGCGCGCAGGAGAATCATCTGCCTGAACTGCGAAGCCGAGGCCTCCGCCAAGCCCCGCATAGGATTCGCCGCCCTCACCCAGTTCGCTCCATTGTGCGATGAACTCCCCGTTGATAAAAAACATGATCTCGCCGCTGTCACGGTTGCACCTCATTTCCACTGAGGCAGTGCCTGTATCGCCTAGTCCCACGCCGCTGCTAACCATCTGCACTGGCTCCATGCGCGGGTTTCCATCTTTGTCGAAGGACGTTCGGAACAGACGTAAATAATTCGAGTAAAGGTGGAGCACATAGCTATTTCCAAAAAGTCCCGGCAGGCCTGCGGCACGCCCCCCTTTCACCTCATTGCCATCTTCGTCCAGCTTCGGCTCAGGCTGTTTAAAATCTGCATGGAAGGCGATGGCCATCTGCAGGCGATTTTTCCATGCGATATCAAATCGAATGATAGAGCGCGCAGGCATTTCCTCTTTCAAAACAAGCGCGGTGCCAGTGCCTTTATCTTTCCAATACCATGCGGAACCGGAAAAATTCCATCTTGAGATCCCGTCCTCTTCTTCAGCGTTTTCATCCGGAGCTGGAATCCCCTCCGGATGCTCGGTATCAATCATCTTCCACTCTTTTTCGTCGAATGGCCCTTGGTAAATGATCCGGCCACCCAGTGGCGTGGGTGCCAGCAGACCTACCTTGTTGCGGGGAATTTCAATCGTCCCGCCAAACTCCGTATCAAGCAGTAGGCGGGTATCGTCCATATCGCGGATGACACCCGGGATGCGGTCTCCATTTATCGTGCCGATGTGAGAAAGACCTCCCAGCGATTTTTCAGGCCTGCCGCCACGCAGCACGATGCGGCGGAGATCGGAGGTTTTGAATTTCACCACTTCACCTACATCATCGCGCTTCCACAGCACAGATTGACCCTCCATGCCGGAGTAGCTGCCGTGAAGTTTGTCGCCATTGGAGAAGCTCATCATATCATCCCTCAGCTCCTCCGCACCTGCGAGATGCGCGAAGAGAAGTAGAAAGATGACGGGGTTCATTCTCATTTTTCGTAGATTGGCAGATATCGGTAGTTCAATGCCAGCGACAAAAGCGCACCGGCGGTGCTAAATGCCTGACCTTGGTTCCCGGGAAAGGAGCCGTCTGGCGATTGGATCGTACCAAGATAGCGCATATTCCGCGCATTCCAATCCTCCCACAGCTCCTCATCCGCATGGAAGAGCGCCTGAGACATGTAGTATTCGAAGTAGTAGGGGTAATACCTGTCGCGGAAATCGAGGTTCTTCTTCAAGTAGGCGACGCTGGCCTGGTAGCCCTTCGAGTCAGTCTCCTTCGCAAGAGCAAGGCACAGCACACCGATGGCCGTAAGGGTGGGCTTGCCACCTGCCGATGAAGTATAACCGTAGGAACCATCGCTTCCGCGGCAGCTAGAGAGGTAGGAAAGGCCTTTTTTGATCGCCTGATCCGGCACCTTGATACCCGCATTTCGTGCCGCGAAAAGGCTAACCATCTGGCAGCCCGTCACCGTCGTATCCGCATCCCGGCTTTCAGGGCCGTAACGCCATGCTCCGAAGCGATTTTTGCTCTGCGAGCTGAGTATGAGATCGATGGATTTCTGCAGCGTCTTCGCAAGTTCCGGGTGTTCCAGCACTCCATAGCATTCCGCCAGCGCCTTGGTGGCGAATGCATGGTTATACATGCTGTTGCCAATGTAGCCGTTGCCGGGATTCTGCTTTGAAATCATGTAATCGATGCCCTTGCTGATGAGTCCGGCGAATTCGCCGTTGTTCGGATCTTCGCCATGAGCGAGGAAGGCGGCGATGCAGAGACCCACGACACCCGGCTCGCTGCCAGAGTTATCGCTCCATGCCCCTTCCGCGTTCTGCTTTTCTGCAAGGTAGCGTAGGCCGCGCTCATAAATGAGATCCACCTGCGCAGGGATACTATCGTCCCTCCGATTCAGCAAATCCTGCGCACGCACCGAGGCCAGCGATCCAGCACAGAGGGAGAGAAAAAAACGCCTATCCATCATTTCGACTGCTCCTCCAGACCACGGTTGTATGCATCGAGAGCCTTCTGAAATTCGTTGGGCAGGCTTTTCCCGGCATTGCCTGCGGCTTTAGGGACTGTGCGCTCCTCAACTTTCCCGCCAGACGCGCCGTCCTCACCGGAATTTTCCGCATTGGAATCCCCGGTCATCCCCTGCCCTGCCTTGTCGCCAGGTTTCTTTCCGGGCTGGTCACCTTCGCCCTCCTTCTTGCCCATCATGCGCTCCATCATGTCCATCATCGCACTGCCTTCTTCTCCGGACTCGCCCTGTTGTTGCTTAGCCTTTGCAGCCGCATGGATCAACTCGATGATCTCCGTCTGCGCCGCAATCGTTTCACCGCCGGTATCTGTATCTGCTAGGTAATCGGTGGTCTCGTCCATGATGCCCTCAACCTGATCGAGCAACGCGATGACCTCAGGAATCGTCTGCTCTATCACTAACTGCTGCACATCCGCAGAAAGCTCGTCCTGCTCATCCGCAAGCTTTTCTGAGCCCTCCGCATGCTGCTCCAGCACCGAGCGCACATCCTCCGCTTCATCGGCGGCGAAGGACATTCCTCCGAGTAGAGTGATTAAGAAAATGGTGGAATGGGCTTTCATCGTTCGGCCGAGGCTGAGGTGGATGCATCGCGCTTGAGCTGTTCTAGGGCGCGTGTGCGGGCGCGGAGATCCTGTTCCTGCTGGATGAGTTTCATCACACGCAGCATGAATTCGAAATCCTCATCCTCCGGGCTAGGGCTCCCATCCCCACCGCCTTCTCCACCGCCGCCTCCGTTGAGCTCATCGCCCAGCGTCGTCGCCCATTCTGAAAGTTTAGCCGCCCACACCTTCGCGCTCTCGGTGGCGGTGTAAGCATGGTTTTTACTGATCTTTGTCCGGATGTCCTCAAGCCCGAGATCGATGCCTGATTCCTTCATCGCATCAAGAATACCCTTGAAGGCGGCGGCGCCCGTCCTCGCATGGTAGTGGCCGAGATCCTCCTGAATCCACCTTACATCGGATGAAGTCATCATCTGCTGGCGAGCGGTATCTAAGAGCACCCGTTGAAACTTCGGATCCACATCGTCATAATGAACCCCGAGGATACCGGAAAATGCCGAGATGAGGGAGCTGGCGATACCATTCTCCTCATCCGCTGCCTTCTTCAGGCGGCTGACGAAAGTGCTGGCTTCGAAGCGCTTGTTTGCGTCGTTTGCTTGCTCCAGCGCCTTCTTGATTTTCTCCATCACCTCCTCCTGCTTCTCTACCGCCTGCGCGATGTCTTCCTTCGCCTTCTCCGGTGTGTTGGATTTTTCCTGAGCCTCGCCGAGCTCGTCGCGCACCTCCGGGATGTCTGTATCGGAAAGCTCCTGCATCGACTTCATCGCGCCAGCCATCTTCTTGAGCGTCTCCTTGTCGATGTCGCCATTACGCGTCGCCCCCTTCATCAGCTCCTCCATTTTTCGGGTGAGCTCCTCCATGCGTTGGGCGCTCTCGCTTTCCGCGAGTTCCTGAGCGTCAAGGCGCTTGCGGTTCTCATCTTCCTGTAGCTCCTCGCCATCGAGACGCTCCAGGCGTTTGTTCTCGTCGAGATTATTGAGTTCGCGCCGTGCCAGATCCTCCAGCTCGCTGATCGTCCGGTCGAAGTTGCTTTTCAGAAGCTGCGCGTGTTCCTCGCGAGTCAGCACATAAACCACCACCGGCTCGGAATAGACGCGTCCACGCCCCGGAAAATAATCCTCGGAAAATGCTCTAAGAATCAACCTCTGCGGCCCCAATCCGAAAGCTGCCGGCGAAAACACCGCTGGCTCCATCAAGCGCCGTTCTTCTGGACCGCCCTTGCGAAGGATCAGCTCGCCCTTGGTCTCGGCTGGCATGCCCGGAATCACTCCGAGGCTTTCCCATTCGATGCCCACTTGTTTTAACCCGAAATCATCTTCGCAGAGGATATCAAAATCCATCGACTCCTCGGGCAGGATCGCCTTCTGCCGCTCCAGCCCCTGCGTGTAGGCCACTGGCGGCGAGTCTTTCACAGCATCCACCCGCAGCTTGTATCCCTCACCACCGGTGAGGCCGAATTCATCGACCCATGCGAAAGGCATCTCAAAGGGCACCGCGCCGACTTTGATCTCACCGGTGCTCACATTTGCTCCGGAGATCGCGAGTTCTCCCGAGGTTTCTTGAAATTTCTCGCCCTGCGCCATTTCACCGGAGATCGCTGTCGGCCCATAGCTCCCGGATCGCAGCGGGCGCGTCATATCCATGGTAAAGGAGATCACGCTACCCTCCACAGCGCTCAATTCACCGATAGCAAGATCCACCTCGCGGTCGGGGATTTTCATGTAAGCCGGGGATTTCACCAACGCCCTCGTGCCCTGCACCGATGGACGCTGCATCGGCTCCACTTTCACCAAATGCCGTAAATCGCCGACACGGAATACGATAGTCCCCGAATCCTGCTGCCCAGGAAAGCGGAACGTGTAGGATTCCTTCTTCAGTTTCCCGTAAACCTCCGGTTGCAATGCATACTGCCCGGATGCGACAGGTGGTTTCTGCTCGCTTTCGGAGGAGAGTTTCAGCGATATCTGGAAGGACTCACCATACGGCACTGCGAGGTAGGTCACAGGCTTATCGAGCTGGGTGAAGGTGTAGCGTTCCACCTCGGAAAACGGCATTAGCCAGCGCTGTAAGGCATTCACTCCCGCCTTCGGAGTCAACATGAAAGCGGCGGTCACCGCCAGCATCAGCATCACCGCAGCAAAAGCCCATTTCCTATGGCGTGGGGATGGCAGAGCATCTACCAAGTTTCTTTTCCCCGTCTCAGCAGCGACCACCTCCATCGCCGCCGCTCGTAGCCGTGGGGAAAGCGTATCAATATTTTCATGCTGCCCCTGAAGCTCGATGACACCCAAAAGTCTGTCCCCCAGACCGGGAAAACGTTTCGAAATCAAACGCGCCAGCTGCCCATCTTGCCGATGCCCCCACACCCAGCGATGCATAAGGTAGGGAGCGAAGCCCGCGAAAAGCGAAATGCCAGACAGAAGGATCACAAGACGCGCCCAGCCCGGCGTTTGCCAAACCCTGTCCAGCCCATAGATTAGTAGGAAAGAAACTAGCAGCCCGATCAATCCGGCAGCCACCGCTTCAAGCACCTTGCGACGCCACAACGTCTTCCGGAATTCCTCCAACTGCTTGCGCAAGCTCTCGGGAATCTCGGTTCGTGCATCAGGTGAAGGTTCGAACATGGTGCTGAACAGCACTTCTCAGTGCGGTCAAGGGTTACAGGACTCTGACAGGGATACTGCCTAACTCCAGCAGTTTTCTCACCAACTGCCCGGAATTTACGATCCGTTTACTTCGGGCGATTCGTGGCATTTTCATCCCTCTGATCGGATCACTCGTGCTTAAACGGCTCCGCACGCCTGCCATCGATGCAATCCGTAAGCCACTGCATCAGCTTCTCCGCTTCCTCAGATTCGGAACGCATCGAGCCCAGTGAAGTCCAGTCAATGTGCGGGCGGGATTGCACGGCGGCGATCCGGTCGATGTTGAGCTTAGACATGATCGCCTCGGTCTCTTTAGGGTGCGCGTTGAGGATGTTCGCGGGGCGCGGGAGATCGTCGATCACCTCCGGTGTGAGGCCGAAGGATGTCACGCCGACTCCGAAAGCGGCGCTCAGTTTCCTCATGCCATCGGCCAGCGCCTCGTCTTCGACAGGCCCCGCATAAACGAGTTCACCGCCCTGCGCCCACATCGAGACCGAGAGGGTTTGGAAAAAATCTTCACGATAGGTTTTGAGCGAAGGCGAAAGCCTCAATCGCGCGGAATGGAGGCGGAATGGTGCTAGGCCTAGCCTTTGTTTCAGCGCGAGCATCGATTCATCCAAAGACATTTCCTCATCCGGCGAGCCGCCTGTTTCCCAATCCACCAGCACCAACTCAGGGTATTTCCAGAGATTCCCAGGAGAAGAACCCGCAGCAAATGGCTCACGGAAGGCGAATGGGAAGCGACCGTTGATTTCATAGTAACGCGTCACGACCGCACGGAACTTACGAATGCGTAACATCGTATTGTCCACCGTGGAGTCATCCCCACCAGCATCATCCAGACGCCCTTGCGTCCATGCTAACAGCTCTTGCGCACCCGAAAGTGCCGGTAACGGCTCACTACGTCTGTAGTAGCCTTGCCCCTTCTCCACCTTCGCAATCGCCGAAGCAGGATCGCACGACATGATGGAGAAATGGTAACGCAACGAAGCATCTGAGTAGTTGCCCTCGAGCTTCCGACGTGAAAGACGGATCAGCTCGGTTCCCTTAATCGCCTCCGATGGATTGTTAGGGAGCAATTCGGGAAGGATGTCGTTTAGCTGTTTGCGGAGACTCATGGGGGAAAGATTCGGAAAGTTCCGTAATCCAACCCGCCCACCCATCTCCCATCAAGCGCATTCTTCATTTCCATGGAGACTGTGCATCCGATCTCATCCCAAACCGTCAAAAATCTCTGTAATAAGCGCACTGAAACTTACTATTGCGTAAATTCGAAATCTTGACTTAGTCTCTTCCTCCCGACTTTTGATTAGTCGGCTTTCTCAACACGCCTATGAATCCGGATCGCGCCACACTCAATTTCCTCAACTCCTTCCCGGAAGATGCCCGCAAACGAGGCGACATGCTTCAGAAAGACGGTGCAGTTACTCAGATTTTCGGAAACCACCTTTTCATCCAAGGTCGTGTCGAAGACGAATCAGGCACCCACCGCACCTCCCTCCGCCTCCAGGGCAACCGCTGGTTCGGCTCCTGCACTGCGGAGGACGAGACCATCTCCGGCGCATGCCAATACGCCACCATGATGGAGCGCATGCACCGTGGCGAAGACCTCCCGGAATCTCCCAACGAATTCGACGACACCCCGGTCATTGACATCATCGAGGACAAGCTCGGCCGTGAACTCGACGACAAGGAAGCCGAATACGTCACAAAAATCGAGAAGCGCTACCGCCGCTACGTCATCGAAGGTGAGCTGCACGACCACGACATGGTTCGCATCAACCCGCGCTGGGATATCACCACCTACGAGCCTCTCGAACTGTGGCCTATGCCTCCCGGCGACATCCTCGAGTTCTGGAACTTCCTCGCCTACGCTTTCTATAAGAAAAAGCTCCCCTACCCTGAGTTCATGTCCGTCATCACGGATCTCGCCTCGGTGCAGAAGAAAATGGCCGAGTGGGAGCAGGAGCGTGAAGTCGCCGCATGGTATGACCGCATTGAGCAGGTCAACGAACGCCCTCCTCAAGACGCGGCTCTCGTCGTGAATTTCCGCCTCGTCGCCACCATCAACGAAGCACGCATGGAAATCCGCGAGGACAGGCCGAACGCCCAATACCTCCAGCTCCGCGAAAAGTCAGACATCGAGAAATACATTTCCCTCCATCAGGAAGGCGCACTCCTCATGGACGCCTCTTCCCAAACGCTCTGGGAGCACTACCTCGCCTTCTACCGCAAGCACGGCGACACCACCCTCGACTTCGACCAAGAGGAATCCTGCCGTTTCATGAACCGGGTCTTCCAGCAGCCCGCACTCGAAGGCTACCTCGTCAACCTCGACGATCGACCATTCAAAGTTTCCGATGAAGCACTTTCATGGATCTGCGAGGACGAGCCATACGATCCGAATTCCTTCGCCATCCAGCTCATCACAGCCTCCGGTGAAAACGTCTCCCACTCCGTCCGCCTCCTGCCCGGTCGCAAGGAGTTCTACCAATCCGATGAAACCGTTTTCCCCGGCCCGCCACGCTGGCTCGAGGACACGGAAGTCATGCCGCGCTACCACATCCCGCGCAAGGTCATCGACTCACTCGAAGGTGTTGAGTTCCTCCGCAAAATCGGTGCCACCCTCCCAGAATCGCTCAAGAAACGCGTCGTCGATCTCGAGCTGAAACCGAAGCTTGAAATGAGCCTCGTCGCTGGCCTCACCGCCGCCGAGACCGAGCACCTTGTCATCGATGTCACCGCCATCGAAAGCAAAGGCCGCCGCACCGAGCGCCTTACCAAGGAAGGCTGGGAACTCGTTGAGCAACAGCCGGTCAAAGGCAAGCAGCTCCTCCGTTTCGCACGCGAGCCGCTCCATCCCATCCCGCCGATCCTCGACGAGATGTCCCTCGCCTACGACGAAAAGCTCGTCTCCTTCAAATCACGTATCACCAAGCAGTTTCCTGAGAAATTCGCCGAGTGGGTGCGCGCTATGCCTCCGGAAATCGAGCTCGATATCGATCTCCGCCTGAAATCCATCCTCAGCGACCCTGTCACCGCCGCCGTCCGCTTCGAAGTTGTCGGCCAAGACATCGACTGGTTCGACCTCCGCATCGTCATTGATGTTCAAGGCGTCAATCTCTCGAAATCCCAGATCCGCCAGCTCGTCGCAGCACGCGGCGGCTACGTCCGCATGGACGATGGTTCATGGATGCGCCTCGAAATCAAACTCGATGCCGACCAGCGCGAAGCCGTTACCCGCCTCGGCCTCGATCCCTTCGACCTCTCCGGCGAGACCCACCGCATGCACGCCCTCCAGCTTGCCGATCCGAAAGCCGCCGAGGTCTTCGATCCAAAAGCATGGGAGCGCATCAAGAACCGCGCCAACGACATCAAGCTCGAGGTCACACCTCCGCTTCCAGATGGACTCAACGCCACCCTCCGCCCCTACCAGATCGATGGCTTCCATTTCCTCGCCTACCTCGCGGAAAACAACTTCGGCGGCATCCTCGCCGACGACATGGGACTCGGAAAAACCATCCAATCCCTCACCTACCTCCTCTGGCTCTTCAAGCGCCACAAGGACACCGGTGCGTCGCACAAACCCGCCCTCATCGTCTGCCCGAAATCCGTGCTCGATGTCTGGTACTCCGAGGCAGAGAAATTCACCCCGGAACTCCGCGTCAAGATCCTCAAGAACCGCGACGATATCGATGTAAAACATATTCAGAACAACATCGACATGCTTGTTCTGAACTACGCCCAGCTCCGCGTCTGCGGCGAGGAGCTCTCTGGCATCAAGTGGCTCACCACCATCCTCGACGAAGGTCAGCAGATCAAAAACCCCGACTCCAAAGCAGCCAAGTGCGCCCGCGAACTCGACTCTCAAAACCGTCTCGTTCTAACCGGCACACCTATTGAGAACCGCCTACTAGACATGTGGTCGCTCATGGCCTTCGCAATGCCCGGCGTCCTCGGCAATCGCGCCTACTTCAAGAAACGCTTCGATAAACGGAAAGATCCCCTTTCCCAAAACCGACTCGCTTCACGACTCCGCCCATTCCTACTCCGCCGGACAAAACTCCAGGTTGCTCAGGATCTCCCGCCGAGAACCGAGGAAGAGGTCTACTCGAAAATGGAAGGCGTGCAGCTCGAACTCTACAAAAACGAACTCAAGCGCATCCAGAAAGCCCTCCTCGGGCTCGACTCCGACGAAGCGGTTAAAAAGAACTCCTTCGCGATTCTACAAGGCCTCATGCGCCTCCGCCAGATCTGCTGCCACCCGGGTCTCATCGATCCGAAATACCTCAAGGAGGAATCCGCCAAAATGGAATCCCTCTTCTACCTCTTGGATCAGCTCCACGAGGAAGGTCACAAGGTGCTCGTCTTCTCCCAGTTCGTTTCCATGCTCGACCTCATCAAGGCGCGCCTCGAACTCGAAGCACGCCCCTTCCATTACCTCACCGGCCAGACCAAAGACCGCAAAGGCGAGATCGAGCGTTTTCAGACCACGAAAGACCCATCCGTCTTCATGCTCTCGCTCAAAGCCGGTGGAGCAGGACTCAACCTCACCTCCGCCTCCTACGTCATCCTCTATGATCCATGGTGGAACCCCGCCGTGGAAAATCAGGCGATCGACCGGACGCACCGCATTGGCCAGAAAAACAAGGTCATCGCCTACCGCCTCCTTACTAGAGACACCGTAGAAGAGAAAATCCGCATCCTCCAGCACCAGAAGACACAACTTGTCACCAACGTGCTCGGCGATGAAGGCTTCGCCTCGAACCTCGGTATCGACGACCTCCAGTTCATCCTCACCCACACCATCGACGACGATGAAATGGACGAGGAAAAGGAGAAGGAAAAAGCTGCCAAGGCGAAACCTGCTAAAAAAGCAGCCAAGAAAGCACGGAAAAACACACAGGACAACCTGTAGCTGCCGCGTCTCGCGGCAGGCCGTGTTAGCGACGTCCCGCCGCAAGTTCATACTCGCATTTCATAACGAAACCACTTCATCTAGACCTAGATGAAGTGATTTCCCTATATTTTATTCCCCCTCGGAATCCTGATCGGATACATCCTTCCGAATCCTCAGCCAGCGGAAACAGCAGTATCCGAATCCCCGCCGGCTCGTAGCAATCGCCCGAGGCCTACTCCAGAGCAGGATCAGCACGGCTCGCGAGTGAGAGCCTTCGCAGATTCCCTTGCGAACACCAAGAGTAATGAAAGACCCGAGTCTGTCGAAGAAGTGGCCATCGGCGATATCCCAGGCATCATCGAACTACTGCTCCAGCAATCCGGGCCCAGCGGTTTGTCGTGGAAACTTCGCAGTTCCATCGATGAAATGCTGACGAAGTGGGCGAAGGAGGATTTCCATGGCGCACTCGCATGGGCCACCGCTCATCCGAACCGGAACGCGGCCACGGATTTCCTCGAAACCATTCTCAAAGAGCATGCTGCCGAAAATTTCGATGAAACCTTGGCAATCATCGCGTCACTTCAGAACGAACCAGGACTCAACCTCGAACTTGGCAGTGAACTTCTCGAAACCGCTGCGAAACGTGGTGCCAAGGAAGCCTTCGAAGTCCTCGCCCTCTTTCCTAGTAATGACGGAAGCTATGGTGGAAGCCCCACCGACTTCCCAACAGATTTTGATTTCCAGACTTTTGCCGAACTCGTCTCTGCCCACATGAAGGAGCACGAGGGTTCGTCTTCCCCATTCGAGCATTTCCCGACAAATGTCTATGAAGAGTGGGCAAAGGTCGATCTGCAGTCGGCTTTGCAATTCTATCTACGCGAGGGCGAACTGACCTACGGCGATCTCGGTGACATCACCAAGAGCTTTCTCGACATCTCGGAGCCCTCCTCCACATACCCATGGCTTTCCGAACAATACAGCACCCTCGATGACGAATCGCGAAAGAGATTCGCCTCGGGCTTGGACAGCGTTTTCCCCCATGAAATGGGTGCCAAACCGCTCATCGGACTGCTCGAATCCATTCCCAACACAGCCCTAAGAGAGGAAATGCTCGGTCACATGCTAGAGGGATTCGGAGGAACAACGAGGGGTGATGATATGACTTATGCTGATCTCCTGACGGTTCTCCCGACCCCGGAAAAACGCATGGAAGCCATAAAAATCGGAACTTTGCGCTACTCCATACTGCGGCAGAGCGACGAAAAGCTTTCGTCACTCGGCATCACCAGAGAACAGGTCGAAGCGTTGGGAAGAGACTAGTTTTTCTTCGAGGATTCTCCCGCTGTCTTCTGCACGCCAGTGAATCATCGGTTTTTACCGCAAACCGAAGGAAATACCGAAATCCCTTCATCATTTCTGTTTCTGGTATATATTCGAGTGTTATGAAATTCTTAAGATTTTTATTCCTCGGCATCATCTTCGGCAGCCCGCAGCTACTCGCGGAAAACTCCGAAGAGCGCCGCGCTGCCGCCATCGGAGCAGAAATGGAAAATTTCACAGGTGCTGATGGCAGGATCTACAAGGACGTCCGCATCACTCGCATCGATGACGGAGGCATCTCCATCCGTCACTCCACCGGCACCGCCCGCCTCCGCTACGGAGATCTCACTCCTTCGCAGCGCCTCCAATACGGACTTGATCACGAGGACGCACTCGAAACCTACCGCCGCGAAGTCATTCTCAGGGAAAAATACGAGGAGGCCGTCGCTGAAAAGGAAATGCAGCGCGCATCCGCTGCTGCCGAAAGATATCGGGAAAAGCTCGAAGCAGAAGCCAAACTAGCCGCAGCCATGAAGACCGCACTTTCTAAGCGCGAACGACAAGAACTCAGCACCCCCATTCCGAACAATCCTCCCGTGCAATTTTCCAATGCCGTGTTTCCGACAAGATCAGTGACATACCGGGGATATTCGGGATACGGGTATTACCCGAGCTACCGCCCCTACTGCTCGCCCCGCGGCTACCGCTATGGAGCTAGCTTCTCATACCGCTCGCCTAATTTCAGCATCATCATCCGCTAAAATTAAGCTCAGGCCAACCAATCCGCTGGATCCACTCCGTAAAAGCCCTTCATTTCCTCGTAAAGCTCAGGCCGCTTTTTCTTCAACTGCCGGGGCTTCTCGAAAAAAGTCTCTGTGGCAACCGCAAAAAACTCAGCGGGATTCGTCGCCCCATATTCGTCGATCAAAGTCCGCCTTCCGGCTTCCACCTCTTTGAGGAAATCCGAATAGTTCTCCCGAAAAACCCTACCCCATGAGCGGTAGGCCTCGCGGCTGGGCAAGCCGGGTGCACCGTCGGTATCGCCATCCTCATGATCCAGCTGGTGGGCGAATTCATGGAAGGTAACATTGCGCGCGTCATGAATATTTCTCGCCCCCTGCTCGACCGAATCCCATGCGAGTATCACCGTCCCAGTCTCCCAAGATTCCCCCAACCGATGAACTTCGCCCTCGGTGACAATCCCCAGAGCATCCCTGCTTTTCTGCACAGAGCTAAAGGTCGTGGGATAGAGATACACATTCCTCAGCTCAGGATACGGCTCACCATCGCGGTGCAGCACCAGCATGCACGCCTGGGCGGCAACAGTCAGCACCATGCCTTCGGTGAGTTCCAGACCATTGCAGCCCTCGAAGCGCGTCGAGCCGATGAAATGAGCAATCCGTTCATGCAAACATAATTTCACCTCATCCGGAAGTCGTGAATACAGGGGCACATTGGCGACGAGCAGATCTCGCCACTCATCTTTGAAGACCTCTTCTACCTGATCCGCCTCGGAAAAAATTTTCGTAATTAGATCCCAGATCATCTCCCTGAGCTTGCTGTATAAGCCTCTGACACAAAGAAAAAAACCACACTCATTGAACAGAAGGCACCTCCGACAAAAACGAAAAAGTTTCCTATTTCCCTCCGAAGGTTCCGGGCACTAGAATCATCGCAGAAATCATGAAACCCATACATCTCCTTTTCCTCTCACTGGCATCTTGCATGTCGCTTCTCTCCGCCGCCGAGCGCCCAAACATCGTCTTCGTCATCACCGATGACCAAGGCTACGGTGACCTCGCCTGCAACGGCCACCCATACGTCAAGACACCCGCCATAGATAAACTCCACTCCGAGTCCGTCGTCCTCGATGACTATCACGTCGCCCCGACCTGCTCGCCCACCCGCTGCGGCCTGCTCACCGGTCATTGGACAAACCGCACCGGCGTCTGGCACACCGTAAACGGTCGCTCCATGCTCCGTGAAAACGAGATCACCATCGCCACTCTCCTCAAAGACAATGGCTACACCACCGGCATGTTCGGAAAATGGCACCTTGGGGATAACTACCCCTACCGCCCCGAAGACCGCGGCTTCGATGAGGTTTACAAACACGGCGGCGGCGGAGTCGGCCAGACACCAGACCTGTGGAACAACAACTACTTTGACGGCCGCTACTTCCACAACGGTGAGATCGTGGATGCGAAAGTCTTCTGCACCGATGTCTTCTTCGATTACGGAATCAAATTCATCAAGGATAGCGCTGCTGCGAAGAAGCCCTTCTTCGCCTATATCGCTACCAACGCCCCGCACGGCCCGCTTCACTGCCCACAGGAATACATGGACATGTATCCGGGCAAAACCGCCAAGGAACAGGCCTTCTACGGCATGGTCACAAATGTCGATGACAACGTCGCCCGAACCCGCAAAATCCTCGATGAGCTCGGCATCGCTGACAACACCATCTTCATTTTCACCACAGACAACGGCACTGCCTTCGGCAAGGACATCTACAACGCCGGCATGCGCGATGGAAAAGGTAGCCCATACGATGGCGGACACCGCGTGCCATTCATGATGTATTGGCCAAATGGAGAACTGACCGTTCAGAAATCCGTGAAAACCCTCACCGCTTTCGTAGATATCGTCCCCACCCTACTCGACCTCACCGGATCGGAAAAAATCCCCGCAGATCTCAAGTTCGACGGGAAATCCATCAAGGAACTCATCTACAAAGGCGACTCCACCGACTGGCCTGCCCGCTACCTCATCACCGACTCCCAGCGCGTCCGCGACCCTATCAAATGGAAGGATTCATCCGTGATGTCGGAGCAATGGCGCCTTATTAATGGCGAGGAGCTCTATGATATCGATAAAGATCCCGGACAGAAAAACGATGTCGCCGCCGCCCACCCTGAGCAAGTTCAGGCGATGCGTAAGTTCTACGACGACTGGTGGGCAGAGCTCGAGCCGACCTTTTCGCAGACCACCGAGATCTATCTTGGGCATCCAGACGCACCAATCGTTTCCATGACCGGACACGATTGGATCCAAGAGCAACTCCCACCCTGGAACCAAGGCCACATCCGCCGTGATGCCGAAACAGATGACGGAGTACACGAAGGCCACTGGGCGGTGAAAGCCGTTGAGGCAGGCAACTACACCTTCGAGATGCGCCGCTGGCCCGCGGAAGCAGATGAACCCATCACAGCTGGACTCCCGGGGCTTCCGAACGTCCCCGGTGGCGATAAGGCCTTTAGCACGACCCCAGGAACAGCCTTCCCCTTCACCAAAGCCACCCTCCGCATCGATGGAAAAGACATCGCGACCCAACCCATTCCAGATGGAGCGACCCATGTCACATTCACTGCGGAACTCAGCAAAGGCTCCCACGAACTCTCCCCAGTTTTCATAACCGAAGACGGCAAGGAAGTCGGAGCCTACTACCTCATTGTAGCACCTGCTGAGTAGTCTTTGGAAATACTAGCCACCTACTACGGTGTCACAGGGCTGACATTCTCTACCAAGAAAACACAATCTTGGTAGTCCCCATTCTGCGCCTCCTCAAATCCTAAGAGAAATGCGTCGGTCAGAGGTCTTCCTTGAAATTCCTTCACTTCGTAAACCCTCGCCTTGTGCTTGATCTTAGCCTTCGAGGGAAATGCCGGATCCGTGCTTGAGACAAACTTGTGCCCTTCCGAGTAAAAGGAAAACATGCCGTCCGGCGCGGCTTTCTCGATGTAACCTTTTCCTGACTTCATTTCAGGAAAAAGGCACTGGTGGTTATCGGGAAATTCATTCGAATCCGCTAGATCGAGCCACTTCTCCGTCTTACCGCCCTCCGAAATGATTCCAAAGGGCAAATCTCCGGTCGGAGAAAACCTAGCCACCGGAGTGACCCGTATCATCTTCCCTGCTATCCCACGGAAGTGTGAAAGCGCGAGGCTATCGCCAAGCCGATCCTCCTCCGTTGACATGTGGAGCTCAGTGCCTCCTACATCGATTTTCAACCCTAGCGCATCAGCTATCTCCGCTAGCGGCGGCTCGTTCTTCCCTTCAAAGGCTTCCAGAGCAATCCCTTCGAGCGGCACCGATTGCCCCCCGATCTCCAGAACCGCCGAGTATCTCCCTTTCCCTTTTTCGGGGTTCAGGGAAACCTTCATCACCGCATTCTCACCAGATCCGATCAACATAGCCTCTGGCACGATCTCAAACCACCGGGCATCCTTTCCTGTAACCACCGCATCCAATTCCAGTTCTTTACCGGAAACGTTTTTCAACATCAGAGAAAAACCCTGTGACTCCTGACCCTTCACAGCGCTAACGGATAACATTTCACCGGAAAAAACCGGATTCGACAGCAGCAGATCCTCAGCGTGGCAAAATAGAGGAAACCCGAAGAGCAAGAGGACTCGGCAGTGGTTCAACATGTGTTCGAAATATTCCCCCGGCAGCCTACCCGCAAATAAATAACGGAAATCCTTCGCTCCCACGCGATCACGTAATAGCGAATTTTGCAGAATATCCTATAAACAGTAATTCTAACGCCCATTGGAATTCAATTTTTGCTTACAAAATACCCAAAACCCACAGCCAGCCATGTCACCCAGCCAATTCGAAGTCCCCGAAATTGCTACCGTAGCAGCATTACTACCTGCTTTCGAAATAGAGCATCTCATTGCCCAAGGCGAGGTGGCTGCGATTTACAAGGCTCGTCAGATCTCACTCGATCGTGACGTCGCAATCAAAATTCTTCCTCGTGAGCGCGGAAACGATCCCCTCTACCGCAGTTCTTTCGAGGCTGAGGCCAAAGCCATGGCAAGCCTCAGCCATGCAAATCTCATCCGGGTGTTCGATTCCGGTGAAGTAGACGGACTCCTCTACATGGTCATGGAATATGTGCCGGGCAAATCTCTCCACCATTCCGCACACGGAAAGGCTATCGACCCCAAGCAAGCCGTCGGAATCATCCTCACTGCTTGCGAGGGTCTTGCACATGCCCACGAAAACGGAATCATCCATCGCGACATTAGGCAAAACAACATTCTCCTTACCCCGGATGCTCAGCCCAAAATCGGCGATTTCGGCCTTGTGCTGCGCAGCGCACCCACTGCCACTTCACCTTACCTAGCACCAGAAATCGCCAGCTACCCGGAACATGTAAACGCGCAAACCGACATTTACGCAATCGGCATGGTGCTCAGTGAATTGCTCACTGGAACAACAGCTGGAACTGAAGAATTCGAAACAGCCATCATTCCCGACACGAAACTGGCTACCATCTGCCGCAAGGCCACCCATGAAGAGCCTACCGAGCGCTATCAAGACACTGCTTCTTTTTCCCAAGAGCTCAATCTCTGGAATACCGCAAAACCCGTCAGAACCCTGACCACCTCATTGCCTCCGAGGTCGCACCACCCTTCACTCGCCAAAAAGCCGACTAAGTATGTAGCGAAAGCTCCTTCCGAGAGCTGGGCTCTTCTGAGAAACTGTGCACTTATCGCCGCTCTTTTTTGCGCCATTCACCTCATGTGGGGATTGTATCAGAACAAACAGGAAAACCTTGCACACCTCCAGCAGGAACAGGACTCAAAGCACCCGACCATAAGAATCAGCTATCTTGATACAGAGTCCGACGCAGATCGCACCTCATCCCAAGGCCTCGGCTCAGCCCTTGCCTCCACGAACATCGATTGAAACAAAAAGCGTTTAGGCTGTATTCGCCTGAAGACGGCACTCCAGCTCAGTAAGATTATCCTCAATAGCGATCAGATAGGGGTTTGGCATCCCTTCGGGTGAAAGATAATGATAAACACCCTCGGTCTCACCTTCTAACAAAGGCTGGACGAAATTTTCCCAAAAACCAGCGGTCATTCCTAGTAGCTGTTCGAGGCTCTGATAAGGGCGCTGCTCTGGGGGAACATTTTCGTGCTCAAAGGCCTCCACAAACTCCATATACAGTCTCGGCAGTTTCTCTAGGTAATCGGCAGCACTCATTTGTGCGAGGTAGTCTGCCGTAACAAGAAGCAGCGCGATTTGCCGTGCCTCTTCTCGCTGGAAAGTAACGTCTGCTATTCTGTTCCGCGGCCCAGTGCATGAGATCGCACAACAGATGTCTTCGATCTTAGAAGCTGACATACCAGTGGCACTCAGATACTTGCTGGCAAAATTACAGCTGCGCTTCTCGTGGACGAAGGTGTATTTCGCCCCAGTCCCGGTATTGTCCCCAGTTTCCTTCAGGAAGCCAGTGTCGTGCAACAACGCCGAAAGGATCGCCAGTTCCCAGTCATCCACCCCGAGCTCCGGTTGAATGAATCTTTCACTGCGCCCTTTTAAAAGATACACCATGCACATGGTGACTTGGAGCGTGTGATCCAAGTCATGATACTCCATGTCAATCGGCTGATAGCCCGTCCAGCCTTGCTCGAACATCTTCCCTACATCTGCAACAGCTTTTTGAATCCGTGGGATAATATCATCAGCTCCAGCCACGACAAAAATCGCCGTCAAGGCCTCAGCCACAGCGCTTGGGTTTTCAGTATTGATCGCATGCGGTGCTACCATGCAAGCGCCATTCTAGGAGCGAATCGCCTCACAGCAAGCTCATACATGTATTTGTTAGGATCGAAAAAAGCGTGAATTTGTCCCCAACTCTGTTTGAGTCGATCCGATGAATTCGAGAAATGAAAACAACGCCGCTAACGGAACCAATAACCCGTTCGATGCCCTTTCCGGACTCGGCGATCTACCGGTTGGGGAGCAAGACGCCCCGCTCCCCCCAATAAAAACTACCAAGCGTGGCCAGAAAAACACCGACAGAGGGCGCGTCGACATCATCCGCCAAACAGCTCATCGTGGCGGTAAGGGTGTTACGGTAGCCAAGAATTTCAAAGGCATCTCCATGGTGGAAAAACAAGAATTGATGAAGAAGATGCAAAAAGCATGTGGCTCAGGCGGAACGCTCAAAGACGGCTGCATCGAAATCCAAGGAGACAAACGTGAGGAAATGAAACGCATACTCACCGAGGCCGGCTTCAAGCCCGTCTTTGCGGGCGGATGAGCAAAGAGGCTTTTCTTTGCACCCAAGCCCCCTCTTGAATATATATATAACGTGAGCGAATCATTCGATCCCCCGAAAACCCAGGCTGCCGGCACACCAGCCGTGCTGTCTTCGCTCAAGCAAGTCTTCGGCAAGGCCGGAGTCGTGCGTGGGACAAAAGCGCTGTTAGAACTCAATCAGATCGGTGGCTTCGACTGCCCGAGCTGTGCATGGCCGGATCCAGATGATGATCGAGCACCTGCGGAGTTTTGTGAAAATGGAGCAAAAGCGATCGCCTCAGAGGCGATGCGCCACACAATAGGCCGGGAGTTTTTCGCCGCACATTCGGTCACCGATCTGTTGTCGCAGAGCGATGCCTGGCACGACCTGCAAGGCCGTCTTACCGAGCCGGTGTTGCTTCGCGAGGGCGCGACTCATTACGAACCGGTTTCATGGCAGGAGGCATTTGCCATCATCGCCGAAGAACTGAGTGCCCTTGCCTCTCCGGACGAAGCGGTGTTTTACACTTCCGGCCGTGCCAGCAACGAGGCGGCGTTTCTCTACCAACTCTTCGTCCGCGCCTACGGCACCAATAACCTACCGGATTGCTCGAACATGTGCCATGAGTCCAGTGGTCTAGCGATGAATGAAGCTATCGGCGTCGGCAAAGGCACGGTCACACTCGATGATTTTCTCGAAGCGGATGTCATTCTCTGCATCGGCCAGAACCCCGGTACCAACCACCCGCGCATGCTCTCCACTCTGGAAGCGGCAGTCAAAAAGGGTGCTAAAATCGTCGCAGTCAATCCGCTCAAAGAAGCTGGGTTAATAGGCTTCGCCCACCCACAGCATGTCAGCGGATTGTTAGGAAAATCCACGCCTCTCGCCTCCACCTATCTCCAAGTAAAAGTCAATGGAGACATGGCTCTCATACGTGGCCTAGCCAAGGTCTTGGTGGAAAAAGATGCAGTCGATCACGACTTCATCCGCACACATAGCCACGGCTTTCAGGAATACCTCGCTGTGCTCGATACCGCCTCATGGCCGGAGATCGAAGCGATGTCTGGAATTCCCCAAGAAGAAATCCGCTCTCTCGCAGAAACGGTCGCCGCACGAGATAAACGCCTGATCACCTGCTGGGCGATGGGGCTCACTCAGCACCGCAATGCTGTCGCCACTATCCGCGAGGTGGTGAACCTTCATGTCTTGTTAGGTGCCATCGGTCGCCCCGGCGCGGGGCTCTGCCCGGTGCGCGGACACAGCAACGTGCAAGGTGACCGTACCATGGGCATCTTCGAAAAAATGCCGGAGGCATTCCTCGCTACCCTCGAGCAACAGGCAGGCATCCCAATCCCGCGCGAGCATGGCTTTGACACCGTGGAGTCCATACTCGCCATGCACAATGGTCGTGCGAAGTTCTTCTTCGGTCTCGGTGGAAATTTCGCACAAGCCACTCCGGACAGTGCCTTCACCGCCGAGGCACTGCGCAAGTGCAGCCTCACTTGCCATGTCTCCACCAAGCTCAACCGCAGCCACCTGATCACCGGGAAACGCGCACTCATCCTCCCCTGCCTCGGCCGCAGCGAATCCGACTCCGGACGTTTCATCACCACAGAGAACTCGATGGGCGTCGTCCAGTCATCCGAAGGAAAACTTAAGCCAGCATCAGAGCACTTACTCTCCGAAACCGATATCATCGCCCGCATCGCGGAGGCAACCCTTGGCGACTGCGGAAATATCCGCTGGCGCTGGCTTGCCGAAGACTACAACCGCCTCCGCACATGGATCGAAGCCGTAGTGCCCGGCTTTGAAAACTTCAACGACCGCGCTACCCTACCCGGCGGATTCTACCTGCCGAATTCCGCTAAGGAACGCATTTGGAAAACACCGACCGCAAAGGCGAACTTCAGCAGCGCACCACTGGATTCCTACAAACCCTCCAATGGGCGTTTCCTCCTCCAAACCTTGCGCAGCCACGACCAGTTCAACACCACCATCTATGGCATGGACGATCGCTACCGAGGAATCTCCGGCATGCGAGACATCGTATTCCTAAACCCGAAAGACATGGCAGCACTAGGCGTCAATCCCGGCCAAAGGATCGATCTCACAAGCCACTGGAACGATGGCGAACGCCACCTCAAGGGCTTCCGCGCCATCCCCTACGACATGCCACGCACCATGGCAGCCGCTTATTTCCCGGAGGCGAACGTGCTGGTTCCCGTCGGCCATGTCGCGGAAGGCAGCAACACCCCGGCGAGCAAGAGCATCGAGGTCAGCATCAAGCCGTCCACCTGATCCTTGCCGCACCTGCATAGACGCGGAACTTCGGCGGGCGAAGAAATGCGACGAGACCTTGGTTCGATTCTTTCGCAAACTCCACCGCCAGCGACGATGGCGCGGAAATCGCAGCGACCAACGGAATCCCACCTGCCAGTGCCTTTTGCATGATCTCAAATGAAACCCGACCCGAGACGAGCAGAAAACACTGTGAAAGGTCGAGCCCAGTCCGCAGCGAGTACCCTAACACCTTATCAACCGCGTTATGGCGTCCAATGTCTTCACACACGATCATCCGGCTGCCGTCAGATCCAAAAACCCCCACCCCATGCAGTCCTCCCGTGCGGGCGAAGGTCGTCTGGACTTCCGCCAGTAACCCAGGCGCTTCTAACAACGACTCACAGGAAAATACCGCACCATCTTGCAAAGGCGGGCGGGATGAAGTCACCGCATCAATAGTCGCCTTCCCACAAAGCCCACAGGAAGACGCGCTGAAGACATGTCTTGTGAGCCTTGCAAAATCTACCTCAACACCGTCCTCCAGAAACACCAAAGCATGATTGGGACGTGATCCGATGTCGACCTTCCGAACCTGCGAGGCGGAGTCAATCACTCCTTCTGTAAGTAGAAAACCGAGCGCGAGCTCTTCGTCGCGACCGGGCGTGCGCATCGTCACAGCTACCGGATGCCCGTCTACTATGATTTGTAGAGGTTCCTCGATCACCACTTGGTCATACACCTCACTACCATCGGCTTCGGTCGCGACCACAGTTCGATCCATGACGGTCTGTTCTTCAGGAAATTCCCTGCCATGGCTTGCTTCGATCATCCTCCCAGCATCCATCAAATGGAGCCGTGGGCAAATGTGTTATCCCACAAATCTGGAGAGACTCAAAAAACCCGATGCGTCCCATGAACGGGTTTGACAGCCTGCATTCTAGCACCATGTATGGGCTGCGTATGAAAACACTCTTTTTCCTCGGCTTAACCGCCTTCGCCTCGGCCAAACCTTCACTAATCAACGATGCCGCCGCTATCTCGTCCTTCGAAAAAGGAATCGGCGCATATTCCGATGAGGAAAAATCCTACACAGCGGAAAAATTTGTCAAAGAACTCAAAGCCGCACCCGAATCCATCGCAGATCTCAAGCTTGCCACCGAAGCCCCGGAGAAAGCAGACTCTGCCGTTTATCTCGTCGGTGCGGTTTACAATTGCGGTAAGTGCGAACACTGGCACGCCGCCGGCATTGCCTCTGCCTGGGCGCTGACTTCAGACGGTGTGATGGTCACCAACTACCACGTCTTTGAAAAGGCCAAGGGCGACGTCATGGGCGTGAGCGACCTGAAAGGAAGAGCCTACCCTGTCACCAAAGTCCTCGCAGCAAGCAAGGTAAACGACATCGTCATTTTCCAAACCACCGCCACGGACATCGCCGCGTTCCCCCTCGGCGCCGCCGCCGAAGTAGGCTCCGAACTCCATGTCATCAGCCACCCGAAAAAGCGTTTCTACACCCACACCACTGGCATCGTTTCCCGCTACCACCTGCGCCCGAACAAGGACGAAAAAAAGCCTACCATCTGGATGTCCATCACTGCGGACTACGCCGTCGGATCATCAGGAGGCCCGGTGCTTAATTCCGAGGATCACATTGTGGGCATGGTCTCCAACACCCAATCGATCTACTACGGTTCCAACCCCGGCGAGGAACCCAAGGGCCCCCTACAAATGGTCATCAAGAACTGCGTCCCAGTATCCGCCATCAAGGCAATCACCGGGAAGAAGTAATAGATCCAGCTTCAGGGCACAATCAACGACGGCGGCGGAACAGTGCCAGCACTCCAAGAGCACTGAGGAGTGCTACCGAAGGTTCGGGGATGATCACTAGCTGCAAGCTGCCATTTTGGAAGTAAGCTTTGTTGCCATTTCCGAGGGTGACTGCATTGGCAAGTCCCACGTTGTCCAAGTTGGTAAAGTCGATGTTACTACCGCTTATCAGCGTGTAGGTATCAGCGGCAGTGCTTTCTAAATCCCATCCAGTGAGATTATTGATACCGAATCCGCTGCCGAAGGTCACATTGCCGGTGACCGCAAGTGCGGTGCCAATATCGACAATGTTGAGGAATGATGCACCGTCAAAGTCGAGGGTTCCAGCGATAGAGCCAGTGCCGCCCAGAATTGCACCGGACGCGACTGACACGTCTGTTGCACCAAGCGAGCCGTTCACAAATAGCGTGCCTGAACTCACGGTAGTGGCACCTGTATAACTATTGCTGCCGGAGAGCGTCAAATCGCCACTGCCATCCTGTATGATACCGCCAGATCCACTGATGATTCCGGCCAGCTCCTGAACTGCGCTGCTGCTGTGTTTGAATGTCCCGTCATTAACGATATCACTACTTACTACTCCTAGTCCTGCGCCGGCGGTCCTCAATCGCGCAGCACCACCGATATCAAACGTTCCTGCAGTGATGGTCAGTAGCCCTGGATTAGAGCCTCCCCCAAGAGTGCTGTTGCTTGTCATGGACATAGTACCTGCCCCGCCCTTTAAAATATTTCCGCTTACAGTAGTTACGGATACCAGTAGGTCGATGTCATCTGTGCCGTCTGCAACATCAAACTCCACTGTGTTGTTATTCTGAGGGTTGATGAAACCACCATTGTTGCTGCTAACGGTGTTTTGGGCTCCTCCGGTAGTGACAAATTTACCATTGCTGTTTTGCCAGAGGTGGGTCCCACCGTCATAAACGATGGAGCCTCCCCCGGTGCTGCCAAAAGTAAAGGTCGTCCCGTTGTTAACTGTGGTTCGATTTGCGCCTCCAACGGCTGATGAAATCACCAAGGACGATCCATTATTGATGTTGAAGTTGGAGCTGCCGAATCCACCAAGATCCGCTGTATTCGTGAGTTTCAAAGTACCGCCGTTGATGGTTGTGGTGCCGGTGTAGGAATTTCCCATCCTGATATCGAGCTGCCCTGCGCCTGTTTTCGTCAGACCGCCAGTGTTGGTATTGGCGAGTGCTGTGCCGAACGTGACGTTTTCGCCGTTGGTGTCGATTGAGATGGCGCTGCCGCTGCCCGCGATACGAGCACTGTAGTCGGTGCTCGCGCTGTTGGCTGTGTAATTCAGCGTGCCGCCAGAGAAGGTGATATCCCCGCCATTGCCTAGTGCGCCGGAGGTGGCGGCTACGTCTGCCTGATCAGCCGTCAAAGTGCCATTCGAAAGGATGGTCGCACCGGTGAAGGTGTTGGCACCGCTCAAGGTGGTGGTGCCTGTGCCTACTTTGGTAAGGGCAAAAGCGCCGCCTATCGCACCGCCCACATTCAAGTTACCCGCGCCGCCGACGCTGCTGTCTGCTGTCATGGTGACACTACCACCGACCGTGCCGGTGCCTGTGCTGGTAATCAAGGCACCAATGCCACCTTGCCCTACACCGGCGATACTGAGGGCTTCCGTGCCAATGTCTGCCCGAACATCAAGAAGGCTCCCGCTATTAACGGTCGTGCCGCCATCTGTCGCGCCCAGTGCAGTGGCACTCGATGCAATCAAGGTGGAGTTACCGGTGACTAAGGTGATGCCTGTGTAAGTATTATTGCCGGAGAATTCCCATGTGCCTGCTTCAGCCGAGCCGCCGACCGGAGTGGTGTTTACTACTGCGACCCTGATCGTGGATGAGGTTCCATCCTGGATCGTGCCAGATACGGTATTCATGCCTGTGTCGGCAGTGCCGGCAAAATTAAAGTTATAGGTCGCTGTACCCGTGCCGCCTTGCAAAATACCCGTAAAATCAGCAGCACCGTCTTGGGCGACGATGCGGTTATCACTAGTGGATCTGGACTGGAACGTCCGGTCTGTCGAGGCTGCGGTGGCGCCTGTATACCAGAGTAAGGGCGTTTGTCCGGCTCCTCCGCCCATTGTGACGACGCTGCCCTGCCCTAATGAGGAAGCCACATTCGAATTGGCGAGAGTATTTACATTCAATTGCCCCGTCACTAGACCAACATTTCCAGAGAAGGTATTCACACCGTTCAAAGCAAGATAGGCACTATTGTTTGCCATGCGAATATCCAAGGACGAGGTGCCGCTGACGATCCCGTTAACGATGTAATTCTCACCGCTCGTGGATTGAGTGCCGAAACGAATGTTCCCACCGGTTTTGGTGATATCACTGTTGATCGTGTGGGTGGATGAGGCTGAGCCGACGCCCGTCGGAGCTTGGAAACCTGATCCCACATTGATGGTGCCGCCGCTCAAGGTGATAGACCCCGATGCTTTACCGAAATAGACAAAGTTTGCGTCCACCGTGCCAGAAAGGGTGATATTGCCCGAGGCTAAGCTAAGCGTATCCGAGCCGAAAAAGACATTGTCGCTGGTCGTGGTGGTGACATCACCGGGAAGCGTTGCACCAGTGCTATCGGTGCTCCAGCCCTGCGTTGAGTCCCCAGTGGTGGGAGCTGCCCATGTGCCGCTGGCCGTGCCGAATCCGGCGGTTGTGCCGTCATTGTCCCAGTAGTAGTCGACCGCGAGAGCTTGGTTACCACCCATCAAAACAAGGGAGGCAGGGAAAATTAGTACGTTAGAATATTTCATATGGTGGGTTTTTGGGAGTATCAGCCATCATGTATTTACATGGTGGTTCTTGCGCTTGAATCGCATTTGAATTCACCAATATAAGCGATGCTCAAATTCTGGCTATCCCCATTTTTTAGGATGCGCTCGGGCGTTCCTCAGAGAGTCCGCTACTCCGCGAGATCCTCGTTGAAGTAGATTTTGATGAACTTCATCTTCCTCTCTTCATCAAAACCGTGTTCCAACACCTTCTCTGGATTGGCCGCTAGGGCTGGCTTGAGCTTAATTTCCACGCCCGTATCGAGCTTCATCGCAGAGCGGATTTTCTTTTTCGCCTTGGTGACGTCCTTCTTTGAAATCTCAAAAGAATCCTCCAGTTTCTGCCCCTGCTCTTCCTCGATCTGGCTGCGGTGCTCCGCGAACTTGGCCTTGGCCTCTGGGGTTTTCAGCACCTCCTCCTCGAACTCCTTGATGTTAAATTGCTCCTTCTCCTCGAAGTAAGTGATCGCGTCCCTCGCGGCATTGGTGGCATCCCATGGCGGTGCGTCGTCAGAGGCAGGAGGCGTTTCCTTCTTCTCCTTTTCCATGAAAGCGACCGCCATGTTCGCGAATTTGTTCGTCAGGAACGGGCTGTCGGTGATGGGCACCACGCCGAGGAAATCCCGCACCCAGAAACGCGAGTCCGTTCCGCTGCGGTCAAAGGTCATCACATAGTAACCCTTGGTGGCGTGGTGGTTGAGGATCAGGCAGCCTTTGTCGATCTTCTCCGGATTGATCCCCTGCTCGGTGTGAAGCTCCAAATCGCCGTCGCGGGTGGAAATGCTGAGGAACGGCACCACGCTTTCCGACTTTAGGATGCACAGCCCCTGGATGAACTCGCCGTCGAGCTCGATGTCCTTGACCAGAGAAATGCAGAGATCACCGGACTTAATGTTAGGGTGGTTCGACTTTGAGTAGAGCCGTTTCGCGATGTCACAGCCCTTTTCTAACAAACCATCTTCAGAAGCGAAAATCGCGGCGGCACAGGCATTCATCTCATGCTGATCGAGCGACGAATGATGGCTGAAACGATGCGCCGTGAGATTTTTGAACGGCTTGAGAAAAATGGCAGCGAGCGACATCTGGTCATCCTCGTTGATCTTGAAAACGTCTTTGGAAGTCTGGAGTGGTTCATCGCGCTGAGGATGACCAACTTTGGCAAGAACCAGCCCCTCGGCTGCGGCGGAATTGAAACGAATTTTAACAGGCATACAGGGCGAGCAACCTAGAACCTCGGAGCCATTTGAACACCCTGAAATCGGAAAATCTTCACTATCGACTATTCCAATGGTGAAACAGGTCGTTTTACGCTTCATTTCATTTCATGAAACACTTTCACAGAACCCTCATCCTCGGTTTTGGATTGTCTCTCAGCGGTATCCTCCCTTCCGCTGCTGATCTGCCCTATCTCGAAAAATCACCATGGGAGGACTGCTTTATCGGCATCGAGGAACGCGCCTTCCGCTTCAAGTATATGGCGAACGGCACCGCCTTGCTTGATCCCATCGATCGCCGGGGAGAAACGATTAGCACCAACAATTCCATCGAGATCGAATTTGAAATCCTTGAAACCGAAGCCGACGGCAAGGTCGTCAGCAAACAGATCAATCCCTTTTCCCTCACCAGCAAAGCCGAAGCCGTAAAAAGCCCCTCCGAGCCCATCCTTATCTCCGGCACGGTCACCGGTGACGCCGCCTTTGAAATCCTGATCACCCCCGGTGAAAAAAGCGTCTCCCTCAGCGGACGCATCACGGAGAATGGCACGTTGACTAACCCCCTCAGCTTCGCGATTAGCGCGAAATTCACTCCATACAAATACCAGAGCTCTAGCGACCCTGATGAACTGGAACGGTTCGAGAAAAAGATCAAACGCGAGGAAATGGAACTCATCACCCTCGCCGGAAAAGAAGAATCCATAGCTTTCACAGAATCCCTCAATCCCTCTGAAAAATTCCCCGGAGGCCTCCGCTCTCTCTCATTCGAGACCGCTGCCTACGGAGAGACCGAATTCTCCTTTGCTGCCACGGGAAAATCGAAAATCACTTTTGAGGACAAAGGAAAGAACTACCTCTGGAAATCCTTCACACTCCAGTGGATCCCCGATCCCGCTGAGGAAATCAGTTCGCAAGCTCTCACCATTTCCGGGAAATAGCGGTAGCAAGGGAACCTTTCCTTCGATGACTCCGCCATGCGAAGAAGATTCGCTTGGTTTTCACGGCGATAAAGCACATTGCGATTGGTTCCGTCGTAGCATCGACCAAAGCATCGACATTCCTGTGTCTAAGCTGATGCTCTCCACCGATGACTACACCCGTTCCCGGTCAAGAGGACTTCGACCAGCAGGGACGTACGTTCCGGCTCGAAATCCTTCGCGCCCTGCCTGCTGGATTCATTGATACCGCCGCGACCACCTTTGCCCTCTTCATCGCGATCCGGGTCTTCGACCTTCCGCCGGCCATGAAGGCCGCGATGCTTTCCGCAGGTAGTGTGGGTTTGCTTTTCAGCCTATTCATCGTACAAATCGCACGTCGCCTTGGTCGCCCGGTCAATGCGCTAGCGGCTCTAATCTGGGTTCTTTCTTTCATCGGCTTCGGTATTGCCGCCCTCTCTGAAGGAAAGGCTGCGCAGTACTTTACTGGCTGTTTTCTAGCCTTCACGGCCTTGGGGATGAGCGCACCGCTCACTTCCCAGATCTATCGAAAACACTACTCCAATCACTCACGCGGGCGACTCTTCTCATTCACCGCCATGATCAGAGCCAGTACTGCTGGACTCGTTGCATGGCTTGCCGGAGTGTGGATTGGCTCTCGTGGGAATGAATTCTCTCCCCTTTTCTGGAGCTATGGCATCGCCTGTCTGATTATGGCCGGTTGCGTGCTCGCCGTAGCTCCCGTGGTCTTGCGCCGCACGATCCGCCTGCAGTGGTTTGAAGCCTTCCGTCACGTCGGCAATGATCCACCCTTTCGCAAGCTACTGAAAGTGTGGATGATCTTCGGCTTGGGCAACCTGCTCAGCTTCGCGCTCTTCGTGGAATACATCAGCAATCCTGCCTACGGTTTCGCCTACGATGCAAAAACGGTCGGCATCATCACCAGCACTGTGCCAATGATTGCCTTTATCGCCTGTGTGGTGCCATGGGGTATAGTCTTCGACCGCCTGCCATTTTACTCCGTCCGCGCGCTGGTGAATGTCTTCTTCATCCTGAGCATCCTGATGTATTTCCTAGGCAATGGCTTCTTCACCCTCTGTCTAGGAATTGCCCTGCATGGTGTTGCACGATCCGGCGGCAACATCTTGTGGACTCTCTGGGTCACACGCTTCGCCGACAGCGAGCGCGTGGTGGAATACATGAGCGTTCACAGTTTTCTCACGGGTGCTCGTGGGGTTTTGGCTCCTTTTATCGCCTACGCTATCGCCTCCTATGCCTCCCCCATTTGGGTAGCCGGAATCTCTGCCTCCTTAATCTTTGTGAGCACTTTGGCCATCACGCCTGAAATCTGCCGAGAATTTCGAGAACGCCGCGCAAACAACTAGGCCTTATGCAATATTAGTTCGATGACTCATCGAGACTTATCAGGTCGTTTGGTTGCAATACTGAGCTGCTTGTCTGAGAGTCGGGCATGCCGCTTGTCTCAGTAGTCCTTCCGTTTCGTAATGCGGAAGCGACGCTCCTAGATGCAGTTCAGAGCATACTGTTGCAGGAGTTTCAAGACTTGGAGCTCATAGCGGTAAATGACGGATCAAGCGACGGATCCGTCGCCTCTTTAGCTGAAATAAAAGACCCCCGTTTCAGGCAAATTCAAAACAAATCGGATCCCGGAGTAGTTGGAGCTACGGCTACGGGTTTCGCGCAGGCAAGTGGCGAGTGGTTTGCGCGCATGGATGCCGATGACATTGCCATGCCCCGCCGTATCGGCGAGCAACTCAAGGCCGCGAAAAACGATACCGGAGTCATCACCTGCGGAGTGGAGTCGGTAAATTCCCAAGGCAATGGCATGCGCCGCTACGTTGAATGGGCAAACAGTCTCGTAGATCATGAGGCGATGTCCTGTTCACGCTTCATCGAGTGCCCAGTGATAAATCCCACAGCGATGATCCGGATGGATTGGATGGAGCGCGTTGGCGGCTATCACGATACCCCGTGGGCGGAGGATCATGATCTGTGGCTCAGACTTTTCGCCGCCGGCTGCCGCTTCGTGCGGGTCCCGGAAGTCCTCCTCCAATGGCGGGATTCACCGGATAGATTGACCCGGCAAGATCCGCGCTACGGCACCGAGGCAAGAAGCCGGATGCGCGCCCACCATTTAAAGAATCTGCCAGATGTCGGAGAACATGGTGTAGTAATTGCCGGAGCCGGCCCCATCGGAAAGCGGCTGGCACGAGATCTTCAGAACGAAGGAGTCACGGTGAAAGGTTTCTTTGACGTTAATCCCGCACGGGTCGGTCAACACATCCACGGAGCAGAAGTCGCCGCACCCGAAAATATGAAAACAATGTGGCGCTCCAGCATCATGCTGGGTGCAGTGGGGCTCAAGGGTGCGAGATCCATCGTTAGAGAAATGGCACTCACCGCAGGCCGCCGCGAAGGTGAGGACTTCTGGGCAGTTTGCTGATGAGAAGCGGCCCCCTCAATCCGCCAGCACGAACCCTCTCCGCGTATGCTTGCAGCGAAGTGGCGTGCCTGCATCATTGGGATTCCAGTCGTTGTCGTTTCCGAAATCGACTGCATCCTCAACCATCGATATACTGACAATTCTTGGTAGCTCGGCAATCAACTCACGCCCTCCCACTGCAGCTTGGGTATAGATCGACACCTCATTGACTCCAATGCGGTTCTTCATCATCCAGCGATACTGGATGTCACGATGATTCATCGTCTTGTAGCCTTTTTGAGAGAGGGACATGAGTAAAATAAGATTAGCGGACGATCTCGAGCAGCTCGATGTCGAACACCAGCATACCACCAGGGCGACCGCTGCCTGGGACAGCTGGGCCGTAGGCGAGTCCTTCAGGGATCCAGAAGCGGCGTTTTTCGCCGGGAACCATTAGCTGCACACCTTCTGTCCAGCCTTTGATCACGCCGCTAAGCGGGAATTCTGCGGCTTCTCCACGGGTCACTGAGCTATCAAACATTTCACCATCGGTCGTCCAACCGGAATAGTGGACCTTTACGGTATCGGTGGCCTTAGGCTTTTCTTCGCCCTTGCCTGCTGTGAGCACCTTGTGGGCGATTCCGCTTTCGGTCTTCTCAGCATCAGCAGGAGCGGCAGCGACATCTTCGGGAACTGCTGGAGCCGGAGGCGCATCCTTGAAGGAGATTAGCTCGATATCCGCTACGACGTGCCCGCCCGGTGCCTGTGGCTCAGGCAACCAGCATTTGCGAAGTTCGCCGGCCTTCATATCGGCAAAAATTTCGCCGAGTGCCGGTGGCAACTTGTCGAGTGGAGCGCTCGGAGGAGTTGGCTCCTGACGGCTGTCTTGCAGTATTTCATCTTCCATGGTCTTGGCGGTGAAATGGAATGTGACGACTTGATTGGAGCCAGGTTTTTCACCCGTACCTTCCTTAGTGATTTTGTAAGCGACTCCGCCTGCCGTTTTTTCGGTATCTTCCGGCACTTTGGGAACTTCCTTAATTTCGAGGAGTTCCACATCGAAGCAAAGCATGCCGCCGGGGCGATCACTGCCTTCGACAACCGGCCCGTAGGCGAGATCCTCTGGAATCCAGAAACGACGTTTCTCACCGACTACCATCAGCTGAACGCCTTCTGTCCAGCCTTTGATCACGCCGTTGAGCGGGAAGCTAGCAGGCTCACCACGGCTCACTGAGCTATCAAACATTTTTCCATCCGTCGTCCAGCCGGAGTAGTGAACCGTCACCGTATCAGTAGCCGTCGGCTTTTTTTCGCCGGTTCCGGCTTGGAGGACTTTCGAGGCCAGACCACTCTCGGTCTTTTCGGCATCGGCGGGGGCGGCGGCTACATCGGCAGGTGTTTCAGGCATGTTATTTTCAGGTTGGGCAGCATCCGATTCGGCGGCGGCTGGAGTATTGGCGTCCGGAGTCTCCTCGGAACGCACAAGGGCGGGCACAGCCACTAACGCAGCAGCAACAATCATCAGAGGTGTCGTAAAAATTCGGACTTTCATGGGTGAGGGAGCATCCACGCTGCAACCCATCTGTCAACCATCTGGCCGATTTTTGCATGAAGGAATCCGCAAGCGCAGCCCGACAGTTGGAAAATTTGATTTATTGAAGCCTTTCTTCCTAGAGTGTAATTCACCATCATTCTAAAACCCACTCCGCAACCCAATTAATGATAAAAGCCCATTTATCGACCCTACTTTTTTCTCTATTACTTTTGCCTCTTCAATCCGCTGATGCCCTTTCGGCGGGAGACTGCATGGTGGTGGGATACAATTCGGATGGAACCGACGCCATCAGCTTCGTCACTTGGGTGGAGTTGGCAAACGGCGCATCGATCACGATCACAGATGCGGATTA
>JANRFH010000043.1:62857-68582 GCA_030725745.1 Akkermansiaceae bacterium
TTCGTAAACAATGTCGTTCCACCTACTCCCCCTACCACGATAGTTAAAGCATTGGGACAGGTGAGTGATGGCTTGCTCTTCCACTCTCGCCGCATGAACAACAAGCTTCCGATCTTGGACGAAACTTGGAGTTTAGCTCAGGGCGCTGGTTCCAATAATTCGGACAACCTGAACGGCCCATCCTGTGTACGCCTTCCATCCTGGCTTCCTGCAAACCAGCGAGCTCATCCCACAGCGGAGTATTATCTTTATTTTGCCGATCACTCCGGAGACTACATCCGGATGGCTTGGGCCGCTAACCTCGAAGGCCCATGGACTGGCTATCGGATGAACGAAAGCGTACACACCTCTATCGGTGATCGTGGTGTCCTAAGTCTGGGCGCCGATGAGCGAATCGATGCCGGAGACGGTGTCATTGTTCATGACCACATCGCATCGCCTCAGGTCTTCATTGAAGGTGACAGTGCTGCAAACGGGCGTTTCGTCATGTATTATCACGGTCGAATAGGTTTCGGCTCACTCGCGAATAACGATCCCCAGCGAACGGCTGCGGCGACCTCTTCCGATGGACTCAATTTCAACATGCCTTCCGGTGGTGACAGCCGGGCTGGCCAGAGCGGACATGGGACACTTCCGGTTTCCTATGGAGAGAGTTACTTTCGGGTTTTTGAAGAGGCAGGAAGGTCTTATGCGCTGAGTAATACTGGTGATCTTAACGCCGCACCCGCCACAGGCAACCCCTTGATCCCGGATGCGAGTTACAACCATGCTAGCAATTATTGGGAAAGAGGGCCGAAACCTTTCACTACGGAAACCGAAAGCCGGGGGTGGATCGATTGGGG
This sequence comes from Akkermansiaceae bacterium, assembly GCA_030725745.1. Taxonomy (GTDB): domain Bacteria; phylum Verrucomicrobiota; class Verrucomicrobiia; order Verrucomicrobiales; family Akkermansiaceae; genus Luteolibacter. Next base: position 63,700 of record JANRFH010000043.1, read on the forward strand.
AGATGGTTATGGCCCCTTACGCCCCAGGCATTTCGGTGTGCTAAAGCGCGATGGCTTTCTTTATGCATTTTTCACGAATAAATCCGGCAGCCCCGAGCGCATCAAGATCTCAACTTTTGACTTCGGCGACTTAGCTGCAAATACCTCACCTGATAACGACGAGTGGAAGTCTTGGAAGGGAGACTTTCCAAACCAGGAATTGATCCGTCCTGAGGAAGCATGGGAAGGCGGCTTACTCCCGTTCGATATCTCCGAGGCTGGAAGCTCTAACACACCATCTCATCAATTGCGAGATCCTGCCATTCTGCAGGATAGTGACGGTAGAACTTACCTCTTCTACTCTGGTAGCGGTGAACGTGCGATTGGCCTCGCACAGCTTGTTAGTAGTCCAGTCGTCAGCGGCCCTACTGAGGTCACAACCGGATCTAGTCAGACATGGATGATCGCTACTGATATCGATGTCGCTCCGTCCATGCTGAAAATTTCCCGTACTTCTGAGGTCGAGATAGACTATGATGCGGAGGAGCTCGTTTCTCCGTTCAACTACTCTGGAAATGGCTTCAACCCAGTCCAATCAGCCACCGTCGGGCAAGGCAGTAACTCCTACCAACTCGCCCATAATGCGACTCAGCAAAGTGTCACCCTTACTTTTCCACAACGCTACTACGCGCATGTTGGTGCGTCATTGCAGTTTTCTAGTCGGCTCGGATCTTCCTCAACGGGTCAGATTGCGGAAGTTCAGGTCTCTTTTGACGGTGCGGTCTGGCAGACACTCTGGATCCGCCGTGGAGGGAGTGCTCAAGGGGCTTTCAGCACGGTGTCAGTGGACATTGCGGGATTGGCGGGACGGACATTTGATCTTCGTTTTCGCTACCTTCATGAGCCGCTTCGTAACACCAGCATCGTGTCTGGTAATTCCGCGGGAACGGGTTGGTTCATCGACTCGATTGTTGCGGAAGGCTTAGAGTCGGTCACTCCGGTCTCCGAAGCTCCTTTTACGGCGGCTAGTTTTAGCTTAAGTGAAATCGACTCACTGATAAACCCCTTCATCGTCACTGGCGACGGTGAGGACGATAATTTTCTGCTCTCTGTAGAAGGGCTACATTCGGGCACGGGCTTCAGTGAATTGGTCGAGTATGGGAAGCCCTTCGTCATACGTGTGAGGAGCAGCTATGAGCAGTTCCAGTATGATTATTTTACAGAGGCTGAACAGGCTGACCCGCTGATTTCCGCAGATGGCGCAGACCCAGATATCGATGGACTGACCAACGTGGAAGAACACGTATTCGGGACCAACCCAACCCTATCAGATAGGGGCTTGTTTACGATTACTGGAAATCGCGTAGGAGGAACGGTTGAGCCCACGCTGAGCTTCCCATGGAATCCTGAGGCAAATTATACCTATCAGCTCCAGATGAGTACCGATCTGAAAAAGTTCGACGACATACTCTTCACCGAAAGCTCTATGGTAAATGGCAACTTGCTTGATGTGACGGTAGAGCCTGCCCCATCAGTGCCAGACCCGGGTGATAATGCCTTCTTTAGGCTGAGGATTTTGTCAAAATAGACATCAGCCCGTATGATGTGGTATTTTTCTAACGTAAATCATTCCACATGAAGTTCTTCTACTGCCTCCTACTTACGCAAAGTTTCCTCCTTGCTGAACCCAGCAACGAGGCAGTTGAGCCTGACATAAAGGGCTCCGAGGCCATTGAACTGATCTCAGGAAATACACTAGATGGGTGGACAGCTCCCTCTGAGCGATGGTCGATTGCAGACGGTGTCATTACCGGTGACACCAAAGGGGAAAAGCTATCAACACCCGAATGGCTGTATACGCAGCAAAAGTTCAGTGACTTTATATTTACTGCAGAAGTCAGATTGAGCGGCGGCTCAAGTGCGAACTCTGGGATCTACTTTCGCGCCAAGCCGTTCACCTTCGAATGGCGCAAGACCGGCGCAAGCTATAAGGCTCCCTCAGGGTATGAGTATGATGCAGCGCTAGATGAAAAACATAACGGCTCACTCGGCGACTGGTATGCGCGCCCTTCTTTGAGGATTTTTCCTGATCCAGAAATCATGAAGGCAAATTTCAAAAAAGAGGATTGGAACCGTATGACCATTCGAGCCCAAGGAAACCGCCTAGAATACTGGCTCAATGGAGCAAAGATCATGGACTACGTGGATCAGGATCCGAAACGCTCACATGAGGGGCTCATTGGACTTCAGATTCATGACAGAATCGTGATGAAGGTAGAGCTCCGAAACACCTCCATCCTTCACCTAGGTAAGAGCGAGTAGTGCTCTAACGCCTACTCGATTGCGTCGGCTTTAAGAAATGAATCCGCCGGTATAGTTTCATCGAATTCTTTGATCTCGATATTCTTGTAGAAGATCTCCGCCGTTTCCGACTGGAAGCCAATGATTCCTTCACCAGGCTTGAGATTAAACGCCATATTGACCACCTCTCCATTGAGCTTGTGGATGCTGTAGTCTCCGCCCATCACGATGAGTTCACAGCTATTCCATTCGTCGTTCAGGCCATTGAAATTCCGGGTGACCTTTGCATTATGCAGCCAGTTCCTACCCTCGTATGACTTCTGTTTCTCGTAGAGAACACCCCCTTCATCCGGGTGGAGGTATTCGCTGGTCTCAGTGTTGAAATACCAATCATAAGTCTGACCAGGTGGCCGGATCAAATCCCCTGTGCGACTGCGATCCTCTTTCGGAACATAGTGGATCTGAAACTCCACTCCTGTCGGGAACACCTTGTCATCGGAGATGTGATAATAGACGCCCGCATCATACTGCCATTTCGCAAAGTAGTTTGCCTTCTTCTTCCCCCATTTGTAATCGAACTTCAGATGGTATTTATCGAATGACTTCTTCGTGTAAATCATCCCAATGGTCGCATCAGTCCCTTCGTCTAGATCGATTTCATCCGGCCAGCCCTCGCCGAAGACATGGATCATCTCATCCTCGATGGCGAAAACCTTCTTTCCCAAAGCCTCATCGCCATCCTTCAGCTTTATATACCATCCTTCATAATTCTTACCGTTAAACAAAGGCGTGAATTGCGCTTCACCCTCCCCCGCTCCATCCTCCGGTGTGATTTCTTTGGCTTCATCAGCTGAGGAATGGCAAACGCCAATGAATAGTGAACTCAGCGCAAGAGCCAAAACCGGTCGGAATTTCACGGACGGTAGGACTAAGTGACGCGACTGTGAATTTGGTAATGTCATGTAGTTTGAAGTGTGGGTTGCAGGACGAGAATAAACTTAATCAGAATATTCAAAGTGTTCCCAAGGTTGGTGCCCTGCAAGAAAACAAAATAGCGCTGAAGAAGGGAGTGGAAAGCCGCATTTTAACTAGCAGCAACTGTCCCGATTCTAGGAATTCTGGATGTTCAGATTTTTGCAAATCCACTGCCACGTACTGGGGTCCGCCCAATCTTTTACAGACAGAGTCACCTCCAGTTCGTCGCCGATTTTTGCGTAGCTCTGATCCATTCGTAGAATCCTAAAACCCCAGTGCGGCGCCCTGCCCGGATCGAGCGGACTCGAGCTCAGCACCAAATCCTCATCCACCTTCGCTTTCATAAAGACCACAAGCCCATCGAGAAGGCCGGGGGTTGTCACTTTCCGCGTGAATGATACCGATAAGGGCAGCGTCAACTCATTGATGGTGTGTAAATCCACTTCCATGATTGGAGCAGGCTCACCCAGAAAGTGTTTCACCACACCCAGATCACAGCTCACCAAATTATGGTATTCCCATTCCTGAGGACAATTTCGCTCCATGCCGGAAAAATCAAATCCATAGACATCAGTGAGTTCCCAGATATAGGGCACGCGCCTCGTGTCATGGAGCGTCATCGGCTCACAGAACAGCTCAAACTGGCTCGGTAAAATCAGTCCACCCGGCTTGAGGAAGCGGTCACGAAGATCACAGACATTCGGCACCATCGCCTCATCGAAGAGAAAATCTCCGATCTGCTCGTGGAGAATCACATCCACCGGCTCGTCGAGATACAGCTGCGTGCTATGCACATCTTCGAAGTCCACGTTCTCTATCCCGTTCTCCGCCGCTAGCTCCTTTGCGTGCTCGATGATCGAAGAATGATCCACCGCATACACCTGCGCCGCCCCTTGGCGGGAAGCAAACGCCGCCAGTATACCCGTCCCCGTCCCCAGATCGATCACGCGATCCCCCGGCTTGATCTTCCGGCGGATGGCTTCGTGGTAAAACGCCATGCGGTGCTCATCCGCCAGCATCCGTTCCTGCTCATGAATATCGGCGAAGCAATCCTCGTTGAATTCTCGGTATTTTTCTGCAGGCGTCTTGATTTCCGTAGGCGGGTAAAACCAAGCCCTGAGCCTAGGAGAGCCTACCAGCCACCTTCCCAAAAATTTACAAGCACCGCGAACACTTTCAGAAATGGAGACTGTGAAACGCTGAATGGAAGAATGGGACATCATACTAGGGTCGGCACATTCGCTCCCCCGATTCGCCACCCTAAGCCGAGCGCCACCTGCCGAAAGCTTTTTGTAAGTCTATCTTCATCCGCATATCACAGGGCCGGAGTGCCCCGTAGACCTTGAGATTGCCGTTGAAGGTGAGCATGGCGATAGGATCAGGCGAGGGCCTTGAGGAGTTCGCCGAGAAGTTGAACCTGGGCGGGGGTGGAGACATGGACGACCGCGCCACCGGGGAGCTCGACTTTCAAGCCGGTGTCAGATGTAGGCCCCGCGAACTCGGCGAGGAGAAACCGCTGGTCAGCTATTTTGCCAACACCCGGCTCATCACGCTGCCTCCCTTTAGCGACCCATGCTGCGAAGGTAGGATACTTGATGCCGCATTGTTTAGCAAAGGCCGGGCCGCTC
>JANRFH010000044.1:0-4242 GCA_030725745.1 Akkermansiaceae bacterium
CCTGCCTCCTGCCTCCTGCCTCCTGCCTCCTTCGTGCTTGTTTCCTGGGGTGTGGTGAGGAGGATTGCGGGGAGATGGTTGAACGTGAGTCACTTGGTAAGGCTGGTCTGAGTGCCTGTGCGCGGTGGTTTCGGGCGGCGGAGGCGACGGGTGAATTCTTGGGGATACGCTATGGGCGGATGTCGGAGGGATCGGATGAGATGGAATGGTTGTATGTCCCACATGTGGAGTGCGATGGAATAGGGGGATTCGCGCGGCTGTTGCGGGAAAAGGGGGCGGTGCTGCCTTCTCTGCCGGTGACGAATCATCCGGATCGGAGGGTGATCCGGCCTTTGCTGAATCTATTTCGAAAAAGGCGTCCGGTGGGGAAGCTGGCGGTGCGTGCAGACTGGGTGCCGGCCGGGGAATCTCAGGGGGGAGCTTCGAAGGCGGTGGCGTGGAAGGTTTTTTCCGAGGAGGAGACGGAGCGGATCCGGCAGAAGTGCAGGCGGGAGGGTGTGACTGTGAACAGTTTCCTCCTCAAAGGGCTGGACGGTGCGGTGCGCCCGGATACCCGTGAGCCAGGCGCGGCGATTCCCTGGATGATACCGGTGAACTTGCGGGGGGATGTGACTCACGCGGATGATACGGAGAATCATGTGAGCAGTGTGGATGTTTACGTTTCACCAGATGATACGGTGGCTGAAATCCAGCGGGGGATGCGCGAGTGCCTGGAGCGCGGTGAGCATCGGGCGAATCACCTGATTCTATGCATGGGGAAACATCTCAGCCACCGGGCGAAGTTGTGGTGTGTTAGGAAAAGCGGTGATGAGCCAAAGGGAAATATCGGGGCTTTTTCTAATCTCGGTGTCTGGGATGCAGAGAAGACGATGGCACCGGATACGTGGCTTTTCTGCCCGCCGGTGTGCAATGTACAATTGCTCGGGGCGGGTTGTGTCACTTTTCAAAACCGGCTGAGCCTAATGATTCAGGGGCATGTGGGGCTTTCGGAGCGTCCGGAGATGGTGGTGGGGTGGATGGAGAGGTGGGTCGAGTCGCTGCGCTCCAGTGGGAAAGTTTGCTAGTTTTCAGTTTGAAGGGAAGACGGGGGTTGCTGATTCTCCTGCCCCATGACTCATGACTCCTTGCCTCTCCTAGTACTTGCAGGTTAGCGGGTGGCGGTGCAGGGTTCTGGCACATGTTCACGGCAGCTTGGAAAAAGAACGCGAAGATCCTAGTGAAGGGCGCGAAGAAATTCGTCGATTACAAAAGGGATCTTCTGAGTGATGAGAGGATCGCGGAGATCGAGTCGCGGAAGAAGGATCTGATCGCGGCGGTGAAATCCGGCGACCGTGCGAAGGTGGACGAGGCTTCGAAGCAACTTCGTGCAACCTGCGAGCACTCGCTGCCGAGGGAGAAGCCGCAGGGCTGGTTTGAGGAGAATGTGGAGGTGATGTTTGTGGCGATCGTGATCGCGCTTGGCTTGCGGGCGTATTATTTGCAGCCGTTCCGGATTCCTACGGGATCGATGCAGCCGACTCTGAACGGCATCGTGGGGACGCCGATGAAGGAGGATAAGTGGCCTTCCTTCCCAGTGCGGATGGCGGAGTATGTGCTGAAAGGCAGGAGCTATGTGAAGGTGGTGAACAATGAGGATAGGCAGGTGCCGATTGTCCGGACGATGGATGGTGGCGTTTACACGGATGTGAAGGACTACCAATGGTTTCATTTCTTCAGTAGATCGAGGCTGTATAGCCTGAACGAGAAGCCGTTGCGACTGCCTGCGCCTGCAAGCCAGGCCTTTGAGGTGGGGCTGCGGGACGCGCTCATTGAGGCTGCTCAAAGTGGTGGCTCGAAGCAGAAGGGGCAGGATGTTGGCTTGTTGAAAAAGGGGCAGGTGCTTCTGGAGGGATTCATCGATACGGGGGATCTCGTGCTGGTGGACAAGTTTTCCTACCATTTCCGTAAGCCGGAGCGTGGCGAGGTGTTTGTTTTCGATACGATCGGCATCAAGGGCATCAAGGACAGGAGCGGGGAGCAGGGTGCGGGATCGCACTACATCAAGCGGTTAGTCGGTGTGCCGGGGGATTCGCTTTCGATCCAGCGTCCTGATCTGCTGGTGGATGGGAAAATCACGCAGGAGCCAGGCATACGCCGGGTGGCGGAGGGCGGCCCGCCTTTCAAAGAAGATCACATAGGCTATCACCTCGCGGAGCGCAGGGTTGGTGATAATCTGGCGATCGCGCTGCTGAATCCGGAAGACACTCTGGATCTGGATGGCGAAAATGCCCGCCCAGGCATGCGCGAGTATGCGGCGATGGGTGACAATACCGGTAACTCGCTGGACTCCCGCTACTGGGGCACGGTGAAGGAATACAACCTGGTGGGGCCGGCACTGTTCTCGCTCTGGCCGATCACGACCGGGCACTGGGGTCTCATCAAGTAGAAGGTGGTGTCGACTGCGGCGGAGATCACCCGGAAGGCGAAATCGAACTTGGCGCTGGCTCTCAGGCTCCTGCCAAAGGATAGGCGTGATGACATGACGGTGTTCTACGCCTTCTGCCGGACGGTGGACGACATCGCGGACGATACTTCTAAGCCCGCAGGGCACCGTCGGCAGGAGCTGGGTGACTGGGAAAGAGGGCTTAAGGAGGGTTTTTCCGAAAAAAACGTGCTCGGGCGTGAGGTCGAGGAAATGATGGCTAGACGGGGAATTCCGGTGGGCTGGATGGAGGAAATTATCGAAGGCTGTGCGATGGATCTGGAAGTTTTGAGGTTCCAGGGATGGGAGGAGCTTTCCCGCTACAACTGGAAGGTGGCAGGGGTGGTGGGCCTAGTCTCTGCGCGTATCTTTGGCTGCGTGCATGAGGATTCTGATAAGTATGCGGTGGCGCTGGGGCATGCCCTGCAATTGACGAATATCCTCCGGGATGTGGGTGAGGACTTGGCGAATGGCGGGCGGATCTACCTGCCGATTAACGACATGATACGCTTCCAATACTCCGAGCGGGATCTGGTGGGGAAGGTTTATGACGGGCGTTTCCTAGCGCTGATGTCGTATGAGGCGGAGAGGGCGGAGCATTATTTCGCTGAGGCGGAGGGGCAGATCCCCGAGGTGGACAGAAAGGCGCTTCTGCCGGCGAGGATGATGGCGGAGATCTATCGAGAGCTGCTGCGGCGCATGCGTAAGGGGAAGTTCCAGGTGTTTGATCAGAGGCATTCAGTACCGGGTATTGCCAAGGCGCTAATCCTGTTGAAATATTTGATGGCGCGTTGAGCGTTCCGCTGAATAGAATTTCCCAGTCAAACGTCACAAAACCATGTCACCAATGAAATACGCATCCGCAGGTCTGGTTATCGCCTTCCTAGCCTCCTCTTGTGAGCCTCTCCCTCCAAACCGCAACCAGCGCCCTTACCGGACAGCCGCGGAGCGTGAAAGGGAGCGTTACGAGCGTGATGACCGCCCGGACGGCTACAACGATAGGCGTGATGGCTACCAAGATCAGACGGATGGCTACCAGCCAAACCCTGAGCCGCCACCGACACGTGACACATACCCTACGGCAGAGCGCACGGCTAATCCAAATCAGGTGATCAGCCCTTACAAGCCTTACAATGTCATTGATGTAGAGGGCTTCCGCTCCGGCCAGCTTGCGAAAGATCCTTCCAACGGGAAGATCTTCCGGGTGCCTTAGGGGTTGGGAGTTTGCTAGTTTCAAGTGTTTTGACGGCAGATTTAAGTTCAAAGGCCGTCCATGTCGCAGCGCTCCATTGTTTTCAGGGGAAGACTGGAGTTGCGTCACACTGCTGCTTTTGCGGAGCGTGAGAATCGCCTGAATTCCAGAGGTTGTTGTTGAGGGTTTCCCTGTGAAGGACTCAGGATGTGCGCATGATTCTTGGTATTGATCTCGGGACAACTCACTCCGCTGTGGGTGTGGTGGATTCCGGTTTCCCCATCCTTCTGGCGGATGAGGATGGTAAGCGGATTATTCCGAGTGCGGTATGGTTCGGTAAGGACGGTGGGGTGGAAGTTGGTCGCAAGGCGCTGCGCAGGCGTGCGGCTGATCAGGGACGGGTGGTGACGAGTGTGAAGCGTTGGATGGGCGCGGATGATATTTCCGATCCGGTGCTGGAGACTGTGGGGAAATCCCCAGAGGAAGTGAGCGCTGAGATTCTCAAAGAGCTGAAACGCATCGCGGAGTGGCGGCTGGAGACTGAGGTGAGCAAGGCGGTGATCACGGTGCCCGCCTATTTCAACGACGG
>JANRFH010000044.1:4342-68124 GCA_030725745.1 Akkermansiaceae bacterium
TGGAGACTGAGGTGAGCAAGGCGGTGATCACGGTGCCCGCCTATTTCAACGACGGCCAACGCGCGGCGACCAAGGCGGCTGGGGAGTTGGCGGGACTGGAGGTGGTGCGAATCATCAACGAGCCGACGGCGGCGGCGCTGGCCTACGGGCTGGATAAGCTCCAGGACAAGGCACGCGTGGCGGTCTATGACCTCGGCGGCGGGACGTTCGATCTCACAATTCTGGAGATGGAGGGCGGGGTCTTCCAAGTCTTGGCGACGCATGGAGATACGCAGCTCGGCGGGGATGATGTGGACAGGATGATTTTCGAAAAGCTCACCGCAGGGGCAGGGGAGATCGCGGCGGGGGTGGAGTGGAAATTCATGGAGGAGGCGGAGAAGGCGAAGCGTGCCCTTTCTGATGCGGAAGATTACGCGGTGCGCATTCCTTTCTACGATGGCTCCCGTAGCATCGAGCAGACACTGACGCGCGCGGAACTGGACGTCATGACGAAAGGTTGGATAGCAAGAACGCTGAAATGCTGCCGTCAGGCGCTGCTCGACAGCGGGCTAGAGGCGGCGGATCTGGATGCAGTGGTGTTGGTGGGTGGAAGCACTCGTATGCCGGCGGTGAGATCAGCGGTGGCGGATTTTTTCCAGAAAGAAGTGGATGTGACCCAGCATCCTGATGAGGCGATTGCGCTCGGAGCAACGATACAGGCAGGCGTGATGAGCGGAGCGATGCGAAAAATGGTGCTGCTGGACGTAACCCCGCTGAGCCTTGGAATCGAAACCTTCGGCGGACTCATGAACGTTATTATCCCTCGCAATACAACGATCCCGTGCAAGGCCGGGGAGATGTTCACAAACGCAGCGGATGGCCAGGAATCGATGGCGGTGCGCGTGCTTCAGGGTGAGCGCGAGATGGCTCGTGACAACTGGGAGCTGGGGAAATTCGAGGTTGAAATGGAGAAGCTGCCGAAAGGACAGGCACGCGTGGGGGTGCAGTTTAAGATCGATGCAGACGGTATCCTAGAGGTGCTGGCGCGTGATACGAAGACCGGCAAGGACACGGTGGTAAACATCGCGAGCTCTGCGGTGGATGTGGATGACGCGGCGGTGGAGGAAATGGTCGGCCAGTCAGTGGAATACGCTTTCGAAGACATGTCGGAGCGGATTTTTACGGAAGCCCGGATGAAAGCTGAGGAGCTGATCCCGGCGGTGGAGATGATTCTCGCTCAAGGCATGGTCGAGGAGGATGAGCGCGGCGAGATCGAGGAAGCGCTTGTTGGGGTGAAGAAAGCGGTTTCCGATGGCGCGGCGAATCCGCTCAAGGCGGCGGTGCAGCGACTAGATAAGGCCACCGAAGCGGCTGCGGCGCGGCTGGTGGAACGGGCGATGGAAGCTGCTTTGGAAAAGGAGTTAGGAATATGAAAGTGATGCAGGTATTGCCGGAGCTGAACTCCGGAGGAGTCGAGCGCGGGACGCTGGAGGTCGCGGATTTCCTCGTAAAGCGTGGGCATGAGGCAGTGGTTGTTTCCAACGGCGGCAGGCAGGTGGAGGCGCTTGAGGCTCTGGGCGCGAGGCATATCGCGATGCCGGTGCACAAGAAGAGCCTGGGTTCGTTGTTTCAGGTGAAGCCTTTCCGAAAAATGCTGGAGGAGGAGAAGCCGGATATCTTGCACATCCGTTCGCGGGTGCCGGGATGGATCGCTTATCTCGCTTGGAAAAAGATGGATCCGGCGACACGGCCGCGGCTGGTGAGCACGGTGCATGGATTTTACTCGGTGAACCGATACTCGGCGGTGATGACGAAAGGGGAGCGGTTGATCGGGGTTTCGGAGAGCATTCGTGAGTATATACTGGAGAATTATCCGCAGACAGATGCCGGGAATATCAAGGTGGTGCACCGTGGGATAGAGCCGGAGAGATATCCTAAAGGCTTCCGACCCGATGGCGAATGGCTTGCGCGGTGGAATGAGGAGAATCCAGCGCTGGCGGAAAAGAGCGTGTTCCTGCTGCCGGGACGCATCACGCGCCTCAAGGGGCATGGGGATTATTTCGAGCTCATTGCAACTCTGAAAAAGGAAGGCCGGGCGGTGCACGGACTGGTGGCCGGAGACACGCATCCGAAAAAACGGGCTTACCTCGATGAACTCCGCGCCCTGCTTGTCGAAAAGGGCTTGGAAAACGATGTGACGTTTCTGGGGCACCGCACAGATGTCCGCGAGATCATGGCGGTCAGCGATGTGGTCTGCGCGCTTTCCCAGCAGCCTGAATCGTTCGGACGCACGGTGCTCGAGGCGATGGCGCTTGGGAAACCGGTTCTTGGCTACGACTGCGGCGGTGTGGGGGAGCTGCTAGGGATCATTTTTCCCGAAGGCAAAGTCCCTTTGGGAGACGCCGGAAAGCTGGTGGAGATCGCCCGGAAAATCTTGGACGAAAAGCCTATGCCCCATGTTCCGGAGGGATCATTCACTCTCGCTGCCATGTGTGTCTCGACGCTGGAACTCTACGAAGAATTGTTGAATTCGCCCCGGGGATAAGATTCTTCTACCCATCAACCCCCATCCCATGGAATGAATGGGGCTCCCAATGAATCATATTGCAATCGTCGGTCTCGGATATGTCGGCCTGCCTCTCGCGCTTCAGTTTGCGAGGTCGGGAGCGAAAGTGCTTGGACTGGATATCGACCGGAAAAAAACCGACGCGATCCTGGAGGGTCGCAGCTACATCAAACACGTCTCGGGCGAAGATATGTCGGCTCACATCGCATCCGGCGCTCTCGATGCCTCCACGGATTTTTCGCGCATTGCCGAGGTCGATGCGGTGATCCTCTGTGTGCCGACTCCTTTGAACCATTTCCGCGAACCTGATCTCAGCTACGTGTTGAAGACAGGTGAGGCGATAGCTCCTTACATCAAGGACGGCGCGGTCATCGTCTTGGAATCCACCACTTATCCGGGCACTACTGATGTGGAGCTCCGTGGAGTGCTGGAAGAGGGCTCGGGGAAAGAGGCTGGCGTCAACTTCCACCTGGCATTTTCGCCGGAGCGCGAAGATCCCGGCAACCCTGACAGCAAGGTGGCCTCGATCCCGAAGGTGATCGGTGGTCTCACTCCGCAGTGCTTGGAAAAGGCGATGGCGGTGTATAAGATAGCGATCCATAAGCTGGTTCCGGTCAGTTCCTGCCGCGTGGCGGAGGCGACGAAGCTGTTGGAAAATATTTTCCGCTCGGTGAACATCGCTTTGGTCAACGAACTCAAAGTTGTTTACGGAGCGATGGATATCGATATCTGGGAGGTCATCGAGGCGGCGAAAACCAAGCCCTTCGGTTTCATGCCATTTTATCCCGGCCCCGGACTGGGAGGTCACTGCATTCCGATCGATCCGTTTTACCTGACCTGGAAAGCCCGTGAATTCGGCCAGCACACTCGGTTCATCGAGCTGGCGGGCGAGATCAATACGGCCATGCCTGACCATGTGGTGAAGGTTTCCTTCGAGGCGCTTAACAACGACCGCAAGGCGATCAAAGGAGCGAAGATCCTGCTGCTCGGCCTCGCCTACAAAGCCAATGTAGACGATGACCGCGAGTCACCGACTTACAAACTGATCGAGAAATTCGAAGCCTTGGGCGGGGAGGTCTTTTATCACGATCCGTATGTTCCTGTTATTCCGATGACACGCGAGCACGCGAAATATGCGGGACGGAAATCCGAGTCCGAGGTCACGGATGGGTATGACTTGATCGTCCTGTCCACGGGGCACGACGAATATAAAGTGCATGATTTCTCGGCTTATGGAATTCCTCTGGTCGATACAAGAAATGCGGTTCCTCCCACACATCGGCCGGTGAAGTATTACAAGGCCTAAGCCAATAAAGCTGATGGATAAGATCCCAAAGATCCTTGTCATCAAGCTCGGTGCGCTGGGCGACATCATCCTTGCGATGGAGGCATTCCATGCGGTGAGGGAGAAACATCCTGAGGCACACATCACGCTACTGACGCGAAAGCCGTTTGTAAAACTGACCTCGCAGATGCCGTGGTTCGATGAGGTGGTGGTGGATGCGAATCCGAAGTTTCACCAAATCGGGAAGATGCTGAAATTTCGCAAGACGCTCCGGGAGAGGGATTTTACGAGGGTTTATGATCTTCAGGGGAATGATAGGTCGGGTCTTTATTTCAAGCTGATGGCGCCGGGGCAGCCGGAGTGGTGTGGGACGGCAAAGGGCTGCTCGCATCAGAGGCATGACCACAGGAAAGATCCGGTGCCAGCAACCGAGCGGATGCTGAGGTTCTTGGAATCGGTGGATGTGCCGAGGGCGGGTGCGCCGGAGCTTTCTTGGCTGACGGGGGATGTGGATGGCCTTGGATTGCCGGGGAAGTATGTGATGTTGATCCCGGGTTGTGCGCCGCAACACCCGCACAAGCGCTGGCCTGCGGAGCATTTTGCGAAGCTTGCCGGGATGCTGGCGCAGCAGGGGATCGGTGCCGTGGCAGTGGGTACGGCGGTGGATGTTGAGGTGATCGAGGAAATCCGTGCGATTTGTCCGGGTGTGGTGAGCATTGCTGGGAAAACGGATATCGGTCAACTGGCGGAGGTGGCGAAAAGAGCCGAGGGAGCGGTGGGCAACGACACGGGGCCGATACATATCGCAGCCGTGGCAGGTGCGCCGACGCTTTCCCTGATGTCCGGGAAAAGCGATCCCATGCGAATGACCCCGAGGGGGCCGGATGTTGGGTTTCTCCAAAAAGACGATTTGAAAGACCTGTCGCCCGAGGAAGTGATGAAATCCCTAAGGCTACGCAAATGATTCCCAAGGCCTTGATATTGGATCGCGACGGGACGCTGATCGAGCATGTGCCATATCTGTGCGATCCTGCGGAGATGAGGCTGCTGCCCGGCGTGGAGGAAGGGCTGGGTCTCGCGGTGCGCTCCGGAGCGAAGCTTTTCTTGCACACCAACCAATCCGGGGTGGGACGCGGGATGTTCGGCATGGAGGAGGTAGAACTATGTAATGCGCGGCTGGTGGAGATGCTGGAGCATGGCTTCGAGCGCATCTGCACGGCTCCAGAAGCCCCGGGAGCACCTTCGAAATACCGCAAGCCCTCGCCGGAATTCGCGAAGGAGGTGATGGCGGAGTATGGCTTTTCAGCGGAGGAAATCTGCTATGTCGGCGACCGGGGCAGCGATCTGGGAGCTGCTGCTGCTGCGGAAACACGTGGCGTGGGTGTTGCAACCGGGCTCGATGACCTTCAAGCTGAGCTCGAAGCGCAGGGATACGGGGAGCAATTCCCGGTCTTCGGCGATTTCCTCAGTGCTATGAAATTTCTTTTTCCCCAAACATGAAGACCGAAGATCCGGAACTACGGGTGATGAGCCTCGATGAGGTGGCGGCGCTGCGCGAGAAGGCTGCGGCCGAGGGCAAGCGCTTCGTGCTGACCAATGGCTGCTTCGATCTACTGCACCGTGGGCACCTTTCATACCTCCAGCAATCAGCGAACCTCGGGGATGTGTTTTGCATTGCCGTGAACAGCGATGAGTCGGTGCGCGAGCTCAAAGGCCAAGACAGGCCGATCAATAACGAAGACGACCGAGCCTTCGCCCTCGCGAGCATGCGCTGCGTAGATGCGGTCTTCGTTTTCCAGGGGCCGCGGCTGGCCGGGGAAATTTCCCGACTGAAACCGGACATCTACACAAAGGCAGGGGACTACACGATCGAGTCGCTAGAGCCTACGGAAAAGGCCGCATTGCTTGACAGCGGAACGGACATTAGGTTTCTCTCATTTGTCGTAGGACGCTCCACGACCTCCCTAATCGAGCGCATGCGCTCCGACTCCTAACCTTTACGAATGCACGCTTCAGACAAGATCCTCGTCACCGGTGCAGCCGGCATGATCGGCAGCGCCTTGGTGTGGGAACTCAACCGCCGGGGCTTCGAGAACATCATCATCACCGACGTGCTCGGCACCGATGAGAAATGGAAGAACCTCGTCGCCCTGCGCTACGCGAATTACCTCAGTGCCGCGCAGTTGTTAGGCCGCTTGGAAACGGAAGAGCTTTCCGATGTGAAATGGGTTTTCCACCTCGGTGCGTGCTCCGCGACGACCGAGAAAGACGCTGATTACCTGATGGAAAACAATTTCCAATACACCCAGCGACTCGCCGAGTGGGCGCTCGCGGGCGGCAGGCGATTCGTCTATGCCTCCTCCGCCGCGACCTATGGCGACGGCGAGATGGGCATGGATGACTCTTCCGAGGATCTGGAGAAATACCGCCCGCTCAACATGTATGGCTACTCGAAGCACCTCTTCGATCTCCACGCGAAGCGGCGCGGCTGGCTCGATAAGATCGTGGGGCTCAAGTATTTCAACGTCTTCGGCCCCAATGAGGATCACAAAGGCGACATGCGCAGCGTGGTGCACAAGGCCAGCAGCCAGATCCGCGATACCGGGAAGGTGCAGCTCTTCAAAAGCTATCATCCTGACTACCCGGACGGCGGGCAGAAGCGGGATTTCGTGTATGTGAAAGACGCAGTGGCGATGACACTGCACCTCGCGGCCAATACTGATGCGGCGGGACTTTTCAATGTAGGCACTGGCAAGGCATCGACCTGGGTCGAACTGGTGACACCCATCTTCAAAACCCTCGGCAAACCAGTGGAGATCGAGTTCATCGAGATGCCTGATGTGCTGAAAGGGAAATACCAATATTACACCTGCGCCGATACCGCGCACCTCGATGCAAGCGGCTGGCAAGGGCCCATGCATTCGCTGGATGAAGCGGTGGGCGACTACGTGAAAAATTATCTCGTCCCCGGCACACGCCTTGGGGAAAAATCCGGACACTGATGACACCCACTTTCAAAGACTCTGCGCAGGAACTCGGCAAGGTGCTCGAAGCATCGCTGGCCATGGCTCCTGCCGTGGAAAAAGCGGGCGAAGCCATCGTCCAAGCCATCCTCGCTGGCGGGAAACTCCTCACCTGCGGCAACGGCGGCAGCGCGGCGGACGCCCTGCACCTCGCGGAGGAACTCGTCGGCCGCTACTCGGTGGAACGTAGGGCGCTGCCCGCACTCTGCCTGAATGCGGATGCGACCGCGATCACCTGCATCTGTAACGACTACGGCTACGAGCATGTTTTTTCCCGTGGGGTCGAGGCGCTGGGCAAACCCGGAGACGTCATCGTCGGCTTCACCACTAGCGGCAATAGCGCGAACGTCATCGCTGCCTTCGAGGTGGCGGCGAAACGCGGAGTCACCACCATCCTGCTCGCCGGGAAAGACGGCGGCGCGGCGCGCGGCACCTGCGATCACGAAATCATCGTCCCCAGTTCTAACACCGCCCGCATCCAAGAAGTTCACACGCTTGTGCTGCACCAGTGGCTGGAGGCGATCGACGCAACACCTTGGCCGGAGACACTGCCATGACCAGTGCTGAGTTGTTAGGGAAATTTCCGTCGCTGAAAATTCTCGTGGTCGGCGACCTGATGCTAGATCACTACATCTGGGGCGATGTGCACCGCATTTCCCCTGAAGCACCCGTGCCGGTGGTGCAGGCAATGCGCGAGACACACACCGCAGGCGGCGCCGCGAACGTGGCGCTGAACCTCGCTTCGCTCGGGCTCGGTGTTTCGGTCTGTGGATCACTGGGTGAGGATGAGGCCGGTGAAAAACTCTGCCGACTGCTTGAGGAAAAAGGTATCGATGCGCAGGGCTGTTTCAAAATCGACGGACTGTCCACGATGGTGAAGACCCGCGTGGTCGTGCGCACCCAACAGCTTTGCAGGATCGACCGCGAGGCGGCG
Organism: Akkermansiaceae bacterium; assembly: GCA_030725745.1. Classification (GTDB taxonomy): domain Bacteria; phylum Verrucomicrobiota; class Verrucomicrobiia; order Verrucomicrobiales; family Akkermansiaceae; genus Luteolibacter. The sequence continues at coordinate 12,130 of JANRFH010000044.1, forward strand.
AGATCGGCGTATGGCATCGACGCGGTCGCTGGCTCGGGAGAGCTCTTGGAAAAACTCATCGCGGGCTGCGATGCGATGATCCTTTCCGATTACGCGAAGGGTGTGATCACTCAGGAGCTGATGGATCGCTGTTTCGCTCTCGCGGCGCAGCACGGCAAACTCCTCGCCGTCGATCCCAAGCCAGCGCGCATGTTGAAATTTCAAAGAGCAGGTCTGATGACGCCGAACCGTCACGAAGCCCTCGAGCTTGCAGGTATCCCCGAGCCATCACTTGGCGAGGAGTATCCGTTAGAAGCAGTCTGCCGGAACATCCATGCGAAATACAGCCCGGAACTGCTGGTGGTGACACTCGGCGCGGACGGGATGGTCGTTTCCAAAGAGGGGAAAGTCATCGAAGTTTTGCAAACCAGTGCTCGCGAGGTCTTCGATGTTTCGGGAGCGGGGGATACAGTCATCGCGACACTCACCTGCGCGCTTGCCGCGGGTGCCAGCCCCGTCGATGCAGCGAAGTTCGCGAACCTTGCGGCGGGAGTTGTCGTTTCAAAAGTCGGCACCGCAACCGTCAGCCCCGATGAAATAAAACAAGCTGCTATGAAAGCAGATATCTCCTAGGTCGACTGGTCGGGAATCCTTATTTCTGAGAGAACCATTTCTCCCCCTCGCCGGGAAAGATAAGTTGTATATATTCGTATGCTTCGAGTTCGCTGTCGCTACAATGGACGAAGTTCGCTTTTCCCTCAGCGGGGAATCCCGAATTGACCTTCTTACGCCATTTTTCTTTGAACAAATTCGGACGAGCGTTCGTGATGAAGGGACTCTTTTTCTTGATATAGGAATTAGGAGCAACAGGCATGGGATCCTGCACCAGCACCGCGTAATAGGGGAAGCCACCGTCAGTCGGCCAATTTCCCTGACTCCAGTCACCGCCGCGGATGCCTTGGGCAATCCTCGGGACTTCATTTTTATCGAGGGGACCTTCTCTGAGTATTTTGAAATCAGAATCACGGATATCCTTCACTAGATCCTGGAGGTTACCCCATTTCTCTACAACTTCCCGAAAGATGAAAACGGTGATGTTTGTATCCTGAATCTCAGCGAATTGCTTCATAAGCCGGTCACGTAGCCAAGTATTGTTTGTGGACAGTTTCGCCAAGGTGTCGAACGCAGGTTTCCATCCTTGGGTTTCCAAATAGGAGTCTAAATTTTCAAGTGTGATTTCGAATTCGACACCCTCTGCTTTCATCAATTTGTCGATCTGGTCATAAAAGCGGTTTCCCTTGCCTGATTCCACTTTTGATCGATCACCTTTTTGGTAGATGGTATGGTAGATGAAACTCAGCAAATGATATTTCGGATTCGGGATGTAAATCCGATCCGCATTTTCTTTTTTGCTCTCAAGTAACTCTTTTGACAAATGCGGTGGAAAGTAGGCGAGTCCATCAGAGACATTTTTCACGGTTCCGCTGACAGTATGCAAGTCGAGGGGACGGGTTCCGATGCGTGCATTCAATTGGTTTTTGATCAGCAATGCGTCATCGTCAGAAACGAGTAGATCAAGGTCTTCATCAGCGGGAAGCGTATCGAGATGATCTTGCCAACGTAATAGGACGTAGTTGAAGCGATGGTCGGTAAAACCCTGCAAGAGAACCTTGGGGGGAATGTCCGCAGGGTAGAAAATACGATTAGAAATTCCACGGTGTTTCTTGTCCTTCAGGTTAAAAACCAGAAAGGAACGGCCACCGAGGGTTTCGACTCCACCGTAGGCCATCCGACCTTGGATGACGTATCGTCCGAAACAAATGACAGCTCCGGCAAAATCCCTTTTCGGAACCCAGACCTGTTGGACATGTTTGATGGTTCTGAAACGCGCTGCATACTTCAGGGTTTTTCCAGATAATATAATGACGTCAGCATTATTCTGCGCCAAATCACCTGGGACAGCGTGTCTTTTGGAAAAGCAACTTTCCTTGAGATCGGAAATATCCAGACGATCTGTGACCGGGCCAAAAATTGCAAATTTTCTAAGGGAGGTCATTTCGTTGTTATTTTTTGAATACGATCGAATTGCCATCATCTCTAATGAAACGGCGCGTCTTGATGAAAACCTTGATCGGCTTGAAACAATTTTCGAGTGTTTTTCCTGCAAACCGTGGCCATCTTTTTTTTAGGAGGTAGAAGAATCTCTGCCGATTGCATGAACTCTCGGAACCCTTCAGGAGAGTTTCAAGATCAAGTCCTGTAATCGGTTGCCAGACACGTTGATAGGAGACTGCTTCACATCCCGGGATCGTAACTTCATGGCCTGATCCGGTCATGTCGGCGTTTTCCCGAAAGCTCAGGGATGGATTGGGAAAAGGATGTGCATATTCAAAATCAGTGACGTGCAAAGCTCCCTCTTCGTCGAATAGGAACGCCCCGGGAGCCCAATCGACCATGCAAACGCGTTTGTCGTGTAGAGCCTGCATATAGGCTAGTACCGAGCGAGCTTTGTCCAAGGGATATAGGTTCCATCCGCGATCTTCCCAGTTCCACCCTTGGGTGATAAAAGGCATTTCTATAAGATGATCCGTGTGGCGCAAGACCCGACAGGTCTGAGGGATGTCTTCCAAGGTCTTATGTCCCCAGAGATCCCTCTTACAGTATTCCCATGCCTCATCATGATAGGTCTTCCGAACAACATCTCCATGACGTGTGACCACTGATCTCACCCCGCTACCTCCCAAAATAGACTGATCGGTAAAAGCCTGTCGCCATGCCTTGATGTTTTCCTTTGAAATACGAATTTCGATTTTTTTATGGAAGGGTTTCAGTGCTTTGGCTAACCGAATGATAAGACCGCTTGGAGAAGCTTTGCTGGCGCTGAACAATGACAGAAGGAACCCTCCTTCGATGGATTCCGGAGGTTTCACCAAAAGAAAACCGGTGCGAGTCAGCTGACCTGACAATGCATCCAGATCAATGCTGCGAGCCGTGTCCGGATCAATGAACAGCCAGTATACATTTAGTGTGGGTATCATGTTCTTCTGAGAGACTCTATCAGAGTGAATTCATCATTTTTTCTCTAAAGAGGCGGGAGTCTGTAAGAGGTTCCGGTTTTTTAAATCCAAGGGGATGGTAGTCAGGTATTTCAAGCGCTTCATGAATTGATCCTGTATCTTCATCTTAAATCGGGCAAATGGATGTACCACACGGAGCCAGCCGGTTAGGCCGACTTGTTTTTCAAAGCGCTGATTGCCTATCACGGAATCGTCGTCCTCCGTGGGATGAGTCACCGGCGAGGGTCTCATGATATAGACTGTAAGGCCGGTTTGCCAGGTGCGGCTGTGGAGGACGTCGTTCTGGAGCCAGTTGTGCTGCATCAGTTCGACAAGGCGTGTGGCGGCGCGGTTGGTCATCAGGTAGCCGTAAGCACCGCCAGAATTGGTGGGGAGCCTTGCGAGCTCATGTGTTGAGTCGATCATTCCGATGCTTCGGCACTTTTTGCGGTAGACCTTTTTTTTGTCGAGTAAACGGATCATGTCCCATTCGATCGGTGAATTTACCATCAGCCGGATGACTTCGGGTAGATCGGCTTCCAGTCCTGCATCGTCTTCGAGAATCAGTGCGTGGGAAATGCCATCATCAACCATCTTTTGATAGGCTTTGCGATGCGACAGCAGGCAGCCCAATTCGCCCGGTGCCAAATCCCGTCCGAAATACAACCGCCTGCGTTCTCCATCGTATTCGGGATTTTCATGGATATTGCTTTTACGAAGATCAATCCCATCAATGAAATGACAGGGAAGCTTCAGTTCTTCCAGTCTAGCATGGATAAGCTCACGCCGCTGGGTGCTGGACTTCAAGCTGATGACAAAAACTTCGGGTGGTTGCTCCATGCTGAGGTGTGATTTCTATGGCTTAAATGTTACCCGTAAGTTTAGGAATCTTCCGAGAACTTTTGAAACGACAACCTGTTGCGGGTTTGTAGCGTGAATTTTGATAGTCCTTCTCGAATTGCGTCCAGAGGGCGACTTCTACGCATCAGGTGGCGGCTTAAGATTGAGCCTTCAACGGCACCGTCGGTTGATGGATGTCTTTCCTCGATGAGGGAGGCGAGTTGCTGAAAGGTTCCGTATTTTTCGAGGACGAGGCGGCGTGCTTCACGAATTGCCGGAAGCCTCTTCGTCCATTCATCGTCGCGGATGGCGCGTTCGATGCGTTCGAGGGTTTCTCCAAATTGGTGAATGTCGATGGGGATGAAGCTATCTTCGGGAAAGTAGTCCGCAGCATTGGAACAGCCGTGATAGAAGGGCAGGGAATATCCAAGGAACGGGTCGCAAAGTTTTTCCGTCCAGTGGTGATCACAGACATGATTCTCAATCGCGATGTGGTAGCGGAAGGGGTCAAGGGCATCCGCTTTGTTGTCGATGGGGCGAACTCCTTGACCGTAGATTTCGAGAGAAGGCAGCCTCTGTTTTAGTGCTTGTGTGAAATCGTAGCGAGACTGGTGCAATGTATGCGCCATCTGCTTTGACGAGCATAAGGTGGAGATGACGGAAGTCTTTTCGGGTGTTTCCGCACGATTCATGTGATCCCACGAGGCACGTTCTCCGGGCATCCCGTAGAACCAAACCAGCCCGGCTTGGCGGAAAATAGCCCGTGGGTGTTTGATGACCGAGGGTTCTTGGCTGGTTAATACCCAACCGAATTGGGAGAGGAAACTGTTGCCATAGAGTTTGATCGACGAAGGCTCGGTGGTGATCAACAGGGTGCGGGAACGCGGGCAAGACAACTCCTCTTCCCAAAGTGGTTTCCGGTCACCGGGCTTGCGTGGCAAGTCATCGTAGACGACGAGCCAATCGTATTCCGTGGCATCCTGATCAAAGATGAATTCGCATTTCCCCCAAAACGGTTTGTATTCGGGGAAGCGGCAAAGCCAGCGTTCGTAATCTCGATCAGCTGATTGAGCTTTTGATAGAAATTTTACACGTATGCGGCCTTGTTCCATTGCGATTAGAATCCTCTCGTGCGTTTGATCAAAGAACGGAATTTATCGCCCAAGCCAGCTATACGGAAATTGAGATGTCGTTTGCGGGCAGCTGCTTGGAATGCCTGAGGATCTAACAGACTCCCTAGGATCGGCTCGAAGAATTCTGAAGCGCGGCAGTCGTTTCCAAGGCGTTGGCCGATATCCGAGAAATCGGTGATCTGACCGATGACACCAGGTGAAACCGCGGTTACCCGGAAGTCACGAGTCATGTGGCGGGAATACCAGCGGTCAATCGCACGATGTTCTGAAATCCATGGCCAAATCGAATGCTCGTCGGGCAATTGTTCCAAGAGCCGATCGAAGACATTGCCTCGCAGGATATATGCGTGGGTCGTGTAACAGCCGAATACCGGAATAAGATTGTGCGTTTCAGTCACTGATGTTGGTGCTCCATAGGGCTCCAATGCGTCAGTATAACCGAGGTAGCAAACATCCCATCCGTCATCAGGAATTGATTGGATCACATGATCCAACTGCTCATCGAAAGTAGCGTCATCTTCAAGGATGAGAACGTTGCTCCAGCCGTTTTGCTTTGCCTGCAAGATCGCGCTTCTATGTGAGAGGGTGCATCCGGCTCTCCCCGCCCATGACATGTCACGTTTCCCACTGCGAAACCATGGAGCTTCACCAAAACCAGGTAAGTCAACACCGCTAACGGCAGGCAGGCGTTGCCATTTTCCCAGTGAGTTCACTGCATCTAGCCTCGTGCCAATATCCGCCAATCGCTCGGAGCGCTGATCGAGATTGATCACGAGGGTTCCGTCTAAAATCATGAGGTCGTTGGTTGTTGCTATGTGATGCCGTGATTAACTGCGTGTGGATAGGGTCAAACCACCGAGATCTTTGGAATTGAAACCTGCGGCATCAACGGCTGCGATGTAATTCTTTGTAGATTCTGCCCCATGTAGTTCGATGATGATGTTATCCACTTTATCGATCCAAGCGGTATGGCTTCCATTGAATACTTCGTCTTCAGAGCCTTCGATGTCGATTTTTAGCAATGAGACACGTGCTTGTCCTGATTGCTGGATGAGAGTTCCAATGTCGACAGCTTCAATATCCGGCTTCTCTTTTTCCCGAGCCTCGCGAACGCTAACCGCCCATTCGCGGCCATCACCGAAGGGGATTTCGGAAAATTTCAGGCCGCATTTTTTTGACCAGACACCGGCGTTAATGGGGGTGCAGCGATCACCGAAGATCGCTGTGTTTTTGCAGAGCATCCCATGATTTCCGTGATCCGGCTCCACGGCGATCACTTTGGCGGAGGGAAATTGGTTAAGAAGATAGGAGGATGAGAAGCCAGCGTTTGCCCCGCAGTCGATGATGAGTTGTGGTGAGTCGAGGTGATCGAGGCAAGCATACTCGCGGATGACATAGATGTGTTTGAAAACATCGATGTCACTCGTGCCCCCACGGCAAGAGAGTGGAGCCAGAGCATAACGGCTGTTCAGCTGAAATTTCCCAGATTTGGGAAGTTTCGTTTTCTGATGCCATGTGTATTTGAGGAAGTTCGAAAACCCTAGGTTGTCGATGCGCTGAGCGTATTTGTTCATGGTTTCTCGGGAGAAAGGTGGCTTTTGATACGGTAGATCAGGTTGCGAGGGAAAGGACGAAAGGCTCGGTGTGAGGTTGCTTTCACCAGCACCTTTTCCGCGTTAGGTTGATGGAGTTTCTCTGTCCAATAAGCAAAGCGCGCGAAGGGATTGTAGGTGTTTAACATTTTTTCACGACACTCACGAATGACGTCGTAATCGAAATCTTTGTCCAAGGTCTCCCTGATCCGATCAATGCTTTCTCTTGGGTTGGTAATGTCAATTGGAGTGAATCCTGCTCTAGGAAAATATTCCCCGACGTTGGGGCAGCCGGCATAGATTGGATGAGCCCAGCCAAGATAGGCATCCGCCAGTTTTTCCGTCCAATAGTCGGCCGTGTGTGAGTTCTCCAGCACGAGATGATACTGATTAGGGAGAATCGCATCCATCTTGTCATCAATGGGTTCGAAGCCGCGCCCGTAATGGATGACCTGATCGGGCATTTCACGCTTTAGCTGATCCAGGAATTTTAGGCGGAGCCGTTGGCCTTCGGTGGTCGTCAGGTTGGAGCAGATGACGGAAATTTTGGATGTCTTATCCGGCCGTTCCAATGCCGAGAGTTCATCGTAACCGTATTTGTATTCGTCGGTGGAATGATCCAGTCCCACATGCCACGGCAACCCAGGTGCTGACGTGATAACGCGTGGGTGCGGGTCATCTGCATGGCAGCTGACGATGGTGTAAAATTGAGAGTAATACGCCTTGGGGTAGATCTTCTTGGAAGGTGGCTCTCCTGCAATAAAGAGGGTGTTTTCCCGAGCTACCCGCATGCTGTCACCATCTCTGCTGGCTGCGAAAACAATCCAGAAGTCACACTCGGTTCCTGCTGGAGGGTTGACTAAAAAATCACAATTGTCCCACTTCGGAAGTCGTTCCGGGAAAAATCGATCCAGACCTGAATGTCCTATGGCTGTAGTAACTACAACCAGAAGTCGCTTTTCGGAGTTAGAAGACGGCTCGATCATCGGGATGAAATTAATCCGCGTCGATATTAAGGGGCGCTTGGCTAGTTGCGAGGAATTCTTTGGGAAGAAGTAAAGGCATGGGTTCTTCGCTATTTCACTCTTCCTCTGGCTGGACGACCCTCCTGCTCGGAGTGTCGCTTTGCGGAGCAGCGGCAGCGGCGTCGGATGACTTCATGAATTTGAAAAGGTCGGAATCTGTGGAGAGGACTAGTGTGGATTTTTCCCCGACAGTGTTGCGATACATCTCCATGGTTTTGATGAATTCGTAGAGCTCGGCGGCTTTGGGGTTCTGACCGTAGGCGCGGGCGTAGATGGCGGAGGCTTCGGCATCGGCCTTGCCCCTGATGGTTTGCACCTGTTTGTAGGCTTCCGAGGCGATGCCGTTGAGGTCGCGCTCTTTGTCTCCGAGAATACGGGCGGCTTCGCCTTCACCTTCGGAGCGGAATTTGGAAGCGATCTGCTGGCGTTCGGAGATCATGCGGTCGTAGATTTTGACGACGACCGAGGGGTTGTAGTTGATGCGCTTGAAACGAATGTCCATGAGCTCGATACCGAGCTCGGCAAGTTGTGGGGCAGCTTCTTCCATGATCTCGTCTTCGAGAGCGGAGCGACCTTTGCGGATCTTTGGAAGGATTCCGATGTTGCTCGATTGTCCTTCGGTCATTTCCTCGAGCGCTTCGTCTTTGGCTGGGGTGCGATCTTTGTCGGTTCGGACGATCTCGATGAGGTCGTGCTTGCCGATGATGCTGCGCGTGGATGAGCCGAGGATATCGTCAATGCGGGATTCTGCTGAGCGCTCGTCGCGGAGTCGGCGGAAGTATTCGAGGGGATCGGTGATACGCCAGCGGCCGAAGGTATCCACGGAGATGTAGAGCTTGTCCTTGGTAGGCATGTCGATGCGAGTGCCATCCCAGGGGAGGATATTTTTCGGGATGCTATTGACCACTTGGATGAAGGGTTTCTTGAAGTGGAGGCCTGCATCGGCGATCGGTTCGCCCTTGGCCTCGCCGAACTGGGTAATGATGACCTGCTCGGTGGGCTTGATGGTGTAGGAGCAGATGTAGAAAATGAAGACGATGATCCCGATAAAGAATGCAGCGAGGGTGAGTGGTAGCTTTTTCATGAAACTTTAATTCTTAAATTTTAAACTCTAAGGCAGAGGCGAGGTGTTTTATTTATCGTTGAGGTTGAGAAGGGGGAGGATGCCTTTGGCTTCTTCGTCGAGTATGATGGTCTTTCCGAGGCGTGGGAGGATCTCGGACATGGTTTCGAGGTAGAGGCGCCGACGGGTGATTTCTGGGGCAGCAGTGTATTCGACGAGTAGGGCTTCGAAGGAGGCGACATCGCCCTCGGCTTCGTTAACGCGCTTTTTGGCGTAGCCTTCTGCGGCGGAGATCATACGGTCTGCCTCACCGCGGGCGCGGGGGACTTCTTTGTTGTATTCACCGTTGGCGACGTTGATGGCGGTTTCCTTGTCCTGCTGCGCTTGGTTAACGGCGTTGAAGGAGGATTGCACGGCCTGCGGCGGGTTGACGTTCATGAGTTGGACACGCTCGATGCGAAGACCCATGGAGTAGCTGATGGTGGCTGCCTGGAGCTGCTCGGTGGCGATGGAGTCGATTTCCTGACGCCCAATAGTGATTGCTTCATCGACGGTGCGGTCTCCGATGATTTCCCGAACGACGCTTTCAGAAAGGTCGCGTAGGGTCGCGTCGGGATTGCGGACGTTGAAGAGATACTGCTGGGGATCGTCGATGCGGTATTGCACGACCCATTCGACGAGGGCGGCGTTTAGATCTCCGGTGACCATGGATTTCTCTAGGTCTTGTTCGCCGTGCTCGGAGTATTGCCATAGGTTCGTGGCACCATCAGTAGCATAGCCGAATTCCTGTTTGAGCTGGCGTTTCACTGCAACGATGACCGAGCGGTCTATGCCGTAGGGTAGCTTGAAGTGAAGTCCGGGGTCTTTGGTGGCGATGGGTTTACCAAACCGGAGCACGACCGCTTGGGCATCCGTGGAGACGGTGTAGAAACTCGAAGTGATTCCGACGAGGACGATGATCGCTATTACAGCGAGGCGGATGATTGCGAAGTTGATGCGTATCGGCTGAGCCATGGAGTGGTTCTAGGGGTGTGGAGGGGAAATTCCAATAGGAATCGGGCACAAGACGGCGGGTTGGGGATTGACGCGGCATGTGGGCGGGGGCATGGGTAGATGTATGAAGTGCCTTTTGCCGTTTTTTGCGATGATCTCCCTAGTTTCTGCGCAGGATGCGATTGTTGAGAATGCCACACCTGAGGTGGTGAATTCTGCCGTGAATGCGGTGAGTGATCTGGGGAAACAGGTGGTGCTCGGGCGCTACGAGGTGGCGATTCAGCGCATGTACCCGCAGTGGAAGGATCGCGCGGCGAAGCGTGCCGGGGGCATGGAGAAGCTAGAGCAACAGCTTGATGATGTATCGAAGCAGATGCTGGCGCAGGGCATCTCGATTACCGATTTCAAGCCGCAGGGACAGCCAAGAGCCTTCGAGGTGGGGCCGGGAAAAGTTGTCGAGATGGTGAATGGCCAGCAGGTCGAGCGCCTTCGCTACACCAAGTGGATGGTATTGGTGCCGACTGTGACCACCTTTCGCGCCATGTTGCAAAGTACTCCTGTGGAAGTTGTCATCATCGAAAGCACTAGTTTTCAGGTCGCGATTTCCGACAAGGCCGCTCTCGACTGGACGTTTATTGATGGTTCCGATCTGACGGTGGGCGACCTGCGAAGCATTTTTGGAAATCTTCCGCTCGATTTGGAACTTCCTGCTTTGGAAAAGAAGCAAGTGAAGTAAAGATCCGGCATGGCGAAGGACAAGGGCAAGATCAGCGAGCGAGAGCTCTACAAGCGCTTCCGTGAAATCTGGGAACGTGCCCAGAGCGATGCATGCGAGGTGAGGGGATCCGAAATTCACGGACGCGGTGTTTATGCGACACGCGACATCGCGGCGGAGGAAAAGATCATCGAATACGTCGGCGAGCTCATCAGCAAGGACGAGAGCGGCGATCGCGGCACTGCCCAGGCAGAGCATGCGTCGGCCACAGGTGATGCGGCGGTTTACATTTTCAATCTCACCAAGAAGTGGGACATCGATGGCAACGTGCCGTGGAACACCGCCCGCCTCATCAATCACTCTTGCGATCCGAACTGCGAAGCATGGCAGACAGGCAAGCGCATCTACATCCACGCCTTGCGCGATATCCCGGAGGGTGAGGAGCTAACCTTCGATTACGGCTTCGATATCGAGTGCTACGAGGATCATCCCTGCCTCTGCGGGCGCGAGGCCTGCGTTGGCTACATCGTCAGCCGCAGCCAGTGGGAGGAGCTTGATGAGAAGCTCGGGCGGGGGAAATCATCCGAGAAAGCCAGCTAGTCCGTGGGTCTCATTCCAAAGGAAACGATCGAGCAGGTATTGGCCTCCACCGATATCGTCGATCTCATTGGCAGTTATATCCCGCTCAAACGCGCGGGCACCGGCTACAAGGCGAACTGCCCTTTTCACCACGAGAAAACGCCTTCCTTCAACGTCAGCCCGCACAAGCAGTTCTATCACTGCTTCGGCTGCGGCAAGAGCGGCAACGCCATCGGCTTCGTCATGGATCACGAAGGCCTGCTCTTCATGGACGCCTTGAAAAAACTCGCCTCCAAGGCGGGCGTGCATTTGGAGGAGGAGCCGGATGATCCCAAGGCACGCGCCGCGCGTAAGTCCCGTGGGCGATTGTTAGACCTGCACCGCGAGGCCTCCGCCTTTTTCCACGAGCACCTCAAGACCGATCCCGACTGCCAGCACGCCCGCGATTACCTCAAGGGGCGCGGCTTCGGCAGAGAGATGGCCGAGAAATGGGAGATCGGCTGGATGCCGGAAAACCCCAAAGTCTTCCTCGATTGGGCACGCGCGAAGAAATACACCGGCAAGGAACTCGTCGATTGTGGCTTCGCGGGATTGAAAGACGACTCCCGCCCCGCCGCCGGTATCTACGTCCGCTTCCGGGATCGGCTGATGTTTCCCATCCACAATGAAGTCGGCGACGTCATCGCCTTCAGTGGTCGCCAGCTCCGCGATGACCCGAAGACGGGGAAATACATCAACTCCCCAGAGACCGATATTTTCAAGAAATCCAACGTCCTCTTCGCCCTCGATAAGGCCAAGAAAGGCATCCTCAAGGAGCAGGCCGTTATCCTCTGCGAGGGGCAGATCGATGCCATTGCCTGCCACGAGGGCGGGGTGGAAAACGCCATCGCCCCGCTCGGCACCGCTTTCACAGCCCAGCACGCCCGCATCCTCAAGCGCTACGCGAAGACCGCCGTCTTGTGCTTCGATGCGGACAACGCTGGGATGAAAGCCAGCGAGCGCGCCTTCCGCGAGCTGGCTCCCGAGGGGCTGTCCGTGAAAGTCGTCCAGCTACCCGCCGGGGACGATCCCGATACCTACCTAAAGGCGCACGGCGTGGAGGGTTTTAGGAAAAAGGTCGAGGAAGCCCGCGACTTTTTCGATTTCAAGATCGAGACCGCCCGCGCGAAAGGGTTGTTAGATACCGCAGAAGACCGCGCCCAGCTTGCCCGCGAGTGCACCGAGCTCCTCTCTACCATGGACGATCACGCCGCGCGGGATCAGCAGATCAATGTCGTCTCCACCATGCTCGGCCTCACCTCATCCACCTTGCGGGAGGGGATTGGGAAATCGATCAAGCGCGCCGCCGCCCAGGCCAGCCGCCCCAGCTACCGCCGCGATGATGAGGAGGAACCCGTTCCCGAGATCCGCGATTACCCGCTGGATCGCACCGTCGGCTACCTCTGCCAGCTTGCCCTCAGTTCCGCTCCCGCCCAGCATTTCCTCTCCGAGCAATTCGAGAGCATCCACGAGGCGAAGCAATGGGTGGAGGGCGTCCCGCTCTTGGAGAAAATCCTCGCCGCCTCGCCCGATCCCAGTTCTAACGCTGCGGTGAATGCCTTCGTCTCCGGCCTCCGCCCCGGCGAGCAGAAATCGCTGAATGCCATGATGGGCGCGAACGATAACATCATCGCCGATGGCCTTCAGTCCGCCGAGCAAGCGCTCGGCATGCTCTCCTCCGTCGTCCTCCAGAAGCGCGATGCCGCCGTGAAATCCGCCCTCAAGCAACCCGGCATCACCCCAGAGCGCATGAAGGAACTTCTCGAAGAGGCCAAAGAGATCGCTGGCCTCCTCCGCTGGACAGGCCGCTCCCAGTATGACGACGAACTCCCGCAGGAAACGATCAAGGCGGAGAAGAAGCCTTGGGAGAAGAAGTGGAAGAAGTGACAGCCTTCAATAATACGGGCGGCGCAGGTGGTCGCTAGCTGAAGCTCGGCTCCTGGGAGAAGTGGAATCGGACATCGACATTACTTTAGAAAGGTTTAGTAATGAATGGAGCAATGAAGAAGTGTCCCTATTGTGCCGAGGAGATTCAGGATGAGGCTGTGAAGTGCAGGCACTGCATGGAGTTTCTGGATGAATCCAAGCGACCGGTCTTGGCGGTGGCACCTGTCGCTGCTGGGAATGGTGTGCCGTGGTATTGCAAGCCGGGCTTTGTCTCCTTACCTTCGTGACGGTGCCGCCCTTCGCCCTGCCTCTGATCTGGCTGCACCCGAAGCTACATGTGGCGTGGAAGATCGTTCTGACGGTAGTCATCGCCCTGGTTTGCTGGGGGATGTACCGGACGTTCGTTTCGTTTGTGCAGCAATTCGACGAGGCTACGAAGATGCTCAATGACATGCCGCTCTGAGGAAAACTTTAAACTTTAAACTCTAAACCCCAAAGTCTGAGCTCCGTGCTCCAAGCTTTCAGGTGTTGCGATTTGGCTTTGATAAATCGCCAAGAATCATGCAGAATCTGTCATCGGAATGAATGCTGAGAACGACGAGTTATTGGGGGCGGCTTTGGTGGAACCGCTGCTTTCTTTGTTTGCCGGGCTGCCGGATGTGCTGTGCTGGGTGAAGGATGCGGAGCTTAGGACGGTGTGGGTGAACCCGACTGTTGCTTATTACGTCAATATGAGGGAGGAAGATATCATCGGGAAGACGGATATGGAGATCTACCCAGAGGAGCTGGCGATCAACTTCGAGAAGGACGATAGGTATGTGATCCGCACAGGGGAGGGCATTGTGGGTAAGACGGAGCTGCTGGTGAACCGCTTCGGCACGGTGGAGTGGAGGAAGATCACGAAGCTGCCGGTGCTCGGTAAAAACGGCAAAGTGATCGGGACAACGGGGATTTCCGTACCCTTCGATAATGCGGAGGAGAGCTTGCCGGATGAGTATCAGGCGTTCTCTCGCATCATCGAGTTTGCTCGGGAGAATCTGCACAAGCGAATCGGTGTGAGTGATCTGGCGGCGTTCGCGGGTATGTCAGAATCGACTCTGAATCGGAGGTTTCGCGTGATCCTTCAGTACAATCCGCAGCAACTCCTTGCGCAGCTACGGGTTGCGAAGGCTTGTCAGCTCTTGCAGGAGTCGGTGCTGAATGTATCGGAGATTGCGGAGCGGTGTGGCTATGATAGTCCGGCGGCTTTTGCGCGTGCTTTTAAGAAGGTGAAACATACCACACCACGCGGGTTCCGGGCGGCGAGGAAGGCGGGCTAAGAGTTGTTTTCTCCATGTGTTGTTTCACTTGCGGCAGGTGAGAGGTGGGTGCGAATGTGGGGGATGAATGTTTGTAAAGAATGGATGGGTGCGCGGGTTTTCCTAAGGGTGATCGCGGCGGTGGCATTGGCGTGTATTTCCGCGAGAGCGGAGGAGCCGACGCAAGGGGTGGACTTGGCTCTGGTCTCGTCGGTGCGCAGTGTTTCGCCATCGGCGACGTTTGCGGTGGGGCTGACGATCCATCACCATCCGGGCTTCCACACGTATTGGAAGAATCCTGGGGCAGTTGGGTATCCGATCCAGATGAAATGGGAGCTGCCGGAGGGTTTCACGGCGGGAGAGGTTCGCTGGCCGGTGCCGGAGATGTCATCGATGGCAGGTCATCCGGTGTTTGGCTACGTGAGGGATGTGACGCTATTAGTGGATCTAACAGCTCCGGCGGAATTGCCCGAGGGTGAGCTGGAGTTCCATGCGGATGTTTCCTGGATGGCGTGCTCCAATGCCTGCCACCCGGATAATCGACGGTTCACGGTGACACTGCCGGTTGCCGATGAAACGGTGGCTAAAGAGGAGGTGAAGGAGCTTTTCGCTAAGGCGGAGGAGAGTATCCCGCTGCCGCTGGAAGGATGGAGTGCGACGCTGGAGAGTGGGGTGGATGGGAAGCAGATTGTATTTCAAGTCACACCACCGGCGGGGCTGGCTGATCCCGGGGCGCTGCGTGTGTATTCCTACGACGGGCAGATTTCATCGGATCCAGAGCCAGTGATCACAAAGCAGGAAGAAGGGACTTACCGCATCGAGGTGCCAAGGGCGGACTTTTCACCGAAAGGTGAGGGGTCGTTGCCCTTCGTGTTGGTGGGGGAGAATGCGATAGAAGAGGGAGGAAAAACTTTTGGATTCCTTGAACCGGAGTATGCTGGGGAGTGATTGAATGAAGAAAGCAGGAAGGCAGGAAAAGAGGATGAGCTATTGCAGGGAATCTACATGAGTAATTTTCAACCGCAATGGGAGCGCAGCGGACATGGATGAACTGGAAATTCCAATCTCTTCGTCAAATGGACGCAGATGGACGCAGATTGAAGAAAATACGATGGCATCAAAAATTAAAACCTCATTCTTTTTATCTGCGCTAATCCTGTTCATCTGCAGTTAAACAACTCTTCTCTCGGCGCAAATGTAGAGACTCCGGGGGGGCTATTTCGCTTCCTGCATTCCTGCTTTCCTCATTCAATCCCAGAGTTGCTTCGCCTCGAATGAAGCATGGGGCGTTACTCCACGATCATCACGCCTTTCATGAGTCTCCAGTGGCCGGGGAATGTGCAGATGAAGGGGTATTTACCCGGTTCTGTGGGGGTGGTGAATTCCTCTCTAAAGACGCCTTCGAAGGGGATTTGTGGGGTAGAGAAGATGATGAGATCAGTCTCCGGGAGGTAGTGCTTTGCCATGGCATCGGGTTGTGAAGCCATCTCGTCTGCTAGCGCGCCGACGGCGGCTTCCTTGCCGGGCTTTGTGATGACGATGTTGTGGAGCATGTGGTCGGGGTTCTCGAAGATGAACTCGTAGGTCTTACCGGCTTTGACGGTGAAGGTCTTGACGTTGAACTCCATCGCGGCGGGGATGGTCTTGATGTAGATGTGCTTGTCGGTGACGGTGGCGAACTTGTCTTGGTATTCCTTTTTCCACAGGTCGTGCTCGGCCTTGTCCCTTGCGAAGTGGACGCCAGCGGGTTTCTTTCCGACAGGATCGGAGAGGCGCAACACGGGTGTCTTGCTGCTTGCCTTGCCGCCCTTGCTGACCTGGAACTCGATGGCGTTGAGCCCCGGCCTGAGGACGACGTTGTACTGGCCTCCCGGTGCAAAATTGCTGCCAGTGGCAAATACGAGGGGAGTGCCGTTGAACTGCAGGCTCAAGTTCGGGTTCTTCTCGTAGGAGAGGAGGGCTTCCGTGAGTTCATCCGTCTTGAGGTAGACTGCTCCCGAGCTTTCCTCTTTTTTCATGCCGAGGATTTCCAACTTCGTGTCTGCCGCCATCTTCAGCAACGGGAACTCAGGCTTGAGAGGGGCGCGGTCGTAGAGTTTGGCGACTTCCACTGCTTTTTCGAAGGATCTGCCTTGGGGGTCATTGATGCCATCGATGAAGCCTTTCCAGAAATCATCCTGAAGGAGGAGGTAGCTCGCGGCGGAGACGGCGGCAATTCTGGTGCGTTCGTCATCGGATGCTAGGAGCTTGGCGGCGATGGACTTCGCCTCGTCCTTGAGGGAAGGAGCCCACCAGCGGAGGGAGCGGGCGGCGGCGCGGCTGATGGGGAGGTTCTCCGAGGCAATGAGTTTCAGGAAAAGCTCGGGGTGGGAGAAGTCCTTGTGGCGCTCGAAAAGCCAGAGGAGTTCGAGGCCGAGGGTTTCGTTTTCCATACCCTCGGGGATCATGCCGTAGGCGTGGGCGAGAACGTCTTTGGCTGGGCGATTCTCCAGCTCCAAGCGCACGAGTTCGCGGACGCGCACCTGTGGGTGGGTGAAGAGAGCGAAGAGGTCTTTGAGCGAGGCTCCGTCGATCTGTGGGGCTTCGGAGAGGGCGGAGCCATTTTTCGTGACGCGCCAGATGCGGCCGTGGCTGTAGTCGCGGTTTTTATCCCTGATGGAATGCTGGGCGTGGCCGATGATGGGGTAGTAGAAATCCGAGACGTAGAGCGCACCATCGAGGCCAAATTCCATGTCCGTGGGGCGGAAGATTTTGTTCGAGGAAGTGAGGAGGTCGATGTGAGCGCCGCCCTGCATCTGGATGCCGTCCTTGATTTCCAGAGGAGTGAACATGATCGCGTTTCTGCCGAGGAGGTGGGCGGTGAGCAGGCCGCCCTGCCAGTCTGCGGGGAAATGGGTGCCGGAGACGAAGCTGAGGGTGCAGCCTTTATCATCGCGGAAGGGCTCGCCCATATTGCTGGGCGTGTGGGTGCCGGAGGGGGTGTGGATATTGTAGAAATCGCAGTCGATGATCTGTCCTCCGCCGAACATCTGCATGGATTCGCCCCAGGTGTTGTAGGAGATTTTCCAAGGGTTCGGCTGGGTGGGCTGGCGCTCGATGGTGAGCGTCTCGGTGGCCGGATCGAAGGAGAAGGTGGCGGCATCTTTGCTGCGCACGATGCCATGGGGTGTCTCGAATTGGCCACGGTGGAACAAGCCCTCGTGCAGGAGGATATCGCCTTGTGGAGTGCGGGCGAGGTAGCCGCTGTGATGGGTGTCTGTATCGTCGATGCCGCGCAGGAGTTCGGTGCGTTGGTCGGCCTTGTCATCGCCGTCGGTGTCGCGGAGAAAGATGAGTTCTCTGGCGACGGAGACGATGATGCCGTCCTTGTAGAAAACAAAGCCGTCGGGGAGCTTCAGGCCATCGGCGAAGACGGTGCGCTTGTCGGCACGGCCATCGCCATCGGTATCCTCGAAGATGAGCACCTTGTCATCGGAAAGGGTGCCGGGGACGGGGACGGGGTAGCTCTCGAAGGTGACGACCCAGAGGCGGCCTTTTGTATCGAACTGGATCTGGAGGGGGTTGATGAGTTCGGGGAATTCCTCGCTGGAGGCGAAGAGGTTCACTTCGAAGCCATCGGCCACGGTGAAGTCCGCGATGTCTTCTTCAGGGTTCTTGAAGGTTCCGAGGCCTTTCTTTGGCTTTTGCGTCGGCGGCTCGGCGATGGCGGTGGGCAGCTCAGGGAAAGGGTTTGCAGTAGCGAGATTGGCAGCTTGCTTCCAGATTTCCTCATCGAGGAGCATGGCGAGCTTCATGTGGTGGGGGATCTCAGTATGGTATTCGTAGGATCTACCACGGACGCCGTAGTAGTGGATGCCGTTGGCGGGCTTGTAGGCCATCGCCATTTCGTAGTTCTTGCGCGAGGCAAGATGGCGGAGGGACTCGAAGCCGGGTGTGTCTGTGGTGATCACGGCGACTTTTTCCGGATCGGAAAGAGAGGCTGCGAAGACTTTGGCGACGGCGCGGTTGCCTGCTTCGTTGAGGTGCATGCCGTTGCTGGTGAGGGGAGATTTGCTTTCTGCGTAGAGTTCCTTGCTAGGGGCGAAGAGATCGATGAAACGCATGCCGCGTTTGTCTGCGGTTTCCCTGAGTGCGGCGGTGTAGACTGCGATGTCGGCGTTGCGTTTTTCCGCATCCGGGAAGGCGGTGCCGGGTGTTTCCTCGACGGCGGTGGGGGAGACGAGGATGTATTCGCTGCCGGGGTGGCGGTCGGTGATGATGTCGAGATTGATATCGAGGGCTTTCTTGAATGCGTCGAGTCCCGCTGCACCGGCGAAGGATTCGTTCATGCCGTAGCACAAGATGACGCGCTCGCAAGGGAGTTGATGGGTGATGTAGCCGAGGTGATCGGCGAAGCGCTCCGGGCGGATCTGGAAGCCGACTTCGTCACCGGTGTAGGCGAGGGAGCGGAAGCGCAGGTTCTTGCCAGTGCTGACTGCTTGCAGGAGTGCTTCGAGCGTGCCGTCTTCGAGTTGTCTTTCGACGAAGCTGTTGCCGTAGAAGACGGTGAGGCCTTCTTTCTCCACGCTGACATCCTGCATGGGGGAGGATTTTTCGTCCTTTTTCTTATCTGCCGCGACGGATGGGAGCGCGAATAGGAGAGAGAAAGAGAAAAGTAGGATTTTTTGAAGCCGGTTCATGAAGCACCTACTACGCGCAGGTTTCCCGGGAGTTTTCAAAAACTATCTGGAGAGTGCGCGGGGTGGAGAGTGGGCACAGGATGCGGGCTGAAGACCCGCGGTTCATGATTAATAGCCGAGCTTCTTGTCGACGACGTTGAGCAGGGGCTCGCCGGAGGCGAAGCGGCGGAGGTTTTCGCGGAGGAGTGCGGCGCGGCGCTGATTGGTAACTTCCGAGCGCGAGGCGACGTGGGGAGTGATGATGACGTTCGGCTGGCTCCAGAGCGGGTGGTCTTTCGGGAGTGGCTCGGGGTCGGTGACATCGAGGCATGCGGCGGCGAGTTTGCCGGATTTGAGGGCGGCGAGCATGGCGTCGGTGTTGACGACTTGGCCTCGGGCGATATTGATGAGGTAGGTACCTTGCTTCATGGCTGCAAAGGCTTTTTCATCGATGAGATTCTCGGTCTCCGGGGTGAGGGGGACGGCGAGGGCGACGACATCGGCCTCGGGGAGGAATGCGAGGAGGTCTTCGGGCTTGCCGGTTTTTTCAATGAAATCGGGAGAGGGGGTGTCGCTGCGGCGGGTGCCGATAACACGCATGCCGAAGCCATGGGCGCGTTTGGCGATCTCAGTGCCAATGCCGCCGACTCCGACGACAAGCATGGTTTTCCCTTCGAGGGCGATGGCTTCCTTGTCCGCCTCGCCACGGCTCCAGCGGCCTTTCTGCTGCTCATCGGCGTAGAAACCGAGGTTCCTTGTTTGGAAAAGGAGCATGGCCATGGAGTGATCGGCGATGGCGGGGCCGTGGACGGCGCGGTAGTTGGTGAGGACGATGTCGTCGTTTTCCATCAAGGGGGCGAAGGAAATGTAGCGGTCGACCCCGGCGCTCATGACCTGCACCCAGGTGAGGTTGGTGGCTTTTTCGAGAAACGCACGGGTGGCGTATCCAGCATCGATGCCGTGGGCTTCTTCAGCGCGGGCGAGGGCTTCCTTTTGGGCAAGGCCGGTGACGATGCGGAGGTTCGGCGCGATGCGGGCGAGTTCTGCTTTCTCCTTATCAGAGATGGAGTCGGTGAAATAAGTGATCTCCTGCTTGGGATCGGCGATCTCAATGGCGACCGTGGCGTTGCGCAAGGAGCCGAGTTCTTCCGCGAGGGCTTGGGAGTCGGGTTCTGCCTGAGCGAGAGGCAGGATTGAGGAAAAGGCGAGGGCGAGGAGAGCTTTTTTCATGGGACGTGGGAGTGAGATTGCGGAATGTTATTCCAGCAAAGATGTGCGGGTGAAGAGCGGGATGACGTGGATGCCGCGTGCTTCGATGGCTTGGCGGCCGCCTTCCTCGCGATCGACGAGGACGATGCAGAATTTTACGTGGCCACCTTCTTTTTCGATGACGTCGATGGCTTTCAGAGTCGATCCGCCGGTGGTGATGACATCATCGACGACGATGACGTTCTGGCCGGAGGCGAAATTCCCCTCGATCTGCTTGCCGACTCCGTGGCCTTTCGGCTCTTTGCGGACGGTGAAGACCTGGATGGCCTCGTCTGGGTGGCTGCGAGCGGAGGCCATGCCGATGGCGAGGGAGATCGGGTCGGCACCGAGGGTCATGCCACCGATGGACTGGATGGAGAGGTTTTCCGAGTGGATCTTGGAACGGACAGCGTGCCAGCCGAGGTCGCCGATCATTGCTGCGCCAAAGGGATCGAGGGCGGTGACGCGGCAATCGATGTAGAGATCGGACTTTTTCCCGGAGGCGAGGGTGAACTCGCCGGTGCGGACTGATTTCTTGAGAAGCAGGGCTTTGAGGTCGGCTGTGGTCTTGAGCATAGGGGTAGAATGAACGCCGAATATCAAACGTCCAACATTGAACGTCGAAATTTCAGATTTTCAGCGTTTTGGGGTTCAGCATTTATTTTCTCATCTCCCGCTTGCAAGCGGGTGCGGGGTGCTTAATCTTTTGCCGAAGAAAGTATGAAAATCTGGTTGGACGGCAAGTTAGTGGATGAGAATGAGGCGAAAATTTCGGTTTTCGACCATGGGTTGCTGTATGGCGACGGTATATTTGAGGGGATTCGTTTCTACAATGGGCGGGTCTTCCGCTTGGAGGAGCACATTCACCGGCTTTACGATTCCGCGAAGGCGATCTTGCTGAACATGCCGTGGACACAGGAGGAAGTTTGCAAATACACCTGTGAAACGGTGGCTGCGAACGGATTGACGGACGGATATATCCGGTTGGTGGTGACGCGTGGGGCGGGGGAGCTGGGATTAAATCCCTACCTTTGTCCGAAGCCTTCGATGTTTATCATCGCCTCGACGATCAAGCTGTATCCCGAGGAGCACTATCAGAATGGACTCGCGATCATCACTTGTGCGACTCGTCGTCCAGCCCCGGCGGCACTGATGCCACAGGTGAAAAGCTTGAACTACCTGAACAATATCATGGCAAAGGTGGAGGCGATCCAAAGCGGTGCTTTGGAGGCGGTGATGCTCAACGAGCAGGGCTACGTGGCGGAGTGCACAGGCGACAATCTTTTCCTTTTCAAGAAAGGCGAGCTGCATACGCCGTTGATTTCCGATGGTGCGCTGGATGGTATCACTCGTTCGGTGATTTTGGAAATTGCGGAAAAGCTGGGCATCAAGGTGATCGAGCGTTCGCTGACGAGGTATGATATTTTCATCGCTGATGAGTGTTTCCTAACGGGAACCGCAGCTGAGGTGATCCCTGTGGTATCGCTGGACAGGCGGGTGATCGGCGACGGTAAGCCGGGCGAGTTGACGAAGCAATTTCTCAAGGAATTCCATGAGCTGGCGATGAACACCGGGACACCGTTCGCCTGATGTGCTAGATTAATAACGGATAATGAAGTGCGATTACTGCGATAGCAAAGCGACTGTGTTTCTGACACAGCTTGCGGAAGGACAGATGAAAAAAGTCTGCCTCTGCGATAGCTGTGCGAAGGAGCGCGGGGTGACCGACCCGACCGGGTTTTCCCTCGCCGACATGCTGCTCACGAACTTTGGAAATAGTGGTGCGAAGATCAAGGCACCGAGGACGGAGAGGCTTACTGGTGGCGCGAAGGTTTGCCCGGAATGTGGGTTTACGCTGGAGGATCTGAAAAAGGTTCGCCGCTTTGGCTGTGGGAATTGCTACAATGTTTTCACCGAAGAACTCGCGGCGATGCTGCGCGGCATGCACAAAGGGCAGAGCCACGTGGGTAAGGTGCCTGAGGGGCTGATGGAGTCACACTACCGATATCAGCGGATGGAGGAGCTTCGCGGGAAACTGGAGGAGGCGATTTCATCCGAAAACTACGAAGCCGCTGCTGAGCTGCGCGATGAGATACGCAAGCTCGATGAAGAGGAGGTGGCGAAGTGATGCGGTTTTCTACATTGATTCGCCATCCGGCTGACTGGATGACGGGAGCGAAGGCCGACGAATGTGCGGTGATCACCTCACGAATACGTCTTGCCAGAAACCTGCGCGGGCATTCGTTTCCGGGCTGGGCGAAAAAGAAAGAGCGTGAGGAAACGCTCGCGATCCTGCGCCCTGCGGTGGAGGAACTTTCCGCGATGAAGGATGCCTTTTCTCGTGAACTGGCGGATCTGACATCGGTGCAAAAGCAGGTGCTTGTAGAGCGCCACCTTATTTCCCGAGAACACGCGGCGCGCGGAGACGGCTCCGGTGCGGTGATTGAGCGGCGGCAGAGTTTTTCTATCATGCTCAATGAGGAGGATCACCTCAGGATACAGGCGATTCGCCCAGGACTGA
Organism: Akkermansiaceae bacterium; assembly: GCA_030725745.1. Lineage (GTDB taxonomy): Bacteria > Verrucomicrobiota > Verrucomicrobiia > Verrucomicrobiales > Akkermansiaceae > Luteolibacter. The sequence continues at coordinate 34,756 of JANRFH010000044.1, forward strand.
AGCTCAAGGAGGCTTATGAATCGCTCTCGGCGCTCGATAGCGAGTTGGAGGAGAAGTTGGAATACGCTTTTGATCCGACTCTGGGATACCTGACGACTTGCCCGACGAATCTCGGCACGGGGCTGCGCGCCTCGGCCATGCTTCATCTTCCCGGGCTGGTGCTCAGCGATCAGATCGGCCAAGTGCTACAAGCGGTTAACAAGATCGGACTGGCGGTGCGCGGGCTTTACGGTGAGGGCACGGAATCGCTTGGGAATCTCTATCAGATCTCCAATCAATCTACGCTCGGCGAGAGTGAAGAAACAATCATCGGGCGTTTGGAACGAGTGATTACCCAAGTGGCGATGCATGAGAAAAATGCCCGCGAGAAACTCATGGAGGATGATCCGGACATGGTCGCAGACAAGATCGGGCGAGCCTACGGCGTTTTGAGAAACGCTTACATCATCGATTCCAAAGAAGCCTTGAATCACCTGTCCCTGCTGCGACTCGGCGGGAACCTCGAATTTTTCCCGCAGGAGACCGTCCAAATGTGCGATTCCCTGCTCATGGACATCCAACAGGCACACCTTCAGCTACACGCCGGAGCAAAACTTTCACCCGAGAAGCGCGACACGATACGTGCGGAAATAATGCGCTCCCGTTTGCAATCCCTCGAATCCCCTGATAACCGTAGTAGAACGAAAGATCAAACAGACCGTTATTCCGAAGACGACAACCAAGAAAACGCATGAATAATTTCACTCCAAGAGCTCAACAGGTATTGGCACTGGCCCGCAAAGAAGCGGACAGATTCAACCACGCCTACGTCGGCACCGAGCACCTTCTACTAGGGCTTATCAAGCTCGGCCAAGGCGTGGCGGTGAACGTGCTGGAACGCATGGGACTCGAACTCGAGTCCGTGCGCCAGGAAGTTGAGAAAGAGGTTGGCTCCGGCCCTCCACAAAAGTCATCAGGAAACATCCCTTATACACCCCGCGTGAAGAAGGTGCTAGCGCTTGCTAATAAAGAAGCGAAATCGCTCAATCATTCTTATGTCGGCACCGAGCATCTTTTGCTCGGCCTATTGCGTGAAGGCGAGGGCGTTGCCGCCAGAGTACTAAAGCGGCTCGACGTCGATATCCAACGCACCCGCAACGAGATTCTAGCGGAAATCGATCCGAACTTTTCACCCGATGACATGGACGATGATGACGACGACGATGATGATCTCGGTGGTGTCTTCGGCGAAGAACCGGAGCAGCAGCAGATGGAAGGAAGCGGCGGCGAAGTCGGCGAGGGGAAAACCAAGACCCCTGCGCTCAAAGCATTCGGCCGCGATCTGACCAAGCTCGCCAAAGAAGGCGGCCTCGATCCGGTCATCGGTCGCGAGGAAGAGATCGAGCGCGTCATCCAAATCCTTTGCCGCCGGACGAAAAACAACCCAGTGCTCATCGGTGAAGCCGGTGTCGGCAAGACCGCCATCGTCGAAGGTCTCGCTCAAGAAATCGTCACTGGAAACGTGCCGGAACTTCTCCGCGACAAGCGGGTGATCACACTCGACCTCGCCCTCATGGTTGCCGGGACGAAATACCGCGGCCAGTTCGAGGAACGCATCAAGGCGGTGATGGACGAGATCCGCAAGGTGAAGAACGTCATCCTTTTCATCGACGAGCTTCACACCATCGTCGGTGCAGGTTCTGCGGAAGGTGCGATGGATGCTTCTAACATCATCAAGCCGGCGCTCAGTCGCTCCGAGCTTCAATGTGTCGGCGCGACAACGCTCATCGAATTCCGTAAATACATCGAGAAAGACTCCGCACTGGAGCGCCGTTTCCAGCAGGTGAAAGTCGAGGAGCCATCCGTGGAAGATGCGATTCTCATCCTTAAGGGATTGCAGGAGAAATATGAGTCCCACCACAAAGCGGACTACACGCCGGAGGCGATCGAGGCATCGGTGAAACTGACTTCGCGTTACCTCACTGCTCGTTACCTTCCAGACAAAGCTATCGATGTGCTCGATGAAGCGGGTGCACGTGCACGCATCGGCACGATGACACGCCCGCCTTCGATCAAAGAGGCTGAGGTGAAGATCGAGCAGATCAACAAGGACAAGGTCGCCGCCATCGCGGAACAGGATTTCGAAAAAGCCGCCGCTCTGCGCGACGACGAGAAGAACGCGAAGAAAGAACTCGAAGAAACCCTCAAGGACTGGCGCGCGTCTTCCGAAGAGAAGGTCGTCGTCGTGGATGACGAGGACATCATGGCGGTCGTTTCCAAGTGGACGGGCGTTCCACTCCAGCGCATGGAGCAGAAGGAAACCGAGAAGCTCCTGAAAATGGAGGACGAGCTGAAAAGTCGCGTCATCGGTCAGGACGAAGCAGTCGTGGCGATTTCCAAAGCCCTTCGCCGCTCGCGTGCCGACCTGAAAGATCCGAAGCGCCCGATCGGCTCCTTCCTTTTCCTCGGCCCCACAGGTGTCGGTAAAACGTATCTCGCACGCAATCTAGCTGAGTTCATGTTCGGCGATGCCGAGGCGCTCATCCAGATCGACATGTCGGAATACATGGAGAAATTCACCGCCAGCCGCCTCATCGGTTCGCCTCCGGGCTATGTCGGTTATGAGGAAGGTGGCCAGCTTTCCGAAGCGGTGCGCCGCCGCCCGTATTCCGTGGTGCTTTTCGACGAGGTTGAAAAAGCCCACCCGGATGTGATGAACCTGCTGCTCCAGATCTTGGAGGACGGCACAGTCACGGATTCGTTGGGACGGAAAATCGACTTCCGCAACACGATCATCATCATGACCTCAAACGTCGGTGCCTCGACAATCAAACGCCAGACCACGCTCGGCTTCGGTGCGATGAACGAGGATCAGGCAGACTTCGAAGGCATGAAGGAGAAAATCATGGATGAGTCGAAGCGTTACTTCAAACCGGAGTTTCTCAACCGCCTCGACGATCTCGTGGTCTTCCACATGCTGGAGAAAAAGGATCTCAATCAGATCGTCGATCTGGAGGTTTCCAAGCTCGTCAAGCGTCTCAAGGAAAAGGAAATCGATCTTACGCTCACAGCGGAAGCCCGTGACCTACTCTCGGAAAAAGGATTTGATCCGAGCTACGGTGCGCGACCCATGCGGCGTGCGGTGGAGCGTTTCCTCGAAGATCCGCTCGCCGAAGCCCTGCTGCGTGGCACAGTCAAGACCGGCGACATGGTTCTTGTCACTCGCAAGGAAGGCACAGAGGAGCTTGTGTTCGATACCTCGCGCCCGGACGGAGAACCCGAGCCGGATACTGAGTCCGTAGGTGCTGAATGAATTCCGGAACTCCTACGATGAATTTTAAGATCAACGCCGACTACGAGGAGAACAACACCCGTGCACTTCATCTGACAGCTGGTCAGGAAGTTACGAGTGGCCCGGCAGACACCACATGGCCGGGCTGGATCTGGGCGGCGGATTCCTCCGGACGCAATGGTTATGTTCCTTCGGAAATCCTAGAACCCCTCGGCGAAGACCGCTGGGCGGCGATGGAAGATTTTGATCCAACGGTGCTTAAAGTAACTCGTGGCGAAACAGTGGAATCACTCAAACAGATTCACGGCTGGCACTGGTGCCGTAATGCCGAGGGCAAGGAAGGCTGGGTAGCCGCTTACCTGATGAAGGCCGAAGCAGCGGTCAACTGAATGCTGCGCATTCCGCAGCATTACCACTGAAACCATGGAAAACATCACCGCCATCAGCGTGTGCATTTCATACGGGCTCGCCTTCGCAATGATCTGGCTGGGAAATGTGTTCTTAGGTAGGTCTAGGCAGTTGGCGCTCGTGCCACCTGCATTGCCGTTGGGAAAGGTTTCTGTATGGGTCTACAAGCCATTTGATTTGTTTGGACTCGTGGCTATCGCCGGTGTTTTTTTTATGATGATGATGCTCGGCTTTTTGGCGGAGCGGCTCGAACCAAAGCCTGTCGTTGAGAAAGAGTTGGCCGTTTCTGTGGAAACGCTAGTGTTCTCGATTGGATTTCAGATTTTTGTCGCAGGGGCGGCGATTGCGATTGTGGCGAGGAGGGTGAACTTGGTTCATTGGCTGGGGTTGAGGTGGAAGCAATGGCCTCTCGTCATTGCTATTGCGCCGGTGACGGTGCTCTTGATGTGGACTTTTTTTGCGGGGATGCAGGCGGCGGGCTTGATGGAGCTTTTGGAAAAGCTGGGGGTGAAAAAGGTTCAGGATACGGTCGTTATATTCCAAGAAGAGAAGGACATGGTCGTGGTGGGGCTGATGGCTTTTGCTGCGATGATCGTTGCTCCAATTTGCGAGGAGATCGTGTTTCGCGGATATCTCTATCCTGTCGCGAAAAAATTCGCTGGACCGTGGTTGGCGGCTATCGCTAGCGCACTGATCTTTTCTGCTGCGCACGGTAGTATGTCGGCGCTTCTTCCGTTGTTCGTTTTCGGCGTGGTGCTAGTAGCGCTGTATGAATTTACTGGCTCGATCTGGGCTCCGATGGCGGTGCATTGCCTTTTTAACTCCGCGACGGTGGCGATTCAGATGCTTGTCCGTTTCGGATATATTCCCGATGGTGTGGTGCAATGAAGCACCTCTCCGATATCGGTGAAGACGAGTTGATACGGCGTCTGGTTGCGCTGGTGCCAACGGGTAAATCTGCTGAGGGGCCGGGCGATGATTGCGCAGTGATGGATAAGGGTGGCGAGCGGTTGGAGTTGTTGAAAACTGATGCGCTGGTGGAAGGTGTTCATTTTTTGAAGGACGCAGAAGCGAGGGCAGTGGGCTGGAAAGCGGTCGCACGAGTGATCTCGGATTTTGCGGCGATGGGTGGGGTGGCGGAGCATTTCCTCGTGACCGTGGCGTTGCCGGGATCAATGGAGGTTTGCTGGATCGAGAATTTTTACCGGGGTATGGGCGACTGCATGAAGGCACACGGAGGAGTGCTGGCCGGAGGGGAAACCTGTAGGGTGCCGGAGGGTTCGGCAGCGGTCATCTCGGTGGCGGCTACTGGCTCGGTGGAGCGGGGGAAAGCGGTCTTGAGATCAGGAGGGAAAGTCGGCGATGAAATCTGGGTAACTGGGAAGCTCGGTGGATCGTTAGCAGGAAAACATCTTTCCTTCACTCCACGTGTGGAGGAGGCGAAGTGGTTGGTTGAGCATTTTAAGCCGACAGCGATGATGGATTTATCCGATGGCCTCGCAAAAGATCTCGGGCGAATGGCCTTGGCTTCGGGCTGTGGTTTCAAACTGGAGACTGAGCTGCTGCCGCTGACGGATGGTTGCTCGGTGGCCGCTGCTCTGGGTGATGGGGAAGACTTCGAGTTGCTGTTAGCGGCACCGGTGGGAATGGATGTGGCGGGATGGCTTGAGCGGTTTCCTCACTTGGAACTAACACGTATCGGCGTGCTGGTGGAGCAAGGTGAGGGGGATGATCTCGCGGGCGGCTGGGATCACTTTGCGTGAATACTTTATGGCGCAGCGTGATCGGCTAGCTCTGTTTCCAGAAGCCAGCGGAGCGCTTTGGTTAGCACGGATGGCGGTGCCAACTGATGAGCACCTTCGAAGGCATGGACGCTGACGAGTGCGCCCGCGCGTTGCAAGATCTCGGTGTCCTTTGGGATGCAACGGTTTGCATGATCCTTGTCGCCATTCACCATCGCAACACGCATGCGCGGATATGGGAGGTCATACCATTGCTCGCCACCCAACCAGCCGCCAGCTGCGAGGATGCCTGCCCAAGGTCGTGGCACCTGGGCGGAGTAGTGATAGGAGCGCCACGCACCCCCTGACATCCCGCCCATATACATGCGTTTCTCATCATGCGGGACGGCGGCTTCGATCTGCGGCAGGATCGCGGTGAAGCGCTGCAGCATTTCCGCCTCTCGCTCCGGATTGTTGTCGGTGTTTCTGAAATGGTCGAAGGAGACCAAGGTGATGCCAAGCTCGGCAGCGGCTTCTATGTAGCGGTATACGACGCGGCCACCGTTGCCACCGGGGTGGAAAAGGAAAAGCAGGGGAGATTGTTCTCCTTCCACGGCACCTGCGCGGTTAGCGGGTGTGTAGAGGTAATAGGTGGTCGGAAAGGCACCGGTGGTGGTGTATCGGGTAACGGTGCCGCCCACTCTCTCCAGCATGGCGCGAGCCTCCTCGTCCTGCTCAATCCACTGGAGAATCCATGCTTGATCGATGGCGGAGAGTTGGGATTCATCCAGTTCGAAAGTTTTCCCGGCTGAAGTAGCTAGCGTGACAATACGAGTCTCTTCATCGAAGGAGACAATTTCTCCCTCCACTTTATCCCCGGAAACATAAGTCCAGTGGCGCATCTGATCGTTCGCATTGGCGAAGTGGATCAGGCAGAAGAAGGCGACAGTGATGAGGGTTTTCATGATTAAGGAGCGTTTTTCAAATCTTCCTCCAAGCCGTTGTCACTCTGTAGGAGTGCGACGAACTCTTCCGCCCATTTCGGTGCGGATTCGTGGAGGATGTATTTCTCGATGTGAGCAAGCATGCGAACTGCCGATCCGCGTTCGTCACCTGCTTTGAAGATATCCACTTCTGATTCCCATTGGATCTTGGGGAGGCTGTCCGCGACGAATTTTTCATATTGCGGGGAGTGCTCTCCCGCTTTGAGTTTTTCATCACCTTTCCCGCTCCAGAGATCGAGCAAAACCATCTCTTGAGTGATGCGTTTCGTCCATGCTGTGCGGAGGGACTCGGTGCGGTCGACGCGGCGGAGTGGAGGGAAGATTACTTGTTCGTAAACCGCCTGAACGGGTATCGGAGAGAGAGGCCAATTCTCCACCTTGACCGTATTCAGGTCGTAGGCTTTCGCGAAGACCGTGCCGGTGACGCTGCCATTGAGCACTTCACGATGCTTTTTCAAATCCTCGGCCTGTGAGATGATGGAGTCGATAGCATCCGCTGCCTTCGAGGCAAGTGCCTCGCGGTCGACATCCTCGGATGCTGCTTCGAGGGTGAGGACAAGCCACCGCAATTGCTGGCGCAGTGCTAACTTGAATTCCTTGTCAGAGAGCTTGTTATCGTTCTTGCGCTTCCAATCTCGGAAATCACCGCCGTCTTTCTTGAGATCCTCGAAGTTTACCTTCTCCTCGCATTTGAGGTAGAAATCGATGGCTGCGTCATCACTCAACATGGCGGCGCGGTAGGCGCTGATCGCGTTCCGGTAGCGCGAGTCTGCGGTGGAATTGACCGACTCTTGGATCTTCTCCAAACGATCCAGAAGTGTCTCACGGTCTGCATCGGAAAGCTCCTGAGCGTGGAGTTGGGTAAATGCAGTCGCGAGCACTGCGGCAAAAACGAGGGTTTTCATTTTTGAAAGGACTATCTGGAGATCGTGCTGAGGCAAGCAAGATCGAGCGTAACTGAAAGTGGTGTTCATGACGACGGAATATTACAAGCTGCAGGAAGAGGGATAAAGAGAAGGGTCCGTCCCGGCTCTAGCGAAGAATCCGGATTTGCACCGACCTGTGGAAAAGACCTATCCTCTGCTAGAGCCGGGACGGACTCTTCTCCTTATGTTCTTCGATCCTGAAAAGCCCATCGACAAAAGAAAGGGAAACTTGCCGCACTGGCATCAGGGCGATACGTGGGTTTTTGTCACTTGGCGGATGGTGGATTCGTTGCCTGAGGAGGTAGTAGCGAAGATTTCAAAAGAAAGGGAGGAGTTGGAAAAGTTTCACCGCCCATGAAGTTCGGAAAATCATTGGAGGAGAGGGAGCGTTGTGGCAGCGCGAATGTTGGGATCGGCTGATACGCTCGCAGAAGCATTTTGATTGGGTGAGGAAGTATATTGAAAAAAATCCTGAGAACCTGTCGAAGGGGAGCTTCGATTTTTACAATAAGGAGAAGAGTCCGTCCCGGCTCTAGCGAAGCAATGAGAAGACTTGGGTTTTGCTAGGGTCGGGACGGACCCTTCTCCATAGACCCACAGGTTTAGGGATTGTTGGATGGGCTTTTAAGCCTCCGGATTCTCGTGCTGAGCTCGTCCACGAGGGCGGTCAGGCGTTGTTCGAGAGATGGATCGGTGGGCTGCGGGTCGAATCTCATGCGCTGATGAAGTTGAAGCGCCTCATCTAGCGGCTCGGCTGGGATGTCGTATCCCGTGAGTTTCTGTAACCATCCAGCGAAGGTCAGTCCCGTGGGGCGGGCACCGAGGATGCGGGTGGCGGGTTTTTCTAGATCATGCAGCGGTGTGCGCGCAGGTGGCTCGCTGGAGTAGGGACTGGCGATGTTTTTGGAGACGACGAGCTTGGATTTCCAAAGGCGTCGCGCGATGAATGCGAGAACACCGAGGCCTAGCACCCACATGACGATGGTGACGGCGAGGCGGTTTGCGGGGCGGTTCCGCCAGAGGAAGAAGTCCTCTTTGATGCGTTGGTAGGCATCGGCGAGCCATGGGGTTTCGTGGCTGTTGCCGAGTTCTGCATCGAGCCAGCCCGGAGGGGTGGGGTCGAAATCGATCCATGTGCCGCGCTCTGCGTCCCATGCTCGCACCCATGCGTGGGCGTGGGTGCCACGAATGATCCATTCTTTGCGTTTCGTATCGTTTTCCGCGATGGCGAAGCCGACGCAGTAGCGGGCTGGTGCTCCGGCTGCGCGCAGGAGCAGAGTCCCGGCGGTGGCGAAATATTCACAGTGGCCGCGCTTGCTGTTGGTAAGAAAAATGGAGAGCGGGGTAGGGATGGTTACTTGTGGGTTCCCGATAGTCAGGTAGCGGGTGTAGGTGAATTCGTCTCTGAACCACTGCGAGATGCGGGCGGTCTTCGCCTGGATGGTGGGCAGATCTTTCAGGCCAAGCTCCGCGACGATGGCATCGAGGGTTTCCTGCTCAGTGGGGTCGATGGCTAGATCTAGCTCCGGCCACGGGTCGTCCTCCGGTGATTTCAGATCGCCCCACCGGACGGTGCCTTCGATGACGGATTTTTTCGGGAAAATGCGGACGGTTCCGAGCGGGTTGATCTCAATACCATCGAGATCAAACTGGCGGACGCTGGAGGAACTGCCGGGGAGGGGTAGAGAATCTTCTGGTCGTGCCGCGCCACGAATCGAATAAGATGGGCGCTGCTGAGAGAGATCAGCTTCGGTCATTTCCTCGCGCATGAGGAAGTCGGGCTCTCCTAGCGTGCGCTCCACGGTGCGGAGGCCGATGAATCCGCCCTCGGATTCCACCAAACTCTTCTCGATCTCAGGAGGGAAGCGGTTTCTCCAAACTTTCGCACGGAAGCGGTTGTAGGATGAAAGCCGGAGTAGCGAGGGCGGGCGGTTACCATCAATGACTTTCACCCTCCACAGCATTTCAGACGATTGCTTGATACGCCCGAGTGAGCCGATGCTAGTTTTACTCTCGGTAGGGTCGTTCGATCCGTAGCCGCCTTCGCCGCTGAGTTCGTTCGCCCATTTGTAGAGTTTTTCCATGCCGATCTGTCCGCTGAATCCGAAGATCCCGGCGAAAAATACTAATAGAATGAGGGCGAAGGGGCGCACTTTCACACGGGAGAAAACCAGCCAACCACTGAGGAGGATGAGTGCCGGGAGGAAGATGATTTGGTGGGCGTTCGTGCCGAGGCTGGCGGAGATGAGGAGGGTGACGAAGTAGGGATTTCCGAAGTTGAAACGAATGACGGAATCGGCCATTCCAAGCCTTCGATTGCGCTCTTGGTGGAGGTGGGTGAAGAAGGAAAAACTATTGAGCGCCATGCTATTGCAGAGGCCGTAGCTCTGGACGAACTGGAGGGGAAGGAAGAGGATGGGCAGCCAGACGATGAGCTTTGGCAGTGCGGTGTATCGATCACCGTCCAGCCAGATCAGGGCGGCGGTGATGATGGTGAGCGCCATGCTGAGGCGCCAGGCTCGGGAGTTTGCCCTATCGTTGAAATCCCAGCGGAAGTGCATCCAGTTCGCTGCCTCGATAGTGAGTGCGGCGAGGAGGGCGAGAAAAGGGTTTCCCGTCATGGCTCCCCAGAAGAGCAGGGTGGCTCCGAGGAGGAGTCTTGGTGGGGGATGGGCGTTTGTTTCCATGGTTCGCTTCAATTAGATCGCGGCGGAAAGGCGGGTTGGCAAGGAGAGGAGATCGCGGGAAATGTGGTTGGAATCGATCCAGTGACCGATGATATTCGGAGGGGTTTCCCCAGTGCCAACGATGAGGGGGACACACAGGATTCCTGACTTCAAGAGGTCATTAAGGAAGCATTTTCGTGTGTCATCCCAGCCATTGAGGATGATTAAGCAAGAGGTCATGTTCTCTCCATGAAGCCGTATCGTCCGGGTTAGTAAATCGAAGTTCTCCGTTTTCTCAACATGCACAGCAGCAAGAACTTCTAGAAGCTTTTCCGACTTCTCGAAATCCCTACCTGCGGTGACATTATGCGCATCTCCGGCGATGAACATGAGGTCGAGCAGGCACTCTCCGCCACTGAGGCCGACGACAAACGACGCTGCGATTGAAACGATACCCTCAAACACTTGTTCGTCAGGCGATCCAGGGAAGGTATCGAGCACAAGGCCGTATCTCGGGTAGAAGGTATCTTCGAGTTCCTTGACCATGGGACGGCCGGTGTGCGCCCAGCTTTTCCAGTGGATCTGGCGGAGGGGATCGCCGGGGCGGTATTCGCGTAGACCTACGAATTCCCCGGAGGTGCCGATGGAGTTGCTGGTTTCTTCGCCGCCGATGCGGAAGGCGGATGAGCCGGGCATTTCGAAACGAGGGATGCGGAATCGCTGAGGAAGGATGACCAAGCGTGAGGGCATGGTGTCGACCGGTTTGCATTTCTGGAAGAAGCCGAGCGGATCCGGCAGGAGGACGCGCAGGCCTTCCATGGCGATGACGCCACGGCGGGCGGGGGTGATGTCCATGGGGACGGAGGCTTTTTCGCCGGGGTCGAGATCGATGGGTTTGGTGGATTCACCGCCTGTGAAGCCGCGCTTGCGGGAGAGCAACCACTGCCAGCGGTAGAAGACCATGGTGCGGTCAAAAATGTTGCGCTTTTCCTCACCCGGCTCGGCAAGGTTTGAGAATTCGTAGAGGGAGGGGCGCGGGTCGGGAGGGGTTTGTCCGAATAAGGCGGCACGGAGTTTTCTTCGGCTGGTGTTTTCCAAAATGACGGAGAAACGGACAGGCTCGCCAACAGTGGCGTAGCGCGGGAGCTGGTGGGTGGCCTTGAGCTTGGCCGAGCGGAAAACGACCCAGAAAAGTGCGAAGATGGTGAGGCCGAGCGAGAAGGCAAAGATGGCGAAGACAGAGCTTTTCGGCTGGCCGATGGTTAGGAAACTGGCGAGCGATACGACGAGCAAGGCACCGGCGCCTGCCGGGCGGATACGCCGGCCGAAGGCATGCTGCACCGCCGAGCCGCTGGAGTAGAAGGCGTGCAGAAGGCGAAGGCGGCGGTTCATGCGGGCGGGTAGTTAGACCGGAGCGGGGACTTTCGCGATGAGCTCGCTGACCATGCCGCGCGCGTCCATGCCGGAGTATTTCGACTCCGGGGCGAGGACGAGTCGGTGCGCGATGACATCCACGGCGACGGACTGGATGGCCTCCGGAGTGACGAATTCGCGCCCCTCAAAGAGCGACATCACCTGGGAGATTTTCATCAGAGCGAGCGAGGCGCGAGGGCTGGCGGCGAGCTGAACTTCGGGGATGCCGCGGGTGGCGGCGACGAGGGCGACGGCGTAGTGGCGTAGCTCGTCGCTGAAACGGATGGCGCGTGAGGCGGCGGAGATTTCTAGGATTTCCTCGCGGGTGAGGACTGGCTGCATAGACTTTAGTGGGTGGTTCTCGCGTTGATCGGCGAGGATCTTGGCCTCGTCCTCCGCGCTCACGTAGCCGAGCCGGCACTGCATGGCGAAGCGATCCATCTGCGCCTCGGGCAGCGGGTAGGTGCCCCGGAATTCCACCGGATTCTGCGTGGCGATGACAAAAAATAGTCCGTCGAGATCGTGGCGAATGCCCTCGACGGTGACTTGCCGCTCGCCCATCGCCTCAAGCAGGGCGCTCTGGGTGCGGGGGGAGGCGCGGTTGATTTCATCGGCGAGGAGGATGTCGGTGAAGACCGGCCCGTGGTGGAAGCGGAATTCCTGGGTGCGTGGATCGAGGATGGAGACGCCGAGGATATCAGAGGGCAGGAGATCCGGGGTGAACTGGACACGCTTGAACTCAGCTCCGCCGATGGATTTTGAAATGGCTTTGGCGAGCGTGGTTTTCCCAGTGCCGGGATAGTCCTCCAGCAGCACATGGCCGCCCGCGAACATGCAGGCGAGCACTCGGCGAACCGTTTCCTCCTGCCCTCGCACCACCGCGCACACCGCCTGCTCCAATTTGTTCGCTAGTTCCGTTTCTCTCATGTCGATCTGTCTAGCTTCGCTGTTAGTGGGAGGGATTCAACTTTCATCTTCGGAAAGAAAACTAGGGTTTCAATATTGGGGAGAATGAAGAGGGTTTGACCACGGATTGCGCGGATTATCACGGATGAAGACTGATGGCACTGTTTGGATGCATGTGGTTTGCTTGGAAAAATCTCAGCCTGATCTGGGGAGGGCGGTTTTTTCATGACTCTTATCCGTGACGATCTGTGAAATGCGTGGTCGAAAATGCTTCATATAACACGTTCTTTTCCCTGATGGAGGAGCCTTCGGAAAGAAAACCCGTTTCCTCCGGCGCAGGTTCGGCTAGGGTGCGGGAAATGAGTATTATCACGCAACGCGGCGACGACGGAATGACCGATCTTATGTTCGGCAAACGCATCTCGAAGACTTCTCTGCGCTTCTCTGCGCTGGGGACGATCGATGAGTTGAATGCGGTTATCGGGCTGGCTAGAGCTTCGGGTTGCGGTGGGCATTTGGAAATCCTCGACCGGGTTCAAAATCTGCTTTTCTCGCTGATGGGGCAGCTCGCGTGTCTGCCGGAGGACGCGGAAACCTATTTGGAAAAAGGCTATTCGGTCGTTTCTAGCGATAACTTGGAGTGGCTGGTGGAAACGGCCGGTGGAATCGAAAAGGAGACACCGAAGCTCACTCACTGGGCGGTGCCGGGGGCGGAGGGCTCGATGTATTGCGCGCACCTGGATCATGCGCGGGCTGTGGCGCGGCGGGCGGAGCGGCACGTGCTGGAGCTCCACGACACGGAGGGGGGCGTGCCTAAGACAGTGCGGGTTTTCCTGAATCGGCTTTCGGATCTGATGTGGATACTGGCGAGGAGCGCGGGGGTGGATGGAGAATGACTGTTTCCTGACTAATGGAGCGTTTATCCTACAAGGGTGGGAATTTCTTCGCGATAAAGAGTGCCGAATGACTAGATTTTTGAAATGAAGACCACCGCGTATTTTCGCTCGATGAAGTTGCGTGCAGATCGGGCGGCGATTTCGGATGCTTGGATTGAGCGGGTGATTGCGTATCCAGATTCACGGGTCGTCCAGTCAGACGGGCGGATTCGGCTTTGGGCGCGTATTTCGGAAATGGACAATCGTTTTCTCCGGGTTATCCTGCTAGAGATTGGCGAGACGGTTCACAACGCCTTCTTCGACCGCAGATTCAAACACAATGAAAGCTAAGTATTTCAAGGAAACGGACACCCTCTATTTTGAGTTGCGTGAGGCTGAAGTGGTTGAGACCCGGGAACTCGATGAAGACACAATTCTTGACTACGATTCGGATGGAAATGTGGTGGGGATCACGCTTGAACACGCCAGGATGAAGGCTGGAGGCGAGAAGGTCGAGTTTGAGATGATAACGGCATAGGGCGAGAGCTTGGCGGTTCCTTTCGGCAAGCTGTTTGTGTTGGCGTTGCGCGGGAGTGGATGGTTTTCTTTCCGGGAGACAGAGCGAATTTCATGAAAGTAGGCATTGCACAGATCAACGGGGTGGTCGGGGATTTCCCGGGGAATGCGAAGAAGATCCTGGCGGCTTACCGCGAGTGTCTTGAGAAAGGCGCGGAGCTGGTGGTGACGCCGGAGATGAGCTTGGTGGGATATCCTCCAAGGGATCTGGTTTTTAAATCACAGTTCGTGCCGAAATGTCTTCAGGCTCTCGACTACCTCGCCGATGAGGTGAAAGAAATTCCTTTGCTCGTCGGTTACGTAGATTTTCATGAGGGGAATGTTGGCAAGCCGTTCCGCAACGCCGCGGCTTGGCTTGAGGCGGGGTCGATCAAGCGCAAGGTCTGGAAGACCCTCCTGCCCACCTACGATGTCTTCGATGAAAGGCGATACTTCGAGCCGGGGGAGAGCAGCGATACCTTCGAGTGGAAGGGGCGTCGTATCGGCCTGACGATCTGCGAGGACATCTGGACGGAGGACTACCTGCAACGCCCGTTTTACGACCGCGATCCGGTGGAGGAGCTGATGACCAAGGGCTTCGATCTCCTCATCAATCTCAGCGCATCGCCCTTCCATCTCGGCAAGCCCGAGGGCAGGCGCAAGATGCTCGGCGAGGTCGCAAAAGAGGCTGGCTCGGCCATCGTGTATTGCAACTCCGTCGGCGCGAACGATCAACTGGTCTTCGACGGCCACTCGATGCTAGTGGACGCCGAGGGCAATGTGACCGCGCAGATGGGCGGCTTCGCCGAGGAGTGCCGGGTGGTGGATATTTCCGCTGGCGGATACACCGAGGATCTCGCGACAGGTGATGCGGAACAGCTTTACGAGGCGCTGGTGTTAGGCCTGCGCGACTATGCCGGGAAATGCGGTTTCTCGACGGTGTGTCTTGGTCTGAGCGGCGGGATCGACTCTGCTCTAACAGCCGTAATCGCGGCGGATGCCCTGGGTGCGAAAAACGTGCACGGACTCACCATGCCCAGCCCGTATTCCTCGCGCGGCAGCGTAGATGACTCCTTCGATCTCGCGAAGAAGATCGGCATCAGCTGCACGGAGGTTTCCATTTCCGATGCGTTCTCTGCCGTGAAAGGGGCGATGGCTCCCGTGTTCGAGGGGAAAAAGGAGGACGTCACCGAGGAGAACATGCAGGCGCGCCTGCGCGGGCTCTTCCTCATGGCGCTTTCCAATAAAGACAACCACCTCCTCCTCACCACCGGCAACAAGAGCGAGCTGGCCGTCGGCTACTGCACGATCTACGGCGATATGTGCGGCGGCCTCGCCGTCATTTCCGATCTACCTAAGACAAAAGTCTTCGAAGTCGCCCGCTGGGTGAACCGCGATTTCGAGCGCATCCCATGGAATACGATCGAGAAACCCCCGAGCGCCGAGCTGCGGCCGGATCAGAAGGATCAAGACACGCTGCCCGAGTATGATGTGCTCGATGCCATCCTAGAGCTCTACGTCGAGCAGCACCTCGGTGCCGAGGAAATCGTCGAGCGAGGCTATGATGAAACCATGGTTCGCTGGATCCAGCGCCGCGTGGACTTGAACGAATGGAAACGCCAGCAAGCAGCTCCAGGCCTGCGGGTGACGAGCAAAGCCTTCGGCATGGGCAGGCGTATGCCGATTGTGCAGAGGTTTGTGTAGAAGTGCCTAGTGCGAAGTGATCAGTGGGGAGAATGGCTGGCCATCAGGCCACAAGGAGCGTCGCACCTATGGCCGCAGACGGAAGATAGGGAAGTGCTTGGCTTTGTGATACTCTGATTTGCCTTGGAGGAAATCGGGTGACTGCTAAACAGGTAGCCTGATGAAAACGATTTTCGGACTTTACGTTGTTGTATGTATCTCCGTGGGCAGTCTGCTGTCGCAGGATGTGCCGCCTGCGTTTGAGAGCAAGGGAGCAGGAGAAGATACGGGTGATTTGGTCGATCCCTTTGATCCGCTGTATAGCGCTGGAAATATGATCCGTGTGCAGACGGAATTCATTGAAATGGGTCACAAAGATCTGACCCGCTTGATGATGGAGGATAAATCGAAGACTTCGGATGCGACGGACTTGCGGATGAAGGTTCAGGATATGGTGGATGAGGATAAGGCGAAGGTGATCGATACCCAGATGGCAATAGCCAGAAGCGGTCATAAAGCATTATCCCAGTCACGTAGTGAATACATTTACCCCACGGAATACGAGCCTTTCGAATTTGATGTGAAGTCATTGGAAAAATCAGAAAAAGATAAGAGCCTAACGTTACGCTTTGGCCCAGCAACTCCGACTGCCTTTGAAACGAGAAACCTTGGCGGCTGCTTGGAAATCGAACCGACTTTGAGTGATGACGCACAGGTGGTAGATTTGAGACTGCTTCCTGAACTCACATGGCATACGGGGGAGACGGTATGGAGCGAGTTCAAGGATGGGCTGGGAAATATTCATAAGATTTCTATGCCTGAGTTCTACACGCTAGAGGTCAATACGGCTGTCACCATGATCGCGGGGCAGTATTGTTTGATCGGTATCACGTCTCCGAAGGACGCGGAGGGTCAGATGAACCCGGAGAAGAAGGTGATGGTGTTTGTGAAATGTGATGTTCTTCCTGTGGTGCCATGATTCGTTTTTTTATTCTAATCCTGTGCCTGTTAGGAGTCGCCCATGCGGAGGTTTTTACTGCTGTCGAGCCTTTCGAGAAGATACCCGCAGATAAAACGGTGGTGTGGTCGCCACTGTTCCAAGCGACTTGGGATGCGATGAATGAAGAGGTCGGGGGTAAGCTAATCAAGGTGGAGCCGAAGAATGAGTTGATGGCGCGATTGGATGAATTCGTCTGGGATGCCAGAAAGACGATGCCCGAGGGTGCTTGGAAGGTCTGGAGCGGGAGGCAAACGAATGCATTTGTCTCAGGAGTCAACAAGCAGGCTGCTGTAATGACGGGTGAAGAGTCGGAGCTTTTCTCCATCTTGGAAGAGCGCCCGGAATCCATCGCATGCTTCGGACTGCTGGACAGGGAGGTGGAGTTTAATACTCCGTTTTTTAAGAGCAGGAAGGAACCTCTTCAGTTTGGCAAGGGGGAGGCGAAGGTGAATTATTTCGGGGTGAAAGGTGAGCTAAGCGAGACCTACGGGCAGGATGTGAAGGTGCTTGCTTTTAGGCCAGTGGATGGCTCTCACGCGCTGGAGGTTTCCTGCAAGGAGGGTGACGATAAGGTGATCTTTTACATGCCTCCGGAGCCTCAGGATTTCGCGACCGCATGCAAGTGGCTCAGAAAATGGAGGGAGGATTACTCAACGAGTGCAGCGTCTCCCGATACATGGGAGGACAGGAATTTGCACCAGGGCGATACAGTGAAAGTCCCTTATGTTTCGCTGGAGGCTGAGGGAGATTTGGCGGGCAGGCTGCAAGGAAGTCGCTTCTATGGAATTTCCGGTGACCCGTGGAGGATTAGTCGTGCGGAGCAGATCACGAAGTTTGAGCTACATGAGAAAGGAGCAAGGGTGAGGCTGGAGACCACGCTGTCTACGGAGCCCTTTGCAATGGCACCTCCCAAGCCCGTTCCTCGGAACTTCATCTACGACAAGCCGTTCTTCGTATTTCTCTGGAGGGAAGGAGCGGAGTGGCCGTATCTAGGAGTATGGGTGGGTGATGATTCCGCTCTGGTGGACTTTTGATTTTTACCTTCCGAGTTGGTTAGTGAGAGTGCTGATTGTTTGACCAGCGCCCACAAGGAGCGCCGGATGCTATCCGCCGATATGAATGATATGGAAATAGCTGGGGTTGTCATTCCCCGTGCAGGTGTCGGCGCTCCGCTCCTTGTCTATTTTTTGGATTCCCAGATGTGTGAGTCGTCCACGAGTTCACGATACTGAACTTCAAGCCGTTGTTTGAGTTCCTCTAGTTTCTCAGGATGGTTTTTCGAAAGATCGTTGCTCTCGCCGATATCGTCGGTCATGAGGAAGAGCTGGAAGTCCGAGAGGGTGGCGCTTTTTACAAGCTCTTCATCATCGGTAGTCACGGTCACGTATTTGCCGATGTTCAGCTTCGCCATCACTTTCCAATCGCCGTCACGCATGGCGACTCGGCGTTCATTGATCGCGTTATAAAATACCCAGAGCAGGGGGTGCTTGCGCTGCAATGGTTTGTTCTCAAGGGCGGGGAGGAAGTTCGTTCCATCCAGTTGGAGATCGGTTGGAGGCTCGATCCCGGAGAGGTCGCAGAAGGTGGGAAAGAAGTCCAAGGAAGAGACGGGATGTTTCACAGTCTGGCCGGCTGCGATCTTGCTTGGCCAGCGCATGATGCCAGCGACGCGGAAGCCGGCTTCGGTTGTCCAGAGCTTCATGCCGCGTAGGGGATCGGCGACTCCGTAGGAACGCTGGGCTCTGCTGTAGCGCTTGAGGGTCTCGGGGCCGTTGTCGGAGGTGAAAATGACGAGGGTATTTTCATCGAGTCCTTTTTCTTTTAATGCTGCGAGCACCTTGCCGACAGCTGCGTCCACATTTGCGACGTTCGCGAAATACTGGGCTTCGTCTTCGTTTTTTGAGACGTCTTTGTATTGCTCCACGAGTTCCTTGGGCGATGCCACTGGCTCGTGGGGTTCGTGAAAGGCGACATACATGAAGAAGGGTTGCTCGGGTTCGCTTTCCTGTTGTTTGCTAAGCCAGTTCAAAGCTTCATCTGCGACGAGCTGGCAGCTGTAGCCTTCGAGCTTGCCGACCTTTTCGCCATTGCGGACGAAGTTGTTCGGGTTTTCGTGGGAGGGGCTGGCGTTGTTCTGCGTGCCAAACCAATGGTCGAAACCGGCGGCGTCTGGCTGAGGTTGCGAACCTGAGTTGAACTTTCCGTTGCAGTGCCATTTCCCAGACATGCAGGTCGCGTAGCCGGCCTTTTGCAGGAGCTGGGGGAAGGTGACTTCGGAGGCCTGCATGTAGATATTCCGTCCGCCGGGGATGAAATCGTAGATGCCTGCTCGGTTGGGGCTGCGTCCTGTGAGCAGACCCACGCGAGAGGGGGAGCAGACGGGCGCTGCCGAGTAGAAGTCGGTGAAGCGGATGCCCTCATCGGCCATGCGGTTGAGGTGAGGGGTCTTGATGTGTGGATGGCCGTAGCACTCAAGGTCGCCGTAGCCGAGGTCGTCGCAGAGGATGACGACGATGTTGGGTCGTTTGCTTTCCACGGCAGCCAACGGAGTGAGTCCGGTGGCGATGAATAACGCGGCGGTGAGTTTTGAGAACATAGATGAGGATGTTGAAACGTATGGCGTGCGTCAATCCGACAAGCTCAAGGAAATTTGCGAGCGAGTGAGTAAGATTTTAACCGCGAATTCACGCGAATCTCCGCGAATCTGGGGTTTTGTGAAAATGTGTAATAGTAGAAATTGTGATAATCTCATTTCACATCCATTCCTGATTTCCTGATTTCCTTATTCCAAAACGAATCGATCCGTTCATCGAAAAAAATCCAATGAGGAAAGCAGGAAGGCAGGAAAAGAGATTGCTGACACCGCTAGATATTGAAGAATAATTCTTAGCTCTGTCCTGAGTTGTGTTTTCCTTAACTTGATCGCATTGGGGTGGTCTAGCGTAGGTTTGCCTTGATACGGCGGTGGGAAGTTGGATGCTTGGGGTATGAGCGATTTCCAAAAGACTTTAGAAGAAGTGATGGGTGAGTTTTCCTGCCAGACCGGGACGATCCATCGGGCGGAGGGGAAGGTGTTGCATCTGGTGGCGCATGCGGGGGTGCCGGAGTTTCTGCTGGATAAGGTTTCAGTGATTCCTTTTGGGAAAGGGATCGCGGGGGCGGCGGCGGAGTCGCGTGAGCCTGTGGAGCTCTGCAATCTGCAGCAGGATCTTGGCGGGGTGGCGAAGGAGGATGCACGCAAGACGGGTGTCTCGGGATCGATCGCGGTGCCGGTTTTTTCCGAAAGCGGTGAAGTGATCGGGACACTGGGGATTGGCAAGGTGACGCCGTATGAGTTCACGGCGGAGGAGAAGGGGAGGCTGGGGGAGATTGCGGTGAAGCTGGCGGGGATGTTCGGGTAGATGGTGGTTATTAGAGGAAGATCTAAGGGATGCTCCGGGTAACTGAGAAATCCATCTTAACCATTTCTTAACACTTCTCACATACTGACCTCACTTAGGCGGTGTTGGTTCATGCCGTTATCCGCAAGAACCGCAAACCCACCATGACATTCTCTAAGCCTGTTGATACGCAGTACACCCGCCCCGCTTCAAAGTCCTTCCCAGAAAACTCCCTTTCCGGTTCAGCATGGAACCGAGGCATTGCTGGGTTATTTGCCTGCTTGCTGGCGTTGCTTTTTATAGGCCAGGCTTCGGCTCAGGTGATCGTCAATGAGTTCATGGCGAAGAATGACAGCACCCTGCTTGACGGCGATGGTGCGTATTCCGACTGGATCGAGCTATACAACTCGGGTAGCAGCGCAGTGGATCTGACGGGCTGGTATCTCAGTGACGATGCGACTGACCTTACTCAGTGGGTTTTCCCTACAAAGAGCATTGCGGCAGGCGAATATTTGGTGGTGTTTGCCTCCGGCAACGATACAGCGGGCTTCACGGATGGTAGTGGCTACCTGCATACGAACTTCAAGCTCAGCGGGGATGGGGAGAGTGTCGTGCTGGTGCAATCTGATGGAACGACGGTTGAGGATTCTTCCCTCGATTACCCCGTGCAATCGGATGATGTTTCTTACGGTGTGCGGCTGGGCTCGTCCTCTGGCGCGCTGATCTATCTGACAACCCCTACACCTGGTGCGGTCAATACAGGGGGGATCACAGGTTATGTCGGGGATACTTCTTTCTCGGTAGATCGTGGATTTTTCACCGCCTCCTTTGATGTGGAAATCACCTGTGAAACGGCTGCAGCGGATATCTACTACACCGTCGATGGAACGGAGCCTTCAACGAGTAACGGCACGCTCTACTCGGGAGCTGTTACCATCAATAAAACGACGGTGCTTCGCGCTGCGGCCTTCCTAGCGGGCTATGAGCCGAGTAATATTGATACTCAGACGTATCTCTTTCTCACGGATATTATCGCGCAGGGGACAACGGTCACTGGTCTTGAGCCTGAATTCCCTACGGCTGCCGTGAACGGGCAAGACTTTGATTATGGAATGGATACGTCTGTTACCCAGAGTGCGACCTATGGTGGAGAGATCGAGGGTGCGATGAAGGCGATCCCCTCCATCTCGATTGTCACCGATCCGGACAACCTGTTTGATGCCGCCACGGGTATTTACGTGAATGCGGATGAAGACGGCGAGGATGTAAACGGCGACTCACTATGGGAGCGTGAAATGTCCGTAGAGCTGATTAACCCGGATGGTTCTACAGGTTTCCAAATTGATGGCGGCATGCGTATCCGTGGAGCTTCGAGCACGAGCAGCAGCAATCCAAAGCACTCGTTCCGTCTGTTGTTTAAGTCTGAATATGGAGCGTCGAAGCTCGAGTATCCGTTGTTTGGCGAAGATGGTGCGGATAGCTTCAAACGTCTGGATCTAAGGACAGGGCAAAACTTTTCCTGGGCGAACCAAAACCCGGATGAGGCCACCTGGCTTTACGATATTTTCTCCCGCGATACGCATCGTGACATGAACCAACCGCACACTCGCGGTGAGTATTACCACCTCTACCTGAATGGGATGTATTGGGGGCTTTATCAAACCGAGGAGCGCTGCGACTCACGTTATGCGGAATCCTACTACGGGGGTGACAAGGATGACTACGATGCGGTCAAAGCCAACGCCGACACGGGAAACCTGTATGCGGCGGACGGCACGCGCGATGCGTATGAGGATCTATGGACGGGGATGACTGCTGGAGTCACTGCAAACGCCGCCTATTTCGCACTCCAAGGAATGAACTCTGATGGAACGGAAAACAGCAGCGGGATCAAGCTGCTCGATGTGGATAACGTCATCGACTACATGCTCCTGACCTACTTCACCGGCAACCGCGACTCTCCGATTGGGCCGCCCAACTCTGCGACGATGCCGCGCAACATAACATCGGTCTATAATCGTGCTGATCCTGATGGCTTCAAGTATGTGGCACACGACAACGAACACTCGCTGGAGATCGATCAGGGGGTGAACCTCAACCGTTTCAGCCAAACGCTTGCCAGTTCTTTTGATGGTATCGACCGGATGACGCCGTGGTGGATGCATTTGAAGCTAATGAACAACGCTGAATACAAGCTGCGTTTTGCGGATCGTGTTCATAAACATTTTTTCAATGACGGGGAACTCACAGCCGCGAAAACGGAGAGCCGGATGGAAGTGCGTAAGAATGAGATCTACTCTGCGGTAGTCGCTGAATCCGCTCGCTGGGGTGATAGCGGCTCTTCTACTAGTAGCGGCCCTGGCGGCGGAGGGCCAGGTGGTGGCGGCCCAGGTGGTGGCGGCCCAGGTGGTGGCGGCACTACGACGACTACCCGCACCCGCAATGTTGAGTGGCTCGATTCGGTGAACTGGCTGCTCGATACCTACATGCCGCAGCGCTCCGCGATTGTTTACTCTCAGATCGTTGCGAAAGGCTGGTATCCAACAGTTGCGGCTCCAGTGTTTAGCCAACATGGAGGAAGCATCGCCTCGGGTTCCACGCTTACGATGTCTGGCACCGGCACGGTCTATTACACCACGGATGGTTCCGATCCTCGTGCAGTGGGTGGCGCTGTTTCGGGAGCGGCTTATAGCTCGGCCATTGCTCTCAGCAGCACTACGGAAATCCAGGCGCGATCCCTGAGCGGTGGCACCTGGAGTGCACTGACCTCTGCGACTTTTGAAGTGAGCGATCTTTCTCCGCTGCGTGTGACCGAGATGATGTATCACCCGGCAGCGGGCACTGCCGGAGACGAGTTGAATTACGGCGATGAGGACTTCGAATTCATTGAACTTCAAAACACCGGAACGCAAACCATCGGACTGACCGGCACCGAATTCACCGGTGGTATCTATTTCAAGTTCTCCGAGGGCGATGTCCTGAGCCTTGCCCCGGGCGAGTATGTGCTGCTCGTGAATAACCTCGAAGCCTTCACCGCACGCTATCCCGGTGCGGCCAGCATGAACATCGCCGGTGAATATCACGGTCAATTTTACCTTCCCGATGCGGAGCTCGATAACGGTGGAGAGACCATCAAGCTCGTCGACAGCCTCGGCCGCACGATCCAGGAGTTCACCTATGATGATATATGGCATCCGCTGACGGATGGCGATGGCTATTCGTTGACCTTGATTGATCCGACGGCTGACGTCAGCACGTGGAGCACGAGTACATCTTGGCGCGCCAGTGCAGCAGTAGGCGGCACACCCGGTGAGGCGGCGGAAGATCCGGATTCTGATTCTGACGGTATGCCGGACAGCTGGGAAACCGCCAACGGGCTCACGGTCGGCATCAATGACTCCGCCGCTGATGCTGATGGCGACGGATCCTCCAACCTCACTGAATACCTTGCCGGGACTGATCCTCAGTCCAGTAGTTCTGTGTTTGTGATCACCTCTCAAACAGCCCCCGTTGATGATTCGATGTCGATCACGTGGACAGGAGTCGCAGGGAAAACCTATCAAGTTTATTCTAGTGAAAATCTCGAGGACTGGACTCCGCTCTTGCCCACCATCCCGTGTACGACAGATGGGCTTCTGTCTGCGGATATTACTACCACAGGATATACGACTCTCTTCCTCCGCATCGCGGTGAGTCCATGAAGCCAAATGGTGATTTTTTTTTACGACTTCCTCGCAACATGAGTATCTCGGCGCTTAAGAATTCTCTTGTAAAATTCAATGGTTAGCAAAGTTTCCAAAAACTGCGTCTGAAAACCCAACCATGAATGCTCATCAAAATCGCCACGAATTCAAATTCGTGCTAAAGCCCAGGCTTTTCGAAGCTCTGCGCACATGGTGGGCGAGCATCTGGAGGCCGGAGATATCGATTTTAAATAGCCGAAATATTCATTTTTCACTTATGAAAGACCGCCTTTGTCATTTTCAATTGGCGTTCTTCACCGCGTGCTTGCTCGCCATCTCTGAAACGGCAACCGGCACCCTAGTTATCAACGAAATCCTAGCCGATAACCAATCGACGGTGGAAAACGCTGGCTCCTACCCGGACTACATCGAGATTCGCAACAATGGAACATCAGTCTATGATCTAGCAGGACACACCCTGACTGACGATGTCACAATCCCCGCGAAATATACCTTCCCCTCCGGGAACACTTTAGCCGCTGGTGCACGCCTTATCATCTGGTGCGATAGCGACACTACCGCCCCCGGCCTGCACACCGGTTTTGCCCTGAGCTCCAGCGGCAAGACTGTTGTTCTCAAGAACGGAGCCACTACTCTCGACAGCGTCACCTTCGGCCCCCAAGCCACTGACTTATCCATCGGACGAGTCACCGATGGCACTGGCACCTGGACTGCCAACGTGCCAACACCAGGACTTACCAATATTGCCAAGACCCTTGGCACTACCGCCACCCTGTCCATCAACGAGTGGATGGCCAGCCCGGCTTATGGTGACGACTGGTTTGAGCTATATAACTCCGGCACCGCTCCGGTTGCGCTCGCCAGCCTCTATCTATCCGATAACTCAACCTCTCGCACCATCACACAGATCCCCGCGCTTTCCTACATCGGAGCGGGTAGCTTCACCAATTTCCGCGCCAACGGACTTGCCATCGGCGGAAACTCCTGCGGCTTCAAACTTTCAGCCGTAAGCGGAAGTATCTTCCTGACGGCTGCTAACGGAACCACCGCCCTTACATCGGTCAGCTACGGCATCCAGGCAGCGGACGTTTCCCAAGGTCGTTTCCCGGATGGTTCCACCACGATAAGCTCCTTCGCCAAAACAACTTCGGAGGGAAAGGCTAACTGGCTGGAATCCTCAGTGGTCATCAATGAAGTGCTAGCCAATCCCGCCTCCGGTGGCGAGGACATGATCGAACTCTACAACACCGGAATCTCTGCGGTCGCCATCGGCGGGTGGTGGCTCAGCGATAACAAGGCGCAACCGAAAAAGTATCAGATCCCCGCAGGCACCAGCATCGCGGCCGGTGGTTATCTGGTTTTTACCGCCACCCAGTTTTCAAGTGGCACGGTTCCCTTCGGCCTGAGCTCCGCCGGCGACGAGGCCTGTCTCGCGGCAGTTAATACTTCCGGTGTGCTCACCGGCTACCGCTCGCAAGTATCCTTCGGCGCGTCCGCCGTGGGCGTTAGCTTCGGGCGTGTTGCCGCCACCGGGCTGCCTACCGATAGCGGCGGTAAAGAGTTCTGGCCGCTTAGTTTGGTCACATCCGGTTCTGTGAATAGCTCACCGGTGACGACTCCTATCATCATTAATGAAATCATGTATCATCCCGTCGACGGCGTTGGGGGGATTGATACCACCTCTACCGAGTTCATTGAGCTTCACAATCCAACCAACGCCGACGTAGATCTATCCGGCTGGAGGCTCAAGAAGGATTCTGATTTCACCTTCGCTAGTGGCACCAACCTGCCCGCCTTCGGCTACCTGGTCGTCGCGTTTTTTGATCCCGTCGCCGACCCCACGGCGCTCGCCACCCTGCGCTCCACTTATGGGATGTCCAACTCCGTGCAAGTGGTCGGCCCGTATACTCCCAAACTCGCCAACAACACCCACCGACTCGAACTGGCTTACCCGGATACTACCAGCGGCACTACCGCTTATGTGAATGTGGACAAAGTGGAATACCGCGATATTTCACCGTGGCCGGTCGCGGCTGACGGCACCGGTCAGTCACTGCAACGGCTCAGTCGCTCTATCATTGGCAACTCCTCAGACAACTGGTCCTCCGCCACGCCCACGCCCGGCACCCTCAACTCAGGCCTCTACACCACGCTCGCCATCTGGAGCCAATCACCGCTTCCCGTCGGGACGGTTGGGTCTGCCTACTCATTCACCTTTGTCGGTGTGGGCGGCACTCCCGGCTATACCTGGTCATTGGCGAGCGGGACGCTCCCGACGGGTATTTCGCTCACCAGCGGACAACTCACCGGCACGCCCACCGCGTTAGGAACCTTTAACTTTACCATCCGCCTGACCGACTCGCTAGCAGCAACCACCACCCAGGCATTCAGCCTCATCATCCCGACCAATGATACCGACAACGACGGCATACCCGATGCGTGGGAAACGGCGAATGGCCTCACGGTCGGCATTGATGATTCCGCAGATGATGCCGATGGAGACGGATTCTCCAACCTCATGGAATACCTCGCGGGCACCGATCCCCAGTCAGGCAGTTCATTGCTGGCGATCTCTTCTGTTACTGCCCCGGTCAGCGATCTGATGACGGTTGTTTGGACAGGAGTCGCAGGGAAAACCTATCAAGTTTATTCTAGTGAAAATCTCGAGGCCTGGACTCCGCACTTGCCCACCATCCCGTGTACGACAGATGGGCCTCTGTCTGCGGATATCACTACCACAGGATATACGGCTCTCTTCCTCCGCGTAGCGGTGAGTCCTTGAAGCCAACTGGTGATTCCATTACATGACTTCCACATAATATGAATATCTCGGCTCTGAGGAATTTTCTTTTAAAATTCAATATATAGCAAAGTCTCCAAAACCGCATTGTAAAACCCCAAAATGAACGCTGATCAAAATCGTCGCGAGTTTAAATTCGTGCTCAAGCCAGGACTGCTAGATATCCTGCGGGCGAGCGTGGGCGAGCATCTGGTTCCCGACCGAGGAGCAGTGGACGGATACCCAGTTATTTCTGAGTATTTCGACTCAGTGGATCGTAATTCCTACTGGCAGAAGGTCTTTGGAGTTCCGAATAGGCGCCGGGTAAGAGGTCGGGTTTATGGACGGGCGGATGGCAGTATTCCGCCTAGCACCTTTATCGAGGTGAAACACAAATTGGACGGCACCACGGTCAAGCGCCGGGTGACGATGAACTTGGAAATGCTTCATAAGTTTTCCTCCGGTGTCCTGCCGGAAACTCCACTGAATCCTGATGAAGAGCGTGTTCTTGCTGAAGTCCACGATCTTGTTACTGGCGGAGAGACCAGCCCTGCTGTGCAAATCCGCTATCTTCGCTATGCCTATGACAGTGGGCCGGAAGGTCTGATCCGGATCACATTCGACACCGAGCTGAGCTGTCGCTTCCGGCTGATTCAGTTGGTGCCGGGGGATACAGATTTTGAGCTACCGCTCCTAGAGCCGGGTGCCTCCATCATGGAGGTGAAGACGATAGGTCCCGTGCCAACATGGTTCCGCTCCATCATCGGAAAATACGGTCTGGTTCCAAGTGGCTTCAGCAAATATTCGGCCTCACTAGAACTTTACGAACACAATAAAACAACAACTAATACACAAATTCCTACCCCATGATTGATATTATCCAGCATCTAGCCCTACAACCCCTCGCTCAAGTTACCGAAGCTGTTACTGAGGTGGTTACGAAACAAGCAGATACGGCATTCAACTTTATGGAATGGGCATTTCCCTCCGGGAAGATGGAAAAGTTCCAGAATAATCCTCCCAGTTTGTGGGAGGTTGTTTTCGCCATGTTTTTCAGTCTCGCACTGAACCTGGGGATAGCCCAAGTTTATCGTAAGACATACCGAGGCACGCGCTACTCGCAGGACTATGTGCAGACATTGATCGTGATCGGAGTTGTCACGACCATTCTTATTATGGTGGTTTCCGGTAACGGTGCTATCGCCTTCGGTATGTTCGCTGCTTTCTCCGTGATCCGTTTCCGCCGGAACCTCGGCCAGTCCCGAGATCTGGCGTTCGTGTTTCTCGCTATGGCCATCGGCATGGTGGTCGGTGCCCGTCTCTGGGGAGCTGCCATACTCATCTCCACGATCGTCTGTGGTGCCATCATTGTGCTGACAAAGATCAACGCC
This sequence comes from Akkermansiaceae bacterium, assembly GCA_030725745.1. Classification (GTDB taxonomy): domain Bacteria; phylum Verrucomicrobiota; class Verrucomicrobiia; order Verrucomicrobiales; family Akkermansiaceae; genus Luteolibacter. Next base: position 62,438 of record JANRFH010000044.1, read on the forward strand.
TTCGCACCGCGGCGCTCGTCGCACCTGCTGAATCTGCGGATGACTTGCGACATGGATTTCGACAAGCTGCTCGCGCCGATCTTCGACCGCTATACGGATCGCGTCGACATGATGCGGATTTCTTCCGCCCAAGCGGGCATGATGACCGAGCTTCGCTACGGCCTGCTGCTCAAGCTAGATGTATCGCTACCCGAGTTCATGGAAGCTCTTCATGCTGCCTGCGGCAACAACCGGGTGGTGCTCACTCCGGTAGGGAGAGATACCGAAAGCTGAACATCAACCGATCTAACTTTTAGCCGACACCGCCAATGAAAACCCACCGAATCCACCTCCTCATGGCGACTCTCGCCGCAATTCCCTTCGCCACTGCAGGAAGCAAAGAGGGCACCGACGCCAGTGAAAAAAAAGCACCCAAGAACGGCGATTGGTGCGAATGGCTGGGTGACTCTCCGGGTGAGCTATACAAGAATTCCGACAATCCATGGCTGCAGTCGTTCGAGTTAAGGGGACAATTCCAGTATCAGGCGATCTATCAGGATGGCTCCGACGTGAACGAGCGGAGCTTCCACGATACGTATGACGAATACCGGCGCCTCCGTTTCGGGACGCGTACCGAGTTTCTCCAGTACTTGAAATTGGCTGTGGACGTCAATATGGTCGACGACAGGCGCTACCGCACCGCGCCGGATAATGATCTCGATTGGGGTTACGACGATTTCGACACCGCCACGCTCGAGGTCGATATCGACAAGTTTCTCGACAACGACCTTTTCGACAAACTGGAGCTGACCTACGGGAAAATGAAAATGCCGATCACGGGTGAGCAACGGCAGAGTTCCACTGAAATCTATACGATCGAGCGATCCATGCTCTCCAACAAGCTGGTAGGTGAGGAGAGCCGGCCTACCGGGGTGATGCTGGATTTCGAAAAGGCCGACTGGAGTGGCTCACTGGGAATGTTCAGCGGTGAGGACGACGCCGAGTTTCTAGGCGGTTGGAACGACGGCCGCCATTATTTCGCCAGCCTCACATGGCACCCGGACGATGACTTCGATATCACCCTCGACTATGTATTCAACGACCGGAGCGGGTCTGACGACGCCCTGGGTTACCGTTCCGCCCTGGTTCTAGGCACGCACTATGACAAGAAGGAGTGGGGATTTTTGACGTCGCTGATCTACGGCGACAACGGCTTCGGCGATCCCACCGATAGCGCGAGGAACCGGGCGAACCGGCAGGGAGATTTTCACGGCGTCACGCTGATGCCTTGGTATTGGATCGTCCAGAAGAGGCTGCAACTCGTTCTGCGCTACGAATACGCCAGTTCCGAGAAATCGGAGGGGCTGAGGCTCTCCAGCCGCTACTTGCGGGGGGATCACGACGATGCTCTCGTTGATGTGAATAGCGGCCGCGGCGATCTCTACCACGCCGCATACGTGGGGCTCAACTACTACCTCTGTGGTGATAGCGCCAAAATAATGGGTGGTATCCTGTATGAAGACCTTGATACACCCAGCGGTGATCTTGATGCCATCACCTATACCGTCGCTGTTCGCACATCGTTCTGAGCGGAAGTCCGTCAGTCTGTGAGGCTAACGCTCAGGCGGACGAACAGGCTAGGGAAGCCTGGTGCTCCGCTGGCAATTCGATAGGTTTCACGAACGAGGTTTCCTGGCAGCACAACACGCTTCACCAGAGTGCTACCCGCAGGAGGCGCTCCCCAGGAGCCGAGGTTGTCAGACTGCTGAATCACTGCGCTTATCCCAAAGGCTTCGGGATCTCGCGTGAAGGTGAAATACACTCCGTCTTCATTGGTCTCTGACTTCAATGATAACTCCTGCGGGAGAGGGAAACTTTCATCGTCATCTGCGGTGCCACTGAAGTATTCCACCAAAGAGGAAACTCCGTCGTGGTCATCATCGGAAGAGGGTGAGCCAGTGAAGAGACCGGAGCCTGAGACACTGGGCGAGCCGTTGTTAGTGATCGCCATCCAAGAATACGGATCGGAATAGTCCACATATTTGTTTAGGGTGACCAACTGCAGGCTCATGCCGTTGCCATCGGCATCCGTAGGCCACGGAGCAAGGTCATTGTAGCGGAATGAGGCGATGATGGTGCCCTCTGCATTACGGAGTTCGAGCCACTCACCGGAGTTGCCGAGATTACCTGCGTATTCTCCTCCGATACCGGCATCGGCTGTGCCGGGGTAGCGGGCGAGGAAGGCCGTGCGATCTGCCACGATGCTGATGCGCTGGCCGGGGGAGAGGACGAGTCCGGTTGCAAAGGTGTAGCGAACCCCTTCGAGGTGGTCGTTGATGACTTGCTCCGCCAGGCGCACACCGCGTAGCTCCAGATATTTGCTGGAAATGTTGGTGAGTTCGATGAACTCGAAATCCGAATCATCCGTTGATGCCGCCAGCTCGGCAGGGGTGCCCGGGTTGGCCGGATGGTAGTGGACTTCCGAGATGGCGAGCTCGCCGGGCAGGGGAGTATCAGCGGTGCTGAAATAATTCGAGGTGAGGGCAGACCATTCGCCGTTATTCAAGACGCGCGCGTTGAGGATGGTGGGCGAGTTGACGACATATCCTTGGTTGGTGGGGTTCTGCACCGAGAGATCCATGTCAAATCCAATGTCTGAGGAACCGGCACTGATCTGATGGATTTCCGCAGCGAGCACGTTCTGACCTTCCACTAACAGCAATGGATTGATGGTGAAGGATGTGTATGCGACTTCGTCCGCATTATTGACCGAGCTGGTGGCGTAGGTGGAATAAGTGACGGCTCCGGTGGCGATATTGGAGCGGTAAACCTCGGCGCCATTCAGGTAGATGATCACTCCGTCATCCGCCAATACCGATGCGTTGATTGCTGAAACGGAAGCCGCACCACTGATGTTGAAATTACGGCGAAGGTAGCAGGTGGAGGGATTGCTTCCGCCGGATGCTGTTCCAAGTCCCATTTGAGTGGGGGGAGTGATAGCTGTGGTATTAGGGCCCAGCTCTCCGAATCCGAGGATACCAGCACCTGACTTCCATCCGGTGAGATTGAAATTCGGGTGTTTCCAGTTCGCGGAGCTATAGCCGGATACTCCGCTGACGGTAGCACTGGATCCCCGATCCGTTCCGCTGTCATCAAAGCTCCATACGGAATTTTTTGCGAACACTTCGGTGGTTGCGTTGTATGATAAGGACAGGGCTGCGGGATTTGGGTTTCCGTTGGCAAGCCGTGGGTCGCTGCCGTCTGTGGTGTAGTAGATCGTGCCGATGGGGGCACTGATCAGGACACTGTTTCCAGCGATCACCTTATCCGCGAAAGGGGAAAAGGTTGGGGCGGCGGTATTCTCAGGGTATAGTCCACCTCCCTTTAAGTGACCGAGAAAGACATCGGTGCGGCCGTCAATTAGTGTATTCAGGCTGCTGACTGCTCCCTTCCAGTCATCTTCATCGGCGGGATCTGTGGTGCGTGAAGAGTGTGCATCTCCCCAGCGAGCGGACTCTGCGATGATGACCTTTCCCACCACCTCACGTCGAGCTTCCAGTGCGGCGAGGACGTTGTCTTTGGCGAGGGCGCCGTTGTTGAACAGCCTTGCATGGGCACGGTCAGCGAAGCGTAGCCGGTATTCCGGTGTGCTATCGGCCAGATCCATGTGGAGGAACTGAGGGTTACTTTTATTAAAGGCCGAGCGGCTGGCGGCGCCGTTGGTGGTGGTGATGCGGTTGTTATTATTGTTCCATCTGCTGCCTCCGGCTCCGAGCGAGTGTTCCGCATCGTGCATGAGGTGCACGAATCCACGACTTCCCAAGCGGTCTCTTACGGAATACCAGTTATTTGATGCGCCGACAAAAGACGAGAGGCTGTTGTCATAGGCACCGGTGAATCCGATGAGGAGCATGTAGTCGATGAGGTTGTCGACATCCAGCAGGACGGGGAGCGACGGATCGCGGTTGCCGTTGGCATCGAGCCCTTGCATTTGGTAATAGCGTGTCGTGCTCGGGTTGGCTAGCTGGGCTTTGGACAAGTCCCAGAGTGTGCGCCAAGCGCCGTTGAGATTGCCGTCTGTGGCCACGGTGGCATAGGTAGGAGAGTTATCACTTCCTGAGGATTTCATGGCATCGAAATCATCAGGATCCCCACCAAGATAGCTACCACCCCAGTCGGCTTCGGAGCGTTCCTGAGTCATGAATAAGCCCCAATAGACCCCATTCAGATATAGGTGATAGTAGCGGCTGCGGGTGTAAGGTTGTCCCATGGCACCCTGCAGATCCCTAGAGAGCACATCACGTAGAAAGGTGTTTGTGGATGTATTCCCGTCCTTTGACCACGAGTAGTTTTGAGCGGTGCGGAAGTCGAACTTATCGAACTCGTCCACGCCTTCGGTTCCGAACATCGGGTAGTTCAATTTTCCATTGCCATATTCACTGCGGAAAAAGACACGGAACGAATGTTTCGGATTGTTAGGCGTCCGGCTCGCACCGCCTCTGATACGCAATCCACAGGGAGAGCTGACCGCAGGGGTCATGCCATCGCCGATAATTTCAATGTGTGCCATGCGCTCCCATGCACTGCCGTCTTCGGCAGGGTTCGAGTAAATTCCGGTCGTGGCATTTGTTAGGTTCGCGACATCGGTGGTGAGCATCACTGAGGGGATCGCCTTGAGGGCGGTTTCCATTTCCTGAGCGGTGTAACGCCCAGTAATATCGGGATCCATGCCGTAGTCATAGACTTGGCCGTTTACCGAGGAGCTCGGCCATCCGGCAGGTGCGTTGCCATTGGCATATTGGGTGCGGACATCTGAGGGAAATAGATAGGTCTGGGTGTCTACGTTGGTGGGGAAAAGGCCAGATTTGAAAGCGGCTGCACGCAGCACTGTGGTCTGGCTGATGGTCAAAGGAGTGGAGTAGACTGTCCCCGTCGTCGCAGTGGGTGTGGAGCCATTTGTGGTGTAGCGGATCTGGGCGCCCACGGTTTCGGTGGTGATTTCCACACTAAATGACGATGTAAAAATCCCCCGATCCACTGAAAAAGCCGTATCGGCCACGCGGCCAGCAATGCTTACGGAATTCGCTGCTCCGGGTGTTGGCGAAACGAAGTAGCCGTTGGTGGTGCCATCAGGGCCTATGCCGTAGGAGATGTCTTCTTCTTGGGTAGGGAATGTGGGCGAATACTCGTGCAGCACGGTTCCAGAGGGATCGATGAGGCCGAGGTATTCTCCGCTGGCGGATAGTTTGAAATTCGTGTGAAGCTGGCTACCCGCTACCGCCCTGTCATTAGAGGATGCGAAGATGACGAGATAGCCACCCGCAGGAATGCTTACGGCCGGGAAAGTCCATTTGGAGAGGTTCGTCGCATCATCGGTGATGCGGTATCCGGCGAGAGGCACGGCACTTGCTCCGGTGTTGCGTATTTCAATCCAGTCCGAAGCCACGCCGTCCTCATCGAGGAGGCTGATGCCGGAATTTGATGCGAGAAACTCGGAGATCACCAGATCTCCGCGCGCGGGTATAGAGCACAGTGCTAGTGCTGCCAGAATGGATTTATACACAAATTGGGTTTATGAAATTGTCCGTGGGGGGACGAATTCCGAAGAAACTGGCGCTTTTTCAAAGAATTACGAGGAAAAGTATTGGGAGTCCGTGTTGCCTCATTGAAGCAGACACCGAAATCATTTTCAGGAAAAGCCGGAATCA
>JANRFH010000045.1 GCA_030725745.1 Akkermansiaceae bacterium
GCGAGGTTCGCTGTCTGAAGGCTTTGCGGGAGTTCCATCCAAGGAACCATGGAGGGATTGCCTTCGGCTGTGCGGTGTGCGCTTCGCGGGAGGAATGATTTTCTCGCCAGTGCTCGATAGGCAGTCAAGCCCGTTGCTTCACAAAGGGATTTCCTGCCCCCCCCTGAAACGCCATCACCCCAATCCGGAAATACCGAATTGGGGTGATGGCGGAACGGGAGGGATTCGAACCCTCGGTAGAGTCACCCCTACGCACCCTTAGCAAGGGTGTGCTTTAGACCACTCAGCCACCGTTCCGTGAAATCAAGCAGGTCGAGGTGTTTTGAACCATAGTGCGGGGGTGTCGTCAAGAATGGCGTGTCCTATTTTTGCTTCGGCTCGAAAGGGTTGCCGCGAAGATAGCGCTTCACGGTGAAGTTTTCATGGCCTTCGAGCTCTTCGGCTCTAGAGAAATCGATCTCAAAAGGGGCGAGGTAGGTGTCGCCGTCGTAGGAGTGGTGGACGTGGCTGACGAGCCATTCATTGATGAGCGGAGAGAGGGCTGTGTAAATTTCTGCACCGCCGATAATGAAGATCTGGCCTTCCATTTCGGCAATGGCCTCTGGACTGTGGATGACCTCGACGCCTTCGTGCGACCATGATTTGTCGCGGGTGAGGACGATGTTTTTTCGATTCGGCAGGGGTCTGCCGATGGATTCGAAGGTTTTGCGCCCCATGAGGATGGGGTGGCCTGTGGTGGTTCTTTTGAAAAACGCGAGGTCTTCGGGCAGGTGCCATGGGAGTTTTCCGTCGCGTCCGATGACGCGGTTCGGATCCATGGCGACGATGGCGGTGAGGTGGGGCATATTTTTTAAACGGCGATGGGTGCTTTGATCGTCGGGTGGGGATCGTAGTTTTCCAGGGAAATATCCTCGAAGGTGAAGGCGTCGATGGCTTTCACCTCGGGATTGATGCGGATGGTGGGTAGCGGGCGGTGCTCGCGGGTGAGCTGGAGGCGCGCTTGGTCGAGGTGGTTGCTGTAGAGGTGAAGATCTCCGAAGGTGTGGACGAAATCCCGCACTTCGTAGTCGCAGATCTGGGCGACGAGGTGGGTGAGGAGGGCGTAGGAGGCGATGTTGAAAGGCACGCCGAGAAAAAGGTCTGCGCTGCGTTGGTAGAGCTGGCAGGAGAGGCCGGGTTTGCCGTCGCCGATGGGCTCGTGGACGTAGAATTGGAAGAGCAGGTGGCAGGGAGGGAGTGCCATGTCCGGCACGTCGCCGACGTTCCATGCAGAGACGATGTGACGGCGTGAGTGAGGGTTGTTTTTCAGGCTATCGATGAGCTGTGAGACTTGGTCGATGACTTTGCCGTCCTTCGTTTCCCATGCACGCCACTGCTTTCCGTAAACGGGGCCGAGGTTGCCTTCATCGTCCGCCCACTCGTCCCAGATGGTGACTTTGTTTTCCTTGAGGTAGGCGATGTTTGTCTCGCCTTTGAGAAACCATAACAGCTCGTGGATGATGGAGCGGAGGTGGAGCTTTTTCGTGGTAACGCAGGGAAATCCCTCGCGCAGATCGTAGCGAGCTTGCCTACCGAAGACCGAGAGCGTGCCGGTGCCGGTGCGGTCGCCACGCTCCTCGCCGTTTTCGAGGACGTCGGTGAGGAGGTCGTGGTAGGCTTTCATAGGGGAAACTTTAAATTTTAAACTTTAAACCTCAAGGAAGAGGTTCGGCGGTGCGCTTTCTTTTGTTGAAGAGCTGGGTTTCTTGGTAGCCGGCGGCTTTGGCGATGGCGTGGGCTTTGGTGAAATCTCGGGCGACTTCGTTTGGGGCGTGGGCGTCTGAGGAAATGACAAGGCCGATGCCTGCGGAGCGGGCGAGCTCTAGGAAACGCGGGGCGGGGTAGGCTTCGGCACAGGGCTTGTGGAGGCCGGCGGTGTTGATCTCGATGACGGAGCCGTTAGCGGCGATGGCCTCTATGGCTGGCTCGTAGAAGCGGTCGAGATCGCCTTTCGGTGCGTAGGAGAATTTTTTCACCAGGTCTGGGTGGGCTAGGATGTCGAAGAGGCCGCTCTCGGCCATCTGCGCGTAGGTTTTCCAATATTCCGTCCACACGGCATCGACATCGGTTTCAGCCCATTTTCCGAGCCACTTCGGGTTATCGAAATCCCAGCCGCCGAGGTAATGCACGGAGCCGATGAGGTAGTCCCAGTCGTATTGTACGGCGAGTTCGGCGATGAAATCTCCGCAGCCCGGCAGCCAATCGCACTCCATGCCTGCGCGGATCTCGAGACGGCCAGCGGCGGCGGTTTTTGCACGTTCTATCCAATCGAAATACTCGGGAAGCTCGCTCCAAGACATGCGCCAGTCATCAAAAGGCTCTGGACGGCACGGCGCGTGATCCGAAATGCCGTATTCCGTGAGGCCAGCGGCGACGGCGGCCTCCACGTATTCCTCCGGCTCGCCTGTGGCGTGGCGGCAGAGGGGGGTGTGGGTGTGGTAATCGGCTGGCATTGGCTCCGGTAGTTTTAGGCTGCTTGAAAGATTCCGCAAGCATCCTCACGTTTTCAATTATGCTCAAAACCCTAGCCGTCTCGTCGTTCATTCTCCTTCAACTGCTGCATGCGGAGGAAATTTCCCCCATTCTCACCCTCCCTGAAATGCAGGAGCCGAAGCTTGGGGTGGACTCCATGGAAAAGGGCGATGTTGCCAAGGGCACGCTTTCCGAATTCGTTTTCGAGGACTCAAAAGTCTTCCCAGGGACGAAACGGACGATCCACCTCTACCTGCCAGCAAATCACGATCCCGAGAAGGAAACCGCTATCATGGTTTTTCAGGATGGGCGTGTGTTTGTGAAAGCAGACGGTCCGTTCCGCATCCCCACGGTGTTTGATAACCTCATCGCCGCCGGTGACATGCCTCCGGTAATCGGGATCTTCATCGATCCGGGTCAGTTCACCGATGCCGAACGGCAGAAGGCGTCGAACAAAGGAAAAGGTAACCGCAGCTTCGAATACGACACACTTTCTGCCGACTACGCGACATTCCTGATCGATGAAATCCTACCGCTAGTGGCAAAGGATCACAAGCTGACCACGGATCCGGAAATGCGGGCGATATGCGGTATCAGCTCGGGCGGGATCTGTGCATGGACGGTGGCGTGGGAGAGGCCGGACATGTTCAGGAAGGTCGTTTCCGGGATCGGCTCGTTCACGAACATCCGGGGCGGCGACGCCTACCCTGGCATGATTCGTAAAACCGAAAACAAGCCGATCCGGGGCTTTTTCCAAGAGGGAATCAACGATCTCGACAACGAACATGGCAACTGGCCTCTGGGCAATATGTCCATGCAGGCCGCGCTGAAATACAAAGGCTACGACCACAAGTTTGTATGGGGCACCGGAGCACACAGCGGGCAGCACCTTGGCGCGATTTTTCCCGATGCGATGCGGTGGCTGTGGCGGGATTGAACCCCATGAGCTGACTTCCGCCCTTTACTTCCGGCGCTCGTTCGGCCTCCTTTGGGCGACAGCGAAACGCGCCATGAATCCGAATTCCCTCACGAAATACCGCCCTTTTCCGGCGACTCCCCTGCCCGACCGCACATGGCCGGACAAGGAGATCACCCACGCCCCTATCTGGTGCTCGGTGGATCTACGTGATGGAAACCAGGCACTGCCACAGCCCATGTCGATCGAGGAGAAGCTGGAATTCTTCGATCTCCTCGTGCGCATCGGTTTCAAGGAAATCGAGATTGGTTTCCCCTCCGCTGCGGATACGGAATTCAATTTCTGCCGCCGCCTGATCGAGGAAAACCGCATCCCGGAGGACGTCACGATTCAGATCCTGGTGCAGACACGCGAGCAGCTCATCCGACGCAGCTTCGAGGCCATCGCTGGGGCGAAGCGTGCCATCGTGCACATCTACAACTCCACCTCGCCGCTGCAGCGTCGGGTGACCTTCGGTGATGCCACTCGCGAGTCGATTAAGCAGATCGCCGTGGACGGTGCGAAGCTGGTGAAAGAACTGGTGCCGAGCATTCCTACTACGGAAGTCGTACTTCAGTATTCTCCCGAGTCCTTTTCCGATACCGAGCTGGATTACTCGCTGGAGGTCTGCAACGCCGTGATCGGCGTCTGGGAGCCTACGCCCGGGAGGAAAATGATCATCAACCTACCGGACACCGTCCAGTGGGCGACTCCGAATGTGCACGCAGACATGATCGAATGGATGAGCCGGAAACTTGATCGCCGGGATTCTGTGATCGTCTCCCTGCACACACACAACGACCGCGGCACCGGCGTCGCAGCCACCGAGCTCGGCCTTATGGCGGGCGCGGATCGTGTGGAAGGCACCCTTTTCGGAAACGGCGAACGCACGGGAAATCTCGATATCGTCACCGTCGCGCTGAACATGAACAGCCACGGCATTGCCACCGGGCTGGATTTTTCCGACCTCACCGACATCCGCCTGAAGTATGAAAAATTCACACGCCTCGCCGTTCCTGAGCGTCAGCCCTACGGCGGCGAGCTGGTGTTTACGGCGTTTTCCGGCTCGCACCAAGATGCGATCAAGAAAGGCCTCGACCGCCGCGCGAAGGAAACGGAAGCCGATCCCGGCATTGGCTGGGGCGTGCCGTATCTGACCATTGATCCGCAGGATATCGGCCGCTCCTACGAGGCAATCATCCGCATCAATTCCCAATCAGGTAAAGGTGGCGTCGCCTACGTGCTGGATCGCGAGCATGGCTTTGATCTGCCGAAATCGATGCATCCCATCGTAGGGAAATATATTTATGATCTTGCGGATCAACAGGGTCGCGAACTCACACCAGATGAAATTCGCGATGCGTTTTTCGAGCATTTCGTTAACGTTCCCGAGCCGCTTGGAGTGGTGGAGTATGAGCTGGTGCACAAGGCCGGCGGCGGTCAGGTGCACTGCAAGGCGGTGGTTTCCATCGAGGGGCATCTGCACCAGATCGAGGGTGACGGGAACGGCCCGATCAATTCCTTCGTGCACGCGTTGGAGACTGTGGGAATGAAGGATTTCAAGCTCACCGACTACCGCTCTCATGCGGTGCAGGGCGGCTCAGATGCGAGCGCAGCGGCCTACGTGCAGCTGCAGCACGAAGATGGCCGCTTGGTCTGGGGCACGGGCGTGGATTCCTCCATTGAAATGGCGGGCCTCAAGGCGCTCGTGACCGCGTGGAATTTGATGCGGTGATTCTATGGAGCGCGGCTTTGCAAGCCGCATTCTAGCGCCCCGCCAGCATCATTCGACGTCGAATAAGGAAACGCACGCAAGACAGCGGGTTGCAAACCCGCGCTCCATATTCAGGGCACGATGACCACTTGCCCGGCTTCGAGGCCTGCGGCGATCTCCGTGTTTTCGCCGTAGTCCTTGCCGCGAGTCACGGCACGGGCTTCGGTTTTGCCATCGGCGAGCTTCACCTCGACTGTCCAGCCTTGTGGGCCGAATTTTAGTGCCTTGGTGGGCACAGTGAGGGTTTTCCCTGCTGAGTATGATACGGCGCGGATAACGAGTGCCTGACCAGCGGCCGGGCTGGCTTCCTTTGGCCAAGTGGCGGTGAAGGTGGCCGGATAGCTACCATCGGTGCCTGGAGAGCCGGAAAGTCCTGTGAGCTTTACGGGTATGGTGATGTCCTCGCGGCCGTTCAGGGTGGCGATGCCTTCTGCTCCTGCGGTTAGAGCGGCGGCGCTCTCCTGTTTCAGAAAAGCAATCACGGACATCTCCGAGCCGGCCGGGATGAAGGTGGCGAAGGTTTTCTCGGTTGGTGCTAGACCGCCCGGCTGCAAGGTCTTGATCAGGTCTCCGGTGATCCATTTTCCGTCCTCGATGGCTCCGTGGTAGAAAACGCCATCGGAGGGAGCTTTTACTTCGAAGAGGGCGCGGTCTTTTTCGATGTCAGCGAGGGAATCGCGTAGATCTGAGAGGGCGATTTTCATTCCGGCGACCTCGAGTTTCTTCAGGGCAAGTGAGCGTGGCAGTTCCTTCTGCCCTTCGGCGAGGCTCAAGGCGGTGTCATCGCGCTTTTCCGTCTGGGAAATCTCTTCGCGTGGCAGCGAGACCTCGATGGTGCGTTTGGTATTGAGGATCTCCATGCGTAGGGCGAATTCCTGGTAGGCTACCTGGTCGCGCTGGTTTTTGAGGATGATTTCCTCTGTATCCTCTGTGATATCGTCCGCCTCATACATCTGGAGAAGCTGCTTCAACTCCTCCTTCACGGAGGCGAGATTTTGCTCCTGCCGCTTGAGTGACTGGGTGGCGGATTCCTCCATCGCCTTGCGTCGTGTGCCGAGGAAATAGGCCAAGTCCGCCGCCGCTGTATCCGCGCTACGCTTCAGGCGTTCGAGTTTTTCCGGGAGGGTCTTTTCCATGGTTTCCAGATCGAGTTCCGCTTGTGCGAGCTCCAGTGCCTTCACCTCCACGGAGCGTTTCATCTCCGTGATTTTTTCATCGATGTCTTCGGATTCAAAAACGACGAGAGCATCGCCCTTTTTCACAGCGGCGGCATGCTCGGCGATGCTGGCGATCTTGAAGCTGCTCCATGCCTCAGGATCGAGGCGTATCGGTGTGTTTTTCACTGGCAGAGCCGTTGCGGAAAATTCTTGGACGATGTGGAAGGGCTTTTCCTCAAGGGTGATTTCCCCTGCTTGGGCGGCGGTCGCGAGGAGAGCGGGGATAAGATGATGGATGCGTGTCATAAGTGATGCGGGCAAAGGAAAGCACATAGAATGCCGCCACTCAAGCGACACCTCGCGACTTGCGGGCGAGCCAGATCGGCAGCAGGCGGGGTTTTCTAGCCATCGGCGAGGAGGGCACGAGATGCTCGACGACTTCATAGCCCTCGCGCTCAAGGTTGCGTGTCAGGGTCGGCATTTTCCGAGTGGAGGCAATGGCAAGTAAGCCGCCAGGCTGGAGCGCTTCGAAAGTCGCGGCCATCCAGCGTTTGTCGTTGATCAAGAGGCGTCCCTTCGACCCTAGTGGTGCGGAATCTAGGTGGATCATGATCGCGTGGAGGCAGCCGGATTGTTTGTTGAGAGTGTTCGCACCGGGATCGGTTTCAATGACCACTCGTGAATCTTCCAGAGGCGTTTCGGGAAAAAACTTGCGGTTCCAATCGATCAGGAAATCGCGGTTGTCAGCCACGGTGTAGACGGCTCGCTTCTGAGGCAGCTCCTTGATGATCGCGCCAAGCATGTGGCCAAGCCCAAGACCAATCATCCAGATGCGCGGCTGGCGCGCCGGGCGGAAGGGTGCTGCCGCCAGCTTCGCCAGCTCCTCCTCGGCGGTACGTGTCGCCGGGCCGCAGATCTGCTGCCCCTGTACGAGCAGGTATCTCCTTCCGTCGTGTTCCTGGAGTTCGAGGGGGCTGCCGTCATCAAGTGTGGTTTCAGCTAGAGTGATGCGTGGTTTCATATTGGCTTGATGCTTGCTTGCTATCGGGAAATTTCATAATCCACAACTACCATGTCAGAAGAAACACCTACACCAGATCCATCCGAACCGATTACACCAGAGACGTCCGAACCGCAGACACCACACCCGCAGAAGCTGCGGCTCCAGTGGCACCCCAGCCCGCCCCAGCGGTAGATCCGTCAGAATTTACAAAAGAGCAGAAGGAAAAGAAGCTAGTCTCAGGGTTGCTCGGAATTTTATTGGGTGCACTTGGCATACATAAATTTTACCTCGGATATCAGAAAGAGGGGATTATCATGCTCGTAGTCAGTGTCGTAGGTACTGTTGCTCTGTGCGGAGTTCCCTTTGCAGCTTTTGGCATGGGAGTCGTCGGTCTGATCGAGGGCATCCTATACCTCACGAAGACAGACGATGAATTCGTTTCCACCTACGTGGTAGGTCGCAAACCCTGGTTCTGATCCTTAATAATCCTCATCATTCAAATGAAAAACCCCGGCCAGTTACGGCCGGGGTTTTTTGGGTTTGAAGTTAGTTGATTAACGGGATGTTTCCCGTCATCCCATTAGAGGCTGCCCTTGAGGACGGAGGATGCTTTGAAACCGACCGACTTGGAGGCGGCGATTTTGAGTGCTTCTCCGGTCTTCGGGTTGCGGCCCATACGAGCTGCACGCTTCTTCACTTCGAATGTGCCGAATCCGATGATCTGGACTTTATTGTCTTTCTTCACGCCTTTGGCGATGGAAGAGAGGACTGCGTCGAGGGATTCTTCAGCAGCACGCTTGGTGGCGTCTGCTCCGAGGGCTTTCTGGATGGATTCTACAAGTTCTGCTTTGTTCATGGCGGGAGCCTTTGTGCGAACCGAGGACGACCTTTGCAAGATAAAAGTAAATCTTCACAGAACGATTTTTTCCATGCAGTTGCTTGACTTCATCACGTTTTCCCGCTTGCGCGATTCCTCTGCTAAGCGGAAGAAATCATCAGCCATCACTTTTCTAACAGAAAACAGCGCAGCCTCCTCCTCTTGAGCTTTTGTGCAAAAAATGCAGATCCACACCTGAAATAAGCTCAAGGAAGTCTCTCGTCTGGCAAAACAGCGAAATAATTTGCGATCAGCAAATCCAATAAAATCAAAGAATTTAGCAGAAAAAGCCAACCATGCCGAAGTTTTCTGTGAAATAGCTCTTGCGGTGCATAGGCGACATCGGTATCACCCGTGCCCCGATCCTCCACTGATCCCACCCATGACGCGTTTCCTCGGTTCGACCCTCACTATCTGGCTCCTTTGCCTCGCATCTGCTTTCGGTGCAGAAGGAGGGCATCATGCGCTCCCGCTTGATGCGCAGAAATTCCACGACTGGCTCCCAGTCACCAACTCGATGATCATGGTTTGGATCGCGGTGGGTCTGATCGTCCTCTTCTGCCGCATGGCAACTGGGAAAATGTCACTGGTGCCTGTTGGTCTCCAGAACTTCGCCGAGTGGGCTGTCGAGTCTCTCTACGGCTTCCTTGAAAATCTCATGGGGGCACACCTTACCAAACGCACCTTCTGGTTCTTCGGCTCCATCTTCTTCTTCATCCTCGTCAGTAACTACCTCGGTCTCATTCCAGGAGTCGGAACGGTGCTTTACAACGGCACCCCGATTTTGCGCGGTGGCAACGCCGATATCAACATGACTGCCGCCATGGCATTCACGTTTGCCCTCCTCTGGATTTACTGGGCAATCTCGGAAAACGGTCTAAAAGGTTTCCTCGCCCACATTTTCGCCCCCAAAGGCGTGAAAGGCTTCCTCTTCTGGGCTCTCATGCCGCTGTTCCTCTTTGTAGGTGTCCTAGAAGTCATTTCCATCGCCATCCGTCCGGTTGCGCTTTCCTTCCGTCTCTTCGGCAACATCTACGGTGGCGAGCAAACGCTCGAAAAACTGATGGATCTCGTGCCCGACTACCTCGCGTTCCTCCCTTCTCTCCCATTCTACTTCATGGAGCTTCTCGTCGGCTTCGTCCAGGCGCTGGTCTTCACGTTGCTCTGCGCGATCTTCCTCAAACTCATCTGTGACCACGGCGACGAACACGACGAGCATCACTGATAAAAAATCTCCGCACCCTGACCATGGCAAAGACAGTGGGGGGTGCAGAACAACACAACACACACAAATACAATGGCAACTAAAGCATTAGCAGTAGCACTCGCCGCCCTCGGTGGTGGCATCGGTATCGGTATCCTTGGTTCGAAGGCAGCAGAAGCAACGGGTCGTAACCCCGGCGCAGCTACCCCAGTCCTCGTGATCTCCATCATTCTTGCGGCACTTATCGAGGGTATCTTCATCCTCACCGCATTCGCAGTGCCGTTCTAAGCATTGAGCTGCGTGCGTCTCCGGGCGCACGTGGCAACCCCCTTTTCCAAACCTCTTCCCAAACGACTTTCTTGCCATGATGACCTTCCTTGCCGCCGTTGCCGAACAGCCGGGCGAATCCAAATCACTCTTCGAGACCTTCGGAGTGCACTGGGCATTCCTCGTCGCCCAGGTCATCAACTTCTTCCTGGTCATCCTTGTCCTGAAGAAATTCGCCTTCGGCCCGATCCAGGCAATCCTCGAGCAACGCCGCGAGCGCATTGTCGCCGGTGAAGAAAAACTCAAGCGTATCGAGAAACAACTCGCCGAGTCCGAGGCAACCACCGCCGCCGCTATTGCGAAGGCGAACGAAGACGCCCAGCGTCTCATCAAAGAAGCCAAGGAAGGCGCCGCCTCATACACCGAGCAGAAGTCCCAAGAGGCCATCGCTCAAGCACAGCAAATCCTCGTCAAAGCGGAAGCTGCTGCAAACGCCGACCGCGAGCGCATCTCCGCAGAACTCAAGCGTGAGTTCGGCCGTCTTGTTTCTGACACCACTGCTCAAGTCACTGGCAAGGTGCTCACCCTCGACGACCAAGCGCGCATCAACGAAGAAGCGATCTCCAAAGTTGGCAACTGATTGCTCTCCCTTCCCATTTACTTTCCTCACCGATGAAAATTTCCAAAGTCGCCGCCGCCACCGCCCGCCGTTTGTTCGGCTTCTGCCAGGTGAACGGACAGCTTGATGATAACAAGCTCCGCGACCTCGTTTCGAAACTCATCGCCTCCCAGCCGCGCGACTACCGTGCTATCCTCGCCGCTATCCAGCGCCTCGCCCGCCTTGAAATGGCGCGCCGCGAAGTGCTTGTCGAGAGCGCCACGGAACTCGATGCTGGCTCCAGACAACGCGTCGAGTCCGGCCTCACCGCCGAGCACGGCTCTAAGCTGAACATCCAATACAAAGTCAACCCGACACTCCTCGGAGGCCTCCGCATCCGCGTCGGCGATGACGTCCTCGATGGCTCCGTCCAAGGTCGCCTCGACCGCCTCTCCAAAGCATTCTAACAAAACCTGTTTCCAACACTGTTTCCCTAATCGAAACCGACCCTCTCCAACCAGCACACTGAAATGAGCAGCATCCTCCAGGACATCGAAGCACAAATCGCCGGCATTAGCTCGAGCGTTGAAAAAACCAATACCGGCAAAGTCCGCAAAGTCGGTGACGGCGTAGCCATCGTCGAAGGCCTTTCCGACGTCATGCTCAACGAAATGATCGATTTCGACGGCGGAGTGACCGGAATGGCACTCAACCTTGAGGAAAGCGAAGTCGGCGTCGTCCTCCTCGGCGACTACACCGCTGTTACCGAAGGCACTGCATGCCGCACCACTGGCAAGCTCCTCTCCGTTCCTGTCGGCGAAGCACTTCTCGGCCGCGTTGTCGATGCACTCGGAAATCCTATTGACGGAAAAGGCGAGATCGCAGCATCCGCCTACTACCCGATGGAGAAAATCGCTCCTGGTATCATCAAGCGTAAATCCGTTTCCGTTCCTGTTCAGACAGGAATCATGGCCATCGACGCCATGGTGCCGATCGGTCGCGGTCAGCGCGAGCTCATCATTGGTGACCGTGCAACCGGTAAGTCCACGATCGCTGTCGACACCATCATTTCCCAAGCCCAGCAGAACAAAGCTGCTGAGCAAGGCAAGCTGAAGGACTTCAAGCCGATGTTCTGTATCTACGTCGCCGTCGGCCAAAAGCTCTCCAACGTCGCCCGTATTCAGAAGACACTCGAAGACGCAGGCGCGATGGAATACACGACCATCGTTTCTGCTTCCGCTTCGGACGCAGCAGCCATGCAATACCTAGCTCCATACGCAGGTTGCTCCATCGCCGAGTACCTCATGGATAAGGGCCAGGACTGCCTCATCGTCTTCGATGACCTTTCCAAGCACGCCGTTGCTTACCGTCAGGTCTCCCTGATTCTTCGCCGCCCATCCGGTCGCGAAGCTTATCCCGGTGACGTTTTCTACCTCCACTCCCGCCTCCTCGAGCGCTCTGCTCGTCTTTCAGAGCAAGCAGGTGGTGGTTCGCTTACCGCGCTTCCGATCATTGAAACGCAAGCCGGCGACGTTTCCGCCTACATCCCGACCAACGTGATCTCCATCACCGACGGCCAGATCTATCTCGAAACCGACCTCTTCTACCAAGGTATCCGCCCCGCGATTTCCGTCGGTCTCTCCGTTTCCCGTGTGGGATCCGCAGCGCAGACCAAGACGATCAAGTCCGTCGCCGGAACAACCAAGCTCGACCTCGCGCAGTATCGCGAGCTTCAAGCCTTTGCTCAGTTCGGCTCCGACCTCGATGCCTCCACCAAGAAGAAACTTGAGCGCGGTGCCCGCATCGTCGAGCTCTTCAAGCAAAACCAATACTCCCCGCTCGCTATGGAGCTGGAGTCAATCTTCCTCTTCGCGATGCAGAACGGCTTCTTCGACGACGTGGCAGTGAAGGACATCGGCAGCTGCAAAGACGCCATGGGCGAATTCTTCAACACACGTAAGGGCGAGCTCCTCGATACGATCCGCAACGAAAAGCCGGATCTTAAGAAGAACGCCGCCATGGTTGATGCCGTCAAGCAAGCGCTCGACGACTTCAAGAAATCCTGGAAATAAGTTTCCCTCTTCTCGTTCCCTTCTTCGCTCTAAGCAACCCAGCTCCCTGCTCAAATGGCTAACCTCCGAGACATCCGCCGCCGAATCAAATCGGTAAAGAACACCGCCCAGATCACCCGGGCGATGCAGCTGGTTGCGGCCGCGAAGATGAAGAAAGCACAGGATCAGGCGATGGCAGGTCGGGATTATTCCAGCCAGCTCAACGCTGTCCTTAGCGACATCGCCGCAAACTTCTCGGACGAAGAGGTTTCCCACCCGCTTCTCGAAGTGCGCGAGGGTAACCGCGAGCTGGTGCTCGTCGTTTCTACCGATAAAGGACTTTGCGGCCCGCTCAATACGAACGTCGCCAAGAAACTCCGCGCCGAAACCTCAGCAGATGCGAAATACGTCACCGTCGGGCGCAAGCTACGCGTGATGCTTGAGAAAACTCAGAAGGATATCCTCGCCGATTACTCCGTGCACGATCCAGTTCCCTTCGCGGACGCCCGTGCCATCGCTGCTTTCCTCACCAAGCAGTTCGTTGATGGGAAATTCGACAAGGTATCCATTGCTTACACGCGCTTCGTGAACACGCTCTCGCAGGTTCCCGAGGTCATCCAACTCCTGCCAGTCAAGCCGCCGGAGCAATCCGAAGATTCCGGATCCATCGAAGGTGATAGCTCGGACTCGCTCTTCGAGCCTTCCGCTAGTGAAGTCCTCGCTTCGATCCTTCCGCTTTACGTCAATTTCCAAGTCTATCAGGCGCTGCTTGAGTCACGCGCCACTGAGCACTCCGCACGTATGGTCGCGATGAAAGCCGCTACCGACAACGCCAAGAAATTCATCAAGGAACTCACACTCGAATACAACAAGGTGCGCCAGGCAGCGATCACCGCCGAGCTTCTCGAAATCACCACCGCCATGAAGGCAATGGAATAATTAGTGCCGAGTGAGCAGTGATCAGTGATCAGTGCTCATATGAATGAAACCTCTTTTTACAGTCCCACTCCGAAATACGACCCACTGATCACCGATCACTGACCACTAGCCACTTCTTATGAGCAACCAAGGAACCATCGTCCAAATCATCGGCGCCGTCATCGACGCCGATTTCTCCAAAGCCACCAAGCTTCCGGAAATCTACAACGCACTTGAGATTCAGTATGTCCTCAACGGCGTTGACACCAAGTTGACCCTCGAAGTTCAGCAGCACCTTGGTGACGGCTGGGTGCGCGCAGTTGCCATGTCCACTTCGGACGGCCTCAAGCGTGGAATGAGCCTTAGCGACACCGGCAAGCCAATCGCAGTGCCAGTCGGCAAGCAGGTTCTTGGGCGTATCTTCAACGTCACTGGTGATCTCGTGGATGAGAACATTCCTCTCGCGGATGCGAACCATCGCTCCCCGATCCATCGCCCAGCTCCTAGCCTTACCGACCAATCGGCAAGTGAAGAAATCCTTCCAACCGGTATCAAGGTCATCGACCTCATCTGCCCGCTCGTTAAGGGTGGTAAAGGTGGCCTCTTCGGTGGTGCGGGTGTTGGCAAGACCGTGGTTATCATGGAGCTCATCAACAACATCGCCCTTGCACACGGTGGTTTCTCCGTCTTCGCCGGTGTGGGTGAACGCACACGTGAGGGTAACGACCTTTACTGGGAAATGATCGAGTCCGGCGTTATCGCCTGCGAAAAGGACGATAACGGCCATGTCAAACTCGACGGCGCAGGCAACCCTGTCCTCGCTGCAACCGGCTCGAAAGTGGCGCTTTGCTACGGCCAGATGAACGAGCCTCCGGGCGCGCGTCTCCGCGTTGCTCTCTCCGCTCTCACCATGGCTGAGTATTTCCGCGATGAAGAAGGCCAAGACGTTCTTCTCTTCGTCGATAACATCTTCCGTTTCTCGCAAGCAGGCTCCGAGGTCTCCGCGCTTCTCGGCCGGACACCTTCCGCTGTGGGTTACCAGCCGACTCTTTCCGAGGAAATGGCATCGCTCCAAGAGCGGATCACCTCCACCAACAAAGGATCGATCACCTCGATTCAGGCGGTTTACGTTCCTGCGGATGACCTTACTGACCCAGCTCCTGCGAACACCTTCGCTCACCTTGACGCGACCGTGGTTCTTGAGCGCTCCCTTGCTGAGCAGGCACTCTTCCCGGCCGTTGACCCACTCGCTTCCACCTCCAAGGCACTCGCGCCATCTGTGGTCGGAGAAGAGCACTACCGTGTGGCTCGTGGCGTCCAGCTCGTGCTTCAGCGTTACAAAGACCTTCAGGACATCATTGCCATTCTCGGCATGGACGAGCTTTCTGACGAAGATAAGCTCTCCGTCTTCCGTGCTCGTAAATTGCAGCGTTTCCTCACCCAGCCGTTCTTCGTTGCGGAAATCTTCACCAGCGTTCCTGGTGCCCTCGTTTCCATCGAAGACACCGTGAAAGGCTTCGCGCAGATCCTTGATGGCAAAATGGACGACGTGCCAGAGGGTAACTTCTACATGAAGGCCGGCATCGAAACCGTTGAGCGCGACTAACTTAGAGTTTGTTAGTTTTCAGTGTTCAGTTTTCAGGGGAAGCCCGGAACAGAACCTGAAAACTGGAAACTTGAACCTCACAAACTTATGGCTCTTCACCTCGAAATCGTCACTCCTGAGAAGAAAATCTTCTCAGACACCGTCGAAAACGTCTATCTGCCTGGTGCGGATGGCGAAATGGGCATCTTGCCAAGCCACGCTGGCTTGGTGACTGCGCTCCAGCCGGGTGAGTTGCGCTACCTGCGCGAGGGTCAGGTCAATACATTGGCTATCGGCTCCGGCTTTGCCGAAGTCGGAAAAGACAAGATTGTCGTCTTAACGGATATGGCGCTTGGAGAGTCCGAGATCGATGAAAAGGCGACCGAGGACGCGATTCAACGTGCCGAAGAGAAACTCCTAGGTGTCGAGCACAGCATGGACGCCGAGGAAGTGGCTTACCTGCAAGGCATCATTGCCAAGCAGTCCGCCGCCCTCCGCTTCAAGCGCAAGCACATGCACTGAGGCGCTTGCCTCGATTCAGTATTTAGGGGTTTGGGAAACAGAGATGGAGCGCTGCCTTTAGGCGGCGAGTCTTCATGCGAAGGATCTCACACGCCGGCTAAAGCCAGCGCTCCTCAACCCGCCAGTCTAGAACCAGATCCGTTCCACCGTCCAATAGAGGCCGGTCGTGCCGATCAACAATGAGGCGGCTTTTCGGACGATTCCAAAGGCCGGTTTTTTCAAGATCATAAAGGTCGCTGCAAATGCGGATGCAAGCACGGTGATCTGGCCTATCTCGACACCGAGATTGAAACCGATGAGGGGTTTGAGAACGGCACCTTCGGGTATTTCCATCTCTTTCATCACGGAGGCGAAGCCCATGCCATGCAGCAGGCCGAGGCCGAAAACTAGGCCGATGCGCCACGGCTTCAGCTCCTTTACCCAGAGGTTTTCCAGACCCACATAGGCGATGCTGAGCGCGATCATCGGCTCCACGATGTGAGACGGAACTGTAAAAAGCCCTAAGACAACCAGCGCAAGCGTGATGGAGTGGGCGAGGGTAAAGGATGTTGTCTGCCAGAGAAGCGGCTTGGCTTTTGGCTGTAGGAAAAACAGACCTAGTATGAAAAGGATATGATCGAGACCCTTCGGCAGAATGTGCTCGAACCCATGGATAATCCACCCGAACAGCGAGGTGCCTTCTGTCTCAGTACTACTGCCGTCCGCCGCGATCATGAAAAGCTCCACTGCAGGTGTCCGTGGCTCGATGCGTAGCAACCTCGGCTCCGGTTTGACGATGCTCAGAACCATCGGCTCGTCCTCGGGATCAGTCCACTCCAGCATGAAAGCGCCGACGGTTCCCTGAGAGATTTCACCTTTCAGATCGATGCGCATCAATACGTTGCCGTCTTCGTTTTCGGGAAGCTCGGGCAACGGCACTGTGTAGTCAGGAAAGGAATATTCCGCCTCAAGTCGTTTCCCATCGAGAGTCAGCCGATACGTATAATCAAGAAACATGAGCGCAGTGTCGCGCATGACCTTGTGATCAGCTTCGTCGAGAGTTTTCAGCCATTCCCTCCCGGCGGTGTTCGGATCTCCGGGGGTGCCGGGTGGAATTTTTGCACCGTCCTCGGGGTAGAGCGCCCAGCCTTCGAGCCAGACAGAAGCTTCCCATTTCCCTTCTACTAAGGAAATTTCGCTGCGCACCTGCTTCATGGAGTGCGCTTGCACCATTCCGGGAAGCATCCAATAGAGGATAAAGAAAAGGAGAGGAATGGGAGTTTTCACGACAGTAGAATTACGCGCATCTTATAAGAAAGCTATTCGGATATTATTGGAGTGTTGTTACGCAAAAAGAAAGGCCGCCGGATTTCTCCGACGGCCTTCATTTCAAAAAATGAGTCTTACGCTGCTGCGAAGTTCGCTGCGACCACGTCCCAGTTAACAACGCTCCAGAAGGCGTCGATGTAAGCCGGGCGCTTGTTCTGGTAGTTGAGGTAGTAGGCGTGCTCCCAGACGTCGAGGCCGAGGATAGGAGTGCTGCCGCAGGTTCCGGCAGCTTCACCCATGATCGGGTTGTCTTGGTTAGGAGTGGAGCAGACAGCAACGGTGCCGTCGGGCTTCTTGCAAAGCCATGCCCAGCCGGAGCCGAAGCGTGTCATGCCTGCCTTGGCGAAGGCTTCCTTGAACGCATCGAATGAGCCGAAGGCCGCGTCGATAGCTGCCGCGAGATCACCGGATGGTGCGGATGCGCCGCCCGGAGCGATGACTTTCCAGAAAAAGGAATGGTTCACGTGACCGCCGCCGTTGTTGCGCACGGCACCGCGGATGTCTTCCGGGATCGAGTTGAGATCGGAGATGAGCTCTTCCGGGGATTTCGCTTCGAGATCCGCTTTGCCGGCGATCGCTGCGTTCACGTTCGTGATGTAGGCTTGGTGGTGCCTGTCGTGGTGGATTTCCATCGTTGCTGCGTCGATGTGGGGTTCGAGCGCGTCGAAGGAGTAGCCGAGGTCTGGTAGTGTATATGCCATGATGTTAAAATTGGTTGGTTGTCTGGTTTGATTTGCCGTAGGAGCTTTAGGAAAGCAAAGTCCTGCCGACACATAAGATCAACGCCAGCAATCCCGCTGCCGCAAGAAGAAATCCTGCCATGCCTCCAGAACTCGAGCCCTACATCCCTTTCGTCATCACCGCCGTCATCGCCCTTTTCTTCGGCTGGCTGTTCACTTGGCTTGCCGCCGGAGCCACGAAATCCGCACTGAATGAGCGCCTAAAATCCGAGGAAAGGCGCGTGACCGACTCCGAAGCCCGCCTTGCCGCCGCCACCGCCGAAAGCGAGCGCAACGAAGCCGAAGCCCAATCCTACCGCAATCAGCTCTCGGAAACAAAAAGCCGACTCGAAGCCGAGCGAAAAGCTGCCGAGGAAAAACAAGCCCTGCTCGAGCGTGCTGAGGCAAAACTCTCCGACACCTTCAAAGCCCTCTCAGCCGATGCTCTCAAAGGCGCCTCCGAGCAATTCCTCCACCTCGCGAAATCCACCCTCGCTTCCCAGACAGAAGAAGCCAAAGGCGAGATCGAGAAACGCAAGACCGCCATCGAGACCTTGGTGAAACCCGTCGCCGACTCCCTCGGGAAATTCGAGCTACGCATCGGTGAGATCGAAAAAATCCGCGAAGGGGCGTATTCGGAGCTTAAAGAACAAGTCCGCGCCCTCGGCGAAGGCCAGCTCGGCCTCCAGAAGGAAACCGCGTCATTGGTGAAAGCCCTGCGCCAACCGACCGGTCGCGGCCAATGGGGGGAAATGCAGCTCCGCCGTGTCGTCGAGCTAGCAGGCATGCAGGAGCATTGTGATTTCACCCTCCAGACAAACACCACCACCGACGAAGGCAAGCGCCTGCGCCCCGATCTCGTCGTGAAACTCCCCGGCGGTAAAACCATCGTCGTCGATTCCAAGACACCGATGGACGCCTACCTCAACGCCCTCGAAGCCACCGACGATGCCGAACGCGAGCGTTTCCTCACCCAACACGCCGCGCAAGTACGC
The DNA here is from genome assembly GCA_030725745.1 of Akkermansiaceae bacterium. Lineage (GTDB taxonomy): Bacteria > Verrucomicrobiota > Verrucomicrobiia > Verrucomicrobiales > Akkermansiaceae > Luteolibacter. The sequence continues at coordinate 18,445 of JANRFH010000045.1, forward strand.
ACCCACATCCAGCAGCTTTCCTCGAAAAAATACACGGATCAGTTCGAAGACAGCCCGGAGTTCACCGTGCTCTTCCTGCCCAGCGAATCCTTCTTCTCCGCCGCCCTCCATTCCGATCCCGGCCTGATCGAGCGCGGCGTGGATCACGGCGTCATCCTCGCCACCCCCACCACCCTCATCGCTCTCCTCAAAGCCGTCGCCTACGGCTGGAGACAGGAAGCCCTCGCCCTCAACGCCAAGGAAATTTCCGCCCTCGGCCGCACCATGCACGAGCGCTTAGGGAAACTCGCCGACCACTTCTCCAAACTCGGCAACTCCCTCAACAGCGCCGTCGATCACTACAACCGCGCCATAGGCTCCTACGAAACGCGTGTGATGTCCACCGCCCGGAAATTCGAGGATCTCAAAGCTGCCCCGGAAGGCACCACCCTGCCGGACATCGCCGGCATCGACAAAACCACCCGGCCCCTCATCGCCAATCCGGATGTGGACATCGAAGCCAGCGACGACTTCTCTTTCATCCCCGAGCAAAACACCGCCTCGAAAAACGCCGCGAGCGACCTGCGGAGCGCGTTTGAGGATTTTTGATAAGTGAATTATCGATTCAATACTCAAACCAATTCATGAAAAGCGTACTCGTTTATCCTTTGCTCCTGACAGAACTGCTTTCCGGGGAGGTTTGGGAAAAGCATGTGGTGGCGGAGGGAGGAAGGGTTCTCACGGCGGTGGCGGCGGACTATGATGGGGATGGGAAAATGGATGTGATTTCGAGCCTTGGCGGGAAGGTGAGTCTGTTCCTTGCGCCTGAATGGGAAGAGATGGTGTTGCACAAGCTGCCGACGCGGGCAGCGGTTTGCATTCACAGCGAGACCTTCGATATCGATGGCGATGGGGACATGGATTGGGTGGGCGGTGAGCCTCACGGAGATCCGTTTTGGCTGGAGAATCCGGGTGATGAGGGTGAGTGGAAGGCGAGGGTGATCGATACGGAGATCAGCGGGATTCACTGCTTTCTCAAGGCGGATGTGGACGGGGATGGGAAGCAGGATGTGATCGTGAACAATTTCAAGCCCGAGGGCGTTTTGGGAGATTCCATCGTGTGGTTTTCGACTCCAGAAAATGTTCATGCGGCGGATGTGTGGGAGCGGAATGTTTTTGCGAAAGGTGACGCTCAAGGTGGGAGTCACTACTTCGGGTTCGGAGACATTGATGGAGATGGTTGGGGGGAAATTGCGGTAGCGGCGAAGGGTGCTCCGTTTGAAGAAGGCAACTGGTTTGCCTTTTGGAAAAACCCCGGTGCCGAAGCGGTGAAAGAGCCATGGCAGAAAACAGAGATCGCAAGTGGCGAAGAGGGGGCGACGAACATTTTACCGGCCGATGTGAACGGGGATGGGAAGATGGATTTTGTGGCTTCTAACGGGCATGGGATCGGGGTGTTTTGGTTTGAGGCACCAGAGTGGGAGAAGCGGATGATCGATGCGGAGATGAAGTGTGGGCACTCACTTGCTGTGGCGGATTTTGATGGTGACGGGGATATGGATGCGGCCTGTTGTGGATTTGAGAGCGAGCGAGTTTCGGTATATTTGAATAACGGGGAAGGGGTTTTCACGAGATTAGATCTGGATGAGGAACAACAGTCTTATGATCTCCGTGCGGTGGACATGGATGGCGATGGCGATGTGGATTTGCTCAATGCGGGGCGTGGCACGGGAAATGTGGTTTGGTATGAAAATCCCTCGAAGTGATGTTCCGCAGATGATTCAGCGCGTTCCTTTTTCCTGCGAGATTTTACGCCGATGAGATGGGTCGAATTAATACCACTTCGCAAAACAAACGAGCCGAATAGAGATTTTCAGATGTAGGAAAATAGCGCTTCTCGTTTCTACTAAGAGCCGAGCGCTTTTCCAAAATGACTGCGTTACTCCTCGGTCATGGTGCTGGCACCACTCCTTCGTCGCGCCTTGTCCTTTCAGAAAATCACTTCGGTATTCGGCCCGTTTGTTTTACGAACTGGTATAAGGTGTGACCTGGAGAGGTATTTGCGCTGCCGGAGATTATCCCCATGCGTGAAGGTTGAATTTCTGGCGGAACAAAAAAACGGCCGAAACCCGGATGGGTGACGACCGTTTAGAGTGTTAGGATTGTTTTTAAGGATACGGGTCGCTTACCTGCGGCGGCGGAGGGCCAGCAGACCACCGGCAGCGAGCAGGGCGATGGAGGAAGGCTCAGGAACGTAAGTCACAGTGAGCAAGCCGTTGGCTCCGGAGTTGTCGACGTTGAAAGACCAGTTTGGGTCTGCCAGTGTTGCTGCCGACAGCACAAGGCCTTGGTCATCGATATCTTGACCCTCCAATTCAAGGAGCGTCCAGGTGCCGGACATAGCTGAACCGGTAAAGCCCAAGTTGAGCGTGGATCCGGCCAGAATCGTTACAAATGGGTTTAGAGTGGAGGTGTTTGTTTGTGCTTCGACGAACATTTTGGTGATGCCACCGCCATCAATCGTTGCATTCCAAAGGCTGGTGGAACCGGCCATTGCGAACCAGCCTGCGTCGGCAGCGGCGCCGCCAAGAGAAATTTCGGTAATGGCCGAACCGATTTGGGAAAATGTTCCGTTGTGTGCGACCGCAATGCCAGTACGAGTTTTCAGCGCACCACCTGAGATGGTAAACTGACCAGTTACGTTGTTTTGGCCTGAGTTACTACCGATGGAAATCGAATGTCCAAGGGCGAAATTCCCACCAAATCCACCCACAAGTGAGTTACTGCCGCGGCCAATATTCAAAAGGCCACCCGTAACGTTGACGCTACCGTCACTGTTTGTTGAGTGAGAGATCGCAAGCAAGTGGCCGATATCGTAGGAACCGCCCGAAACGTTGAGAGTCCCGGCAGAGCCGTTGCCAACAAAGTTACGAACCGTATTGCCTGCAGTGCCATCACTATGCGTGCCTGCTGAAACATTGAGGATGGAACCGCCCTGAATATTGGTTCTTCCTCCGGCGGAGTTTACGGTACGAGATACCGTGCTTCCATTGAGGATGTTTAGAGTATCGACGTTGGCGGGAACTGCATCGAGACCGGTAACCGAGTCTGCCCAGTTCGCAGCAGTGCTGAACTCATTGTCAACACCCCCTCCACCGTCCCAGTTAAGAGTAGCAGCGTTGGAAGTGCCAGAGAATGCCAAGGCAATAGCCGAGGCGAACATCATTTGTTGTTTTGTTTTCATGGTTTTTGTTTCGGATACGAGAGTCCAAAACGACTTTCATTTTTAATGAAAGTTGGGTTTTGAGGACATCTACTCTGCTAGCTAGTTTTCATCAGATTGCAGGCATCGTCAATGTCTTTGAAGTTGTATTTACGGTTTCAGGCTTTGTCTTTTCATGATGTTGCGAGTCATCAAAAAGGGGTCTAATTTCGGGAAATGTTGCTGAAAGAGTCATCTGAAAAATTCCTGTCTGGCGTAATTTTGAGGTATTTGCCAAATGCGGGATGTGCGAGCGGTAGTATCGGGTATGAAGGAGTTCTTGGAGGTTGAATATTCCTATATGATCCAGCGACTTCCATTTTCCTACGCAGGCATCGATGGCGACATGGGTCGGCTCGGGGTGCTGCTGGGGGAGGTGTTCGCGTTGGCGGGTGTGGGGTTTTCCGGGAAGTTGGCGGTGCTAAATCTTGCCTGTGGGCGAGCGGATGAGACCGGAGTGCTGGCGGAGGCGGTTGCACCTGCGCAGGTTGGGTTTTATCTGGGGATGGATCTGCGGGCGGATGCGATTGCCGAGGCGAAGAAACGCTGGGAGCTGCCGGGTGGGGAAATTGAATTCCGCGAGGGGAATGCGGCGATGATTGGGAGGATGGAGGGGCTGCCGGAGTTCGATCTCGTTTTCATCCGGCATCAAAATTACTGGCATGAGCCGATGGTGTGGGAGGGTATTCTCGATGAGGCGCTGGCGGCGCTCAAAGACGGGGGGAAACTTGTATGCACGTCATACTTCGATCTGGAGCACGAGCTTTTCACGGCGAGCATGCGGGCGCGGGGAGCGAGGCAGCTGGCGAATGTGAGGAATGCATCCTCGCGCGCTCTCCCGGATGCGGAGGGGAAAAGCGTGGATCGGTGGGTGGGTGTGTGGGGAAAATGATCGCTCAGATATGAGCGATGACGTTTTCCTCGGGGAAACGAGCTTTGGGGGCGGTGGCGTATTTGTCGTCTGCGGAGCGGTAGCCTAGGGCGCAGGCGACGGCGGTGGCGTAGCCGGAGTCTTTAAGCCCGAGGATTTCGTCGTAATCAGCTGGGGAGATGCCTTCGAGCGGGCAGGTATCGATGCCCATGAAGGCGGCGGAGGTCATGAGCTGGCCTAGGGCGATGTAGACCTGCCTCGTGTTCCACGCCTGTTTGGTAGGAGTGTCCATGGCGCTGGAGAAAGAGGAAATCATACCGGAAAGGCCAGCAAGGTTTTCGACGGGCGTGCCCTGCACTTCGGATAGGCGGGCGACCCATGTGTCGATATGCTCTTGGGTCAGATCCGTGCGGGCGGTGAGGACGACGAGGTGCGAGGCGTCGGTGACTTGTCCCTGGCCCCATGAGGCGGCCTTGAGTTTTTCGCGGAGTTCTGTGGAGTCGATGACTAGGAATTTCCAGGGCTGGAGGCCGAAGGAAGATGGGGTGAGCGCGAGTGAGGATTCAAGGGCGGCCCAGTCTTCGGTAGAAATTTTCCGGGAGGAATCGAAGGCCTTGGTGGCGTAGCGGAAATTGAGTGCGGAGAGGAGATCTTGTGGTGAAACGGCCATGATAGGCGGACTATTCCGCATCGAGCGTGAATGGCAAGGAAGCGGATGGGAAATTTTTCAGAGTGAGGCTGAAGATGATGCCGAATTCGTCTTCAAAGCGGTTGTCGCGGTGGCTGATGCCAACTCCGGCGACGAAATTACCAAAATCTCGGTGAACGGTGTATTGCTGGATCTCGAGGGTGCCGTCGTCCATTTCAAAGACATGGCTGGTGCCTATGCCCCAGTTTTCAGAGAGGCGGAGGTAGGTGGCGAGCTCGATGCGGTCGGAATCAAGCAGGACGGGGTGGTTGTTGAGGTGGCGATAGGCGAGGGAGATTTCCATGTCGCTATAGGGCTGATAGCGGACGCGGGTGCTTAGCTCTGAGAATCCGGAGCCGCCACCCAAGATCGGGATTTGGGTCTCAAGGTCGAGGCCAAGCCATGGCAGCGGCTGCCAGCGGAAGTCGTTGTAGAGGTTTGACCACTCGCGCTCGCCCTCGGGATCGTCGAAGTATTTGTCCACGTAGGTATCGACGAAGAGCCAATCGTGAGACTGACCGTCGCGGCGCGTGATGAGCTGGTTGCGGACTCCGAGGCGGAGGATGTTCCAGCTGTCCAGCTCATCGATGGCAGTGTAGCGGGAGGGATCGAGCGGGCGTGGGCGAGTGGTGAAGGTGAGGCGGTCGATGCGCGGGTAGTCCTGATTGAGCTCGTCTGCGGCGACGACCGACCAGTTCGCGTAGGGCTGGATGACGTGCATGAGCCCGTCTAGGCCAAGGTCGTGGTTCTGAGTTCCGTATCGTTTGGAAAATTTCACAGCAGCTTCGGCTCCACCGTGGAGGATGAAGCGTGCATCGTTGTTCTCCGGCCCCTGGACGGAGGAGTAGTGTGTGTAGGCGGCACCGATACGGGGAGTGAAGGTGAACCAATCGTCGTGGGTGAGGGGGAGGGAGAAGTTTTGATTCGTGTGGAATCGGTTGTAGCCCGTTTCGAGGAGCTGGGCGCGGATTGAGGCGATGCGCGGGTCAGCGGGATTGATGGCGCGTAGTGCATTGATTCGTTGGACGAGTGTGCGTTCGTAGCCATTGAGCTGGGAGAGTAGGCCTGGAATCAAAGGGTCGTTGACCGGGAGGGTGAGCAGGGGATTGATGATGTTTCGGCGGGTAAGATCCGCTACCTCTACTCCACGGAAAGAGAAGGATGTCTGCCCTTCGTGGAGGAAGGGCGAGCCAAAGAGCGGCCTGCGCACCTGATCAAAGGCGATCTCCGGGCTCTGTGTATCGGCGCGGTAGAAATCGTTCAGCCGGAAGCGCCCGTAAATCGAAAGGAGTGAGTCGCCGTCGTTGCGGAACAGGCCGATGGTGTTGTCGGGAGAGGGGTCGGTGCGGTAGTTACGCGGGTCGAAATCCTCAAGGTAGTATTCGTCGGAAAGGAGCGTGAGGTTCGTATCGAGCCTCCAGTCTGCGTCGTTTTCGATGTCGAATTCCACGCGGTTTTTGAGTTGTACCTTGTAGCGGTTCGGATCGATGCTGTTGCGGGGGAACCCATCGCGGCTTTCGCTGGGGTCGGCATCGTTGAGGTAATAGAGGCTGAGCCCTGTAATTTCCTTGCTGTTTTCTTCGCGAGTATCAACGAGATCGAGTCCAACGGCGACGCCACGGCTAGCGCGGATATCAAAGCGCCAGCGAGAGAGCAGCCATGCGCCTTCTTTTTCCCCTGTAACGGGATTGGGTGTGCCTCCGAGCATGATGCCATAGGTGTTGAGGAGGTATGGGCCCCAGTGGGAGCGTGCTCCGGGGACAAAATGATAGCCGAGTTCGGAATCAAGTGGCTGGCTGAGATATGGGAGCCAAAAAATGGGAGTGTCTCCGGCGTAGAGCTTGAGGTTGTGGAAGGTGACCCTATCGCCGGGATAGACGGTTGTTCGATCAGAGCGCACCCAGTAGTTAGGGTTTTCCACATCGTGAGTGGTGACTCCGGCATTCTCCCCGACGAATACGGTCTGCCCTCCGTTAGATTGGGCGGTGAACTTGCCAGCTTCAAGGATGATTGGATCGAGCGACACCCTCAGCGCGGATGCATCGAGCACCCTTTTCTCGTAGTAGTAAACGGCGCTGTCTCCGCGCTGGAGATTGTTTCCCTGATAGATGGACACGTTGCCGTTGAAGGTCACCGTCTTCTCTTTCAGATCGAGACGGGCGCGGTCGGAGAAAATTTCGAGGCCGTTGTCGCCTGAGACTTTGATGGGGCCTCCAAGTGTGATGCCTTCTTCAGGGTTGCCTTCGATGACGCCGCCGCCGTTTTCGATCTTGAGGTTTTCCGGGATGACGGGTGCGTCTTGAACACCTCCGAACGGAATTTCCGGAGCCGGGACAGGCTGGATGAGTTCGACAGGGACAGGAATCGGTTCGATAGGGGATAGCATGCCCTCGTCCTGAGCCATGATGGTGATCGGAAGAAGCGGCAGGAGCCGAAACGTGGAGATAAAACGGGCGGTCAACATCGCTGCAAAGTCAACAGGATGTGGCGGGGTGGAGTAAAGAAGCAAGATGCCGCATGGTATCATGAAATAATTGCGATCTCCGGTGGAGTCCATGATTTGACTTTTTACTAGGCTCGAGCGAGTGCAGCATCCTCGCAGATGAAGGTGGGGATAAGGTCTGTTGCTGTGGTAGCCCTAGCGGCTTTGATGGCGGGATGTGCGGCGTTTTCTCCAGAGAGCCGGATGGGAGATATGGGTGCGCCCGGTGGCTGGGCGGCGAGCAAAGAAGCGAAGGCGGGTATTGATAGGAACTGGGTGGGGAAGATCGGCGGCTCCGAGCTGCGCGGGCTGGTGGATGAGGCGATCGGCAACAACCCGGACATGCGTGCAGCGGCAGCGCGTGTGGAGAAAGCCGGGGCGGAGGCGAAAATAGCGGGCGCAGGGCGTTTGCCGAGTCTGGGGCTTGGCGGCAATGGGCAGCGGGCGAAGCAGAATTTCATCGGATTTCCCTTCGGCGGAGCTGGTGGCGGGGTGCCATCGAATATTTCCCAGCAGTTCGGGGTGAATCTGAATGCGGCGTGGGAAATTGACGTGTGGGGGCGTGCTAAGGCTGGGCAGGAGGCAGCCATCGCCGATGCGGAAGCTCGTAAATACGAATACGAGGCGGCGCGTGTTTCGCTAGCTGGGCAGGTGGCGAAGGCATGGCTTGCCCTGGGTGAGTCGAACGAGCAGGTGGCTCTCGCTGAGCAGGCAGTGACGGCTAGCAAGGTGCTGGCGGATGCGGTGAGGGAGCGCTTCGAGCGCGCAATCCTTGATGACGGTGGCTCGCCCGCACAGGTGCGGCTCACGGAGGCAGAGGTGGCATCTCGGCAGGGGGCGCTGGCGGAGAGGAAACAGGAGCGCGAGCGGGTGCTGCGGCAGTTGGAGATATTGTTGGGGAAATATCCCTCGGGCAGCTTGGCGGCTGGGGCGCGTTTGCCGGAATTTCCCGGCTCGACACCTTCGGGGCTGCCTTCCGAGCTGTTGCAAAGGAGGCCGGATATCCTTGCGGCGGAGCGCAGCCTTGCCTCAGCGGGCAGGAAGCTGAAGCAGAGCAAGCTCGCACGTTTCCCTAGCCTGAGCCTCACGGGATCCGCCGGGACGACGACTGAATCCTTGCGCGATGTGCTCCGCAGCGACTTCGGCGTATGGTCTCTCGGCGGGAGCCTGAGCCAGCCGATTTTCCAAGGTGGCGAGATCCAAGGCGGGATCGAGAAAGCCAGTGCGACTGAGCGCGAGGAAGCCGCGAAACTTCAGAAAACGGTTCTCGAAGCCTTTGGCGAGGTCGAGCAGGCCTTGGTGGCGGAGACTTTCCTCTCACAGCGCGAGGCTGCGGGAAAAAAATCAGCGCAGCTCTCCGAGGATGCCGCGGAGCGTGCGGGGGAGGAGTTCGCCGCAGGCACGGGCGAGGTGCTGACCCTTATCGATGCGACCCAGCGCCAGATTGATTCCGCAAGCCAGTATGCCGCGATCCGGCGTTTGCGTTTGGAGAACCGAGTCGATCTTCATCTCGCCCTCGGCGGGGATTTTAAAGCCAGATAATGACACCATGAGCGAAGGAAAATGCGAAGCTGAGCGGAAGACGGAAGTGAGGGCGGTGGTGTCGTTTCTTGTGATTCTTGGTATTATCGGAGTCACTGTGCTGGGCTTGTTTTTGCTCATTATCAATCGCCGCGTGGCCAAGGAGGATGAGAAGCAGCGCATTGTCCCTGCTGTGGAGGTGATGGAAGTTTTCATAGAGGATCATCCGGTGAAAATTAATACGCAGGGCGTGGTGGAGAGCGTGCGGGAGACCATGCTCGCGGCGGAAGTCGGCGGGCGCGTGATGATGATTTCGGATTCGCTGCGCCGTGGCGGGAAGGTGGAGAAAGATGATCTATTGGTGCAGATTGATCCGGCGGATTATCGCTCGGCGCTTGCGGCGTCGGAGGTGAGGTTGGCGGAGGCGGAGCTGGCGCTCCAGCAGGAGATGGCAAAGGTTGAGCAAGCTCAGCTGGATTGGTCAAAGCTGGGGAATGGCAAGCCGCTGAACCCTTTAGTACTACGAGAGCCGTATTTGGCAGCAGCGAAGGCCAAGGTGGAATCCGCGCAACAAGATGCCCTGAAAGCACGCCGCGATCTGGATCGCACGGAGATACACGCCCCCTTCGATGCGGGAGTGCGTGCGGTAAACGTGGAGGTCGGCTCTGTAGCGAGCCCTAGCATGATGGTTGCGGAGCTGTATTCCAACGATGAGCTGGAAGTCAGACTGCCGTTGAGCCTAGAGGACTTCGGCTTCGTGGCGAGGGATGAAAAAGGCAACGTGAGAGGCGAGGTGAAGCTCACGGGCAAGATCGGCACACAGAGCTACGTGTGGCTGGCCGAGCCGGTGCGTGTGGATCCGGAAATCGATAGGAAAACGCTTTCGGCAAGTGTGGTCGTGAAAGTTCTGGTGGCGGATCGCACGGAGTTTCCGCTGCCACCGGTAGGGCTTTTCGTAAAGGTGGAGATGGAGGGAGAAATGCTCGAGGATATCGCAGAGATCCCTCGCCGCGCTCTGATGGAAGGCGGGCGTGTCATCGTCATGGGAGATGATGGGAAAATAGATTTCCGAGAAGTAGAGCTGGTGAGAATGACTGAGAAAACAGCAGTGGTTCACGGCGGGCTTGAGGGCGGTGAAAAGATCGTGCTAACACGTCTATCAGCGCCTGTCGTAGGCATGGAGGTTGCGCCTGAACCTGCGGAGGAAGAAAAATGAACGCGGTAAAATGGTTCACCCGCAACCATGTGGCGGGAAATTTCATGATGCTCGTGGTGTTGCTCGCGGGCTTCACAACGTGGTTTAAGCTGAAGAAAGAAATTTTCCCAGAGATCGCTATCGATGCGGTCTCGGTGAGCATCCCGTATCCGAACGCTACGCCAGAGGAGAGTGAGCGCGGCGTTGTGATACCGGTGGAGGAAGCGATTGCTGACTTGCAGGGCATCAAAAAAATACGTGGAACAGCCTCGCAAAACATAGGATCGGTACTGGTAGAGGTGGAGACTGGCTACAATGTGCGGGATGTGATGAGCGATGTAAAATCCCGCGTCGATGCCATCGAGAACTTCCCCGAAGAGGCGGAGACTCCAGTGCTACAGGAGATTCTGATCAAGGCACCAGTCATGAGCGTGACCCTCACCGCAGATACGGATGAGACGACGATGCGTAAACTGGCGGAACGTGTTCGCGATGATCTACTGACCTACGAGGCTCCTCCGGCAGCGGGCTTGGGCACGTTTTTTGCGAGAATTTTTGGAGGAGTGCCGAAGATCAGCCAAGTGGAGATCGCGGGGACAAGGCCGTATGAAATTTCCATCGAGGTATCCGAGGACAAGTTGCGCGAGCTGGGGCTGAAACTCTCCGACATCGCTCAGGCAGTGCGCGGCACAACGCTCGATCTACCAGGTGGCTCTGTGCGGACGGAGCGGGGTGAAGTCATCCTACGCGCCCTAGGGAAACGCTATGAAGCGCAAGAGATGGCGAGCGTGCCGGTGAAGACAAACCCGGATGGAAGCGTGGTTCTGTTAGGTGATGTGGCTGAGCTGATCGATGGCTTTGAAGATGTGGATATCAGCAGCCGTTTCGATGGAAAAGACGCGGTGGTGATCAATGTCTATCGGGTTGGAAATGAGGACACGCTCGCTCTTTCAGAACTCGTCAGGAAATACGTCGCAGATTCTAATAATACATTTCCCGAAGGGGTGAAGCTCGCAATCTGGAACGACCAGTCGGTGTATCTGTTAGGCAGGCTGGATCTACTGAAACGGAATGCCATCACCGGGCTGCTGCTGGTGTTATTGGTGCTAACACTTTTCCTGAGACCTTCTTTGGCGCTGTTGGTGGCAGTGGGTATTCCCGTTTCTTTCGCAGGAGGGATCTGGATGATGCCTTACTTCGGGATTTCGATTAACATGATCTCGCTCTTCGCCTTCATTCTGGTGCTAGGCATCGTGGTGGATGATGCGATCGTGACCGGGGAAAACGTCTATCACCGCATTCAGAAAGGCGAGCACCCGAGCGTCGCGGCGTGGAAGGGCACAAGCGAAGTGGGCACGATTGTGGTCTTCGGCGTTTTGACGACCATGGTTGCCTTCACGCCAATGCTTGGCCTGAGCGGAGTGAGTGGAAAAATTTGGCCGAATATTCCACTCGTGGTGATCCCTACGCTGATGTTTTCCCTTCTGCAATCGAAGTTTGTGCTGCCCGCGCACCTTGCGTTGCTAGCTCCGACAAATCGCGAGAAAAAGATCAACGCGTTGCTCCGTTTCCAGCGCAGGATCGCGGATGGCTTGGAGAGGTTTGTTGAAAAAGTTTACCAACCGGCACTCGGAAGCGCGTTGAAGTGGCGCTACATAACTGTGGCGGCTTTCGCATCTTTGCTGATCCTTTCGTTGGCGGTGGTGGGAACGGGTTTCATACAGTTTCGATTTTTTCCAGATGTTGAGGGGGATATCCTGAGTGCGAAAGTGGAGTTGGCGCAGGGAGTTCCTTTTGTGGAGACGCAGAAGGTCGTGGAGCGCATGGAGGCGGCGGCGAGAGAGCTATCCGCGAAGTACGAGACACGTAGTGGAAAGCCAATCATCAAGCACATGCTCTCCAGTTCCGGGACTCAGCCATTCATTACCGGCGTGCCCAGTGGCGGCCCGCCGAAGCAGACACACCTCGGTGAAGTGACGATCGAGCTAGCTCCCGCAGATGAGAGAACGATCACTTCCGAGGAACTCGTGACGGAATGGCGGAGGCTTGTCGGCACGCTTCCGGGTGTGGTGGAGCTGAGTATCCAGGCGGAGACGGCGAACTCCGGGAACGCCATCGACGTTACGCTCACGGGGCCCGATCTTGGGCGGCTTGAGGCGGCAACAGTATTTGCAAAGAAGGGCTTGGAGGACTACGCGGGAGTGATCGATATTTCTGATTCGAACCGCGCGGGCAAAGACGAGTTACGCTTCGGCGAGCTCACTGCGGCGGGTCGTGCGATGGGCTTCCGGTTGGAGGATGTGGCCTCGCAGGTGCGGGATGCGTTTTATGGAAATGAGGTGCAGCGCCTCCAGCGCGGACGCGATGAGGTTAAAGTGATGGTGCGTTTCCCCAAGGATGCACGTCGCACGCTGGAGAGCCTAGAGACGATGAAGATTCGTACCCCGCAGGGCGATGAAGTGCCGCTTCTCCAGATCATAAGCCTAGAGCCGGGGCGCGGGCCAGCGGTCATTGAGCGGACGGATCGCCAGCGCTCGATCAAGGTGCAGGCGGATGTGGAAACCGGCGTGAACGCGAATGAAGTAGTATCAGGTTTCACGGAAAAGACCTTGGAAGAAATACCTCAGCGTTTCCCTGGAGTTCGGTATTCTTTCGAGGGTGAGCAGAAAGATCAGGCGGATTCGGTGCGTGAAATCGGCATCGGTTTCCTTGCCTCGCTGGTGGGGATGTATGTCCTTATCGCCATCCCTCTGCGCTCCTATCTCCAGCCGCTCATCATCATGTCAGTCATCCCCTTCGGCCTCGTCGGTGCAATCTGGGGGCATGCCTTGCTAGGGATGGATTTGAGCATCATGTCAATGTGTGGCCTCGTGGCGCTGGCCGGGGTGGTGGTGAATGACTCGCTGGTGATGGTGGACTACGTGAACCGCCATCGCGATGAGTCCGCGACATTGCGAGATGCCGCTATCGCAGCGGGTGGTAGGCGGTTCCGCGCAATCATGCTGACCTCACTTACTACGTTTGTAGGAATTATGCCGATGATTCTCGAAACGGATGTGCAGGCAAAATTCCTCGTCCCGATGGCCGTTTCGCTCGCATTCGGTATCCTGTTTGCGACGGTGATCACGTTGTTCCTCGTTCCGGGGATTTACCTGATCCTAGAGGATCTGAAAAATCTCGGTGGGAGACTTGGTAAGAATAAACCATGAACTGGACGCTGATTATCTGTGTCCCATTGATATCGGGAATGCGGATAGGGAGCGGGTATTGAAACACATTTCCCGCTACAACCGGGGAATTTTGTCACGGTGTATTTCGAGAAAGATCATCCGGAAAAATCTTAACTCATACATCCACGAAAAAATGGTGGGTAGGCTCTTCAGTCTTTCCTTAATATTTCTTGTGATTGGCTCGGGATTGGTTTGGTTTTTCTGGTTCTTCCTTAGCTGGTGGAATTGCGCTTTAACCGCTGTGCACCGCGTAATTGGTCGGCACGCTTTGAAGTAATTTAACCCATCAGCTGTTGCTGCTCGCAAATATCGTGTTAGCTCATTGCATGTCTCGAACTCACTCAAAAATACTCAACCAGTATGCTGGGTCGGTTTTGCCAATCGTTGCCGCCGCGTCCCTTTCCTCATGCGGAAGCATGATTAGCCCATCGTCGCAGAATTCAGCTCCGAAGACGGTGACGCTGGATTCGATGATGGCGGGGAAAGCTCTGGCGAGAACGACACTGCGCGGTCTTGTGGTTGCCGGGATTAAACAACCCATCACTTCCACAAGGCGTGGGCTTGCGGTGATGTGGCACAGGCCGAGTGTAGTAGTTACGGGAAATTTGCCGCAGCAAATGGTGAATGAGCCACATTTGCCGGATGCTCCTGGCACACCTGCCTTCGAGCGGATGCTGGATTCGAAGGGTTTCCCCAGTGCGAAGGAAGGCTCTCTGAAATGGCTGGTAGATGGCGATGAGTTTTTCGGTGAACTCGATAGGCAGCTTGCGGGAGCGCAGAAATCGCTGCGGATGCAGCTCTATATCTTCGACAACGACGACATCGCGGTGCGCTATGCTGACAAGCTCAAGGCGCGTTCACGTGAGATCGATATCGATGTGCTTTATGATGATCTAGGATCGGCCACCGCTTGGCTTTCCGCGCCGAAAACTTCTCCCCCGGCGGGTTACGAGCCACCAGGGGACATGAAGAAATACCTTGAGGATGGATCGGAGATAGAGGTCAGGAGGAGCTTGAATCCTTGGGTGGTTGCGGATCACACGAAGCTGATCGTGATCGACGGGCGGACGGCGATACTCGGGGGGATGAACATGGGGCGTGAGTATTATGATGAATGGCACGACTTGATGGTGCGCGTGGAGGGGCCGGTGGTCGGGGATCTGGCTGATATTTCTCGGAGAAAATGGAGGCTTGCAGGGCCGCTGGGAGACCTAGGCCTTTTCACGAAAGTGGGGAAGAGCCAAAGTCCGAGCGCATCGGGGGAAAGTGTGCCGATCCGCGTTCTGCGCACGGAGTCTGGCGATGCGGTACAGGAGATTTTTGATGCCAGCCTGCTGGCGATTCGCGGCGCGAAGCAGCGCATCTACATCGAGAATCCTTATTTCGCCAGCGATGAGATTGTGATCGCTGTCTGCGCTGCCGCCATGCGCGGAGTGGACGTGCGGGTGGTAATGCCAGCAGAAGGCGACTCGGTGATCATGGATGCGGGAAACTTGGAGACGGCGCGTGTGCTGATCGAATCGGGCGCGAAGGTTTACCGTTTTCCTGAAATGGCACACATGAAGGTTATGGTCTGCGACGATTGGGCGACCATGGGGTCAGCGAATCTGGACACGCTGAGCATGCGCATCAACAGCGAGCTGAACATCGCGTTTTCGGATAAAGGTGAGGTGGAAAGGTTGATGGATGTGGTGTTCCGCCCCGACATCGCGAAATCCCGCCGCATACGTTTGAAGGAAACCGACAAGCGAGAGGGAGGCTTCATGGAGGCGGTGGCGGATCAGCTCTAGTTTCTTCGCGGTTGAATTTTTCCCGGAAAACGTTTCCCTTCGCGTAAATGAAGCGAAGGACGACGGGCGGGAGAAGCCATGGAGACAAGACCCGGCAGGCGAGGGAGAACCGCCATGTGAAGCCGGTGGAGGAAAATGCTCCACCGACGCCATCACTCGATGAGCACGATCTGGAACGCATTATCGTGAAGCTCAAAGAAGACGGGGAGGTGCCATTCGTGCTGATTCTGGATTGTGTCCAAGATCCGCACAATCTGGGCGCGATTTTACGCACGGCGGATGGAGCGGGGATTCATGCCGTAGTTGCCCCGAAGGATAAGGCGGTGGGTATTACCGAGACGGTGCGGCGCATTTCTGTAGGTGCGGCGGATTATGTGCCATTCGTGCAGGTGACCAATCTCGCGAGGACGATGCAGCATCTGAAAGAGGCGGGCCTGTGGTTTGTAGGCACATCTGACCGGGCTGAGAAAACTCTCTACGAGCTGGATCTTCGTGGCCCGCTGGCGCTTGTGCTGGGTGCCGAGGAGAAAGGCATGCGCCGCCTGACCGAGGAAAACTGCGACTTCCTCGCGAAGCTGCCGATGGCCGGGAAGGTGGAGTGCCTCAATGTCTCGGTGGCGACGGGTGTCTGCTTGTTCGAGGCAGTGCGGCAACGCGGAGCTGAGGCATGATGCGCCTGCCGGTCAGAATTTTTTCGGATCTCCATCTGGGGCACAAGGCCTCACGCATCGAAGATGTGCAGTCGCTGATGCCGCTATTTGAGGGTGCGGGCACGGTAGTTTTTAATGGAGATACTTGGGAGGAGCTTTCGCCGAGCTGGCGGGAAAAATCCGGAGAGATGCTGGATCAATTGCGCGAGATGCTTGCCAGTGCGGGGATTGATGCGGTTTTTCTGTCGGGAAACCATGATCCCGGCTGGGCTGGTCTTGGTTTCATTGAGTTGGCTGAGGGAAAAGTGCTGGTGACACATGGTGATGCCTTGCTGCGCGACGGTGCGCCTTGGAAGCGGGAGATGCTCGCTGGCAAAGCGATCCTGGATGGTCTGTGGAGAGATTTCCCGGAAGCGGAAACTGATCCCGCAGCCCGCCACGAGCTCGCGCGCGCTATCGCTAGGAGCCTGCCCACGCTTCATCCGCCCGGGGGCAGGAGCCTGTTTTCTCGTGTGCTCGATGCCGCGTTTCCGCCGAAACGCCCATGGAACATGCTGAAAACATGGATAGGTTATGGCGGACTGGGTGCCACCTTCTGCGCCACCTATTTCCCAGACGCAGAAATCCTCGTGACCGGCCATTTTCACTGCCGGGGTATCAGAAAATCGGCAGGAAAGACGGTCATCAACACCGGCTCATTCGTCGTGCCGGGGCCGGCGGGTTGTGTGGAATGGAACGGAGAAAGACTCTCAATGGTCGCTATCGTGGAGTCGAAAAGTGGATTCGGATTGGGCGTAACGAAACTGATTCGGTAATTTGTTTGAGAAATTGAAAATAAACGCTTGCATAACATTTTTTGTAATTTTTAATCGTTAACCCGAGATTTGGGTCGCTTTTGTCACATGTGTGTGTTAGGATCACAGCGCTATGGCAACAACCACTAAAAGAACCCGGTTCTCCCGGCGCCTTCCAGACCACGTGACCGATGAACTCTGCAATGTCCTTACTGAAAAGAAGGTGTTCGGATTCAACGATCTCTTCGAGCGAGTCTTTGAAAACCTGAAACAACGCAACGCCGTCAGCGGTGGCGAAGAAATGCTTCGTTTGCGTTCTTACGAAAAACTCCAGAACCTTGTTAACAGGGGTCTCGTCGAGAAACTCGGCAAGGAATACAAGGGCACAGCCCGGGTTCATGAAGCATCCAGTGCTTACGCAGCTGCCCAAGAGGCCGCCGCTGCGGAAGAATAAGGATATTGCCGGCCGTTTACTGGCCGGTAGCTAAAATACATTTCCTGACAAAACCCGCATCCGAACAGGATGCGGGTTTTTTTTCTACCCAAGGCACGCGCTAGGCACTAATCAGTGGCAGCGAGTTTTTCAAAATTTCCTCCGCATCATGCCCGAAAACTACCTTCCCGTTCTCTTCCAAGTGCTCATCGCCCTTGGCTTCGCGGTCACCACGCTCATCCTCAGCGTGGTGTTCGGACGCTCCGCGCGCACCAACAAGATCAAGGACACCGCATACGAGTGCGGTATGCTCCCTATTGGCGAAGGCGCGCCGCGTTTCTCGGTGAAATTTTACCTCATCGCGATGCTCTTCGTCATTTTCGACATTGAGGTCGTCTTCATGTATCCGTGGGCAGTTCAGTTCCGCGATCTGGTCGCAGAGGGGCCGACGGCTCTGGCCAGCATGGCGGGTTTTGCCGGCATTCTGGCGATTGCTTACATTTATGCGCTCAAGAAGGGCGCGCTCAACTGGAAGAGCTGATCTCCGCTTCGCACACCCATGGTTCAGCACGTCATTTATCTTCAGCTCAACGAGCCCCTTGAGAAGGGCAAGCTGGAGGAAATGGTTCGCGCGAGCAAAAGCTGGCTGCTCAAAATACCAGAAGTCTTATCTGTGCGCTCGGGCAGAAACCTGGTTCCCGATTCTCAGTGGCAGTTTTTCTATTCCATCGAGGTGGAATCGCGCGAAAAGCTCCGCATGGCCGAGAGCGATCCGAATCACCTCAAATTTGTCCGCGATTTCATACAACCTTATACAAGCAATAGCTTCGCACTTGATTTTGAGTTAGATCCATCCCGTGAGTTGAAATACTCGTAAGGATGAGAGTTACTCAGAAGGGGTGTTGAAATTTGGTACGATCCGCGCTTGAAAACCACCCGAACGGAGGACACCTTCCGCTGCCCTTACCGAAAGTCACCACAGAGAAATGGTCTCCCCGATAAAGATTCCCGACAACGCCCCCTTTTCACCCGAGCAACGCCAGTGGCTCAGTGAATTCCTTGGAACGATGCTTGCCTCCGCTTCAGGCGGAGCAGCGCCACAAGCAGGGCCTTCCGTACCTGTCACCGTGCTTTTCGCCTCGCAGACAGGCACTGCCGAAGGGCTCGCTAAGAAACTGGTGAAGACACTCAAGAAAGGTAATTTCGAGCCAAGTCTCAATGACATGGCGACATACGACAGGGAGCGCCTGCCAAAGGAAGAGAACCTTCTGATCATCACCTCCACTTACGGCGATGGCGAACCTCCAGATACCGCCCTTGAGCTGCACACCTGGCTCATGGCCGATGGCGCACCCAGCCTCGAAGGAGTGAGCTACTCCGTGCTTTCCCTGGGTGATAGCTCCTACCCGGATTTCTGTCAGTGCGGCACCGAGTTCGACACACGCTTGGCGGAGCTCGGAGCGAAACGCATTTACGATCGTGTCGATGTGGACGTCGACCCTGATGAGCCATACGCCGTCTGGTCGAAGGCTGTCATCGCACTCCTCTCCCCGGCTGCCGGAGCGGTGGTAACGAGTGGTGCTGCAGACGAAGAAGAGCACGAGGAGACAGGATTTTCTAAGAAAAAGCCGTTCCCGTCTTCCGTTCTCAAGAACCACAATCTTAACGGCCCGGGGCCTAAGGAAACACACCACATCGAGATCTCACTCGAAGGCTCGGAGCTTTCCTATGAAGTGGGCGATGCGCTGGGTCTCTACCCTGAAAACCCAGAGGATGTGGTGGATGAAATCATTGCCGGACTCCCTTTTAAAGCGGGTGAAGTCCCTACATCGACAGGCGAGGAAGTCAGCCTTCGCGAGGCGCTGATCCGTCACTACGACATTGGAAACATCAACAAATCCCTCATCGAAAAATGGCAAAAGCGCAGCGGCTCGCCGTATCTTCGTTCGCTCGTCGAGGCAGATGACCGCAAGCAATGGGACGACTTCTGCTGGGGTCGCGACCTCATCGATCTTGTTTTGAACTACCCTGCTGATTTCACGGATGGAGAGGAATTCGTCTCCGTGCTGAAAAAGCTTCAGCCGCGCCTGTATTCGATCGCCTCCAGCCCGAAGGCGCACCCCGGCGAGGTTCATCTCTGCGTCGGCATCGTGCGCTATGATAGCCATGGCAGGAAACGTGGCGGCATCTGCTCCACCTACCTCTCGGATCGCCTCAAGGACGATACGAAGCCCGGCGTTTACCTTCACCACAACCTTGCCTTCCGCCTCCCTGCGGATGGCAATGTGCCAGTCATCATGGTTGGCCCCGGAACTGGAATCGCTCCTTTCCGCGCCTTCCTCGAAGAGCGCAAAGTGACCGAATCCAAGGGCGCGAACTGGCTGTTCTTCGGCAACCCTCACTCGGCCACCGATTATCTCTACAAGGATGAGCTGGAAGGCTTTGTGGCGGATGGCACCCTCGGTCGTCTCGATCTCGCATGGTCCCGCGACCAGAAGGAAAAAGTCTACGTCCAGAACCTCATGGTCAAGGAAGGTGCGGAGATTTGGAAATGGTTCCAAGAAGGTGCCGCCTTCTACGTCTGCGGCGATGCCTCACGCATGGCCAAGGATGTCGATGCCGCCCTCCTCACCATCGCCAAGGAACACGGCAAACTCTCCGATGACGATGCTGCGGCTTACATTGCCCAGCTCAAGAAGGACAAGCGCTACCTCCGCGACGTTTACTGATCTGGAGCGAGGCTGCCGGAAGAAGGATAAGGAGAAGAGTCCGTCCCGGCTCTAGCGAAGCAATGAGAAGACTTGGGTTTTGCCAGGGCCGGGACGGCCCCTTCTCCCCATTACCCGATCAGCTCACCGTAAGCCTCTGGAGTGAGCAGGCTTGAGACCTGATCTGGCTTGGAGAGCTTGAGTTTGAAAATCCAGCCATCGCCATAAGGCGCAGTGTTGACGAGGGATGGGTCGCCCTCGACAGCAGGGTTCACTTCGATGACTTCGCCGGAAAGTGGAGCGTAAATATCGGAGGCGGCTTTGACGGATTCGACAACGGCAGCGGGGTCACCGGCATCTACAGTTTTGCCAAGTGCAGGTAGCTCGACGAAGACGACATCGGTGAGCTCGGCCTGAGCATGATCGGAGATGCCGACGGTGACGGTGTCACCATCGATGCGTGCCCATTCGTGGGAGTTTTGGAAAAGGAGATCGGAAGGTATTTCGGAGGCGCTCATGACAGTGTTTTGTCTGCTATTTCGGTTTCTTTAGGAAGGGCTTTTTGACGGTGACAGCCTTGAATTGTCGTCCCCGCACATCGATGAGAAGGGTGGTGCCTATTTTTGAGTAGGCAGAGGGTAGGTAGGCCATAGCGATGCCGTGGCCGAGGGTCGGTGAAAGGACACCGCTGGAGAGCTCTCCAAGCGTTTCGCCATTCTCGCTGAGGACGGTGTAGTGCGGACGCGGTGGAGGGCCTTTCTCGGTGAGCTGGATGGCGGTGAGTTTTAGCTTCGGGCCGTTGCTTTTTTGGGAGACGAGTGTGTTGCGACCGATGAAATCCGGTTTTTCGAGATCGCAGAAGAAACCTAGGCCTGCCTCGATGGGTGAGCGCTCGGGAGAGAGGTCGTTGCCGTTAAGCGGGTAGCACATCTCAAGGCGGAGGGTGTCGCGAGCGCCGAGGCCGCAGGGAGTTGCGCCAGCGGAGATAAAGGATTCGAAGATGACGGGGCCGAGGGCGGCGGGGCAGAAGAATTCGTAGCCGTCCTCGCCAGTGTAGCCGGTGCGGCAGACAATTTCGCCGTTCGCCGTTTTCAGGATGCCGTTGCGAGGCGGTAGGGTTTCGTTCGGGTAGAGTTTCTTGAAAATATCCGCTGCGTTCGGCCCTTGTATGGCGAGGCCGGCCCATTCATCGGATTCGTTCCGGAGGGTGACTCCTGGATCGAGGTTTTTCTCCATCCATGCGACATCCTCGGGGATCATTGAGGCATTGACGACGAGGAGGGTCTCCTCTCCTGAAATGCGGTAGGCGATGAGGTCATCGATCACGCCGCCGTTTTCATTGAGCATGATGGTGTATTGACCTTGGCCGGGGGAGAGTTTGGAGAGGTTGTTGGTGAGCAGGCGGTCGAGCCATGCGATGTGGTTTTCGCCGGTGACGAAGACCTGGCCCATGTGGGAAATGTCGAAAACCCCGGCGGTATTTCGAACGGCGGCGTGCTCGCTAAGGATGGAGGTGTATTGGACGGGCATGGCCCAGCCGCCGAAGGGAATCAATCGCGCGCCGAGTGCGAGGTGTGCGGCTTCGAGTGGAGAGTGGAGGACGTTTTCTGACACGGGGAGAAAGTGTCGCTGTGGGACGGGCTTGTCAATCGGGTGGCGCTAGGCGAGGCTCCCGCCGATGGAATTTTTGGACAAATGGGAGAGGAAGCTTGGATGGATGTCATTTCCTGGGCTCTTCCGGTACTACGCGCTGTTTCATGTGATGGTTTTCCTGTTGCAGTTCTTAAATCCGGCAATCGGGTTGGCATTGGACTTTGATCTGGAGAAGATACTCAACGGCGAGGTCTGGCGAGTTGTTACGTTCCTGTTTTCCACAAGTGGGCTGTCGGGACTAGGGGGGCTCTCGGTTTTGTTCCTATACTTCATGGTGATTATCGCCTTCATGGTGAGCGATGGGCTTGAGGGTGCATGGGGCGTTTTTCGCACATCCATGTTTTTCTATGTGGGTATCGCGGGGCTACTGGTAGCTAATGTGCTGTTCTCACTCATATTTTGGGTCACGTTTGGTATCCCGCTCTCAATACCGATAACGGGTCTTATCTTTTACCAATCTGCCTTTTTCGCTTTTGCCACCCTCTTTCCGAAAGTGGAGCTACTTCTCTTCTTTGTGCTGCCGGTGCAGGTGCGGTGGTTTGCTATTTTTTCGGCGGCAATGCTTGTCGCCGCGGTTTTAAAAATGCCTTTTGTGATCGCCCTTGTTGCTATCTGCTTCATTGCCTTCGGCTCCGTGAATTACCTGCTTTGGGCGGGGATTCCTGCGCTGCGTGGGAAGGCGAGGGTGGTTTCGTCTGCAAAACGAAAGCGGAATTTCAATAAGACAAAGAGCAGCCCAGAATCCGCATTTCACTGCTGTAGCACATGCAGCAAGACGGAAGTTTCTGACCCTGAATTGGAATTTCGAATGGCTGAGGATGGCAAAGAATACTGTTTAGAGCATCTTCCGGATTGAAAATTTTCCTTCCCTGCCGCTTCCATATGTTCAGATTTAAGCCTCATGGTTAAATACATCGGCATCGCGGTATTGGTATTACTTGTGGCGGGAAGTTGGTTCAAATTCCAACAATCCGGCAAGCGTCTTGCCGATCTCGATGAAAAGATCGAAACACTGTTTAATAAAGGCGACGTTGATGAGGAGGTGCCCAAGCTGAAAGTCGAGAGGCAGGGCATGGAAGGTGAAATGACGTTCAACGGCATCCTACTTACGATCCTGACTGCTGGACTGGCGGGTATCGTTTTCGCGACGTGGTTGCTGCCTGCTTTTGCCCAGAAACTTACGCATGTGGTCTATGATAGCGGTGAGGAAGTGGAGCCGGATCCCTTCCATCAGGCACGTGTCCTGATGGCGCAGGGTGAGTGGGATGGAGCCATCGAGTCGTTCCGCGAGGGAGCCGAGGGAGATCCGCTCAACCGCATGCCCTATGTGGAGATTGCGAAGATTCAGAGGGTCAATATGGAGGATCCAGCTGCGGCTGTAGAGACTCTGCGCGGTGCTATCGAAGGTCAGGAATGGGAGGAAAACGATGCCGCTTTCCTGATGTTCCGTCTTGCTGAGATCTACGACGAGGACATGGAAGATCGTGCAGATGCGGTGACGATCCTCGAGCAGGTGATGGAGCAATTTCCTGATACCCGCCACTCGGCGAATGCACGGACGAAGCTCCATGATTGGGGCATGGCCTGACCCAAATGAGGGCGGCGCTTAGGCGATTCTGGGCGAAACGCCCGCTGTTTGTTCTGGCCTGCGGATTGGTGGCGTTGCTGGCGGTATGGTCGGTTGCGACTCAGCTCATATTTGCTGCCGTTTTGGCATTTGCATGGGCGCTTAGCTGGATGGCAGAGAAGGGCTTTAAGTTTCTTATAGGTGTCTCACTTCTGGGTATTTTCGTAGTGTTGGGCGCGCGGTGGAGGGACAAGGTGCAGGCGGACGACGAGGCGCGCTTTGCTATATTGGGTCTTGTAGAGGTCGAGGGCAGGCTGATCGAGGATGCTGGGGGTTATGATGGCAGTTGGAGTGGGATCGTGCGCCTTCATGGTGGTGAGTTTTCTGGAAAAAAGGTGAGCTGGATGGGCGTGGGCGATCCCCCTCCCGCTGGCACCGAACTCAAGTCACCAGGCGTTTTCGTAGGATTGCAAGGAGCGAGAAATCCTGGGGGGAGGGATCGTGCCGGGATGCTCCGCCAAGAAGGTGTGGTTGCTGTTTTTCGGGCAGACGAAATGATGTCCAAGAGTTGGATAGGGTCGTATTCTTCGGCTGCCGCTGTGGTGAAAAGGGGATTTCACGATGCGATCGTGGCAGGCTTGGAAGAAAATGGCCGGGCGGCGAAAGTCATTCGTGCGGTGGTGATTGGTGAGCGCTCGGACGATTCGTTGGGTCTTGTTCGTGGCTTCCGTGAGAGCGGGACGCTACATGTTTTTACCGTCAGTGGCATGCACGTGATGATGCTCGGATCCATGGTCTGGTTTGCGCTGAAATGGACGGGCTTACCGAGGCGGTTCGCAATCCCGGTGATCATCGCCGCGATGTTCGGGTATGTGTGGCTCACAGGCAACGGTCCAGCGGCGATGCGTGCAGCATGGATGGGAGCCGTGTTCCTCGGAGCCTACGCCCTGCGCCGGAGGACGGATCTGCTTAATGCCCTCGGCGCAGTATTGATCGTCTCACTAATCTGGGATCCGCGAATGATCCGCATGCCGGGAGTACAGCTTTCCTACGGGGTGGTCGCGGCCATCGGGCTGGGGACATCGGCGATGCGTTGGTGTTTCAGTTGGTTGGCGAAAGAAGAGGAATTCCTTCCCACTAGCGAGATGAGTCCGGCGCAGCGGCTGTGGCTGGGACTGCGCAGGAAAACGGCGGAAGCTCTCTCAGTTTCCGCTGCGGCATCCGTCGGTTCAGCTCCGCTGGCGGCATATCACTTCGGCGTCGTGGCTCCAGTCTCGGTGGTGGCTACGGTGGTGCTCGTGCCTATCGTGTATGTGCTACTTGGGCTCGCCTTGATCTCAGCATTGCTGAACCCGTTTTGGGAAAACGGATCGCATGCACTCAATCGCATCAACTCATATGCAGCGAACGCGTGTGCTGAGACCTCCCTGTTTTTCGCTGGGCTCCCGGGTTCGTCGTTGCCTGCGGCGATTCCACAAGGAGATAAGCTCATCATCTACGATCTCGAATACGGCGCGTCTGCAGCTTGTTTCGCTCCATCTACTGGAAATGCAGTATTGATTGATGTTGGAGGTTCGTTTTCGCTGGAGGGTGAGATCGGCCCCTCGCTCATGCAGTTAGGTATCAGACCAGATTCCGCCATTTTCACGCACTCCGATGCTGGGCATATCGTCACTCCTGAGCTGCTCACGGAAATGTTTGGCATGCGGCAGGTGGCAAGCGGCATGGTGCCTACACCCGGCTCCACTGCGAAGGAATGGGAGCAGGATGCATTGGGAATCAGGTTATCAAATCCGAAGAAAGGAGAACGCCTCAATCTTGGAAACGGAGCCTATGCGGAGATCCTGCTTTCCCCGCACGAGGAGGCTGTGGGTTCGCTGGCTGATGACCGGGCGATGGTTTTCATGATGCACTGGCGCGGTTGGAAAATCCTCTGGCTCGGCGATGCCGGGAGGCTCAGTGAACAGGCGATGCTGGAGTCCGGAGTGGATCTCAAGGCGGATGTGATCGTCGCGGGACTCCACGAAAGCGACATCAGCCTGACTGAGAATTTAGTGCGGAAAGTCGATCCTCAAGCTATCGTGATCCCCCGCCGTGCAGGAATTGAGATGGATGGTTTCCGAGGTAGGCAGCGGAGGTTGTGGGAGAAGGCTGGTGTGAAAACCATTGATCAAGCGCTGACCGGAGGACTTACCGTGACAACCGATCTATGGGGAAATCTTGTCTTCGACGGCTTTGTCGATGGCTCGGAGATGAAGCTAAGCGGGGACTGATTTCTTCTCTTTGGCCTTCATTTTCTCATCGATCATACCACCGATGAAAAGCAGGACAGCAGCGATGCAGATGCAGGAATCGGCGACATTGAATGTTGGCCACCAGCCACCACTTGCGGGCACGATTTTGTCGTAGAGGGGAAGCTTGATTGCGATGAAATCAACGACGTAGCCATTAGAGAGTCTTTCCCAAAAGCTGCCGTCCTTGCCGTATTCTAGAAGGAATCCTTGCACTAACCGGTCGGTGAGGTTGCCGATGATGCCACAGAGGAGTAGAGCAATGGCGACCTTGGAGGTGGGTTGTTCAAACACGCCTTTTTTCCAAAAGATCCGGATCATCACCATGGCAATGATGGGGACGATCAGGAAGACGACGGGCGCCCATGAAGTGCCGTTCCCAAGGCCGAAGGCGACGCCTTGGTTGTGGACGCGGATCCAATGGAAGAAGCCTGGGATGATTTCCCAAGCAGGATCACTGCTACCGAAATAACCGGGGTAGGGCTCAGAGAAATTCTTCACCGTCCATGCCTTCGTGATCTGATCGAGGATGTAGAGTGGGAGGCAGAGAAATAGCAGGAGTTTCTGGAAGAATGTCATCAGCCTTACTTCGTTGATGAGATCACATCTTCGCAACGTTGGCAGATGCCGGATGCGGTGATGGGTTCGTGTTTGCGGCAGCGTGGGCAAAGTGGGAGCTCAGTTTTCCTCGCTGTAGCGGTGAGTTCTGTGCCTTCTGTGGCGGTGAGGCCGGCGATGATGAAGAACTCGGTGGCGAAGTCGCGGTCGTTGAGTTTCTCCAGCAGATGGGAATCAGAGGCGGGCACGGTGAGGGTGATTTCCGCCTCGTTGTTGCGCGTGAATTCCTTGGCCTGCACTTTCGCTTCGATCGCGGTTTGCATCGCGGCTTTGATTTGGAAAAGGCGCTCGACGTCCTTGCTGACCTGGCCGGGTGCGTGGTCGGGGTTTGGTGCCGGGAAATTCTGTTCGTGGATGCTGCCCTCAGAGAAAGACGCGTGCTCCCATGCTTCGTCAGCGGTGAAGGCGAGGACGGGGGCGAGGAGTTTGGTGATCGTTGTGAAAACCTCGTGCATCGCTGCTTGTGCGCCAAGGCGTTTGGAGCACTCGACGTGGTTGCAATACATCCGGTCTTTCAGGGCGTCGATGTAGACGGCGGAGAGATCGGTGGTGCAGAACTGGTTGATGGAGTTGAAGACTTTTCGGAACTCAAAGGATTCGTAGGCGGCAAGGCATTCTTTGGTGACGGCGTGGAGGCGTTCGAGGATCCAGGTGTCTAGAATTGTATATTGAGGATTGGTGAATGTTGATTTGGGGTCGTAGCCATCCAAGTTGCCCAAGAGGATGCGGAGGGTGTTGCGGAGGCGGCGGTATGGCTCGGCGACTTGTTTGAAAAGGTCTTCGCCGAAGGGGACTTCGTTTTGCCAATCGACGCTGGAGACCCAGAGGCGGACGATGTCGGCGCCGTATTGGTTGTAGAAATGCGCGGCATCGGTGGGCTTGCCCTTCTTTTTGTCGTCGGACTTGGAGGTCTTTTTGCCGGTGTCTTTATCGACGACGAAGCCGTGGGTCATGACCGTCTTGTATGGCGCGTGGCCACGGTAGGCGGTGGAAAGCATGAGCGAGCTTTGGAACCAACCGCGATGTTGGTCGGTGGCTTCGAGGTAGAGATCGGCGGGGCAGTGGAGCTCTGGGTGGGCGTCCATGACGGCGGCGTGCGAGCAGCCGGAATCGATCCAGACATCGAGCGTGTCCTTGCCTTTTTTCAAACCAGCGGGGAGACCGAGCTTGGCGGCGAGGTCTTCGTCGGAGGTCTCGAACCAAACATTGGTGCCTTCTTTTTCGACGAGATCGGCGACTTTCAGTGCGAGATCAGATGAGATGACGGCCTTTCCATTTTCATCGAAGAAAACGGGAAGCGGCACGCCCCAGGTGCGTTGGCGCGAGATGCACCAGTCGGGACGGGATTCGACCGTTCCGTAGATGCGGTTGCGACCCCATGCGGGCATCCATTTCGCTTTGTCGATTTCTTTGAGTGCCTGGTCGCGAAGGTCGTTTCCATCGAGCGAGATGAAGAACTGTTCGACGGCGCGGAAGATGATCGGTGTTTTTGAGCGCCAGCAATGCGGGTAGGAGTGCTTGTATTCTTCCTGGCCGAGCAGGTGGCCGCTTTCCGCAAGGATCTCGATAATGCGGTTGTTCGATTTGAAAACGTGTTTGCCGACGAGCTCGGCGAGGCCAACTTCTTCGGTGAAATTCCCTTCGTCGTCGACCGGGGAAAGCACTGCGAGGCCGTTCTGCTGGCCGGCGACGTAGTCGTCCGCACCGTGGCCGGGGGCGATGTGAACCGCTCCGGTGCCGGTTTCCGTGGTGACGAAATTCGCGAGGATGACTTTCGAGGTGCGGGGGAGGAAGGGGTGTTTTGCTTCGAGCCCTTCGAGTTCTTTGCCTTTGAGTTCGGACAGGGTTTCGTTGAGGGCGAAGCCGGTTTTTTCGGCGAATTGCTCGATGAGCTCGCGGACGATGACGAAGGTTTCTTCGTTTTCGCCGTTCGAGAATTTTCCGACGATGTAGGTGAACTCCGGATGGAGGGCGATGCCGAGGTTTGCGGGGAGAGTCCACGGGGTGGTCGTCCAGATGACGAGACTCGCCGCCTGAAGGCAGCGCTCCGTGGCGTTTTCCAATGGGAATTTCACGAAGATCGCCGGGGAAACCTTGTCGGCGTATTCGACTTCGGCTTCCGCGAGGGCGGTTTGTGCGCCGTATGACCATTGCACCGGCTTCTGGGATTGGTAGATCGAGCCGTTTTCGACGAGCTTGGCGAAGACGCGCAGGATGCTCGCCTCATAGGCGGGATCCATGGTGAGGTAAGGGTTTTCCCAGTCACCGAAGACGCCGAGGCGTTTGAAGGAGGCGCGCTGGATGTCGATGAAGCCTTTGGCGAATTCGGTGCAGCGGCGGCGGATTTCCGCAGGCTCGAGACCGGCGGCTTGTTTGACGACTTTAAACTCGATGGGCAGGCCGTGGCAGTCCCAGCCGGGGACGAAAGGCGTGTGGAAGCCCGCCATGGTCTTGGATTTCACGACCATGTCCTTGAGCAGCTTGTTCAGCGCGGTGCCCATGTGGACGTCGCCGTTGGCGAAAGGAGGGCCATCGTGGAGGATGAAATCGGGCGCACCGGAGGCTTTGCGGGCGGAGGTGATTTTCTCGTAGAGACCGGCTTTTTCCCAAATGGCGAGGCGCTGAGGCTCGTTTTTCACGAGATCCCCGCGCATGGGGAAGCTCGTCTGAGGCAGGGTCAGCGTGTCTTTGTAATTCGGGGCGGTGCTCATGGCGGGCGCGGACGCTAGCAACCGCTTTCCCCGGGGTCAACCCCGTGGGAGGGGGTGAAATCAGTGTTGTCTGAGGCTGTTGGAGTGCCTAGGATTGTCGAAGTCGGATTTCAAAAAACCGATTCCACCCTCACCACCGATCTCATGGGAATTTTCAGCAAACCACTCCTCAGAAGCAACCAGCAGAAACGCGACGACATGCCGGAAGGCTTGTGGTCGAAATGTCCGGAGTGCGGCGCGATGATCCACACCCTGGAGCTTAAACAGAATCACCAGGTCTGTCCGCCCTGCGGCCACCACTTCCTGCTGGATTCCCTCGATAGGGTGAGCCTCATCGCCGATCCCGGCACCTTCGAGGAAACGGAAGCCGGGCTTTTTTCCGCCAACCCGCTCTCCTTCAACGGTTACGAAGACAAGATCGACGGCCTGCGCAAGCGCACCGGTATGAATGACGCAGCGATCACTGGTCGGCTCGTAATCCACGGGAAGCCAGCGATGATCGCGGTGATGGATTTCAAGTTTTTCGCGGGCTCCATGGGCTCGGTGGTGGGTGAAAAGCTCACCCGCGCGATCGAGACAGCCATCGCGGAGAAGCGTGGCGTGATCATCGTTTCTGCCTCCTCCGGCGCGCGTATGCAGGAGGGAATGCTCTCGCTCATGCAAATGGCGAAAACCTGTGGGGCGCTGGCGCGTCTCGGCGAGGCGAAACTGCCTTACATTTCAGTTTTAACCCACCCGACAAC
Source organism: Akkermansiaceae bacterium (assembly GCA_030725745.1). GTDB lineage: Bacteria > Verrucomicrobiota > Verrucomicrobiia > Verrucomicrobiales > Akkermansiaceae > Luteolibacter. Next base: position 47,631 of record JANRFH010000045.1, read on the forward strand.
GGGCGGCGTCACTGCCTCTTTTGCAACCATCGGCGACATCAACCTCGCCGAGCCGAAGTGCATGATCGGTTTTGCTGGCCCACGCGTTGTGAAGGAAACAACTCACCAGAACCTCCCTCCCGGCTTCCAAACGGCGGAGTTCATGCTCGAGCACGGCTTGATTGATGCAATCGTCCCAAGGCACCAGATGCGGGATAGGCTCGGAAAGCTGCTGAACTTCATGATGAAGTGAGGTGAGTGGCGGCGGATTGCATCCGCCATGCCGGGCTATTATTGAAATTTGGCAGGGCGGATTCAATCCGCCGCCACGACTTCACCGAGTGCCGTGGAAACGAGGATGCAGGAGATTTTCGCATCGGGATGGATGGTTTCCATGACTTTGCGGTAGGAGTCCATTTGGCCAACGTAGCGTTCGCGGAGGTCGGCTGGGGTTTCGACGCGGTCGGTTTTGAAATCGATAATCTCGACCTTGGTAGCTTTGCCAGTGGGATCACGATGGATGTGGAGGCGGTCGATGACACCGCTCATCCATTTTCCGTCGAGCACGGCCTCGATGCGTTGCTCGCGGCGGAGGGTGATGTCGCGACCGCTTTTCGAGAAGAGGGCAGCGACTTCCGGGACGGCGAGGATTTCTGAAATGGTCGTGGCGATGGAGTTGGCAGGGCGGATGCAATCCGCCGCCACGGGCTCATCGATCCAGCCGATATTTTCAAAAGCGGCATGGACGGCGGTGCCGAATCTGCGGCCACCGCCTGAGTCGATGGCGGCAGTTGTTGGTTTCGCTTTTGTGCCGCTGGGGGTGCTGCGCGGGCGTTTTTGAATGGGTTTACCTAGGGAGCCGGTTGCTTTTTCCACGGGCTTTTCTGGTTTGCCGACTGAACCCGCCCATGCGGGATCACCGGATTCGAAAAGAGCTTCCTCCCCGGTATCGAGGCCGAGCGAGGCCATGATCCAGTTGGAGAGGCTGGGCTTGGTGAAATCGTGTTTCTTGGCGGGTGTGTCGAGGAGGAGGTAGAGGCCGCGTTTGGCGCGGGTCATGGCTACGTAGAGCTTGCAGAAGGATTCGTAGATCTGGCGGTCGCCCCAGCGTTGCTCTGCCTCGTGCAGCTCGGGGATCATGGCGCGCGCCCATGAGGTCGGGGCGGCGGTGATCCAGCCATCGCCGCTGAGCGCGTGGAGGTGGGTGAAATCGGGGATTTTCGTGGTTTGGATGTCCGGGAGGATGACGACATCGAATCCGAGGCCTTTGGACTTGTGGATGGTCATCACCTGCACCGCTGCGACGCCGGGGCTTTGGGAGATCTTCATGCGGCCTATCCAATCCGCCGCCTCGCGTGCTGAGATCGTGCCCTGCGTGTCGAGTTCCGTGAGTGCGGCAATGAGATCCAAGCTACGGTTTTTCCCGTAGCCAGACCAATCCTCGGTGAGCGGGGAAACGATTTCCGCGAGCATGCCGCCGAAGCCTTTTTCCGAAACCATGGTTCCCAGCCCCTCCCAAGCCGCCTGCCATGCTGCCCCGAAACGCTCTTCCAGCACCGGTTTCAGCGGCGACATCATGACCGTCTGTTTTGCGAAATCATCCGCCGGGTTCGCCAACCAGCGCAGGAGCTGCCAGATCATCACGCCTACCGGGTGATCCTTGCCGGGCTCGCGTGCGCCTTCCTCGACGACTTGGAAGCCCTCCGCCCGCAGCACGTCCGCCCATTCGGTGACTTGTTTGTTGGTGGAAACGAGCACCCCGCAGGTCAGCGCCTTTTGGCCGATGCCGTTTTCGTGCAGCAGCTCGACGACACGCTCCGCCTTGTCGTCTTTTTCCAGCACCTCCACGCGGGAATAACCTGCTTTTTCCGGGGCTTTGAGTTTCTCTGCGGAAACATGATCCTCCCATTGCCACTCCGCCGCCGCTTGTTCTCCGAAAAGGGCGGCCATGGTTTTTAGGTCACCGCAGACACGGTTCACCGCATCGAGCACTTGAGGGCAGGAGCGCCATGATTCTGCCATGGTAGCGGTTTCGAGGCCACCACCGTAGTTTTCCATCAGTTCATCGAAGAGGCCGACCTCGCCGCCGCGCCACGCGTAGATGGCCTGTTTCCGGTCACCTACTACGAATACGGTAGATTCATCGTTGGTCACGCCTTCATCGATGAGGGGGAGGAGGGCATTCCACTCGTCGCGGCTGGTGTCTTGGAATTCATCGAGCAGCCAGTGGCCGTAGCGTGCATCAAGGCGGAAATCGACGGCCTCGCGGCGGAGGCGGGCGTCCTCGCCCTGCATCCATGCGCCCATGAGGCGTTTCACATCGTCGAAGCCGAGCCTGCCACGCCCGCGCAACTCAGTATCAACCATGCCATCGTAGGGGGCGATGACTCCGCGTATGCCGCGTGTGCGGGCGAGGGCTGCGGCCAGTTCGCAGCGTGCGGCTAGCTCGATGAGATCACGCAGGCCTTCTGCCGCTGCGCCTGTGATGGTGAGAGGTTTGTAGAAAGATACATCGAGCGCGCCGCTGCCCTCGGCGGAGGCCGCCATCACGCTTTTTAGGAGGCTGGAGGCATCTTCCAAGGAGCCGCTGGCGACGGTGTGTTCCTGCAGTGAGTTCATCATCGCATGGAAAGCCTTTTCCTGGCGCTTATCAGTCTGAGCAACATTCGGCCAATCGCGTTTCACTTGATCGATGAGACCTGCTTTCTGCTTTTCCCAATCGCCAATATCCACACCCGCAAGCGCCGCCGGGCCCCACTCCACGGCTGTGGGTGAAACATAGCTCCGGTGCCAGCTATCGATGAACCTGCGTAGATCAGAGAGCACACCGACGCCTTCCTTGCCTGCGGTGGCGCGGCGGAAAACGTTCACGAACTCTTCCTCAGCTGTGGCGTCAACACCTCGGTCGAGCAGACCTTCCATCAGCCCATCGCGCAGGGTTTCGGCCACTTCGCCCTCCAACAGTTCGAATTTCCCGCCGGTCACCCCAAGTTCGTATTGAAAGCCCCGGACGATCTTCGCGAAAAAGGCGTCCATCGTCGTGAGCGTCAGCTTCGGCAGGCTTCGAACGGTGTTTTCCAAGATCTCTCCGAAATCGACATCAGACATCGCGAACTTGACCTGTAACTCGGCAGCTCTTTTCGGATACTCTGCAGCCTCCGCCAGTTTCTCCAAAATGGCATCTGCAAACTCGCCCGCAGCCTTGCGGGTGAAGGTAAGCGCAACGATTTCCTCATGTTGCACCCCCTTCGCCATGAGCCCGATTACTCGGTCACTCAGGCAGAAAGTCTTACCAGAGCCGGCCGAAGCGAGGACGAGGAGGTTTTTTTGTAAGATGTTCATTATTAAAGGCCTGCAAATGTTGCGAAAAGGACGGCTATTTTTGCGGATTTGCAAGCTGAGAGGCTCCTGCAACGCTTGCCTTATAAGGCTTTTAACTTATTATCAACGAGTTACGACGAGAATGTGACAGTTATGCCTCCCTTTTCAATTGGCATCTTTGCTGCTTTTTCCTATTTTTGGGTTGTTTGGGCGCGATGAGGCGTTCCAGCTGACGATTCATACACACAATCAAATCATGAAAATTAAAACATTACTACTAACATCGGCCGTAGCGTTATCTGCGGTTTCTGCTTCCCGTGGAGCACTAACAATTGGCGACATCGCGTTGATTGGTTTGAGTGGCGACACTAAAGAGCTCACTTTCGCTGTCCTCAACACGATCTCTGCTGGTGAGATCATAACGTTCACCGACTCCGGCTGGAATAGCGGAGCTTTCCGAGGTGGGGAAGGGGGCGCGATCTACACCTTCGCAGCAGACACCGCTGCAGGAACGGTCATTACTGCATCGGGAACTAGCGGAACAGAATGAGCCGCTAACGCAGGATTCTCAAGCGGGGACGATGCAACTTTAGGAAACAACGGTATGAACTTCTCTACTTCCGGTGACAACCTATTGGTTTTCTCCGGAACAAGTGCCTCTCCTTCCTTCCTACATGCAATCGCAAACACTCCGTTCACAACAACATCCAGTTCCAACAATACGGAAGTGCCCACGGGATTGACGGCAGGAACTTCGGCAGTTGCAGTTTCTGCCGGTCCGGGCGATGGGGATGAGTTTGATAATATTTACTATTCAGGATCCACGAGTTTTACTAACGCTGCGGATGCATTTGCCGCTATCAATGACTCGGCGAATTGGACTGGTAGCAACACGGCCTTTTCGCCTGTCTCGTCGTTCACCATCCCAGAGCCCACCACAGCTCTCCTCGGCGCAATCGGAACCCTCCTTCTCCTCCGCCGCCGCCGTTAGGCTGCGATCTGGAATCATTTGATTCACCTAAGACCGGCGATCTTGCTGAGATCGTCGGTCTTTTTGCGTTTGAGCAGGGACGTTTGTCCCCAAACGTTTGTATTTGACGGCCTTTGCGATCCCATCGTTTCCTTTCCGTGGAAAGCGCCGCGAGATATGGACGGCTCGGAGATACCGTCCCTGCCTAGGCCTACAGCGTGATGCTGTGGCGCATCCAGAAGTTGCGCAGGTCGCTGTCGCTGCCTTTGAAGACGTTGCGCTCCATGGGGTGAGCCATGTTGCCGAAGAATCGGGGGCTGCGCCATGAAGAGGTGTTGTAGTGTTTTGCGCGGGAGGCTCCGCCTTCCCAGATGACGCCGCCGTATTGCCACATGGCCCAGCTGCTCCAGACGCCGTAGAGCTCGGTGAGGCTGTCTGGGGTGAGGGCGCCGCCGGCGATGGTGCGCTCGGTGCCGCCGGGGTCGTAGAGGGCGAGCCAATAGGGGGAGCGGCGGATGATGCTTTTCTGCTCGGGTGTGGCATTACGCAGGCTGGAGCGGAGTTTGTCGCTGTTTTCTAGGTAGGTGACGGGGTAGATGCCGGTGCGCTGGTGGACGCGGGTGATGAATTTCACGAGGCGGTCGGGGGTGGAGTTCGTATCGAAATCGCCGACGAGGAGAAGACGTTTCCCGGAAAGGCCTTTTGCACTGCCGATGGATTGCACGCGGTTGACGAAGTTATCCGCTTGGAGGACGGGATCTTGGTTCATGGTGACGTAGTGGTAGGCTCCGATCATCATGCCTGCGCGGTCAGCAGATTTGATAAAATCACCGAACTTGGTATCGAGTTCTGGCCCCTTAGCGGAGCGAGCGATGAGTGCTTGTGAGCCGTTTTTGCGCATGGCGGAGACATCGTGCTGGGAGAATCGATCGCCGCCGCGCTGGACTTCCTTGGGATCCCAGCCGGAGACATTGAGGACGGCGGGTGAGCCAGAGACACTGGTGCCGCCGAAGCCGCCGCTGCATTGGGTCAGGAGTGGGATGAGAAGCGAGATGATAGGCAGGAAAAAAAGTTTTTTCATTGGAGCAAGGGAAGCAGCGGAGCAAGTGGTGGGCAAGTTTTGAATGGAAATTCAGCGGTGCATTTGGACATGGGGGGCGACTTTCCTTTGACGCTCAAAGCGCGCCCGGCTATCAATGGTCGCCGCGGTGAAAGTCATTTCCGGCGGGAAAACATATCCATGAAATTATCGATCCTCTCCTGTTCGCCCAAATGCTACTCCTCCCGACGCCTCATTGAGGCTGCACAAAAACGGGGGCACAAGGTGGAGGTACTCAATACTCTGCGTCTCGCCATCGGCCTAGATCAGGGTGATCCAGATCTTTTTTACTACGGAAAGCCGCTGAAGGAAACGGATGCGATCCTGCCGCGTATCGGCACGTCGATCACACGCTACGGCACTGCGGTGGTGCGGCAGTTTGAGCAAATGGATGTCTACACGCCGAACACGGCGGCGGGCATTAGCAACTCACGCGACAAGCTGCGCTCGCTACAGATTCTTTCTCGTCACGATGTTGGCATCCCGACAACGGCCTACGTGGATGACAAGCGCGATGTGGAAAGCGCGCTGGAGCGTGTGGGTGGTGCGCCGGTGATCATCAAGCTGCTTGAGGGCACGCAGGGAGTCGGAGTCATTTTGGCGGACAAGATCGAGATCGCGAAAGCCATCGTCGAGACGCTTCAGAGTAGTAAACAGCAGGTTCTCCTCCAAAAATTCGTGGCGGAGAGTAAAGGCAAAGATGTGCGAGCGTTCGTGATCGGCGACCGTGTGGTGGCAGCGATACGTCGTGTGGCGCAAGGGCAGGAATTCCGCTCAAACGTGCACCGCGGAGGCAAGGCGGAGGCGATCACGCTGGATCCCGCCTACGAAGAGGCGGCGGTGCGTGCGGCTCAGATCATGGGTCTGCGAGTCTGCGGTGTGGACATGCTGGAGGGCAAGGACGGCCCGCAGATCATGGAGGTGAATTCATCCCCCGGCTTCGAAGGTATCGAGGGAGCGACCAAGCTCGACATCGCCGGTGAGGTTATCGACTATATTGAGGATCAGGTGAAATTCCCCGAAATCGACATCCGCCAGCGTCTCACGATCTCGCGCGGCTATTCGGTTGCAGACATCCACATCCCGGAGGGCAGCATCTATCAGGGGCAGACGATTGAGGCGACAGGTCTCCGCGATCAGGATGTGGTGGTACTGACTTTGAAACGAAAGAGCTCAGTGATTTCCAATCCGAAAGGCTCCCGTGTGCTGGAGGCGGATGACACGCTTCTCTGCTACGGGAAATCCGAGCACATGAAGAGTCTGATACCATCCGAGAAGAAGCCGAGGAAGATGAAGAAGCTTCCGAAACCTATGGCTCCAGAGGCATGAGTATGATCATCGGCTGGCGCGAGTGGGTGGAGTTTCCGGAATGGTCTTTCCGCATGCGTGCGAAGGCCGATACCGGGGCGAAAAGTAGCGCCATTGATTGCGCGGAAATCACTGAGCTTCCTGGTAATCGTGTCCGTTTCACCATCCGGCTCGACCGCAAGGAGAAGGAACTCCTAACCCTAGAACAGGATATCAAGGCGCGCCGTCGTGTACGCTCCTCAACAGGTCATCCTACGGATCGGATTTTTGTGGAGACGACTCTGAAGCTGGGAGAGATTGAAAAAAAGATCGTCGTTTCACTGGTGTGCCGGAAGCGCATGCTGCACCGATTGCTGCTAGGGCGTGAGGCGCTGGGCGAAGATTTTCTGGTGAACTCATCGGTTGACCACTGGGCGACGCCCAAGCGGATACCGTAGAAACGGAAAAAGCCGGAAGCTACCTGAGCAGTTCGGGAATTCTATTTTTCAGAAATTGGTATTTTGGAGATTTGGGACAGACCGGTGCGTAGAGCGCTAATCCGGGCATTTAGATCGATTTTCGACTTCTCGATGGCGTTGTTTTTATCCCAGTAATCCCCGCTCTTTCCAAGCTCGCGGATAAGTGCACGCAGGCTCGTGGTCATGTCTCTGCTGGCATCGAGGAGATCCCGATCGCGTATGTCCGTGATTCGGTCGAGCTCTTCGATGGCCTCGCGGCATTCCTTTTGGATTTGATCCATCTTCGCAAGAGTGTCTTTTTTGACTTCCGGCATGTTGTAATTGGCGATGGGCTTGATCGGAGTGGTGATGCGCAATAGCTCCGCTGCGAGGAATTCCCTTGGCAGTGCCCGGGGTCTTTTGCCGGCGCCCTGCATGGCGAGGAATTTTGCAGAAAGGTGATAGGGCGCTTCTGCTGAAAGCTCTTGCAAGCGTTGCAGGACAAAGCGGTTGGCGACGTAAACGCCGGTGCTCTGACCCTCGGATTTTTTGCGAATCTCATCGAATCTGGCAAAGGCTGCGGAGTGTTCCGGTGAGGGCTTTGAGGAGCTGAGAGCGATCATTTCCGCAGGGGTGGAGGCGATGAGGACTTCATACCTGAGGAAGAAACTTTTCTCCTCCATGGTGAGTAGGCCGAGCATATATTTTTCTGCGGAGGCAGGGATGATGAGCCTCCCAGTTTCCTCGCCAGTCATGTCACGCAGGATGTTCCAGAACTCTGCCGGGGGCGCCGGATTACCATTTTCATCTAGCCTTGCGATGATGGTGCCGACCGGGGCGATTCCGGAAAGGGCGGAGGTGGCGAGGACGAATCCGGGGCCGGTGAGGTTGTCCGCGTTTTTGTTGAAGCGGTATGATTTTTCTCCGGCTTTCAGCGAGATCCTGCCTGGTGCTGGCTTTGTCTCGAGGGCTGCGATGAGTGCTTGGTAGATCGGTTGGGCGACTTGGTCGCGGATTTTGTCGTGGTCTTCGTTGGCCTCGATTTGCACGAAAAACCCCTGCTCGCCTTCATTGGCCTTGCGCGCATTCATCGTGATGTTGACCGGTTTCAGCTCATATCTCTCGGATTCCTCGGCTTTCTCATAGAGGAAAGTCCTGATAGATGCCTCGGTGAGGAGGATTTGGGAGCCAGTCGGAATGGGCTTCTCCTCTACCTTTTCTTCCGGCATGTTCTCCTTGATGTCTTCGAAAGGATCAACGTCCGACTTCTCGGGTTTTTCGGGGGTGTTGTTGCCCGGGATTTGCTTGAAGGCATCGAGACCAGCAACCCAGCCTTCCCAATTTCCAGACTCCGGCGAGTCCTTGAGCGCAATGGCTGAAGGGTGCTCAGGATCAAGGAAGCGGAGGGAGTCGCCCATGAGTCCGGCGAGTTGCCTGCCTTCTTCCCCGGCCTCCGGCGTGGAGAGCCAGCTGTGCAACTGCCAGGCAACAGCTTTTGCTTGAATCAGTTCTTCCGCTGCGGGGGGATCCTGCTGCTCGCCGGCGGTGAAGTTGGAGAGAGTTTTGTGCGCTGTTTCGCTCGCGGGATCGAGGGCGAGTGCCAGCGCAAGAGCTTGGGCGGATGAGCGGCGGACGCGCGCAGGGAACCCATCGACCGGAGATTGGGCGATCACTGCCAGCCCATCGGAGAGCTCAGACATGGTGTCCACGTCTAGGGGGACACGATCAATGCGCAGGGTACATCCACCTTCTTCCGGAGCGACAAATAAAGCCGCCGGTGCCTGCAGGGTGAGGAAAAGGGAGAGAATTCCGCCTGCGATGGAGTTAAGATTTTTTTTCATCGGGACATGTCAGCGTCTCATTTTTACGCTGCCGGACAAGAGAACATTGCAGGCCGGCTCCGCTTTCTGCGAAACTCCGGGCATGGCCGAAGATGTGCATACGATCGTAACGAGGGAAGAGGTGATGTTTTTCGACACGGATTGTGGCGGAGTGGTTCACAATTTGGCCTACCTGCGAATGATCGAGACCTGCCGCACGAGGCTTGCCGCGAAGCTCGGGATGAATCTCAGGGAAATGTCCGAGTCATTGATTTTCCCAGTGCTGACGAGGACGGAAGTCGATTACCGCAGACCGGGGAAAATAGGCGACTGGTTTGAGATCCGGGGGAAGCTCGGAAAGGTGAGCAGCGCGAGGTTTTGGTGCGAGTTTGAGGTGATACGCGAGGAAGACGGCGAGCTGCTGGTGACGGCGAAGCAGGCACTGGCGCTGGTGCAGATGCCTCAGGGCAAGCCGCTCAGGCTGCCGGAGGGATTCGGGAAATGAGTGTGGAGGCTCTCACTCCATGATGTTTTTTTTGAAATAGGCGTCGTTTTCGTTCACGCGATCCAGCTCATCCTGAAGAATGGCAAGATCGCTGGGCGAGGCCTTACCCTTGTTTTTAGTGATCTCATGTTCCAGCTCCAGCAAGTAGTAGCTCTTGCACTCGCGCATTTTCTGCGCGATCGACAGATTGGCCTTACGCTGGCTCTCACGGCAGCTTGCAAGAATCTCTTCGATTCCGGGGATATCACTGAGTTCGCTGGGTAATTTTTCCGGCACCCAGTGGCCTTTGTTGGCGATCCTTGAAAGATATTTGGAAATGGAATCCTCTGCCGCCGCTTGATCTCCGGCGTCGAGAGATTTGGCAAGAGCTGTGAGCTTTTGCCCGTATTCCTCGGCATTGCGGCGGCGCTCCTCCTCGAAGGCCTTCTGCTCAGCTGCGAAGTTTCGATTGACCTCCCGCCTGATCCTTTCGATGGCCGCTTGAGCATCGAACGTTCTTTCGGATGGCTCACGATCAGCGGTGCTTTCGGCGACAGGAGGTGGGGTGGGGGTGACTGCCGCGTTTTCCTCGGATGGTGTTTCTTCCGGTGTTTCATTGTCGCCGGTATCCCTGTTCAACACGAAGAAAGCGATGGCAGCCGCGATAACGAGGATGAAGACCACAACGCCGAGTCCTGAGGAGCTTTTCACCGGCTTTGGGGGGACATATTTCCCAGGGCGCGGGAGAGCGGAGGAACCTGTAGTCGCGGCCGAAACAAGGCCACCGGTCGCCTTGATGGCGGCGACTCTCGCGAGAGCATCGGCCATTTCTTGGCATGAAGCGAAGCGCATCCGAGGATCCTTTTGGGTTGCCTTGAGGATGATCGCATCAAGGCGGAAGCTGCATCCGCAGATCTTGGAGGCTGGTCGAGGGTCAGCATCCGGCAGCTGGCCGGTGAGGAGTTCGTGGAGCATGACGCCCACGGAAAAAATATCGGCGCGTTGGTCGATGGTGAAAGGGGGCTTCAGCACCTCGGGGGCGGTGTAGCCTGGCGTGCCGAAGATCTGTTCGCCCTCTTGAATTTCCCGCTCAAGCGCACGCGCAAGGCCGAAGTCTCCGATCTTCGGGGTTACGCTTTGATCCAGCAGGATGTTGCTCGGCTTGATGTCACGATGGAGGATGCCGTGAGCGTGGGCATCGTTGAGACCGTGGCAAACTCTCTCGATGACAGAGATGGCGACCGATGGCTCGATACGTTTGCCGTAGGAAGATGCGTAGAGTGAATTTCCCGCCACATATTCCATCACGATGTAAAGCATGCCGCCCGCTTCACCAAAATCATAGACGCCGATGAGGTTTGGGTGATTGAGCTTTGCCATGGCCTTGGCCTCAGACTCGAAGCCCTCGCGGAAGGCTTGGTCTGAGGAAAACTCACGCGGAAGGATCTTGATGGCCACCTGCCGATCCAGCGAAGTCTGGGTTGCCTCGTAGACGGCGCCCATGCCGCCACAGGCGATCAGCCGGATGATGCTGTAGTTTGGGAACAGGAGTGCTACCTCTTCTAGTTCCGGAGCTTCAAAGGCTGCTGGGTGGCTGTGGTCGCTCATCGGGTTGGGTTTCGGATTTCTCCGGGGCATTCAATCGCATGTTACGCCAAGCATGGCAAGCGCGGGTATGCCGGGGTTTATAATCAGAGAGGTGCATGATAGATAGTCCACTCGGGCAATGTGATGGATGTATTATAAAGCATGTGTAGGGCGATGATATCGATCATAGAGCCCGTCGATTGATATAACAGTGCGCAGACGAAGCCGAAGGTGGCGACGCTGGCGAGGCCGTAGACGTCATAGAAATGCAGCGATGCGAAGACCACTGAGGAAATGATCGCTGCGGCAAAAACGCCCATGCGATTAGATAGGGAGCGGTGGAGGATGCCACGGTAGAGGATTTCCTCCGAAATGGGTGCGAAAATGCAGGCGGATACGATGAGGAACGCGAGGCCGAATAGCCCGGCATCGACATGGGAGAGCCCTCCGGTGGGGTCAGCGGCGGTGTATCGCCCGAGACCCCAGCGAAGCCCCTGATCGAGGATGGTGAGAAGCGCGTAAAGGCCGATGAGGACGGTCGGGTGGATATGGCCATTTAGACCAAGTGTGCGGGGGATGTGTCGCGGTCTCTTGAAAAGCAGGCCGAGGGCGATGAGGGTTGGAAGGATGCGTGCGGTGGTGTCTAGCAGAATGGCGAGGACAGGGTGGATTCCCGGCAGGGCGGTGATGCCGAGCTCGATGGCGAGGCTGAAGCCGATCCATGCAAGGGTGGCGAGGAGGAAGATGACAATGCCTAGCGAGGGGCTCCATGCGGATGAGTAGCCCTTGGGTTTTTCCCGGAAGGCGCGGGCGAGGCAGCGCAGTGCCGTAGGCAGGAATGCAAGACCTACGATGGCGATGATCCAGATGATAGACCCGACAAATACGGCGCGTGTGCGAAGGGTGGCGGTGGTTCCGTTCTCCGGGAAGGTGAAGTCTGGCGTGGAGAATTTGATGTTCCACCAATTTTCGGAAACGGGATCATTTGAGGGAAACGGAAGGCGTTGGAGATACTCTCCGGGCTGAACGTCGTCTCGCGTGGCGAGCAGGGCTGCGTAGGCGTGGTAGCCCGTCGGACTGAGGTCTTGCGACTCCTCGAGGATAGCTAGAGAGAAAATCCCATTTCCTACTGCGGAATCGAGGGTCTGTGCATGGGCGAGCCAACGTAGGATAGCCGGGTCTTCCTTCATCGCCTCGGCGAGCTGGAGATCGCGATCGATCTTCACCAGCGCGATCTCCTCTGTGCCTGGAGCGTAGCCCTCGCTTTCCCCGAAATAGTGATCCCACATCCAGATGCCGAGGACGAAGCACAGCAGCGCAATGAGCGGCTCCGGAATTTCCCGCCGCAATGTGACGCGGTAAGGGTTCTGCGGCGTGATGTGTGGTGAGTTTGCGATGAGCTTAAGAATCTCTGGATTCGCGGCAAATGCAAGCATGCCTTAATATCAAGATTTCCATATTTCTTTATCCTGCCCTTGCTTGCTTCGCACGCTTCCTGCTAGCATGTGATGGATGAAAAGCGAATTCATGGCACGTGCCGTAGAGCTGGCAAGGAATGGAATGCGCGGTGGTGAAGGCGGCCCCTTTGGCGCGGTGGTGGTGAAGGATGGGGAAATTATCGGAGAAGGCTGGAACCGCGTCCTCGCGACGAGCGACCCCACGGCGCACGGCGAGGTGGTGGCGATCCGAGATGCCTGCGGGAAACGCTCAGATTTCTCCCTAGCTGGATGTGAGATCTACACGACTGGCCAGCCCTGCCCAATGTGCCTCGGCGCCATTCACTGGGCGCGAATTGGAGCGATCTACTATGGATTTAGTATCGAGGATGCGGCGGAAATAGGCTTCGATGACCGGGAGTTTTTCCGCCAGTTTTCCCTGCCTCCTAGTGAGCGATCGGTGCCGGAGACTCAGCTTGGGCGCGAACTGGCGCTGGAACTCGCTGCCGAATACAAGGCGATGCCCGGGCGGCAGAATTACTGAGGCTGCTGATCGGATGGATTTCACCGCCAAGGAAGAGAAGCTCGCCAAGGTATGAAAAGAATCAAACCACGGAGGACACGGAGATCACAGAGCCGTTTTTTCAGGTCATTAAGCGTCCGAGCCAATACCTCTGTGATCTCTGAGTCCTCTGTGGTAGAAAATTTGATCAACTAATTCCTACTTGGCGAACCTCTCTTCCTTGGCGTTTCGAATTCCTTTTCCCCAATCGCCGGTGAAACAGCCTGCTTGACGAGCGGGGGGGCGGGGGAGGATCATATCTGCCATGGCATGGCGTTTGGATGAAGCGGTTGAGCACGGGATGATCGACAACACCGTGGAGGGAACCACTACGGGCAAGATCTGGCTCATCGGGCGCGACGAGCCTCTCATCCTTTCCTTGAACGGCGACTGTTGGCGTGATCTTGCCGGGACGGTACTGGAGTTTGAAAACCCTTCTCCCTGTGAATCATCGGAGCCATTGGAGCTAGATACGGAGCAGACAGGGATCGCCGGAGACATCACTGCATCCCGCAAGGCACGCGTGCCGGAGCTCAGCGAAGAGGAAATGGACGAGTGCGAGCGGCAGGGCAGGGAGATCCCTTTCAAATGGAGCAACACTCTCTATATCGAGTGGTTCAGTGAAATCAATGGGCGCGTCCTCATTGAGGCGGCGGGCTATGAGCTCAGTGTTTCCGAGCGCGAATGGGAGATGGACGAGGATCAGGAGGAGGCGCAGAAGCTCGCAAATCTCAGCGCCATGCGTGATTTCCTCACACAGGTCATACGCCGAGCCGAGCCAGGAGATTTGCCGAAGCGCAAGACGGTGGATGGCCGCCCAGGCGAGCTCAATGAATTCGAGTGGGAAGAGCGTCTCAAGGAATCCGACCGACTTTCCGAGGCTTATCAGGAAGTCCTCGAGAAATACATGGAGGACGAGGATAGCGAGAGAAAAGAGGCTTTTGTGATGGGCTGGGACGGCCTGCTGGGCGCGATGGCGGATCGGGAGGATGGCATTGATCCCTTCGGCTACGATGATGAGGACGACGACGATGATGATACCGGCGACGACTGGCAGAATGATGATTCTGACGAATCGGATTTCGAGGATGAGATGGAGGAAGATGAGCTACGCCTTATCGGCGACCACCCTCTCCAGAAGCGCTCTCAGGAAGTCGCGATGCGCTCGATGGACATTGTGAACTGCGGGGGCGGTGATGACACCGCCGCCCAGCGCCTCGTTTCCAGCCTCATGCAAGTTAGTGCGAAACTCGCCGCCGTGCTATACGACCGCAGCGACGAATATCAACCAGAGGCCGGCTTCATCCTCGCGATACTCAAGCGCTGCCTCGGCTGGGTCAATGAAGCCATCGGCGCTAGTGGCGAACTCATCGCTGCGGCCGATGACGAGGATCACAAAGCGGCATTGGAACACCTCCGCACGGATGCCTTTGCCATACGCGATGGTATCCTCGAACTCCGCCGGGAGCTAAAGCAAAGTTGACATGAGCCTTTTGCTCTACAAAATTCCCGCACATGAAAATTTCCACAAAACTGATCCTTCTCGGCATCGCGTCGGCTGCATTTTTCACATCCTGCAATACTACCATCGGCCTTGCGCGTGACATTCGCGTGCTTAGTACGGAGGTGGAGAAAAAAGCAGATGAAATCTATAACGGCAGCTCTGGCGGAGAATACTCTGAGGACTACTCAGATTCATCGGCAGCAGGAGACGACTATTCAGGAGCGGCTCCAGTTTACTGATCCTCAGTATCCGCGCCAGAAGGCGAACGCACAGATTAGTGTAGCGATCCCGTAGGCAAGGCCTGCGAAGGATACTATCATCCAGCGGCCTTTCGTGGCCGTTGCCCATGTCACCGCATCGCGGAAAAGGTAGGGCATGCCCACCCAGAACATGGATTTCGTGAGAAGGGCATAGGCGAAGATAGGGACGAGCAGGCGGCTTTGAGGGTCTTTCAGGAAAGCGGCCTCAAGGAGTGGTGCTGCAATCATTAGACCGAGCACACCGAGAGCGCGCACCGCAAGAAAGTCCCTCACGCTGATCACCACCGCGACCAAGGCGGCGGGCACCAGCAGGCGCAGCAGTGGCTTGATGTTGTTGAAATCACCGAGATCCATCTGCAAGGCACTGAGTTTCCCCATGCCATCTGGGGCGATGAGAAGCCAGAACCACGCGAGCGCAATGCCGAGGATGATCTGCCCGGCGAGAGGGTTGCGTGGGAATTTTTTCAGCCAACCTTGCACCAAGGCCGGTTTCGCGATCATCAGGGAATGGGAAGCGATCAGCCACACGGCCAGAAGTATTCCGGCGGTGAAGAGCGGGATCTGCTCATAAGGGTGGCGTGCGTCCATGCGGGGAAGGGCTTAGTGCCGTAGCCGGGGACATTCAAGCGGGAACTGACACCCCCTTAGCCCCCCCACTGGGAAAAACTGCTTGCCCATTGCCCGGATCGCCCAAACCCTCCGCGCCCATGCCTTCCCGCCTTCCATCCGCCTGGTTCTCGAATGTCCGTGGCGACATCCTCTCCGGCCTCGTCGTCGCCCTCGCCCTGATCCCGGAGGCCATCGCCTTTTCCATCATCGCCGGGGTCGATCCAAAAGTCGGCCTCTACGCCTCTTTCCTCATCGCCATGATCACCGCATTCGTCGGTGGCAGGCCAGCCATGATCTCCGCCGCCACCGCCGCGATGGCACTGCTGATGGGCACCTTGGTGAAAAACCACGGCGTGGAATACCTCTTCGCCGCCACTGTCCTCACCGGTGTCATTCAGGTCATCCTTGGCTTCATGAAAGTCGGCAGCGTCATGCGTTTCGTCTCGAAATCCGTGATGACCGGCTTCGTCAACGCCCTCGCCATCCTTATCTTTCTCGCCCAGCTCCCCGAGCTGAACCTGTGGAAAGCCGATGTCACCTGGATCGCATGGGCGCTCACTGCCGGCGGTTTGGCCATCATCTACATCCTCCCGCGTTTCACGAAAATCATCCCCTCGCCCCTCATCTGCATTATTGTCCTCTCGCTCATCGCGTATTTCACGAACATGGATGTGCGCCGCGTCGGCGATCTCGGAGCCCTGCCTAGCTCGCTCCCCGCCTTCCTCCTGCCGAAAGTCCCGTTCAGCTTCGAGACCTTCCAGATCATCCTCCCCTACGCTATCAGTCTCGCCATCGTCGGCCTGCTAGAGTCCCTGCTCACTGCCCAGATCGTCGATCAGCTCACGGACACCTCCAGCGATAAAAACCGCGAAGCCCGCGGCCAGGGCATCGCGAACTTCATCACCGGCTTCTTCGGCGGCATGGCCGGTTGCGCCATGATCGGCCAGTCCGTCATCAACGTGAAATCCGGTGGCCGCACCCGCCTCTCCACCTTCGTAGCCGGTGTCGTCCTCATCATTCTCTGCGTCGTTCTGGGGCCGTGGGTGAGCAAAATCCCCATGCCAGCCCTCGTTGCCATCATGATCATGGTCTCCATCGGCACGTTCAACTGGGGCTCCTTCAAGAACCTCGCCGTCCACCCGAAGAGCACCAGCCTCGTCATGCTCGCCACCGTTGCCGTCACCATCTGGCAGCACAATCTTGCCATCGGAGTCGGAGTCGGCGTCCTGCTCAGTGCCCTGTTCTTCGCGAAAAAAGTCTCCCAGATCTTCGAGGTCACCAGCACCCTTTCCGGCGACACACGCACCTACACCCTGCGCGGCCAGATCTTTTTCGCCTCCTCCGAGAAATTCATCGCTGCCTTCGATTTCAAGGAAGTCCTCGCCAAAGTCGTCATCGATGTCTCCCACGCCCATTTCTGGGATCTCACCTCCGTCGGCGCGCTTGATACCGTTGTCCTAAAATACCGCCGCGAAGGCACCGAGGTGGAAATCCTTGGCATGAACGAAGCAAGTGCCACAATCGTCGATAAGCTCGGCGAACACGACAAACCTGGCGCCATCGACCGCATGTTAGAACATTAACCCGCCTCTTCCTTGAGGTTTAAAATTTAAAACTTAAAGTTTCCATGTCCACCATCCTCACCTGCGCCGACGGCTCCCTCTACTCGCCCAGCATCTACCAACACGCTGCATGGGCCGCCGCCCGCCTCGATGCTGGCATCCAGGTTCTCCACGTCATCGAGCGCGAGGAAATACATGCCCCTCGCGATCTCAGCGGCAGCCTCGGCTACCAGGCGAACGACCAACTCATGGAAGAGCTCACCCGCCTCGATGAGTCCCACGCCCGCGTCGCCCGCCTGCGCGGTGCAGCCATTTTAAAGGATGCGGAAAAAGCCCTCGAAGGCGCTACAGTCACCACCACCCAACGCCACGGCTCACTCGTCGATACCGTCATCGAATTCGAAGAAAAATCCGCTCTAGTCGTCCTCGGCAAACGCGGCGAACATGCCGATTTAGCGAAAGGCCACCTCGGCAGCAACTTGGAGCGTGTCGTCCGCACCGCGAAAATCCCCGTCCTCGTCGCCGCACGAGAGTTCAAGCCGATCAACCGTTTCCTCATCGCCTTCGATGGCGGCCAAAGCTCCCTCAAAGCCATTCATTACCTCGCCACTCAGCCTCTCTTGAAAGATGCCGAGTGCCACCTTCTCGCCGCCGGTAAGCCCGGTTCCGATCTTGAAAAATCGCTCAGTGACGCTGCCACTGCACTCACTGGCGCAGGCTACCAAGTCACTTCCGAGCTTCTCCCCGGCGACCCCGAGGAAATCATCTCAGCAATGGTGAAAGATGCCGGAATCGATCTCCTCGTCATGGGCGCTTACGGTCACTCACGCATCCGCGAGTTCATCCTCGGAAGCACCACCACTGCCCTCATCCGCACCTGCCACGTGCCGGTGCTGCTTTTCCGCTAAACGCACACCTCGCAGCCCGGAGCTGCGTGGAACAGATTGAAGCGCCGTGGAACCACCCTGAAGTATGGGGGAACAAAAAGTAATCTCCGTGGAACATCGTGCGTTCTGGCATCGAAGTCATGCCTTCCTTACGTCATCAACCGCCCGAACCATCGCACCATCGACTAATGAAGATGCGATCTCCTCCCATCATCCCGAGACCAAGGCTGACCTTATTGAAACTGTTCATACTAGCTTTATCGGGTTCTTCGAATCTCAGCTCTATGATTTCGCGACCCTCTCTAGCCATAACTGGTAATGCTGAATCCATTCATGGTTTGGATTCACCTCCCAGCGGGATTCTGAAGGGCTGCGTTGGTCAATGGCATAAAAAATAACCCGCTGCCCTTTCGCCTCGATACTCACCTGAGCGACTGCGTGTGGTATCTTCAGCCCATTAGCGTAGACGTGCATTCTCGCATCCTCGCCAGATCCAACTCTGCTAATCTTACTGATTGAAGCCAAGGCCTCGCGAAAGCCCCACTCTCCTGCGGTGTCAAAGCCAACGAGCTCACTGAGCAACTTCCCCAAATGTTTCCCCAAATGTGATTTGTCAGAGTCATCCTGTTTCATATGCATCGAGCTTCGAAATTATTTCTGCGGCTTCCAATCCGCAATTTCCTTTCCTGCTAAGATTCTAACGAGTCTATCAAGATCGGAGAGCACCTGGCACGGCGTTCGGACAGGTACGAAAGTCACTCGGCTCCGATCTTGCCCAAAGCCTCCTTGCGGGCTTGGATAGCAAGACGCTTCGCCTCACGAGTCCCGTATTTATTGATCGAAAACTGTTTTGAACTTCGGTTTCCTACCCGATTCGTCCACGTCGCCTTCCACACCTCATACTCATAGCCGTTTGACTGTGTGGTGATCTTCGTGACACCTGCGATGCCTGAAGCAGTGGGCTTGCGAGCTAGCTCTCGGAACTTCCTCTTGGTCAATACCGGGTATTTCTTCCGCAACTTCGTCCAACGTTCCTTCGCCGCCTTTTTGGCGGCTTTTTCCGTCACTTTTGCACCAAAATAGAAATACTCTTGGGTGATCTGCTTGTTGTGATTGATGAGAATGCGGTAACGAGAAATCCCTTTGCTATCTGTTTCCCGATAAAGCCCCGGGAATCCTTTTACTTTTCCATCCATGGTTTTCCTTCGCTTGAATTGAGCCTAGGCTCCCACAACTTCATGTTTTTTGCCAAGGAATTATGCTGGTGTGGCTTGTTGGTTAGTTGAACTCATCGAGGACTCCTTCTTTGAAAGTTGAATTATAAGAACGGAAAGTGGAGGCTGCGGCGTGTCCTGGGTGCTCACAAAACTGATCCGCTTCTACCAGCTCGCCATTTCCCCATGGCTGCGTTTGGCGAGCGGTGGACATGGAGTATGTAGGCATGATCCGAGTTGCAGCCACTACGGTATAGATGCGATCAAGGTTCACGGTGCTTTGAAAGGAACATGGCTCACCCTCCGCCGTCTCCTCCGCTGCCACCCATGGGGTACACATGGCTATGATCCGGTGCCGAAGAAGAAGTGAAGGAAAGGCAGGGAGGTTTTTCCAAAACGTCCATATGTAACGGCTGGCAACATCCAGCGGAGCTTTTCCTTTCTGACCGCCGCCAGATATGGAAGACACGGAGTGACATCCCCGCCTTCATTACAGTCGCTCCGGCCTCACTACCGGCCAGCCCTCCAGCCAGCTGAGCTTGAGTTTCATGCCGTAGAGCTCGCTGAGGACATCGGACTTCAAGATCTTTCGCTTTGCACCATCGGCGATGATTTTTCCGCGATCCAGCAAGATGACCCGGTCGATCTCCGGAAGGATTTCCCCCGGATCATGGGTGACGAGAACGATGGTGCCAGCGCCTTGTGCGATGC
>JANRFH010000046.1 GCA_030725745.1 Akkermansiaceae bacterium
TGCCGAGCATGGCGTCATGATAGATGTAGCCCATTTCCACGCAGTGATGGAAGACGCGGTAGTCCCAATCATCCACCTGCGGGCGCTGCGGAGGATGGTATTTCATGAAGGCGTGGCCAAAGTGATCGATGGCATCGTAATAGACGCTCATGAGATCCCATGGCTCGTTCTGAATCAGGGCATTGCCGGCGGAGTGGATGCTTGTGCAGTCCGCGATGATCTTCATGAGGGACTGGACACGGGGGTCTTTTTCCGCCTTGTCGAGATCCTCGCGGGACATGCCGTCCAGGCCGGGAAGGAAAGGGCGCAAATCATCCTCGGTGAGTTCTGAGGGGTGAAAGCGCAGTGGGGTGAGATGCTTCTCTAGTCTTTCTGGATGAATGGTGCCGGGCTTGAGAATCCATGGGGTGGCTGGGCCATGAGCCTTCTGATAATCATCAGAAACCATGACACCTTTGGAAAGGGGCTCGGCGGGGTTGGAGGGCCACCAGCCGACGGTGATCGTGTTTTTTCCCTCTTGGTTGAGGATGTTCCAGATCGCCTTGGTCTTGCGGGAAAGATTGGTGATGGGGCGTATGCCGCCAGTGACAGGATCTGGCTCGGAAAAGCCGAGAATCCCGTGCTTGTAGGGGCGCTTCCCGGTGGCGATGGATGTCCAGAGTGTGGGGCTGAGTGCGGGCTGGAGGGTAGCGATGTTCCCCATCACGCCCTGCTCAAGGAAACGTGAGAGATTCGGCATTTTCCCGGCGTCGAGCAGAGGGTGGATGACTTTCCAGTCGGCGGCGTCCCAGCCGATGAGGAGGACTTTGCGGTGTGTAGGGCTGGAGGGGAGTTGGGGGAGGTGGTTTTCAGCTGAATTCATGGAGGCGTGATACACGCGGAAACTCGCTTCTAGACGTTATACCTGTCGTTAAAAACCGGAGCGGCTAAAGTGTAATTGTGCATCCCGAGAGGAGGCTTTTAGCTGTGGTGTGGGACTGCCTGCGATACGAGAAGCGCAGATGAAAACAGTCTTTATTCTTTTAGCAGCTTCCGCCCATAACTCTGTCGTTGAGGCGGCTCTTACCTTGTTCCTTTGCGGAAAGCCCGGCTGGTCTTGTTTTTAATGTGACTGGATCAGTCTCCGGTGTTCCCGGGACGGCAAGTGTTGGCGAAGCATTGGCAGGGACTGCGAATGGTTATCGAATCATATATTCAACCAGGCGTGGGCTTGAAAGTACTATGACCATAGGTACAGGTGGAAATGTCCAAGCGCCGCTTTACACTTCCACGCGAATCGCTTCATGGGGATTTCTCAATCTGGGTGGACAATCGCAAGGTGATGAGAATGCCGTACAGACCGTCGGCTCCCAAGATAACGTGGTCTTTGTGTTTAGTTCGCGCAATGCTGATGGTGAATTATCGACTACGATTAATTTGATTTCCAAGGCTCAAACCATGGTAGTGGATAGGCAGTTTGTGTTGCCGGGTATCACCTATGAAGAAGTGAGTCTGGCGGCTGACATCGAGTTCGACAGAAGTTATGCGCTGTCTGGGGGTGATACCATCAGCTTCGCTAGTCCTATCCCTGAGATACGAACCAAGGCTTTTGGTGCTTTAGGTCTGGCGTTCCTTTGCTTGCGGAGACGGCGTTGAAGATATGGGCGCACAAGATCTTAACTGCGCCGGATCAAATGCCTTGAGGAACTTCCTAGTTTTAACGATCTCTTGTACATACCCCGAGAATTCTTGCCGATGAAGTGTATCTAAAGGTTGAGCCTTTGAAAGAATAAGGCTGTGTAGTCATCATGGGAAATCAAGATTAGAAAGTAACCTAAAGGTCGTAGCGTTTTATCATGTTATAAACCGTTCGAAGACTTACTTTCAATTTCTTTGCCGCACGTCTACGATTTCCCCCGCAAGCCTCTAATGTAGATACGAGTGCAGCGCGGTTTAGATCGTCGATACTCATCACGCTCTTGGGGAGGTGACTGATTTTTTGATTGCTGGCGATCAAGCTGTTGAGATTAGGGAGATCTGCCTCTGTAATCAGCCCATCTTTAGTGACTGCCATCGCGTGGCTCAGAACGCTCCAGAGTTCGCTAACATTTCCTGGCCAAATATGATCCGAAAGGATTTCAAGAGCTTGGGGTGTTAGTGTCGGCCTTTTTCTTTGTTGCTCTACACAAATGGATGTGATGATGTCTTCGCTGAGCTGCGGGATATCCTCTACACGTTCTGCGAGTCCCGGAACCCAGATATGGTATGTTGAGAGGGCGTAGAAAAGATCGCTTACAAAGAGTTGTTTGGCGACAAGCTGTGAAAGATCTTCAGATGTAGTTGTAATGAGACGGATCGTTGTTCTATGCGGCGTGTTAATTTCAGAAGAAAGCTTCAACCACCCTAGTAGAAGAGTCTGAGATAGGGGGCTTAGCCTATCTACACTGCGTATGCAGACCGTGAGTTTGCTGCGGGAGTAGAGTAATCCGCTCCCTAATTTTAGAGATGAGTCAGCTTGCTGCAGATTTGCGCCGAAAAGCACGATTTCAGCCTGTTTTGCCGTGAGGCTGACAAGATCGACGGTGATAAATTCCGAGGGTTTTTCCTGGCGCCTAGTGTGAATATTCCTAGCGAAATAGGTTTTTCCAGAATGGTTTGGGCCAGAAATAAGTAAGGGTTTGTCCGATGCTGCTGCAATATCGGCTAAGCGGATGGCCTCTAGCATCGCCTTCGATTTCCAGTGATCATCTCTAAGGATGAAATTTTTATTTAGCTTTGGGTTTATCGTCTTGAGCGTCTCGCGGACGGTCGTGACGACTTTTGGTAGGTCGAAGGGTTTTGTAAAGTAGTCCAGCGCCCCGGCTTTCATGGCTGTCACGGCGGATTCGACGTGGTTGCGTGCAGTAAGAATGAAGCATGCAAGCCCTGGGTTGATTCTGCGTGCCTCTCTGAGTAGATCCATTCCTTCCATATCGGGTAATGAAAGATCGATAAGGATGGCGCGGCAGGATGGGCTGGAGGCAAGTTCACGAAGGGCATCGCTTCCGTGTGTATGCAAAGATGGGTGGACACCGTTACCTCTGAGTGCCTCTATTAGAATTTTGGCAGCAATTGGATCGTCTTCGACAACAATGACTGAAAGTTCCCCTTCCAAGCAACAGGGCGCCGGTGGCTTTTCCAGAGGCTTTTCGATTATGTAATGAGGAGATTTCAAATAGGTGAATGTCTTTCAGCCGCGACCCTAACTTTTACTCGTCGCTTTTGGAGGAGACGATTCTAAAACGCAGAAGATCAGGAGTGGTGGTAGAGCTGTATCGAAAGAAAATTTATATGAATAATGAAGCATCAAAGAGGAGAAGTGCAAACTACAGGCGGGTATTTTTCTGATCCGAGAGTGCAAATATTGCACTCTTATGAGGATGTGGCAGCCGTAGCCAAGATCCCAAGATCGTGATCTTTTTTAAAAGAAGCGAAACGACTATTTGATGCGGGCAAACTTCGAATCAATGAACTTCATGAGAAGATCTTCGACTTCCTCATTTTCTAGGCGTGCGACAGCTTCGACTGAGTAACCGCGGGCGATGAGCTGGCGGGCTTGGGTCGGGTGAATGCCGCGAGCTTGGAGGTAGAAGATTTCCTCATCGGCGATCTGAGCGGAGGTCGAGCCGTGAGAGCAGGCGACCTGGTCGGCGTTGATTTCGAGGCCGGGCATGGAGTTCGCCTCGCAGTCATTCGACATGAAAAGGTTACGGCAGGTTTGGTAGGCATCCGTGTGGTGGGCGGTTTCGCCGACGAAGATGAGGCCGGAGAATACGGTTTTCGAGTGGCCGTAGAGGGTGTTTTTGTAGAGCAGATCTGAGTTTGCACTAGGTGAAACGTGATGCTGGAAGGTGCGCTGATCGTATTCCTGCACGTGATCCGGGATGCTCACGGAGAGCATGTCGGAGCGTGAGTTTTCGCCTTCGAGGCGAGAAAGGGATTCGTTGCGAGCCCATGCAGCACCAGTGTTGAGGATGAAGCCCTTGGCGCGTGCGTCGCGTGCGGTGGAGGTTTCATTGATGGAAATGATGCGGGAGACCTCGTTCAGCTCCTGGATAGCGATGTAGTCGAGGGAGGAATTCTGCCCTGCGCAGAGATCGTTGAAGGCGATGGCGAGGCCGGGTGTGGTGTCTTCGGCGGAGTGGAAGATGTCGATGACACGGACTTCGGCGGATTTCCCGGTGACGATGAGGGTGTGCGGGAAGACGGTTGTTTCGCCGGAGATCCAGTGATGGGCTTCGATGGTGCCTTCGATAACGACGCCGTCTGGGACGTGGATGAAGAGACCGTTTTTCACGGAAGCTTCGTGGAGGGCGGCGTATTTCGCAGAGCCGAGACGGGTCTCCTGCTTCATGAAATGTGCTTCTACGAGCTCAGGATGCTTTTCTAACGCATCGGCAAGAGAAAGGCAGATGACGGTTTCTGGTAGGCTTGATTCTGTGAGAACGACTTGATCGTTGATGAAAACGAATTTCGCTACCGGTGATTCGAGGCCGGTGGAGCGTGCGATGAGGTCTGAAGCATCAGCTTCGACCGCTTCTCCGGAGAGATTGTCGAACTTGAGTTGCTTGATGTTGGCAAAGCGCCATTGCTCGTCACCGCGTTTCGGGGTGGGAGTTTCTTCGTAACGTTTTTGTGCGGCTTGCTGGCGTGCTTGGAACCAAGCGGGGAGGGTGGAGGTCATGGAAAGTTTGCTAGTGGGAAGTTTTCAGTTTTCAGGGAAGAGCCGGTGCGGATGTTTGCCGATGTTCCTAGTGTTCGTTCTCAAGCAAAGAGCTGAAAACTGAACACTGAAAACTAGCAAACTCTTTCGTTTACCCGACCGATCCTTCCATTTCGAGGTCGATGAGGCGCTTGAGTTCGACTGAGTATTCCATGGGGAATTCGCGGACGAGGTCGTTGATGAAACCGTTGACGGCGAGGGACATGGCCTGGCCTTCGTCGAGGCCGCGCTGTTGCATGTAGAAGAGCATTTCCTCGGAGACCTGAGAGACGGATGCTTCGTGCTGGGTGGCGTGTTGGTTTCCTTTGACGGTGATGGCCGGGTAGGTGTCGGTGCGTGAGTGGCTGTTGATGAGCAGTGCGTCGCACTCGGTGTTGTTCTTGCAGCCTTTGAGGTGCTTGGGAATGTGAACCTGGCCACGGTAGGTGGAGCGTCCTTCGCCGACGGAGATGGACTTGGAAACGACGTTCGACGTGGTGTTGTCGGCGGCGTGGATCATTTTAGCACCAGTGTCTTGGTGCTGGCCGGTGTTTGCGAGGGCGATGGAGATGACTTCGCCGCGAGCGCGTTCGCCTTTCATGACTACGCCGGGATATTTCATGGTGAGGCGGGAACCGATGTTGCAGTCGATCCAGCGAACTTCGGCGTCTTCCATGGCGATACCGCGTTTTGTGACGAGGTTGAAGACGTTGCCCGACCAGTTTTGGACGGTGATGTATTGGATTTTCGCGCCTTTGAGAGCGACGAGTTCTACGACTGCGGAGTGCAGGGTGGAGGTGTCGAATTTAGGAGCGGTGCATCCTTCCATATACATGATTTCGGAGCCTTCATCGGCGATGATGAGCGTGCGCTCGAACTGGCCGAATGATTCCGAGTTGATGCGGAAGTAAGCTTGGAGCGGCTGCTTGAGCTTCACTCCCTTCGGGATGTAGATGAAGGAACCTCCGGAGAAGACTGCGCTGTTGAGGGCGGAGAATTTGTTATCACCGGTAGGGATGACTTTTCCGAACCAAGGGCGGAAGATTTCCTCGTGTTCCTTGAGGCCTTCGGCGGAGGTGACGAAGATGACGCCCATTTTCTTCAGCTCCTCATCCATATTGGAGTAGGCGGCTTCTGAGTCGTATTGGGCTTCTACGCCTGCGAGGAAGGCACGCTCCTGTTGGGGCACGCCGAGACGCTCGAAGGTCTCCAGAACTTCCGGAGGGACATCGTCCCAGGTGCGTTTTGGTTTTTCACCGTCGGAGAGGTAGTAGCGGATCTTGTCGAAGTGGATGTTGTTGAGGTCTTCCGTTGCCCAGTTGGTAGGCATTGGCTTGCTTTCAAATACGGCGAGTGCCTTGTGGCGGAATTCGCGAACCCAATCGGGATCTTGTTTCACATCGCAGATATAATCGACGGTTTTAGAGGAAAGACCCCATCCTGCGTCGAATTTGTTGCGCTCTGGGAAAGTGAAATCGCCTTTAGTACGATCCACGTTAATGGCGTCTTTAGTTTCGTCGTCTAGGACGGCTGAGGCTGTATCTTCAGTGAGCATGGGGAAGTTTGGTTGGGGAAATTAAGAATTTTTTACCACAGAGACGCAGAGGCCACAGAGGAAGGGGTTATAATAAGAGCTCTGTGTTCTCCGTGTCTCTGTGGTTGGATATTTTTATGCGAGGGCAGGCTCTTTAAGGAAATCGTAGCCTTTTTCCTCAAGTTCTAGGGCGAGTTCGGGGCCACCGGATTTGACGATACGTCCTTCGGACATGACGTGGACGTGATCCGGTTTGATGTAGTCGAGTAGGCGCTGGTAGTGGGTGATAAGGAGCATTCCGCGATCAGGGGAGCGCATGGCGTTGACGCCTTTGGCGACGATCTTGAGGGCGTCGATGTCGAGGCCGGAGTCGGTCTCATCCATGACGCAGTATTTCGGATCGAGCATCATCATCTGGAGGATCTCGTTGCGCTTTTTCTCACCACCGGAGAAGCCTTCGTTGACGGCACGGGCGGTGAACTTGCGATCCATTTCTAGGAGATCCATTTTCTCGTAGAGGGACTTGTAGTAGGCGACGGCGTCAATTTCTTCACCTTTTGGAAGGCGGGACTGAAGGGCGGCACGGATGAAGTTTGCGTTTGAGACGCCGGGGACTTCGTTTGGGTACTGGAAGGCGAGGAAGATTCCGGCGCGGGAGCGCTCGTCGATGGACATTTCGGAAATGTCTGCGCCGTCCAGGGTGACGGTTCCGGCGGTGGGGATGTAGGACTCGTGGCCGGCGATGACCTTGGAAAGGGTGGATTTTCCGGAGCCGTTTGGCCCCATGATGGCGTGGATTTCGCCGGCTGGGATCTCAAGGCTGACGCCTTTGAGGATTTCGGTTCCGTTTTCGAGTGTTGCGTGGAGGTTGTCGATTTTCAGGCTCATATTGAAGAATTGTTGACCGCCAAGACGCCAAGTGCGCCAAGGCTGGGGTTGTGTGAATTGAAAGTTGTATTTTGAAGTTTGAAATTTAGGCGAGTTGGCCGCGGAGGGTGATTTCGATGTCTTTGATGACGGTGTTTGGGGGGAGGTCGAGGAGATCGGTAAGGTTGATGCCGGGCTTGAATTTGACGTCGTGGATGGTTCCGGTGGTTTCGTCATGGAAATGGCCGTGTTCGTCGAGGTTCGGGCAGTAGCGGGAGGGTTCGCGGTCGAAATTGACTTGGCGGATGATTTTGTGCTGCACAAGAGCTTCGAGGCAGTTGTAAACCGTTGCTAGGGAGACGTTCGGAAGGGCTTTTTTGATGCCCATGAAAACCTCATTGGCGGTCGGGTGTATGCGCTCCCCCATCAGAAAGCGATAGACTTCTTGGCGTTGGCGGGTCATGCGGAGGCCGTTAATTTCCTCCGGGATGTCCTTGTTGGGGGTTTCTGATGCTTGGGTTGTCATCTCGGCAAAACTTAGAATCATTCCTGTTTGTAGCAAGAACTATTCTAAATATCATCTCGGAGCGGGAATTTACCAAAAAAATCTTGCACGGTGGGCGCATCCATGATGAGTTCCCCGCCCGTCGCAAAGACGGAGTTCCATTCACACCAATTTCCCACCACGGCCATGGCCTACGCAGTAATCAAAACAGGCGGTAAACAATACCGCGTCCAAGAAGGCGACAAACTCGATGTCGAGAAGCTCGATGTTGACGTCGATACAGTAATCGAATTCACCGAAGTTCTTCTTCGTGGTGAAGGCGACAGCGTAACGATTGGTGCGCCATTCATTGATGGTGCTGGTGTGAAGGCTAAAGTCATCGATCAATTCCGCGGTCCAAAAGGAATCGCTTTCAAGTTCAAGCGCCGCAAGGGCTTCCACAAAACTAAAGGCTATCGCCGCCACATGACCAAGCTGGAGATCACCTCCATTGGATAATCTGAAAATTTAACCGACTACCCTCATGGCCCATAAAAAAGGACAAGGATCCGTTAAAAACGGACGCGACTCACGCAGCAAGCGCCTCGGCGTGAAGAAATTTGGCGGTCAGACCGTCATTGCTGGCAACATCATCATCCGCCAGCGCGGCACGAAAGTGCATCCAGGCGTGGGTGTTGGCTGTGGCAAGGATCACACGCTCTTCGCTCTGACCGATGGTCAGGTGAAATTCGACCGCGAAGGCGGCAGAGTGAACGTGGTTGCCGCCAACTAAGCGATTTACGCTAACAATTTAAAGAAAGCCTCCGGAATTTCCGGGGGCTTTTTTGTGGACTCAAAATCAGAGTTCTACAGCACCAAATAGTGAGCGTTGGTCGACCTCATCTGAGATTTCTTCAAGTTTCCACTGACGATCTACGTTGAGTCGGACAGTAGCAAGGTGCTTCTTATTCCATTCGGCGGGGCCAATCATCGATAGGAGTTTGCGGCCTCGCACTTCGTAGAGGTGGTAGGTTTCGCCGACAATAGGTTCGAAATTGATGTCCGCTTCGTAGACGAGTTTGTTCCAATTGAAATGATCGATGGTGGCGAGGTATTGCTCGCGGATTTCGGTGAGTTTCTGTTGGAGCTCACGCTCGACCTCCGAGATTCCCCGTGATTTGAATGAGCTGAGGTCGGTAGGGATGATTCTCGGGCTTAAGGTCGAGACAGGGTAAGGTAAGAATGCCTTTGAGACTTTGGTTTCGGACATGATGAAATAGGCTTCAGTTGATTCGGCTAGGATTACTCTTCCTGCAAATAAAAAAACCGGACGACCGTTAGGCCGCCCGGTTGGGAGTAATATCAGAGTATATGAACTCTAATAGCGATGATTAGTTAGGCTCTTTCATAGTTGGAGTAATGTCGCTACCCCAGACAGTGTCATTGCCTGCAGTAAGGACGGACGCGCCTCCTTTGAGAAGAGCTTCGCCATCGGCGTTGATGTTAAGGATTTGAACGCTTTGGTCGATGCGAAGAGATACTGCTTTCTTGTCGAACGCATCTTGGTCAAAAAGACCAGCTTCTGTCAGAGGAGTAGCGGCAATTGTTCGAGCGGAGTTACCTCCAGTGGTGAGTCCTTCGTCCTGGTTCATGATGTAGCCGAATGCATTTTCCTTTGTTTCCAAGCAATTGGTGCCGGTGATTACGCCGTCAGGCTTCTTGGAGACGGCTGTCTTGGCGAAGAAAATTTCTTCGGAGTCGGTGAACTCTCCGCGGAAAAGTTGGCGGAAGTAGCCGTTGGAGCTCGTAGCATCGGGTGTAATATCGCCATCCGGGAAGTCATCTTCAACATCCGTTTGGGTGTCTGCATCTGGGAATGTTCCGTATTCGTTTTGGAAACTGAACATGGCGAGTCCGATCTGTCTGGCGTTGGAAACGGCAGTGTTTGCGTCTGCCTTTTTCAGTGCCCTCATGACCTGAGGAGATACCAGCGCTGCAAGTGCTGCGATGATGGTGATAACGACGAGAAGCTCCACGAGTGTGAAGCCGCGTCTTGTAGTATGGTTAGTTTTCATTTTGGTTGGTTTCTATTTTTTGGTTTTTGTTCGTTTATGATGGGCAATTGCCCGGTTTGTTTTCCTGCGGAGAGCTCCGCTGGTAACGTTCAAGATAGAATCGGAAGTGGCCGATGCAAGCTAATATTAGAGTCGGAAAACTCTAACTCCTGTCTTAAGAATCGGTTGCAGAGCCGCCGTCGCGCAGATTACGGAGGGTTTTTGCCTCTCCGTCGGTGATGGGGTAGGGGCCGGAAAATTCGATACTATTAGAAGTGCCAGCTTCACAGCGACACGCATAGGCTTGGCGTTTTTCTAGATAATAGAGGATGAGAATGTGGCTGTCTCCCTTGTCGGTCTCCGCAAGGAATTCGGGGGAATTTCTTCGAGAAACGAACGTGCCGAGATCGGGATACTTGGAAATAAAGGCTTGGAGACGGAAATGACCGAAGGTGGGCGGTTTTTCCCGCACATACATAATGCGGTCTTTCGCTGAGGAGGAGGTGCTATCGAGGAAGTCCCCGCCGCCCGCAGTACAGCCGAACATGAGCGCGGCTGAGCAGCAAGCGGCTACGAGAGCGAGGGTTCTATATCTCAGGAGGGGTATCGGCATGTTGCTCAGGGATTATTTCTGCGATCCCTTGCGATGATCGAGGCGATTTTGCCTGTATTGGGTCGATTGCCCTCGGAATCGATGAAAATGGCTGTTTCCAAAGGGATGAGAAACTCGACGGCCGAGTTGATGCCGACGAGATTTCCGTATGCATCGACGATGGGACCTCCGCTGTCGCCGGGCTTGAGAGGAATGTCGATCTTGAAGGGGCGATTGCCAGTGAAGGTGCCTTCAGGGGCGAGGCCGGTTCGTAGCTTGCCGGGTGATGAGCTAAATCCAGTGGCCATACCGCCATGGATCACGCCGTGGCCGGGCGAGAGCCATTTCTGCGGGGGAGTCCAGTGGTAGAAATAAGGTGTTTTCTCGGTAATGTGGAGAATGGCGAGGTCATCGGAAGCGGATCTCCAGACGATACGCGCCTTGCGGGTGATGATGCTGCCGCCCCTGCCGTAGATGATGAAGACGTTTTTTCCGGGCGCATGTGCGAGCACGTGATCTGCTGTGAGGAAGTATCCATCGGGCGTGATGGGCGCAGCGGAACCTCCGTCGGCGTCTTGCGGAGCGTTTTTCATGGAAAATTTCCCCCTGACCCAGCTCCCGATCTCACGGTTTCCAGTTACGACCACAGCGGACAGGCGTTCCCTGACGATCTGCCTTGCGGTTGCTCCGGGAATGACGGTTTCGGCCTGCGGCGGAGGTGCAATAGGTGAGCAAGCAGCAAGAGCTAGCCCTATCAGAGGGGCGCAGCGATTCAGTAGAAATCCATGCATTCGGGCACAGGAAAGCATAGTGCGGGCGCACAGTCACATCCGATTTCAGAAATCGGGCAACAATCGTGCGATCATTCGCTTGAATGGAGCTGCGAGCGGGAGTGTTTCTAGTTGATCTAAGGAGATCCATTCGTCGCCTTCTCCGGTTTTAGTGGGTTGGTTTTTACTGAGATGAACCCGAAGGGAAACCTTGTAGCGAGTGATGGCGTAGGTGTCTTCTGCAATGAGTTGCAGGGATTCGCATTGAGCAGCGGTGCGCAGGGGCAGCTTCCAAAGTCCGTTGCGGCGGCTGCCGGATTCGTGGTGGAGCAGGATGGCTCCATCAGAATTTCTCGCCCAGATCGCGTTTTCGGTGACGAGTGTGATGGGGGTGCGCTTTTTTTTCACCGGAAGGGTTTCGGGGGATTTTGAGGCGCAATATTTCGAGACCGGGCATTCGAGGCAGTGTGGGACGCCGGGGCGGCAAATTGTCTGGCCTAGCTCCATCATGGCGTAGTGATGGATGCGGGGATTTTCAGGAGCGCAGAGAAAATATGCTAGCTCGCGGTGTTTGCGGATGGTGAGTGTGGAGTCGATGGGCGAATCGTCGTCGGTGAGTCGAGAGAGGATGCGTGAGACATTTCCATCGACGAGTGCCGAGGGCTTGCTGAATGCGAAGGAAAGCAGGGCGGCGCAGGTGTAGGGGCCGATTCCAGGGAGGGAGAGGAGTTCCTTTTCGGTTTCCGGGAAGTGGCCGTGGTGTTTTGAAATGATAGACCGCGCTGTTTCTCTGAGCATCCGCGCCCGGCGGTAGTAGCCGAGACCTTCCCATGCCTTGAGCAGGGTGGTGTCGTCGGCTTCAGCGAGGGCTTCTACAGTTGGGAATTTATCGAGAAAACGTGTGTAATAGCCTTTTCCGAGAACGGTTGCGACCTGAGTCTGCTGAAGCATCATCTCGGAGACGAGAATGGCGTAGGGCTCGTGCGTCCTGCGCCAGGGGAAATCTTTTCCGACTTTGCTAAACCATTTCGCCAACGAGCTGCGGACCCCTTCTCTGTCATCCAGAGGCGAGGCTTCGCACCGGGGTTTCACTACAGGCATCAGCGTTTTTTCCGCAGGCGTTTTCCCGAGAGGCGCGTGGCGATGAGATCGGGGCAGCGGCCGTTGATTCGTAACTGTTCGCAGTTTGCCTCAATCTTAATCGATTGGCGTATGGCCTTGTAGCCGAGTCTGCGCGTGAGGCAATCGGTCTGGATATCGACATTGTCATCTTCAAATTCCACTACTTTCCCGCAATCGATGCAGACGAGGTGGTTATGGGACGGCTTGTTGTGGAAATTCGGGTCATAGGTGATCTGGCTGTCGCCGAGATCGATCTGGCGGAGGAGATCCGCCTCCACAAGAAGCCCGAGAGTACGGTAGACAGTGGCGCGCGATGTTTCGCCGTCCACCTTGCAGACTCTTTCGAAAAGTTCATCAGCCGTGAAGTGCTCATCGCGGGAGAATGCGACCTCGGCGATACGTTCGCGCTGGCCGGTTCGCCGCAGGCCTCTCTGGCTTATAAAATCGTCGAGCCTTTGTTTGATCCCGCTGTCCATTTCCGGTAAATCTAACGTCCAGAAAAAAAATCAAAAGGAATTTAGCGCGTAAGGCTGTTCCCAATGGCGGAGATTCGGCGTTGCACGGTGGCGATGCCGCCTTCAAGCTCATTTGCGTGAAGGCCGCTGCCTTCCACAGATTTTTCAAGAAACGATGAATATGGAGAGCGGTAATCCGTCCAAACCAACGCAAGAACCGGCGGCGAGTGCTTCCGGGGCTGAGCCGGCGGACGATCATGAAGAGGATTTCCGGCTCGTGGCTCTTGCGCAAAAGGGTGACATGCAGGCCTACGACCAGCTTGTCATCCGCCACAGAGGAAAAATTTACGCAATGATAAGGAACATGGTCAAAAATGACGCGGACGCTTGGGATCTCTCCCAAGATGCGTTCATCAAGGCATGGCAGGCACTGCCACGCTTTGAGGCGCGCTCACGCTTCTCGACTTGGCTTTTCCGCATTTCCCACAACGTCGTCTATGACTGGGTGCGCAAGCGCAAGATCGAGAGTGCCGGTGAACTGAACGACGAGATTTTCAACCGCGATAGCATCGATTCGTCCGCGAAGACAGCGCCCTCCTTCCCTGAAGCACCGGATGACGCCCTCTCCAACACGGAGCTTCGCGGAAAAATCGAAGAAGCACTCTCGAAACTGAGCCCGGAACACCGCGAAGCGGTCATCCTCAAAGATGTCCAAGGGCTCGCCTACAAAGAAATCGCCGAGGTCATGGATTGCTCGCTCGGCACGGTGATGAGCCGCCTTTTTTACGCACGCCAGAAACTCCAAACCCTGCTGAAAGATGAATATGATTCCCGATGAAACACGTCTCGCCCTCTGGATGGACGATGAACTCAGCGGCGATGAACTCGCCGAAATGGATGCTTGGGCCGCCTCGCAGCCCGAGCACCTCGCTGCACGCGAAGAGCTGAGGAACTACAGAAACACGATGGCAGCGGCTCTGCCTGCTAGCGAAGAGCCGCCATATCCGGACTTTTTCCTCAGCCGGGTAAATCAGGGCATACGCGATCTCAAAGCCGCCGAGGCACCACCGAGCCGGGGGCGCGATGCTGTTCCGTTCTGGAAATCTTGGTTCATGCCCGCCGCCGCTTGTGCCGGGATGATCCTCGCATTCGGCTTCGGCAGGAATAGTGCCGAGCCGGATGAAGTCGTAAAATGGAAGCCAAGCCCGGTGAACCTGACTCCTGTAGTCTATACTCCGGAAGAAGGAGTAGAGGCTCAATGGTTTGCCAGTAATAAGGCGAGCGCGACGGTGATCGTGCTGGAAGGTGTCAGCGCGATACCTGATTCAGTGGATTTTTCACAAACGGTGTATGTGCCGACCATTAGCGATGCCGATAGGACGGCCACACGCGAGGGTAGAGAATTCGAAAGAAGCACTCAATGAAATCTCCCCTCCATTCTTACATCTGCCTATTGGTTACCCTATTGGCGATTTTTTCGGCAGGTAAAACCTTTGGCCAGGAGGATCCAGGTCGTACAAAAATCGGCAAGCTGGAGGTCACGGTCTATTTCGCAACAAACGGCGATCCAGCTGCTGCCGGAGAACGTGCGGCCGAAATTTCTGAAGAGACGAGCGCACGCTTCCAGAGCGAGGAACAGCTCAAATTCACGCATTATCGGGCGCTTGGGGCGGACACGCAGCCGATTTTCCGCAGCTATGAGAACTGGGCTCAGCCACTCAAGCCATCTGATGAAATCTTGGTTCGTTTCGAGAACCGGAATCAGCCGAATGATGATGAAATCTCGCTAGATCTAGAGCTATGGCTCGCGAGAAAAAAGATCTTGAAGACAGACGCCTTGCTTCGTCCTGGTATCCCGCTGTTCGTGCTCGGCCCCGAGTGGCGAGGAGGACGACTCATCATCGCTACGGCGCTTGCGAAATAGGCTCCCGGAGTTATGGTTTCCCGCATGAAAACCTTTCTACTTCTTTTTTCTATCATCGGAATACTGCCGCTGTGTGCGCAATTGAAATTCGATGAAGAGAAAATTTCCGCAGAGGCGGGTCTCGATGACAAAACGATCAGCAGGGACTTTAAGTTCACCAACAAAGGCGATACCTCAGTCACGATCAGAGCTGCAGATGCATCATGTTCCTGTATTTCCGTTCAATTAGCCGGAGGCAAGTTCACCTACGCGCCGGGGGAGTCGGGGACGATGAGGGCAAATTTCGAGATTGGGACATTCCAGGGAACTGTGGACAAGCCGGTCTATATCTGGCTGGAGACCGATCCGGACGAGAAACCCTCCTCCACGGTGCACCTCAGCGTCACCATACCCACCATCATCTCACTTGAGCCAAAGAGCGTGAAATGGAAGACCGGTGAAGACATCGCGCCGAAGGTGATTGATGTGAAGATGGATTATGAGAAGCCGATCCATGTCACTCAAGCGACTTCCAATAATGAAAACTTTAAAATCGAACTGATCACCGTTGAAGATGGGAAGCACTATCAGGTAAAAGTGACTCCTGTAGATGGGGAGGCCACGGGGTTGGCGATTGTGCGAATTGAGACGGATGTCGATGTGCCTAAGCAACGCAATCAGCAGGCATTCGCAGTTATTTCTGCATCGATAAAAAAACAGCCATGAACGTGGTAGCGCAGTTGGCCGTTATAGGTGTTATCTCTTCCATAGCGGCAGGAGGTAGCTGGATTTTGCGAGACGAGCCGGAGGCACCGCAGCCATTCACCTGTGACCCCACAGCCATCGCGGAGGATGAAATCTGTCTGGCCGATGTCATCGAGGGAGCGCTCTGGGTTGATTCAAGGTCGCGTTCCGATTGGGAGAAAAACGGCGTAGAAGGATCGATCCTTTGGAACTTTGACCCTGCGGAAGATGCCCAGATGCTTGAGAGCGAAGCTGCGATGCAAATCATCAGTGCCCCTTTAGTGGTGGTTTATTGCGGCAGCGAAGCCTGCGGAACGAGCAGGCAGGTGGCAGATCTCATCAAGAAACTCGATCTGGGGCCGCCAGTGAAAGTGCTCTACGGCGGGTGGGATGCCCTCAAGGATTCCAATTGAGTGCCTTAAGATCGAGGGCTTCAAGGAACGGTTTCTGTGGATCCTCATCGGTATTCCATCTCATGAAGACGGTGCAAGCCTTCGCTTGGCCGTATGCCAGCCCGGAAGATTCATCTTCCAGCATCTCACCGATTTTTGAGTTTCTCCCAAAATAGGCTTTCGCGATCTCTTTGGTGTCCTCGCGGGATAAGATTTTTAAAGTGAACTTCTTATCTGCTCCTGGAACATCGTCGTAGCAAAAAGCACCGGCGGAAATAATGACTTGGAAGACGCCGGATTCCGCAGTCGGGCTTTGCGCATATTTTGCGAACTGTCCTCCGAATAGATCAAGGAAGGGATCGACGACAACGACAGGAGCTCCACCACCTCGTGTTCTAACCAGCATGGTTTGGGGATTTTCTCCACCACTGCCATCGTCAAAATCGACGTGATAATAATAGTCGATGAGCTGTTCTATGGGATTGGTTTCACGAATATCTACAGTGATTTTAAGAACCTCAGGTAGTGGCGCGTTCAGAATGGAGGCTGCGAGCTCGGCTTCCGGGAGTTTTGATTCGAGATGTGGCATCCGCTCCTCAAGGGTGCCCATGGCGAGGAATTTTTCCAGAAGCTCAAGAGCAGCAATCCCACCGTCCACAGGGAGGTATTCCGGCGAAAATTCTTGATCGGGTTGCTCAGCGGTTGGCATTTGCAGAGGCTCAGTTGGCAAGGTTTCGTAGTCTTCACCGCTTGTGAGTGAATCAAAGGTATCGCTATTTTCTTCCGGTAGAATCACCCGGACTTTGTTTTCAGGCTCGGTGATACCACCGCCGGCAGCCATCTTGTCCTTCTGTAGAAAGGTTTTGACTCCGAAAATCACACCCAGAACTAAGCAGATGAATAGCGCAGGCACCGCCACACGGAGAAGGCGACTCCTCTGGTGGCGCTGAGGCGGAGGGCCAGCACTGCCTGTCAGGGCACGAAGATCACCGGTTGGCTCTGAGCGCTGGCGTGTTACTGGAGCAATTGGCTCCGTGCGATTTGGCAGCTGTCTTGGCTCTGGCCGGAGAATGGCTCGCGACGGTTGAACGGGTTGGGGTAGCTCCAGTGGTTGCTGGACATAGGTTTCTGGAGCAGACTGCTGGGGAGGGGCAGGCTGTTGGTAGCTCGGAGGCTGCTGGTAATTGGCAGGCTGCTGGTAGTTCGCCGCAGGCGCAGGTTGCGGCTGATAATGTGCTTGAGGAGCTTGCTGTATCGGCTGCGGAACTTGTGCTGCCGGAGCAGGTGGTGCTGGGTATGGTGCCTGAATCGTTGATTGGCAACTGGGGCAAGGCCCCGTAACTCCTGCTAGACTGGCAGGAACAGTCAGGCGTGTGCTGCACGCCGGACAAAAAAAGGAAATGGATTCAGATTGGCTCAAACAGATATTTCATAGAGGAAATACGACCAAGAGCCAATGCTTCATATTTCTTGAATATCAGCAACTAATGGCTAATTTTCTGCTCTTTCTAGTGAATCTCGAATCTCGTTTTGAAAGCCCTTTCACGCGTTTCGGTAGAGTATTTGAAAATTGGATCCTTTGATTGTCTTTCGTCTGATCCGCTGGAAATCTGATTCATATAATATGTAGGCGGCGGATTTTTTCTTCTAACGAATAATTGATGGGAGCGGAGACGGTGGATTCCT
>JANRFH010000047.1:0-77793 GCA_030725745.1 Akkermansiaceae bacterium
GAGATCCTCGGTTCCGTTTTGCATGGTCCAGACGTTGGCGCCCGAAGAGAACGTGCTCATGATGGTTCTGGAAATGCCCACCTCCCCTTGCCCACCAATGGCGGTAGGGTCTAAATATCGTTCCAGAGGATTTGTACCTACCACAGTGGTTCCGTCTCCGCTGATATTGGTCGGATTGAACGGGAGTGGCGTGACTTGGGGTGGGAAGGGCTCGTACTCAACCTGGGCGAATGCGAGGGGTGATGCGAGTAGGATACAGGCGGATTGGATAGATGTTTTCATTAATGTCTGCGATTGGAATGGGAGTGATGCTGTCTTTTAAGAAAAAGACCATGCAGTATGATTCCATCAGGAGGTAAGGGAAGTAAAATCGACCTGCAATAATGCCTGCTGGGATGGATGGCTGTATGATCTTGATAACGACTTGTTTGGCAAACAGGAGAGGTGTTGTTTAGATCTTTTCGAACCGTTTTCACCGCTACTTAGCCGTTGCCAATCATTCTATTTTGATGATCACAACCGACAGCAATGTTTTCCACAATCTGGTTAACCAAGAAGAGACGTATCACAACGCGTGCCCTCACCGGAGTTGGAATTGAATGGACGATAATAGGTTACCTTCCTGAGTGTGCTCGGGATATGGAGCACAATGTCGTCGGCGAAGCATCCGATTTAGAAGTAATGTTTGCGTGGCAGGATTCAGTTCATCAACAGAAGCACGCATGAGACAAACGCCACCCGTTTGCAACGCGCCGGTGCAGATGTGACACTTTCCTGCGCATCGACATTAGATAGGAGCAAACGAGATTTTCAATCTGCTGCGCAGAAGCGGTGAACAGACTGACTAAAAATCGAAGAGGTTCATCTGGGGAGAGTTTGCCTCGGGAAGGGTGTCCTCGAGCTTTGTGGTTTTCGGTTTCGGGTGTTTCTCCTTCGCATCTGGTTTGGAGGAGTTCATTTCGAGGTGGCTCAAAATGGCTTTGGCGCGGTCGAGGACGGGCTTTGGGAGGCCGGCGAGGCGGGCGACCTGGATGCCGTAGGATTTATCGGCGGAGCCGGGGAGGATTTTGTGGAGGAAGATGATTTCCTCGTTCCACTCGCGCACGGCGACGTTGCAGTTGACTACGGCATCCCTCGTATTTGCGAGGTCGGTGAGTTCGTGGTAGTGGGTGGCGAAGAGAGTGCGGCACTTGATGGTGTCGTGGAGATGCTCGGCGACGGACCAGGCGATGGAGAGGCCGTCGAAGGTGGCGGTGCCTCGGCCGATCTCGTCGAGGATGACGAGGGATTTCTCGGTGGCGTGGTTGAGGATGAGGGCGGTTTCGCTCATTTCTACCATGAAGGTGGATTGGCCGCGTGAGAGGTCGTCGCTGGCGCCGACTCGGCAGAAGATGCGGTCGGTGAGGCCGATGGTGGCGGAATCCGCGGGGACGTAGGCGCCGATCTGTGCCATGAGGGTGATGAGGGCGAGCTGGCGGATGTAGGTGGATTTACCGGCCATGTTGGGGCCGGTGAGGATCTGGAGGCGACTCGATTCCGGGAGGAGTTCGGTGTCGTTGGGGACGAATTTGGTGTCGGTGAGGGTTTGTTCTAGGACGGGGTGGCGGCCGTTCTGGATGATGAGTTCGGTGCCGTGGGTGAGGGTGGGGCGGCAGTGGCGGTGGAGTTGGGCGGTTTCTGCGAGGGCGCAGAGGGTATCGATCTCGGCGATGGCGGCGGCGGTTTCTTTGAGTTCGGCGAGGTGTTCTACGACTTTTTGGCGGAGCTGGAGGAAGAGTTCGTATTCGAGTTGTTTGGAGCGTTCTTCGGCGCCGAGGACTTTGTTTTCCATTTCCTTGAGCGCGGGGGTGATGTAGCGCTCGGCGTTGGCCATGGTTTGTTTGCGGGTGTAGTCGTCGGGGACTTTGTCGAGGTTTCTGGTGGTGACTTCGATGAAGTAGCCGAAGACGTTGTTGAATTTGATTTTGAGGGAGTCGATGCCGGTGCGTTTTCTCTCATCCTCCTGGAGGCGGGCGATCCAGTCCTTTCCGCCGCGGGCGGCGGAGCGGAGTTCGTCGAGGGCTTCGGAGTAGCCGTCGCGGATGATGTTGCCGTCTTTTAGGTTGGTTGGGGGTTCGTCGGAGAGGGCGGATTCTAGGAGGGTGGTGAGCTGTGGCAGGGGGTGGAGGCGACTGACGACTGACGATTGATGATTGTTGATTGTTGATTTGAAGAGGGATGTGAGGTCTGCGCTGAGGGCGGGGATTTGCTGGAGGGAGGTGGAGAGGGACTGGAGGTCTCTGGGGTTGCCGGAGTTTTGGGAGAGGCGGGAGGTGGTGCGTTCGATGTCGCGGATGTTTTTTAGGGATTCGCGGGCTTTGGAGAGGAGGAAGGGCTCGGCTAGGAGGGAGGCGATGGTGTTTTGGCGGGCGGTGAGGGTTTCGAGGTCGCGGAGGGGGTGGAGGAGCCAGTTGCGGAGGAGGCGGCCGCCCATGGGGGTCTGGGTGCGGTCGAGGACGGCGAGGAGGGTGTGGTTTTTTCCTGAGCGGGATTCGATGAGGTCGAGGTTACGTTGGGAGGCGGCGTCGATGAGTACATGTTTGTCGTTTTCTAACAGTCGGGGCGGGTTGAGGTGTTCGCAGGGGCGGCGGAGCTGGGTGGCGAGGTAGTGGAGGGCGGCTCCGGCGGCGGCGGATGCGGCGTGGAGGTCGGCGCAGCCGAAGCCATCGAGGGAGTGGATGTTGAAATGGGATTTTAGGAGATCGACGGCGTGCTCGGGGAGGAAGGTGTAGCCATCGTAGGGGAGGGCGTTGGGGTGGTTTTCTGAGAAGTCGCTGATCTGGTGATCTGGGATGATGATTTCCGAGGGAGAGATGCGGGCTAGCTCGTCGAGGAGCTGGGCGGGGTCGGTGAACTCGGCGATGATGAATTCGCCGGTGGTGTGGTCGATGGCGGCTAGGCCGTAGTTGTTTTTGATTTTTGAGAGGGCGGCGAGGTAGTTCGGGCGTTCGTCGTCGAGGAGGGTGAGGTCGTCGATGGAGCCGGGGGAGAGGATGCGGGCGATCTCGCGTTCGACGAGTTTGCCGGGGACTGGGGTGGAGGTTTGCTCGGCGATGGCGACGCGTTTGCCGGCTTTGAGGAGGCGGGCGATGTAGTTCTGCGCGGCGTGGTAGGGGACGCCGCACATGGGTGTGCCGCCGCGTTTGGTGAGGGCGACGTTCATGATGGGGGCGGCGTTTTTCGCATCCTCGAAGAACATTTCGTAGAAATCGCCGAGGCGGTAGAAGAGGATGATGTCGGCGGGTAGGCTTTTCCTCATGGCGAGGTATTGGGCCATCATGGGGGTTTGTGCGGACATGGGGGGGATATTGAACGTTGAACATCGAACGTCCAACATTGAACGTCGAAATTAAGAGGAAAGATGGGGTGGGGGGGAATCTCTTGCGGCACGATTCCTGCGTGTTAAGGTGAGTGGAGATGTCAGAAATAAAGAAAGTCCGGCTGTTTTGTTCGGATCTGGATGGGACTTTGTTGGGGGAGGATACTTACACTGCGGAGTTTGCTAGGGTGTGGGCGGAGACGGAAGACAAGCCGATTTTGGTGTATAGCACCGGGCGACTGGATGCGGATGCGAAGAGTGTGATCAAGGCTTCGGGGATGCCTGAGCCGGATTTTTACACGACGGGTGTGGGGACGATGATTTATGAGGTTTCCAAAGGGAAGATGATGGAGGGCTTTGCGGAGCTGCTGAATGAGGGGTGGGATTATGCGCGGGTGAGGGAGTTGGTTTCCCGGCAGCAGGGGATCCGGGAACAGCCGCCGGAGTGTTTGCATGAGTGGAAGAGCAGTTGGTTCTGGGAGGACAAAACGAGCGAGGAGATCGAGCAACTGAAGCGTGAGCTGGCGCTGGAGGGACTGGCGGCGCAGGTGATTTACTCGACGGCGCGAGATCTCGATTTATTGCCGATGGCGGCGAACAAGGGCAATGCGATTGCATGGCTTTGCGAACATCTGGGCGTAGGGTTGGATGAGATTGTGGTGGCGGGAGATTCGGGAAATGATTCGTCGATGTTCCTGATGGAGGGAGTGCGCGGGGTTACGCCGGGGAATGTTTCGCCGGAGCTGGTGGAGGCACTTGAGGGAAAGGATGTTTTCCGCTCCAGCGGGAAGTGTGCGGCGGGGACGATGGAGGGCTTGAGGCACTACGGGGTGCTGCGCTGAGACAACCGACTTAATTTTATGAGTGAGACAACCGATGCCAAGAAGACACGCAAGATCGACATCCTGCATATTTCGATCCACGGGTTGATCCGTGGAGAGAACATGGAGCTGGGTCGTGATCCGGATACGGGGGGGCAATGCCTCTATGTGCTGGAGTTGGTGAAGGCTTTGTCGAAGGACGATAGGGTGAAGCGGGTTTCGTTGCTCACGAGGCGGGTGTTTGATCCGAAGCTTTCCGATGACTACGCTCAGGCGCGGGAGGATTTGGGAAATGGTGCTGACATCATACGTATCGAGGCGGGGCCGCGGCGATATCTACGTAAAGAGGTGGTCTGGAGGCATCTGGATGCTTTCATTGATGGGACGCTGGCTTATCTGAGAAGGGAGAAACGTGTGCCGGATCTGATCCACGCGCATTATGCGGATGCGGGATATGTGGGTAGGCAGATTGCGGCGGTGCTGGGTTGTCCTTTTGTTTTCACGGGGCACTCGCTGGGTCGGGTGAAAAGGGAGAGGCTGGTGGAGGGCGGTGTGGATGC
The DNA here is from genome assembly GCA_030725745.1 of Akkermansiaceae bacterium. Lineage (GTDB taxonomy): Bacteria > Verrucomicrobiota > Verrucomicrobiia > Verrucomicrobiales > Akkermansiaceae > Luteolibacter. The sequence continues at coordinate 4,740 of JANRFH010000047.1, forward strand.
TGAGGAAATGGAGAAGCGCTATAATCTTGGTGCTCGAATTGAGGCGGAGGAGATGAGTCTGGATGCGGCGAGTATGGTTTGCACGAGCACGAGGCAGGAGGTGGATGAGCAGTATGCGCTTTACGATCAGCACTCGGAGAGCCGGATGCGCGTGATTCCTCCGGGGGTAGATTTGACGAGGTTTGATGGAGAGGGCAGTCCGGAGATGGCGGCGGCGATCGATGCGAAGATTGCGCCGTTTTTGGAAGATCCTTCGAAACCTGCGGTGCTAACGATCGCGAGAGCGGATGAGAGGAAGAACCTGCCGGGATTGGTAAGAGCTTTTGCGGGAAATGAGTGGTTGAGGAATAACGCGAACTTGATCGTGATCGGGGGGAATCGCGATAAGCTGGATAAGCTCCCGCCGGGGACTCGGAAGGTGTGGATGGAACTGCTGCGGACATTTGATGATGCTGATCTGTATGGTGTCGCTGCTTACCCGAAGAAGCACTTAGCTCCTGAGGTGGCGGGGTTTTATAGGTGGGCTTCTGAGAGGAAAGGGGTGTTTGTAAATCCGGCTTTTACGGAGCCTTTTGGTCTCACATTGTTAGAGGCAGCTGCGGCGGGATTGCCATTGGTGGCGACTCATGATGGTGGACCGCGTGATATCATCGCGAATTGTCGCAACGGAACTTTGGTGGATCCGCTGAATGATGAGGAGATGGGAAATGCGATTGCGGCGATTCTTTCTGATCCAGAAAAACACAAAGAACTATCGGAAACAGGACATGCTGAGGTGCGCAAGAACTACGCGTGGGCGGCACATGTGAAGACGTATTTGGGTGAGGTTTTCAATCTGCTGCCAGAGCAGGCAAAGGTTCGTGGGAGCAAGTCCCGGGGCGCATTGGTCGAGCGAGAAAGCTGGGTAGTGATGGATCTTTTGCCTCGCATCGAAAATGAGCCGGAGGAGTTGGTGGAGTTGGTGGAGAGATGGCGGCAGCTATTTACGGATAAGCCGATGGGCTTTGGGATCGCCACTGGATTGTCATTTGATGAGTCGTGGGAGGTTATTCGACGTTGTGGGATGCCGGAGCCGGGGTTTGTTATTTCGGGACTTGGTGCAGAGATTCGTTACGGCGAGTCGGGTGTGCTCGATGAGAAGTGGCGCACCCAGATCGCGACGAGGTGGAATAGGGATCAGGTTCTCGAAGCGTTTTCCGAAATTGATTGTCTGACACTGCAGGAGGATCACTTTCAGCATCAGTTCAAGGTGTCGTATTTGATGGACTCGAATCGAGCGCAGACACGCCTGATGTTGCAGAGGATACTCAGGGAAAAAGGTCTTTCCGCGAAGGTCATTGTTACGGCGCGGGCATTTGTGGATGTGATCCCGATACGAAGTGGGAAGGATGTGGCGCTTAGATATTTAGGGAATCGCTGGGGAATTGATCCTTCGAGGATTTTCTACTTCGGCACTTACGGGAACGATAGTGCGGCTGTGCGAGGGAGGAATCTTTCGGCTCTTGCTGGCGATGCCGACCGTGTGTTGAAGCAGCTTGCCGAGCGGCCGCGGCTATACCATGCGAAAGGCAAAGGGCTGGAAGGGTTCTTTGAGGGGCTGAATCATTACGAATTCATCGAGGGTGTCGTACCGCCGAAGCCACATGAGATTGAGGCCGAGGGTGAGGAAGATGTGCCGGCGCACGAGCTGCATCCGTAGGTGAGTCACATTCGCTTCATCAGTTGACCGCCGTTTTTTCCTCCGCCGGGGCCGAGGGTGATGAGGTGGTCTGCGGTGACGATGACATCGGGGTGGTGCTCGATGATGATGATGGAATGGCCTGCGTCGCGGAGTTTGAAGATGGCTTTGAGGAGTTTCTCGACATCGCCGAAGTGGAGGCCGGTGGTGGGCTCGTCGAAGAGGTAGAGGGTGTGGGGAGAGCTGGGTTTGGAAATTTCTAGGGCGAGCTTGAGGCGCTGGGATTCACCGCCGGAGAGGGTGTTTCCTGCTTGGCCGAGGGCGAGGTAGCCGAGGCCGAGTTCTTCCATGGTGTTTAGGAGTCGGTAGAGCTTTGGGATGGGGCGGAAGTGGGCTTTTGCCTCGGAGATGGACATGGCGAGGATGTCGGCGATGGATTTTCCTTTGTAGGTGATTTCTAGGGTTTCGCGATTGAAACGTTTGCCGAGGCAGGCGGGGCATTCCGTCCATGCATCGGGGAGGAAGTGCATTTCGATTTTGAGTTTGCCGTTGCCTTGGCAGCGTTCGCAGCGACCACCTTTGGCGTTGAAAGAGAAGCGGGCTTTTTTGTAGCCGCGTTGTTTGGCGAGGGGGAGCTTGGTGAAAAGATCGCGTATGAGATCGAAGGCTCCAATGAAGGTGGCGGGATTTGAGCGCGGGGAGCGGCCGATGGAGGATTGGTCTGCGAGGACGAATTTCTCGATGTGTTCGAGGCCGGTGATGGAGTCGTGGGAGCCGGGTTCTTCCTTGGAGTTGTGAAAGTGTTTGGCGAGGGCTTTGGCGAGGATGCCGTTGACGAGGGTGGATTTTCCAGAGCCGGAGGGGCCGGAAATGACGGTGACCTGATTGAGGGGGATGGAGATGGTGAGATTCTGGAGGTTGTGTTCGCGGGCTCCGTGGATGGTGATTTTGGATTTTGGATTTTGAATTTTGGATTTTTTTGGGACGAAGCGGGGGATCTCGCCGCGTAGCCATTGGCCGGTGGGGCTTTGGATGGTGAGGGGGGGGCCATGGGCGAGGATTTCGCCGCCGGTGGCGCCAGCACCGGGGCCCATGTCGATGAGGTGGTCGGCGGCGCGGATGATGTCTTCGTCGTGTTCTACTACGACCACGGTATTTCCGATGTCGCGAAGGCGGGTGATGGCGGCGATGAGGCGCGCGGTATCTGAGGAGTGGAGGCCGATGGATGGCTCGTCGAGGACGTAGATGACGCCGGAGAGGCCAGCTCCGAGTTGGGTGGCGAGTTTGATGCGTTGGACTTCCCCGCCGGAGAGGGTGCCGGATGAGCGGTCGAGGCTGAGGTAGTCGAGGCCGACGTCTTGGAGGAAGGTGAGGCGTTTTTCGACTTCGGCGGCGAGGTCGGAGATGGGGGGCGGGCTGGTTTTTAGGAATGCGATCCAGGCTTTTGCTTCGGAGATTCCGAGTTGGCAGAATTGCATGATGCCGAGAGAGTGCCGAGTGATCAGTGAGCAGTGATCAGTGGGAGACTGCGGACTAAAGTCCGCGTTCCTTACTTTGACGTGTTGGAGTTCTTTTTTAAGACGGAGGTTTGAGCAGGTTTTGCAGCCTAGGCCTTCGCAATCTGGGCAGGCGCCTTCTAGGGTGTTGAAGGAGAAGTGGCGGGGGGAGAGGTCGCCGAAGATTTCGCCGGTGCGGGGGTTGCGGTAGGAGGTTTGGAAGGTGAGTTCGCGGTAGTCGGCGTCGCTGGGTTTCTGGAGGAGGACTTTGGCTTCGGCTCCGCAGATGCGGAGGGCGAGTTCGATGGAGTCGGCGAGGCGGGAGTCGATGCCGGGGCGGATGACGAGGCGGTCGATGACGATTTCGATGTTCGGGGAGGAGGTGGGGTCGATTTCTGTTTCTGTGATTTCCTTTATTTCGCCGTTGATGCGGATGCGGATGAAGCCCTGGCGCTGGAGGTCACCGAGGAGGCGTTCGGGCTCGGCAATTTCCTCTGCGGGGATGGCGGCGAGGATGATGAGTTTTGAGCCTTCGGGCTGGGCGGCGAGTTCAGTGATGATTTCTGAGGGCCCCATGCGGGTCATGGCTTCGCCGGTTTCGGGATCGTGGGGAACTCCGGCGGCAGCCCAGATGATACGGAGGTAATCGTAGATTTCGGTGGCGGAGGCGACGGTGGAGCGTGGGGAGAGTCCGCCGACGCGTTGCTCGATGGCGATGGCGGGGTTGAGGCCTTCGATGGAGTCGACGTCGGGTTTTTCGAGCTGGGAAAGGAACTGGCGGGCGTAGACGGAGAGGGACTCGACGTAGCGGCGCTGGCCTTCGGCGTAGAGGGTGTCGAAAGCCAGTGAGGATTTCCCGGAGCCGGAGGGGCCGGTGATGACGGTGAGTTTCCCCTTGGGTATGGCGACCGTGAGGTTTTTCAGGTGATGCTGGCGGGCACCGCGGATGAGGATATCGGCCATGTGTTGGAAACTTTAAATTTTAAACTTTAAACCTCAAGGGTTTGGTTTTGGGGTGGGTGGGGTTGAGAGGATTTCAACGCAGAGACGCAGAGGTCGCGGAGGAGACGCAGAGCTAGGGTTGGTGGTTGTTATTTGTAGGTGGTTTTCTGTTGCGGTGGTGTTGTGATGCGGAGAGTTTAGATTGAAATGAAAAAGCTGAAGATAGGATTTGTGGGAGCGGGGAGAATGGGATCGAACATGGCAAGGCGGCTGCATGACTTGGGTTATGATGTAGCGGTGATCCATGATCATCATTTGCCGGTGGCGGAGGCGATCGCAAGGGAGCTGGATGCGAAGGCGGTGGAGCCTTTGGCGGATGTGACGGCGGCGGCGGATGTGATTTTTACGGTGGTGACGGATGATAAGGCGATGGATGAGATTTTCTACGGGGAGGATTCGTTGCTGGTGGGGGCGGAAGGGAAGCTTTTCATCAACTGTGCGACGGTGAGTCCGGAATCGCATGAGAAGGCGGCTGCGGCTGCGGAGAAGGTGGGCGCGAAGACCTTGGCGGCGAGTATGGCATCATCGATCACGCAGGCACGTGAGGGTACGTTATATCTGATGGTGGGCGGGGATGAGGTGGTTTTTTCGGAAAACGAGGCGCTGTTGAAGGATATTTCTGCGTCACTGAAGTTCGTGGGGCCGGTGGGAAATGCTGCGAAAATCAAGGCGCTGGTAAACATGGTGATGAACATCAATACGGCGGGGCTGGCGGAGGGGTTGGGGCTTGGAGACGCGCTAGGGATCGATCTAGATTTACTGCGGGAAGTATTTTCTCAGACGGGGGCAAACTCGCGGGTATTGGAGACGGATGCGGACGACATGGTGACGCGTGACCATGATTGCTTTTTCTCTGCGGCGCATGCGGCGAAGGATAGCGGGATTGCGAATGCGCTTGCGAAGGCTGCAGGGGTAAAGGTGCCGCTTTCAGCCGCGACAGAAAGCCAGTATCGTAAGCTGATCGGGCTGGATCGTGGTGGGCTGGATAAATCGGCGGTGTCGGAACTGACTTTCAAGGGAAGAACGGAAGACTGAATTTATGAATGCGATGAGCGGGATAAAGAATGGGAATGGAGAGACGCTAGATGTTTCGTTCCAAGGCGGGACAAGGCTGGATGCGATTGTTATCCTGGGTCATGGGGTGACGGGGAATAAAGATAGGCCATTACTGAAGGCGATTGCTAAAGGGTTGGCAGCAAAGGGCTGGCCTTGCCTGCGTTTTTCGTTTTCTGGAAACGGTGATTCTGAAGGAAATTTCGAGGACTCGACGATCACCAAGGAGATGGAGGATCTGGCGGCGGTGATGAAGACGGTGCCGCAGGAAAAGAGGATCGCCTATGTGGGGCACAGCATGGGTGCGGCGGTAGGGGTGCTGACGGCGAATAAACGCATGTCTCTGCAGACCTTGGTTTCGCTGGCTGGGATGGTGAGGACGGCGGATTTCCTAGATAGGGAATTTGGAGATGTGGTGCCCGGAGAAGGTAACATGTGGGACGAAGAGGGATGCTCGCTCTCGACGACCTTTGCCAACGACATGCGGCATATTGGAGATGTGCTGGATGAGGCGGCGGAGGTTGTGCAGCCATGGTTGTTCATCCATGGGGCGGATGACGATGTGGTTCCCGTAGCTGATAGCCGTGATGCCTTCGCCGTGGCGAAGTGCGAGAAGCGGCTAATCGAAATACCCGGGGAAGGGCATTCATTCAGCGAGGAAAGCTATCAGCAGATTATCAATGCGATTGATTCTTGGCTGAAGCAGAGTTTCGGATGAGCTAGAGCGGCTTCACTTTTCTAGGAGAAGCATGACCGGGGTGTGGTCGGAGATTTCAAGTGGAACATCGGCATAGACCTTCGCCTGATTTTCCTTGAATCCGATGGTCATCATGAAGTCGAAGGTCGTCGGCTTGAATCGCTCATCGTCCGGATGGTTGCGCCAGGTAAGGCGATTTTCCTTCGGGGTTTTATCCCACGTGTTGTGGAAGCCTGCTGCCAAGAAATCCTTGACCACGGTGCATTTCGGAAACTGACCGTCGTCGTTGGTGTTGAAGTCGCCAGCGATCAGCCAGCCGACGATTTTTTCTCCGGCGAATTGCTTCTCCATAGCTGCCTTGTGGGCGATGATTTGTCGTGTGGATTCGGCGCGCGTCTTGGCGATATTCAGTTCACCTTCGGGAGTGTCGCTACCGTTGTTGCTCTTCATGTGGACGGAATAGAGCATGATGAGACCTCCGTCTGGATGCTCAAGAGCGGCGAAAGCGAAGCCGCGGCGAAGGCTGGGAAGGTTCTCGGTGAGAGCGAAGTCTACGAACCATGCGGAGTGCGCTTTCAAGCTTGAAGCGATGGCGCATTGTTGAAGGTCGGGATTCCCTGAATTGGTATCGAGGAATTTGCTGAAAACATCGACCTTCATGCCGGGAAATTCCTTCATGAGATTTGCAAACGCCTTTTCATCGGTCAGTTCCTGTGCGAGGAGGATCTGAGGGGCGAGTTTACCTAGGATTTCTTTCGCACCTTTGGTTTGTTCTGCTTGTTCTTTTTCCGAAGCGCCGGGGCGGCCTCCTGGAAACCACTCCATATTCCAAGTGACGGTGCGAAGGGGCTCTGCGCTAAGCATGGCGGTAAGAGCGAGTCCTAGGACTGCTGTGATGAGAGGAGTGATCCGGTTATTGATTTGCATGAGCTTGGAAAGTTAGAGTTTTTTCACTTTGAATGGCTTTTCGTCGAAATCCAATGAATTCGCCAAAATCATTTAAAGCAGCCCATGAGCCATTGATCTGGGGGATTGTTGCTTGCAGGGAGGCACGGGGGTTGGCAGCCTTTGCGACATGTTCCGACGCGTTTCGAGATTCCTGTCTTACATCCTTATTCCTGCTGTGTTGCTTGCCGGGGGGCTTTGTCCGGCGCAACAAGCTGACGAGCCAACCGAAGCTGTCGTTGAAAAATCTCTGGACGATAAGATTAATGATGCGGTGAGTCCCTACACTGATGCTATATCCACGGTGGTTTTCGTGCCTGTCTGGAAAGGGCAAGTAGGGCCAGAAGGGGAGAAAGTTGATTTGGAGGTTCCGTTTGTTTTACTCTGGCTTGCTGCCGCAGCGTTTTTCCTAACGTTTTTCTTCAAGTTTATTAATCTTCGGGGCTTTGCCCTAGCGCTACGAACGGTGAAGGGAAAATATTCGAAAAGTGATGACCCCGGAGAAATTACGCATTTCCAGGCTCTGACAGCAGCGGTCTCGGGAACGGTGGGTCTGGGAAATATCGCAGGTGTGGCCATTGCAATCAGCATGGGCGGCCCGGGTGCGGCTTTTTGGATGGTGGTAATGGGGCTTTGTGGCATGTCGAGTAAGTTCGCCGAGTGCACCTTGGGTGTGAAATACCGCCAGATTGACAAAGACGGCAAGGTTCACGGTGGAGCCATGCATTACTTGACGAGAGGCTTCGCCGCGAGAGGTATGGGGCCGCTTGGAAAGACTTTGGCAGTGTTTTTTGGAATCTGCTGCATCGGTGCGTCCTTTGGAGGCGGGAACATGTATCAAATTAACCAAGCAACTTCACAGTTGGTAAATGTAACTGGCGGGGCGGAAAGCTTTTTTGCCGACAAGCAGTGGTTGTTCGGTCTTGCGGTGGCCATTCTTGTTGGTGCTGCGATCATTGGGGGTATTGCCCGGATCGGAAAAATTACGGCAAGTTTAGTTCCTACAATGACGGTGATTTATATCATCGGTTGTTTCATCGTTCTTGGTTCGCATCTCGATAAGATCGTCCCGACCTTTGGATTAATCTTCACCAGTGCTTTCAGCGGAGAGGCTTTGGCAGGAGGCTTTGTTGGGACATTGCTTCAGGGGATTCGTAGAGCGGCGTTTTCGAACGAAGCAGGAATCGGTTCAGCCCCTATCGCCCATGCAGCTGTGAAGACTCGTTATGCGGCAAGTGAGGGTCTTGTGGCACTGCTGGAGCCTTTTGTTGATACGGTGATCATTTGCACCATGACTGCTCTCGTAGTGCTCGTGACGGGTGACTATATGCACCGTGGAGATGATGGTATCACGATTACTTCGGATTCGTTTGCATCTGTGGTGCCTTGGTTCTCTTACGTGCTTTCGGTTGCTGTTATCCTCTTCGCACTTTCGACGCTTATTAGCTGGTCTTACTACGGACTTCAGGCGTGGAAATTCCTTTTTGGAAAATCGAAGGCCTCGGACATGACGTTCAAACTGATATTCTGTTTTGTGATCATCCTTGGTGCGGCGATGTCTCCCGGTAAGGTGATCGATTTCTCGGATGCGATGTTGTTTAGCATGTCGTTTGCGAATCTGCTGGGGGTTTACCTTCTTCTTCCTGTCATCAAGCGAGAGCTGAAGAAATTCGTGCTATTCACCAAGCGTGTTGATGCCGGTGAATCTATCGAGATGGCGGATGCGCACGTGAAGTCGCAGCTTCCTGATCTGGAGGGACGTGCTTGATCTGGGCTGAGCTTGGATGATGTTTGTGGCATGGCGCGTGAATACAAACTGCAGCGGTCGAAGCCGGTATCGTCCTCAGGGATCGATTATGAAAAGGAACTGAACGAAGAGCAGTTCCGTGCGGTGACCTCTGCTCCGGGAAAGGCTCTGGTTATCGCTGGGGCGGGATCGGGCAAGACGCGGACGCTGACGTATCGGGTGTCTTGGTTATTGGATCGCGGGGAAAACGCGCGGAATATCCTGCTGCTGACGTTCACCAACAAAGCGGCGCGGGAGATGGTGGAGCGGGTGAGGAGTCTGGTGGCGGGGGATGTGGCGGATCTGTGGGCAGGGACTTTTCACTCGATCTGTAATCGAATTTTGCGCAGGCATGCGGAGGAGATCGGGTTTACGAAGTCGTTTTCGATCCTGGATCGCGACGATCAGAAATCGCTGATGAGTGCGGTGGTCGCGGCGAGTAACATCGATACGAAGCAACGGCGTTTCCCGAAGGCTGATGTGTTGATCTCGATGTTCAGTCTGATGGCGAACACGGGAGTGACGTTGCAGGAAGTGCTGCGTGAAAGGTATCCGTATTTCGGTGATTGGGAGGAGGAACTGGAAAAGGTGGGGAAGGGTTATGCGAAGAAGAAGCGGGATACGAACTCGCTGGATTTCGACGACATGCTGGTGATGGCGGTGGAGCTTTTCAAAGGGCATCCGGATGTGCTGGCGATCTATCAGAAGCGTTTCCGGAACATCCTGGTGGACGAGTATCAGGACACGAACTCGGTGCAGAGCGAGTTGATCGATCTACTTGCGGGCGAGTCTAACAGCCTGATGGCGGTGGGTGATGATTCGCAATCGATCTACTCGTGGCGCGGGGCAGAGGTGGATCACATTTTGAATTTCCAGAAGCGCTATCCGGAGTCGGTGGTGCACACGATCGAGACGAATTACCGGAGCGTGCCGGAGATCCTAGATCTCTCGAACGCGGCAATTTCCGCGAACAAGATGAGGTTTGAGAAAAACCTGAAGTCTTCGCGGGCGGAGGTGGGTGCGAAGCCTGCCTTGGTGGCGGTAGAAGATCCGTCTTCGCAGGCGATTTTTGTCGCGCAGCGGATGCTGGAGCTTCGCGACGAGGAGGGGATCGAGCTATCCGAGATGGCGGTGCTTTACCGGGCGCACTTCCAGAGCCTTGAGATTCAGATGGAGCTGACGCGGCGGGGGATACCTTTTGCGATCACCAGCGGGCTGCGGTTTTTCGAGCAGGCGCATATCAAGGATGTGGCGGCATTTCTGCGTTTCGTGACAAACCGCAAGGACGAGGTGAGTTTTAAGCGCATGGTGCAGTTACTGCCGGGTTGTGGGCCAGGAACTTCTGAGAAGGTGTGGCAGAAGTGGCTGCGCGATCCGGTTTGCGGAAATCCTGAGCCGCCGGATAAATGGTCGGAAATTTTCATCGGCTATCCACTCCCGAAAAAGGCGGCGAAGCATTGGGAGCAGCTTTGCTACACGCTCGACGAGCTGAATCCAGGCGGGGTTTTCGCGACCCCTTCGGAAATGATCTTCAGTGTGCTGGAGGGGGTTTATGACGACTACCTGAAAGAGAGTTTCGACAACTACGAGGCGCGGCGGGCGGATATCGAGCAGCTCATCCAATACGGGACGACCTTTGAGGATGTGCTGGAGTTCCTCGCGCAGCTTTCGCTGATGAGCACGACGGATGGCGAGCCGACCGGCGACAAATCCGAGCTGGATGATGACAAGGTGACCCTGTCATCGATTCATCAGGCGAAAGGTCTGGAGTGGAAGGTAGTTTTCCTGATCTGGCTGGTGGACGGGCAGTTTCCTAACGGTCGCATCCTTGAAATGGACGATGAGGCGGCGTTCGAGGAAGAGCGGCGGTTGTTCTACGTGGCGCTGACACGAGCGAAGGACGAGCTTTATCTCAGCTACCCGATGCTGAATCCGAAGAGCTACACGGGAGATATCCTTTGCCGGCCTTCGAGGTTTCTGGACGATTTTCCGAAGGAGATGGTGGAGGAGTGGAACGTCGGGAACGAATGGGTGGGGGATGACGATCCGTTCTGAAACTCTAAATATTAAACTTTAAATCTCAGGGAAGAGGGAATGAAAAAGGCGAGCCTTGTGGCTCGCCTTTGGAAAGTTGTGGGAAGGGGGATTATCCTCCGATCTCGGTGCGGCCGGTGAGTTGGGCACCTTCTTCCATGGAGAATACCTTGGATTTGATGTCGCCGTTGATCTTGGATTTGTCCTTCAGTTCGCAGCGTTGGGAAGTGATCATGCCTTCGACATTGCCGTAGACTTTGACCTCCCCGGCGCTGACATCACCTTTCACTAGGGCGTTTTCCCCGATGGTGATCTTGCCTTTATCTGAGGTGATTTCACCTTCGATTTTGCCATCGATGATCATGTCGTTGGAGAAACGGATGGAGCCGATAATTTCGATTCCAGTGGAGAGGACGTTGGTAGCATTTGCCATGATGCCAGTAGAAAAGCAGATGGGGGAAGGGGTGGCAACTGGAAACATTCCAGAAATACCTGCATTTTTGGTGTGCGTATTCGTGGCGGGCTGAGATAGAAAGGATGCGGACAACGCGTTTCTAATAATATGCCCAGAGTCATCATCACCGTTCCAGATAGTAATCCGCAGCCGTACCGCTTTAAACTCGACCGCGAAGTCGTGAATATGGGGCGTGGCAGCGACAACGATATCGTCATCGACAGCGGTTCGGTCTCCGGCAAGCACGCGGAGATGCACCGCGTGAAAGGCGGCTACGAGCTGAGGGATCTGGGATCGACCAATGGCATCAAGCTAAACGACAACCGGCAGCAGATGATCGTCCTCCGTTCAGGAATGACGGCGCATTTGGGTGATGTGTCCTTTGAATTCACACTTTCCGATGATGAGCAGCAGACTCTGAAGATCGAGAAGCCTTACGAAGACCTACCGTCGCTCAAGGAGGAGGAACCGAAGAAAAAATCGCCGCGCAAAGAGGAAAAAGTGCCTGAGCGCATCTCTCTTCGCAGGCCAGAGCTCTCCACTCATTCAGATGGGGCAGGTTTTGGCATGATTATTCTGTTCATGGCACTTGCAGCTATAGCTTTTTGTATCGGACTTTCGATCCGGCACAGCAAGGACACCGGGGAATCCCTGTTGAAGGGAATGGTCAACAAAGGCGACATCAGAGAGGTCGTGCCTACCGAAGAAGACCCCGCGGAGTGAGGTTTTTGCCTCAGACGTTGAAGCGGAACTCGATCACATCGCCGTCCTTGACGACGTATTCCTTGCCCTCGATGCGGACTTTGCCGGCTGTTTTTGCCGCTACCTTTGTGCCAGCGGCCACGAGATCATCGTAATGGACGACCTCGGCCGCGATAAATCCGCGTTCGAAATCTGTGTGAATGACACCGGCTGCGGCAGGTGCCTTGTCGCCCTCGGTGATCGTCCACGCGCGAGTTTCCTGCACGCCAGTAGTGAGATAGGTACGTAGACCGAGGAGATGATACACACCACGGATTAGGGAGGAGACGCCGGAGTCTTTCACACCCATTTCAGCGAGAAATTCTGCAGCTTCCTCTGTAGGCATATCGCTGAGTTCTTCTTCGATCTGGGCGGAAATGACCACAGCCTCGGCCCCGGAATGCTCGGCTGCGAACTTGCGGACTTGTGCGACGAGGTCGACAGAATCCGGATTTTCCGTTGCGGCTGCAAGTTCCGCTTCGGAGACGTTGCAGGCGTAGATCGTGCGTTTTGAAGAGAGCAGGAAAAAACCTTTTACTACTTCCGCGTCTTCAGTGGACCATTCGAGAGTTAGGGCTGGCTTGCCCGCATCGAGGTGTGGCATGATGATATCGATCAGTTCGACTTCTTTCTTGGATTCCTTGTCGCCGCTCTTGGCTTTCTTTTCGCGGGATGAGCGGCGTTTTTCCAAAGCTGACATGTCGGCGAGGATGAGCTCGGCGTTGATGATCTCGATGTCGCGGATGGGATCTACAGATCCAAGCTCGTGGATGATGTCGTCGTTTTCAAAACAACGGACAACCTGCACGATGGCGTCAGTCTCGCGGATGTTCGCGAGGAATTTGTTCCCGAGGCCAGCACCTTCGGAGGCACCTTCGACCAGACCCGCGATATCGACGAACTCGATGGCGGTTGGAACGAGCTTCTGTGAGCCGGAGATCTTGGAAAGGACGGCGAGCCGTTCATCGGGCACGGTGACCATGCCTACATTAGGATCGATGGTGCAAAATGGGTAATTCGCCGCTTCCGCTTTGCGGGTGCGGGTCACTGCATTAAAAAGGGTCGATTTCCCGACGTTTGGTAGTCCTACGATTCCGGCTTTGAGCATGGCGGGCGGAGATTGGTCGGGCTTTGAGCGGATGACAAAGCACAAAATGTGGAAATCTGGGAGAATCGCCCCATCATTTCTTCTCCTTCTCCTCCTATCTCCCTCCGTCTCTCCCTGTAATAAAAGCGGTAATTGGCAAAACGGCTGAATCATGTGTTCCGGTAAAGAGATTCTAAACCCGCATTTTTCCTATGAGGAGGGAAGGAGGTGTGGGAGGACGGGGAGAAGACTTGGGTGTAGGGGTAGAATGGAAGAGGCTTCTGGGGAGGTGGAAGAATTGTTGAATTTTCCGTATATTTCCCGATTGACAGCCCCGGATCGGCTGCCTAGTTTTCGCGCCCCTCCGGGTCGGTGCTCTTTTGCACAAGATCTGCGGGCTACTTGTTATACTGAAATGAAGACATTTTCCGCCAAGCCACACGAAGTCGAACGCGAATGGTATGTGATCGACGCCAAGGGCAAAGTCCTCGGCCAAGTCGCCGTCGAAGCTGCACGCCTACTCCGCGGCAAGCATAAGCCAATTTTCACCAGCCACATCGACACCGGTGATTTCGTTGTCGTGGTCAACGCTGATCAATGCGTGCTCACCGGTAACAAAGAAACCGACAAGATTTACACCCGTTTCTCCGGCTATGTCGGCGGTAAGAAAGTTGAGACTCCACAGAAGCTCCGCCTTCGCCGTCCAGTTCTCCTTGTTGAGAAGGCTGTCTGGGGAATGATCCCGAAGACACGCCTGGGCCGCGCCCAGTTCGGCAAGCTCAAGGTCTATGCAGGTGCAGAGCATCCGCATGAAGCACAGGCTCCTAAGGTTCACGAAGTCCGCTAATTTCTTTTTCCAGTTTTTCTAATTTCCAATATCATGCCAGCTACCGAAACCAAAAGCGCTACCGGACGCCGCAAGACCGCAGTCGCACACGTCCGTGTGACTCCAGGCACCGGCCAAATGACCATCAACGGTCTCTCCTTCGAGGATTACCTCCCGACCATCGATCTTCAGAACTCCGTTATCGCGCCGTTCCAGACAGTGAACATGGTGAACAAGTTTGACGTTCAGGCTACTGTCAAAGGCGGCGGCAAGCACGCCCAGGCTGTTGCCATTCGTCACGCTATTTCCCGCTCGCTGACGCTGGTCGACCCAGAGAACCGCAAGCTGATCAAGCCAGAAGGTTTCCTCACCCGCGACCCCCGCATGAAAGAACGCAAGAAGCCAGGCCAGCCAGGTGCTCGTGCCCGCTTCCAGTTCTCCAAGCGTTAATCGCCCGATTATTTCTCAAAAAGGCCGCATCAGAGGATGCGGTCTTTTTTTATGTGATAAAATACAGAAAATTTACAACTCTCCCCTCGCATCGGTGTTTTACTGCCGCTAGATCTATAGAAAACCATGAAAACCAATATTTTAATTCCGGGCATCGCCCTTGCTGTGGGCTTGGGTGTCGGCTTCGGTGTCGGCAAAGGCGGGGAAGCTTCCTCTGGAGAAGCGAACGGCAATGAGGTGAGGACACGATCCACGGACAGGTCTGGCGCAGGTGCGGACTCTGCTGCTGATAAAGAACGTAAGCAGCGCAGTATTTCGGAAATCTACCGTCAACCGGGACAGATCGACCGGGTGCAAGGTCTTCTGGACTATTATTCGAATCTCTCTGCGGATCAGTTCGCTGCCGAGGCTGAGAAACTGGACAGCCTTCCGTTCAACGAGCGCATCCTTGCCTCTTTCCTGCTCTTCGGCAAGTGGGCTGAGGTGGATCCGACGGCTGCCATGGCTTTCACCGACACCATGGGTTTTGCCGGTGCATTCGTGAGGCCGACTGTACTTCAGGGCTGGGCCAGCACCGATCCCGTGAACGCGGCGAAATACTACACGGACAATCCCCAACAGTTCGCGATGATGGACATGATGGGTGGGCGCGGCAGGGGCATGGGTGCTCAGGGTGCCGGCGCGATCATCGCAGGCGAATGGGCGAAACAGGATCCCGATGCCGCGCTTGAGTGGGCTTCATCTTTGAAATCCGGCTCTGGTGATGCGATGAGATCCGTAGTTTCCGAAGTGGCAAAAAGCGACCCTTCAAAAGCCGCTGCAATGGCCGCGACGATGCCTGAGAAAGACCGAAAGGATGCCTACGAGAGCATCGCCCTTGAGTGGGGTGCAAAGAATTTCACTGAAGCCTCCGCCTGGGCGAATGGATTACCTGCTGACCAACGTGATGCCGCGATGGCATCAGCAATTGCTGGGCTCTCTCAGAGCAGCCCGGAGCTTGCGGCAACGGAATTGAGCAAAATGACGGATGCCAATGCACTTCGAGATGCGGCTCCGACGGTGGTGAAGAACCTCGCCCGGCAGGATGTGAAGGGCTCGATGGATCTCGTTAATGGCCTCAGCGACGACGATGCAAAAAGAGAAACCATGCGTGAGGTGATGCCGATCTGGACGGCTTCGGATAGTGCTGCTGCTCTGGATTTTGTGAAATCACAGACGTCTGCGGATGTCAAAGACAGCGCCGCAAGGTCATATGTTTTCAGTAACTCCACTGCGCCTTTTTCAGAGCAAGCTGAGGTAGCGGCAATGATCAGCGACGAGCGAGATCAGGCGCGCACCTCTGGCATGGTGGCGATGCGATGGATGCAGCAAGATGAAGCTGGAGCGACTGAGTATATTAATTCCAATCCGACGTTCTCCGATGAGGCCAAGAAGCAGTTGCTCAGCGGCGAAATGAACTGGGGTGGCCGCGATGGCGGCGGCGGTGGTGGTGGTGGCAGAGGTCGCTGAAGTCTGTAGCCGCTACGTTTTTGATGGCGTAGCGGCAAAATAGGCATCATCTTATTCGCACTATGGCAATCAGCGGAGGAATTATCGGAGTGATCGTGGTGGTCGGGCTTATTGGCCTGATCGGGCTGTTCGCGATGGGCGTTTACAACGGCCTCGTGAAGCTGCGGAACATGTATAAGAACGCGTTCTCGCAGATCGATGTTCAGCTGAAGCGCAGGCACGATTTGATACCGAATCTCGTGGAGACAGCGAAGGCTTACATGAGCCACGAGTGCGAGACGCTTGAGGCAGTGATCGCTGCAAGAAATGTTGCGGCAGGAGCACGGCAGGCAGCAGCGAGCGATCCGGGAAATCCGCAGGCGTTGGGTCAACTGGGACAGGCGGAAGCTGGTCTTGGTGGTGTCTTGGGCAGGCTTTTCGCCGTTGCCGAGGCCTATCCGGATCTCAAGGCGAATCAGAACATGATGCAGCTCACCGAAGAGCTGACGACGACCGAAAACAAAATTGCTTTCTCTCGCCAAGCCTACAACGACTCGGTGCTGGCTTTTAATAACAAGCGCGAGGTTTTCCCTAACAACATTTTTGCCGGGATATTCGGCTTCAGTGAGGCAGCACTCTTCGAGATCGAAGTGGAAGCCGAGCGCGAGGCTCCGAAAGTTCAATTCTAAGATTTCTCGCTCACCCGTAGATGAATTTCTTCGAGGCACAGGAGCGGGCGAGAAAGTCGAGCAAGATGCTCGTCTGGTGGTTTGTGCTCTCGGTGCTCGGGGTCATCGGGGTGATGTATCTGCTGGCTAGCGGAATTATGCTGTTCCAGGAAGGTGGTAATTCCTATTCCGCACAGCCTGCATGGAGCATTCCGCGAAATTGGTGGGACGGTGAATTGTTGCTCGGTGTCGGCACTGTGGTCGGTGGGGTGATCATGATCGGGAGCTGGAGCAAGCTGGCGCAGCTTTCGGGAGGAGGAAAGGTCGTGGCTCAGAGCCTCGATGGCAGGCCGGTGGAGCCGACGACAACGGATCTTTCCGAAAGGCGTTTGCTGAATGTGGTTGAGGAAATGGCCATCGCTTCCGGGGTGCCGGTGCCGGAGGTGTGGATCATGGATGGCGAGCAGGGGATCAATACCTTTGCTGCCGGGACGGACAATACGAATGCGGTGATCGGCGTGACGCGGGGGACGCTGGAGCGGCTGACGCGCAGTGAGTTGCAGGGCATGGTGGCGCATGAGTTCAGCCACATCCTCAATGGCGACATGAAACTCAACATGCGGCTGATGGGCTGGATCTTCGGCTTGGTGATGCTATCGATGCTCGGGCGCATGATGCTGCAGTCGTTCCGTTTCATGCGCGGCTCGCGGGACTCGAAGGGAAACGGGATTGTGGTAGCGATCATCCTGGCTGGACTCACCGTCTGGCTGGTGGGATCGGTGGGAGTGTTGTTTGCTAGGATGTTGCAGGCGGCGATTTCACGGCAGCGTGAGATTCTGGCGGATGCATCAGCAGTCCAGTTCACGCGGGATCCGGGAGGGATCACCGGGGCGTTGAAGAAGATCGGTGGGTTTCCGGAACATGGGAAAATCGGTTCTCCGAAGGCGATGGAGGCGCGGCATATGTTTTTCGCTGGTAGCGGATCCAGCGCGTTGATGGCTACCCATCCGGCTTTGGAAAAGCGGATCAGAGCGATTGATCCGAAATGGAACGGGGAGATGCTGACGGGAAAGGCGGATGCGGTGAGGGCGCAGGAGTTTTCCGGGGCGATGGGCTTTACGGGATCGCTGGTGAACGAAGGGGCGAAAGGCAGGCTGGATGGACTTGGCGACAGCGGCAGGCTGGACTCGCAGGTGGGGGCGCGCCTGCGCGAAGAACTGCGGGCTGGGAATGTGACGGCGTTTTCGAAGGCGGAGGCGAAAGCATTGCTGCTCGGGCTGCTGGTAGCGGCGGACGAGGATGGCAGAATCACTGCGGAGCGGATTTTACATTCGCTGGGATTCGGTGCGGAGGCGATTACCCAAGCGGTTGGATGGAGCGTGGATTTGGAAGAATACACCTCGGCGAAGAAGCTGGCGCTGGTGGATCTTTCCCTTTCCTGGCTCAGGCGGATGGGGAAAGTAGAGGCGGAGGAATTCGTGGCTGCGAGTCGCGCATTGATTGAAGCGGATGGGGAAGTGAATCTTTTCGAGTTCATGCTGCAGAAAGTCATTGAGCGGCATGTCTGCATCGGGCTTGGCCTGAAGCCAGTGCCTGCGATGAAATACCGTAAGCTTGTGGATCTTGAAGGGCGAATGGCTCAGCTTCTTGGTGTGTTCGGATCGCTTGCGGGAGGAGAAACGGCTTTGGTGAAGGCGGCTGCGGAATACCGCGAGCACACAGGAAGGGAGCTGCCGAGGGTGCAAGGATCATTGGGCGATGTGGCGGAGGCTCTTTTGGAAATGGATGCGGCCACGCCTCTTGTGAAGCAGCAGATACTCAGGCTTTGTGCGCTAGTGGCTGCTGATGATGGAGTGATCATGGACAATGAGCTGGAATTACTGCGTGCCACAGCGGAGGCAATCGGTGCGCCGGTGCCGCCTTTGGTGAGGAATGTTATGGCGTAGATTGCTGGGTTCTACTGAGCGGTTTGTTCTTTCTACTAATTTCACTGGGACTGCGCTTATGGAGAAGAGTCCGTCCCGGCTCTGGCAGAGCCTAACTCTTCTCATTGCTTCGCTAGGGCCGGGACGAACCCTTCTCCTTATTCCCGAGTCGGCACTTGCGTTTGAGAGTATGCGTGCGGATGATTTGCGCGTGGAAAAAGAGAGCAGGCGCTTGTGGCATATACCGAATTTGCTGGGACTTGATGCCCCGCTTATCGCGGTGATGTGGCTGTTTCTTTTCGCTAGGACATGGCGTATTTTTTACCACCCATGGGAAGCCTATTTGGCGCTGGCGCTAGCGGCATGGACAATACGGATTGCCGGGCTTCTGGTGGAGTCTGCCATGGTCAATGACGGCAGCCGTTTCAGTGAAATGCAGAGGGTATGGCTCAAGCGATGTGCTTTCGTCGCTGGTCTGGCGGCTGTTGTGCTGACGGTCTTGAATTTCCCGCTTACGGTTTATAATTTCCTTTTGGTCGGTGGATTGATGGTGGCAGGTTATTTCGCGGTGTCGCTTTTCTCCGGCCAGGAAGAAGGGGAAATATCTTATTTTAAGAATGCACTTGGCGGCATTGGCTTTGCCTTCGGGATTGCGCTGACCGCTCAAGTTTATCTGCCGAACACCGGGATCCAGGAGTTGTTCTTATCGCGAGAGTTCATCTGTTTTGCCGTGCTTTGCATCCTGGCATCTTCAGCTATAGATATTTGGAAAAAGGCTGCGAATGCTGAAGACAAGGAAATGAGCACCATGGATGAAATCTCCTTGTCCCTCCCTCTCACTTTGCTGGGTGCGGCGTCGTTAGTTTATGCCGTGCAGGATGAGTCGATGCTCGCTAGGCCGTTCTACTATGCGGTGCTGACCGGCGCGGCGCTGCTTCAGGTGCTGAACCGTGCACGGGGCAGGTTTGACATCGCCACACTAAAAACGCTCACCGGGTTTGCCTTGCTGGTTCCCGGTTTGGTTTTTCAATCGTATCCGATGGATCGCTAGGAGAAGCCGCTCTCCGTGATGCTAACTGTAGGTTAGCGTCTGTGGAAAGGGCGGAGGCTTTTGCGCGAGTCCTGAGAGCTGTCATTTATGCCGCCTTCTTGGGAGGTGGTATTAACGTTTGCCCCGGAGCTGTTGCCTGATTCTACTGTGGGAAAGGTGTCGAGCGGTGGGAGAACGGAGCCATCGCCGAAGTTACGTGATTCATTGGCGACTTGGTAGCGGGCATCCATGTCGTCCTGGACTTCGTAGAGGCTGCCGGAGCCGCTGACGATGGTGGGCTGGATGAAGATCATGAGCTCGTCGCGGTCGACGCCTTCTGTTTTGGTTGAAAAAAGGCGACCTAGGCCGGGAATGTCGCTGAGGAGTGGAACACCGGTAACGCTTTCCGTATCTGTGGTGGTGAT
Organism: Akkermansiaceae bacterium; assembly: GCA_030725745.1. Classification (GTDB taxonomy): domain Bacteria; phylum Verrucomicrobiota; class Verrucomicrobiia; order Verrucomicrobiales; family Akkermansiaceae; genus Luteolibacter. The sequence continues at coordinate 24,525 of JANRFH010000047.1, forward strand.
GAGTCCTCCGAGAACCACGGTCTGGTTATTGGGGACAGTGACAGTGGTCAGGATTTCGCGAGTGCCGATGATGGGGACATCGCCGACTCCGGTGATGTTTGTGGTGTCGATGATGTCATCGCTGATCAAAGCAATCTGTAAGGTGATCTCGTTCTCGGAGTTCACTAGGGGGATGACTTCGAGTTTGAGAACCACATCGCGGTATTCAATGCTGGTGGTGGGCTGACCTACGGAGTTCTGGGTGGTGGAGGTGGGGATGGCGATTCTGCGTCCGGAGGAGATGGTGCCCTTCTGGTTGTTTGCTGTGAAAATTGATGGGCGTGAGAGGATGGTGAAGTCGCTGTCGTTTTGGAGGAGGTTTACGTAAACGCCCAGCGAGCTGCCGATTTTTCCGTAAAGCGAAAGTCCACTCTGGTCTAGAAATTCACCGGCTAGACCATCTCCAGTAATGGGAGAAAGCAGTCCGGCAGGATCTAGGCTATTGACGGGGCCACCTCCGATACTTGATCCGGCAATGCCGCCGTTGTCACTTCCGCGAAAGGCACGGAGCCAATCGACACCCGTGGAGACGCTGTTTCCAAGGGAAAGCTGCCCGAAGACGGTGGAGATCATAACCTGGTCGGCTTTGACATCCACTTGATCGAGGAGTTTTTCGATGATTTCTACGCCGGAAGGGGGGCCTTGGACGACGATGGAGTTGGTGATGTTGTCGGCGACGAGGAGGGTGCGGCCGATGAGCAGGGATTCCGGGGCGGAGTTAACGTTTGGATCGGAAAGTGAGGATCCAGTTCCACCCGCACCGCCGTTTGCACCGCCGGTGTTTTGGTTGTTATTGTTCTGATTATTGTTCGTCTGCTGGCGGTTTCCGCCGCCCTGTCCGTTTTGCTGGGTGGCGTCCGCAGTACCAGTGCCGGTAAAGGCGCGGGTAAGGGCGTCTCCGGCGATGGGGAGGAAATCGGAGACGGCGAGGAACTTGAGCTTCCTACGGAGGAAGTTGCGTTGGTCGGACTCGGTATCGAACTCGCGGACGAGGCCATCAACGAAGAGTAGATCCACGGGGCGCCCCATGACGAATAGGCGGTTGGTGCGCGCGTCCGGGATAATCTGGACGGGTGCTTCCTCGCCTGATGCACCACCACCAGCAACATCAGAGGGGATACCTGCGGCGGGTTGGTTCTGGTTATTATTCTGCTGGGTGCGCTGGACTCCGGCAGTTCGGCCAGTGTCATTTTGTGTGCCGAGAAGTTCGTTAAGCGTGGTGGCCAGCTCGGTGACGTCTGCGTATTTCACGATGATGAACTTGGTGCCGACCTGAGAGGATGGCTTGTCGATCTCTTCCTTCAGCTCGATGAGTCTGCGTATAAGGGAGGTATTTTCTGTGATAACGACAGAGGAACCGCTGGTGGCGATAGAACCGAAGGCTCCGAACTGGCCGACGACCTGTTGGAAAACGCGCACTGCCTCGTCTGGTTTGAGGTAGTTCAGGGACATGATGTAGATAATCACGGCATCACCTTCTGGGAGAATGTCCTTTTCGGTGTAGACATCTAGTCCGATTCCTTTGGCGTTGGTGCCGGCGGTGGCGAGGGTGAGGTAGTCGAGGTTTGGATCGTCACTGGCGGGGACGAAAATGAAGTTTTCGAGAGTAGCGGTCTTTTTGAGGAGCTCTGCCGCCTGACGGTAGGTAAGGGGATCTTGTGGGGAGGCGGGCTGGTCGAATCTAAACTCCGCAACAGCAGCGGCGGAGGAGACGATGACGCGGCGTCCGGTGTATTGGCGGTAGAGATCTGCCAGAGAGGTGCCGGAGAGCTTGAGTTCTGTAATAGGCTCCACAATGAGGGTGTCGCCGAGATTTTTTGGTGGATCTACCGGTGGAACGGGTGGCTGGACGATGTCTGGTGCTGGTTCGACAATTGCGGGAATTTCCGGAACTTCCTCGTCTTGGGAAAAGGCGAGGACGGGGAGCAGGCAGATGGATGCGAGGAGCAGGCGGAGCATGAGATGGTGATGGTTTGGAGAAAGGTTTTTGGCGGGCATTTAGAGCGCCTTAGCGACGGTCAGGACGCTGGTTGTCGTTTTTCTTGTCGTTGTTGGATTTGTTTCCGCCAGATTGGGGTGATGGCGGAACGATGCGCGGACGAGGGCCGGCGTTTTGGCCACCTTGGTTAGCTTGATTGGGATCTACGCCTGGAGGGAGATTCTGTCCGCCTTGGTTGTTATTTACTCCGGGTCGGAGGTTTGAGTTGCCTTGTGGGTTTTGCTGGGGAGCAGGCGCAGAGTTGAGCGTGATAAGATCAGGCTCGAAGGAGACGGTGCCCTGCATGGAGCCGTTGGAAAGGACAACTGTGGTGCCGAGGGTTTGGCCGGGGTTGCGATTTACGGAAATGACTTTGAAGGGGCCGTCTCCATCGGGACTTATGATTTCCTTTACGGTAGGATCCTTCTTGCTGATGATGGTGACGCGGTAGCCGCCGGGAACCGGGGCGATTCCGGTGAGGGTGAAGTCATCAAGGGGATTGACGGCGTCAGGTGGATTCGGCGGCGGTGGTTTGGAGGTGAAGGGGCTTTCTGTCCAGAGATAGGCGAATTGGTAGAGGGGGATTTTTTTCGGGACATCTCCTAGAGCTGTGGAAATGGCGAAAGCAATCAAGGCGGTGGATGTAAGGAAAGTTTTCATATCGCGGGTGGGAACCATTGGGCGAGGGTGGCGGAGCAATCGATGAGGGTGTCGTCGGTGCTGTTCGGGCTGAGGCGGATCTGGTAGGCGGAGCGGAAAGCGGCTGGGTCGTTCACTTCATTGAACCATTTGTAGAGGGCTTCCTCCCTGCCGGTGAGATTGATGCGAAATTGGGCGCGGTTATAATAAGCACCGGTGTCATCGGTGGGAAGGAGTTCCTGTGACTTGACGGTGAGGCCGAGATTGTGAGCTTGTGTCACGGCGAATTTCTGGAGCCCGCTCTGCACTGGCTGGTAGGCGGAGGGTGCGGGTTCATTGGTGGCTAGCCATTCCATTTCATCGGTGATGGAGGCGGAGCTTTCGCTGAACATGATCGCCTGCTGGAGGCTGGCTTTCGCGGCGGTGAGGTCGTTTGCGTAGGTGAGTTTCTTTTCGTTGTAGAACTTAAAGAAGAACAGGTTCGCAATGAAGAATCCCGCGAAGAGAAGGAGGGCTAGGAGTTTTTTTTCGCGGTCGGACATGCGGTTGTGGCGAGGAAATGCCGTGTAATGAAGGTTTTGTCGGGAAATCCGGTCTTTCGGCGCGGAGAATGGAGGCTGGGAGTGCGGATTTCCAACAGAAAAGGAAGTGATGCTAGGTAGGACGATTTAGAGCCAGGGAGATTTCCGTGCGAGCGAGTGAGATTTTAACCGCGAATTGACGCGAATGGCCGCGAATCTTGGGTTTTGTGAAAATGTTTTGCGTGCGAATTCTATGATTTTCATTTAAAACTCTAGTCTGAAATTAGATGCATCAGATTTGCGTATATTCGCGTGCATTAGCGGTTGAATTTTCAGTGTTATGGACAGGAGTTTCCTGTTTCGCTAGGGTGTTGTGGGTGTTACTCCGGTGAAGACGAATTCCCAGCCGCGGCTCGATTGTTTCGGGGCAGGGGTTTCCCATTCGTAGGAGACTAGGTCGTTGCTGTTGTTGAGATTGAGAGAAAACTGGTTCACTGCATCCGGCTGTGGAGCTTCGCCGATGAGGCGGATCTCGGTGGGGGAGATTTCTGCAGTGCGTAGGCGTAGACCTGAGTTTTTCGGGATAGACTTCGCGACGCGGTTGAGTATGCCGACGGTGCTGTATTCTGGGTCTAGGGCGTAGGCGAGTTCGTCCCATTTCCCGATGTGAACGGTGAAGGCTTCGTTTTCAGGGGCGACGAGATCGACCTGGGCGTTGAGTTTTTCCGCCTTTGAGTGGGTTTGCCAGAGGCCGAAGGCGAGGTAGCCGACGGTGCCGAGATAGATGAGGGCGACGGCGGCGATGGCGAGAGTAATGTTGCGTTTTTTCAGTGCCACGCGGCGGGCGGCGCGGACATCGGCGGGGAGGAGTTTGCTGAGGGGAGATGGAACGACCGGCGCGGGGCGCGGGGAGAGCTCGGTCTGGAGGGAGAGGCCTTGGGAAAGGGTTTGGGTCTTTGTTTCCGGATCGGAAGACCAGACGGTGGCCTTTGAGGGCGAAGCCTCGATGCCCTGCATGGAGAGCTGGGCGATGGCGATGCGGATGGCGCGGATGAGCGAATCATCAAGCGAGGTGCCGGTGGATGCTGTGGCCTGGCAGTAGATGAGTTTCCCCTCGCGGTGGATGGCGAAGACCCATGCTCCGAGTTCACGCCAGAGGCTAAGGGTGTTTCCCGGCACGGGGAAGGCGCGTGGGGAGATGTCGAAGGCTTTCGGGGATTTCGTGGGCAGGCTGCCGTCTTGCGGGTTACGCAGGATGACGTTGAGGAAGGTGGAGCTTTCGGAATTTACAAAGGTGGGGAAAATATCGGTAAGCTGACCAGCGAAGGGATCCGGGCGAAAGCCGAGTCGCTCGGCGTGAGTTTCTGCGAGATCCGGGAAGAGCGAGGTATCGCCGGAGGGAACGTGCATGGGCACGGCGGTGAGTTCCTTGACCGGGAAAAAATGGATAATGTCTCCGGCGGGAAATTTCGTGATCTCCGAAGCGGTGGCGACGGGGTGTGAAGATTCGAGAGTGGTCGAGCCGTCAGCGGCAAGCGTCCAGATTTCCCATTCGGATTCGCCGGGGAGGAGGAGGTGTTGGTTATTGGTCTTTGCCATGAAATTTTAAGTTTTAAACTTTAAACCTCAATGAAGAGGGAGGTGGATCTACGTCTTCCTTGGAATTTAAAGTTTAGAGTTTAAGGTTTAAGGGATGATCTCGGTGGTGCGGTCGAGGAGGGCGGGCTTTCCGGTGCGGTTGCGGACGATGGCGGTGATGCGGCGTTTGGCATCGCCGGAGCGGGCGGTGGAGGTGATGCGTGTGGTGGTGTCTTCGTTGGTGAAACGCGAGGCAATTATCTGGCTGCTTTCGCCGCCGATGCCAAGGAGCGAAAGTGCGGAGGTGACATCTTGGAAGGGGACGTCGTCTTCGGTGTCGCGAATGCCATCGGTGCCACGCACTTTTTCCGGGATAATCTGTGCCTGCTCCACACCCACATCTGCGGCTACGGCGATGAGTTCTGCATCGGCTTCATTGATGTCGAGGGAACCTGCTGACCAGACGGTGAACCAATCACGCCAGTCGGGGCGGAGTTGCTCTACCTGATCCATGCCTATGACGAGGCTCATTTCTGAGATGTCGTAGAAGGGGCGGTTGAAGGGCTGGTTGATGCGGCCGATGTTCTCATAATCGCCGGATTCTGCTCCGTTGAGGGCTTCCTCGTCATCGGCATCGACCCAATCGGTCATCGCGTCGGTGAGGGCTTGGGCGGAATCGAGGTCTAGGCCCCACTCGATGAAGATGGAGCGAATGAGGGTTTTGTCTTCGGAGAGGACGAGGGAGTTGATGTTGAAGCGTGCTCCCTCTGAGGTGAGGGTGACGTGGATCTCTTCGTTATTTTCCTCATCGAAGCGGTGGAGGATGGGGTCGTCGCGATCGACAACGGGGTTTGAGCCGATGGCGATGCCCATTTCCGCGAGCTGGAAGGCGCGGGAGCCGTGGACTTTCGCGGTGGCGATTTCCATATCAAAGGAAATGACGCGGAGTGTGGTGATGGCGGAAAGGGAGAGAATCGCAATAAGCCACAACACGGCGATCAGGGCGACGCCGGGCTTGTTGTCTGGTGCGGGGTGGGGTTTCATCTCGGTTTCTGGGGATTTAAACGCTGGGGATTTTCAACGCAGAGGCGCAAAGCAGAATGAGCGATAGCGAATATTAGATATGGGCGAAGACGTAACTGCTTGGACGGAGCGTGGCGTAGTCAAAGGTCGCGGAGAAGGCGCAGAGCTTGGGTTTAGGGATAATGAGGTATAGGGGATGGGTTTTTATTGGCCGGGAGGGGTTATGTCTATGGTGCCACCACCACCGGGTTGTCCGCCGCCACCGGGTCCGCCGCCACCGGGTACACCGCCACCGCCACCGCCGCCGCCGCCGCCGCCGCCGGGGTTTCCGCCGTCGAGATCGATGTTGATGTCTCCGATTCCATTGCCACCGTTCTGCTGGCTTTGGCCGAGTTGGCGCATGAATACCTCGGGGTTTTGGCGTGGGGGAATCCAGAAGACCTGGCGGATTTCCTCGCCATCGGCACCGAATGCGCAGGTGAGTTCCATCTGGAGGGGGAGGCGTCCGGCGATTTCCCAATCGTATTGGTATTCGAGCGTGCGCCCATCAAGGACGCGCCACTCGAAGTAGGCGACATCGGTGAGGAGGACGATTTCTGCGAAGGGTTCCTCCGAAGTAATGGAGGAAGTGAAGCCGGTGCCGGAGGCGTCTGTGGAGTCGGGATCGATGATTTCGTTTTCGTAATAGCTGAGAACGATATCGAGGTAGCCAGAACGGCGTTTTATGGTGGAGAGGCGGATGGCCTTGGCTGTGCGTTCGGCACCGCCCCAGGTGAAGGAGAGGGGGACTTGCTCTAGGGTGAGATCAGTCAGGTAATGGGAGCCTGCATCGTTAACTGCGAGATCCATGCGGGTATTTCCCGGGAGGGCGGCGAAGCGGTTGCCGAGGAAGTCGAAGAATGCTTGGTGGAGCATTTCCTCGTTCTGAGTCTGGACGACATTGTTGCCAAGGATGAGGGAGGATCGGGCGGTGCCGAAGACCATGCCGACAAGTAGGGCGATGAGTAAGAGGGCAAGGACGAGCTCTAGAAGGGTGAATCCCTTTTTGGGGAACGTTGAATGGTGAGTGTTTTGTCTCATGGCTGGTACATGAGGTTGTAGCGCCACGTTTCAGCGGAGCGGGATTGCCATGCGCCGTTTTGGAACCAGTTTGCGGTGACGGTGATGTGAAACATTTCTTGGAGGAACTCACCGTCTTGGTTGGTCATTTCTTCGAGCGGAACGATGATAACATCGAGTTCGATCTCAGTGCCTTCTACGGGGATCTGGTAGACTCCTTCCTCGACGGTGGGAAAAGAGAGCTGCTCGGTGAGCGCGGAATCAAGGATGCGGTTGATGCGTAGCTCGGTCTGGGCAAGGCTGGCGGCGTCTGCCATGCGGTGGAAGGCTACGGTGAGGCCGGTGCAGGCGATGGCGAAGATGCCGAGGGCTAGGACGACCTCTAGGAGGAGGAAGCCTTTTTTTGAATCGGGAGCTGGAGGGGTGGTGCGCAGAAACTTTAAGTTTTAAATTTTAAACCTCCAATGAAGAGAGGGTAGTGAGAGAGGTCTTTGGTGAAGGCGAGGTGTTAGAAAGCGGGTTGAAAACCCGCGCTCCATATTTAATTTGCTTCTAGTTCGGAATCGGCGATGGCGGCGGTGAGGGGGTGGTAGGTGTCTTGGGCGTAGCTGTCACCGACGGTGAGGCGGACGGTGAGGGGCTCGGAGAGGCCTTCGGGGTCGAAACGCCAGATGGGGATGAGATTGTCCGAGGGGGTGACGAAATCTTCGGTGTTCCAGCGGCGGATGGTGAGGGTGAGATCGGGGTCGATCTCGACTTTATCGCGGAGTTGAGGTTTGGCGTTTTCGCTGTCGGAAATGGTGCCGCCGATTTCGTTGCCGAGGGCTGTGGTGCGCTCGAATTCTGAAGCCTCGGAAAGTGGCAGAAGCTGGATGAATCCCTGATGGAACTCGATGGCGTAGGGAGTCTGATGAAGGATGGCAGCCGTGCGTGCCCTCTTGGCGAGGAGCTCGATATCTCCGGAGGCGACGGTGAGCTTGTGTTGTGAAGAGGCGAGCACAACGGTGGCTATAGCACCACCGATGATGAGGCCGGAGATGGCTAGAACGATGACGATTTCGAGGAGGGTGAAACCTTTGGGGAACGTCGAACATCGAACGTCCAATGCTGAACGTCGGAAGGAAGAAAATTTCCTAATCCTGGGAGGACATGTCATCTTCCGTGCCTTCCTGTTGGTCGGGACCCCATGTGTAGATCTCGAAGGTGCTGGCATCCTTCTTGCCGGGGTTACGGTATTTGTAAGGGATGCCCCATGGGTCTTTCGGGACTTCTTTACCTGCGCTCGACCAGCGTTTCGGGACGGGGGCGGAAGTGGGTTTTACGAAAAGGGCTTCGAGGCCTTGCTGGGTGGTCGGGGCGGTGCCTGCGAGCATTTTGTAAGACGAGACCGCCGAGCTGATGCTGTTGAAATCGCCTTCGACACGCTGGATTTTGGCACCGTCGCCAAGTTTTCCGAGCATGGCGATGGAGCCGCCCATGATGATGCCGATGATGCCGAGGACGATGACGATTTCGAGGAGGGTGAATCCGGAGTTTTTCCGGTGCTTTGCTGTGGTTTTCATGGTTCTGGGATTGGAATGCCGCTGGGGCGGGTTGTTGTTTGAAAGAATTGATAGGTTAATCGACGCGCCCAGCACGAAGCGGTGGTTCTACGACGGGTTCGGCTTTAAGGATAGCTGAATCTTCTTCGACGCGTTGGGCTTTTGGAGGGTCGTTGCGGCGAGGTGCCGGAGGGGTGTAGTCCTCATCGATTGGGACGGCCTTGACCGGGTGGATAGGGCAGAAATCGCCGGGTTCTGGCGCGGTATCGCCGGGGACTTCGTCCGCGTAGGCGGTTCCGTTGTCGCGGCAGGCTTGAGTCGCGCGTTTGCCGGAGTTGCGGCAGAGTTCGATGGTTTGGAGGTTGACGTTCGAATGGAGTTCGCCGGCTTTGTAGCCTAGGCGGTCGGCCGTTTTCATGAGATCCACCCAGACCGGGAGTGCGAGGGTCGAGCCGTAGCCGCCCTGAATGGTTTTTTTTGGCTGATCGAAGCCGACCCAGACGGAGCAGGTGAGTGTGGAGGAGTATCCTGCGAACCATGCGTCTTTGAAATCGTTGGTGGTTCCGGTTTTTCCAGCGGCAGGCTTGGTGTAGCCGAGGCGTTTCATGGAGGCTGCGGTGCCGGAGGTGGCGACTTCTTGAAGGATTTTCGAGACTGACCATGCAGAGCCGCCGGAAGTCGCCTGATAGGGGAGGGCGGGGGTGGTGTAGAGGGTGTTGCCAGCGCGGTCTTTGATTTCAGAAATGAGGTAGGGGCGGAAGCGCTTTCCATCGTTGGGGAAAATGGTGTAGGCGGTAGCGACTTCCCACGGGCTGGCCTCCCATGTGCCGAGGAATGAGGCGGGGAATTCCGGCATTGCCTGGCCGAAGCCTGCCATGCGCGAGACTTCTTTCACGGAGGAGACTCCGGCGTAGTTTCCTACGCGGACGGACATGGTGTTGCGTGAGCGGATGAGGCCGTATGAGGCGGGGAACATGCCTCCGAATTTCCCGTCGGAGTTGTTCGGGCGCCAGCTTGAGGCTCCTTTGATTTCACCGCTGCGTATTGGGCCGTCGGAAATGGTGGTGGAGGGTCGCATGCCTTTGTCGAAGGCGGCGAGATAGACGAAGGGCTTGAAGATCGAGCCGATCTGGCGGCGTGCTTGGATGGCGCGGTTAAACTGAGATTCATTGGCGTCACGACCACCGATGAGTGCGATGACGGCACCCGAGCGGTTGTCGATGAGGACGGCTGCACCTTGGATGTATTCCGGGTCTTTGCGTGTCTCTTCTGGCGAGTTTTGCCATGCGGCGCGTGTCTGGTGTGGGTAGCCGGAGCTGCGTTCAGTTTCGCGGAGTTTTTTATCGAGCGCTTCTTCTCCTACTTTCTGGAGGCGTTGGTCGATGGTGGTGATGATCGTCAGGCCGCCGAGTTCGATGTTTTCCTTTTCGAGGATGATTTCAAGGTCGCGGCGAACGGCGTCCATGGCGTATGAGGCGTCGTAATCGCGGCGCCATGCTGGGCGGACGGTGATCGGCTCGGCCTTCGCGGCGTCGGCCTCGGCTTGGGTGATTTTTTCCGCTGTGACCATGCGTGCGAGCGTGGTGTTGCGCTCGCGTTCAGCGGCTTCCATGGAGCGGAAGGGATTGAAGGCATCGGGGCCGCGTACGATGCCGGCCATGAGTGCGGATTCTGATAGGGTGAGTTGTGAAGGGTGTTTTTCGAAATAGATACGTGATGCCTCGCCGACGCCCTTGATCTGGCGACCCCAGTTGATCTGATTCACGTAGGCTTCGAGAATCTTGTCTTTGGAAAGGGCGGATTCGATTCGAAAGGCGATGGCAATTTCGAGGCATTTTCGGTCGAGTTGGCGGGGAAGGTCGCCGCGTTTTTCGCCGCGCTTGAGCCCGAAGACATCGGAAGCGAGTTGCTGGGTGATGGTGGAGGCACCCTCGCGTTTTCCTTCTAGGTTTTTAAGAAATGCACGCCCGATACCGATGATGTCGATGGCTCCGTGTGAGTAGAAGCGCTCATCTTCGCGGGCGAGGATGGCTTTGCGGAAATCTTCGGCGACCTCGTTGAGGAGGAAGATTTCGCGTTTTTCGCCGTGGATGCGCCCGATTTCCTCACCTTGGCGGTCGAGGATGATGGTTCGCTCCGGCATTTGGTTGAGCTTATTGAGATCGTAGCTGGCTGAGCGGAAGCCATAGATCACGGCAAGAATTCCGCCCAGGCAGAGTCCGGCGACTGCGGGGACACCGATCAAGCGTGCGAAGAAACGGACGGGCCAGGACATTCCTCGCGTCACGGCGAATAGCAGGTGGAAAGGCCACAGGAGTAGTAGAGAGAGCGGATTCGACGAACGACGGGATCTGGATTCCGTTTCGCGGGGTTTGTTCGACTGTTGTTTGCGTTTTGCCATGAGGGGGTGCCCGGGAGGAAGATACGGGGAAAAACGGAAGATCAAACCCCAAACTTTTGTATCGTTGAACCTATTTTGGTCACAAATCGCTAGACGAAACGGGGATATTGCACCGATTGTAAAATGTAATGAAAATACTGATTTCCTTCCTGGCGCTGTTGTTGTGCCAGATTTCTCTCCAAGCACGGGAGCCTTCTGCGACGCTGGTTGATCTAAAAAACCTTGAGGCCAAGGTGAGTGCCGTGGCTGAAAAAACCATGCCAGCCACGGTTGCGCTTGTCTCCAATAGCAACGGCTCGTCCGGATCTGGGGTGATTGTTTCGAAGGATGGGCTGATACTGACAGCTGCGCACGTGATTCAGGGTATGAAAGAGGTGGATGTGTATTTTTCCGATGGGAAGAAGTGGCTGGGCAAGGTGCTGGGTGCGAATTATTCCAAGGACATCGGCATGGTGCAGATGGTCGAGGAGGGGCCGTGGCCATATGTCGATCTCGGGGAATCGAAGCCTCTTGAGGCTGGTGACTGGCTTGTGGCTCTGGGGCACTCGGCTGGATTTGATCCGGCGCGGACTCCTCCGGTGAGGTTCGGGCGTGTGATGTCTGACGGTCCCGGAAATTATTTTACCACAGACTGCACGCTGATTGGTGGGGACTCAGGTGGGCCATTGTTTGATCTGGATGGGAAGCTGGTAGGGGTAAATTCCTCGATCGGTGAGTCGTGGAAAAATAATAATCATGCGGGTGTGGATGGTTTTAAGCAGGATTGGGAGAGGTTGCTGGCGGGAGAGGCATGGGGGACATTGCAGATGAACCCGCTGGCGAATCAGGAGCGACCAGTGCTGGGAATTGGCATGGGAACTCTGCCACGCGGTGTGCGGGGTGTGCTGGTGGATAAAGTGGAGCCAAACGCTCCGGCGGCAGCGGCAGGTGTGCGGGTGGGCGATATTATCAAGACTGTCGATGGCGAGGTGATTCGGGAGGGTTCCGAATTGCTTGAGATCATCGTGAAACACGAGGCCGGTGATGTGGTAGAGCTCGGGATTTTGCGCGTTAAAGATTTCATGCTAATCAAGGTGGAGTTGATGAAAACCGAAGACCTTTTCAAAACACGATGAAGACTTCCGACACGATAAAATGGATAGCGTTGCTTGTTGGGCTTTCGTCGCTCGCTCCGGCGCAGCGCCAACGTTTTGCTTTTCCTGAAGAGAGCCAGGAGGAGCAAGAAGAGGTGCCTTTGATGAGGCCGGATGAGTTGGAAGCGGTCAACGGACAGTCCGACGATTTCAATAACGCGCTCGAGCCGACACTCAGCGAGGCTGCAGAATCGACTGTGGTGGTATGGGGCACGAGGGGGCGCAAGCCGAGTAAGCTCGCCTACGGAACCGTGGTCGGTGATGGCTCTCAGGTTCTGACAAAATGGAGCGAGATTGAGCCTTCGGCAGACATTCTGTATGTGCAAACGGGTGGCGGAGTAGAAAGAAAAGCAACGGTCACGGGAGTTTTTGCGGAGGAGGATTTGGCGTTGCTACAAGTTGATGGAGATGCTCTGAAGCCTGTGAAATTCGAGGCAGGTGATCTGTCGCTGGGACGTTTCATCACGGCGACACAGCCGAATGGTAAGCCAGCGGGGTTCGGCGTAGTGGCTGTTCTCGAGAGGAATCTTCGGGAAACGGATCAGGCGCATCTTGGCGTGGAAGTGGATCCGAATTTCCGGGGAAAGGGAGTGAGGATCGCTAACGTGCAACCGGAATACGGAGCAGAGGAGGCTGGCTTGCAATCGGGTGATGTGATTCTAGCGGTGGAAGGTCGCGCTATTTCCGGGCTTCAGGAATTAAAGAACGCACTTACGAACAAGCAGCCGGGCGATACAGTGGAACTTCTGATCGATTCCGCAGGGAAGGAAATGACCGTTTCTGTTCTACTCTCAAATCGCCCTGTGACCGGTCAGTTTTCTGGAGATCGCTTGAACCAGATGGAAGCGATGGGTGGTGAACTCAACTCAGTTCGTGACGGTTTTTCGCGTGTGATTCAGACAGATATGAAAATCGCCTTTAACCAGATGGGTGGCCCCGTCGTGGATCTTCAGGGGCGCGTGGTTGGTATCACGATGGCACGTGCAGACCGCACCCGCACCTACATCATGGGTAGCGGAGCCTTGCTTAAAATATTGGCGGGCGAGCCAGGATCTGTAGCGGATGCAAAAGCGAAGGCGGAGCTAAAAAAGGAGCAACTCGCCGAGCAGCGGCGAGCCATGATCCCCCAGATGCGCGGGCGTGCGAAGCCACAGGATCGGCAGAGAATGCAAAGAAATCTCAGTGACCTTGAACGCCTGCTGGGCAAGGTGAGCGACGAGCTAGAAGATCTAGACTGACGCGAAAATACGAACTCGGGCTTTCCATTTCGCTGTCCCCGCGATTAGCGTGAGGCATGAGCGACAAGGAATTTTTCTACCAAGATCCGTTTCCCTTGGGTGCGGACGAGACGGAATACGAATGCATCCGCAAAGGCGGCACCGAGGTTGCAGAGTTTGGCGGTAAGGGGATGCTGGTAGTGAAGCCGGAGGATCTGACGCTTTTGGCGCAGGAAGCAATCCGGGCAATTAATTTCACACTCCGTAGCAGTCACCTTGCACAGGTAGCGGCGATTTTGGATGATCCGGAGGCTTCGAAGAATGACCAGATGGTGGCGCTGATGCTCCTGAAAAATGCGACGATCGCCGCTCACGGCATATTGCCCGCCTGCCAGGATACGGGGACAGCGACTATCATCGGAAAGAAAGGTCAGCGTGTGTGGACAGGCTGCGACGACGCGGAATTTCTCACAAAAGGAATCTACAACACCTACATCAAGGAGAACCTGCGCTACTCGCAGACGGCACCGCTGAACATGTATGATGAGGTGAACACAAAGACGAACCTGCCTGCGCAGATCGACCTGTATGCGACGGAGGGTGACGAGTATAAGTTCCTGTTTGTCAGCAAAGGCGGCGGCTCCGCGAATAAGACATTTCTCTATCAGGAGACCAAGGCACTTCTGAATCCCAAGCGTTTGGTGGAGTTCTGCGTGGAGAAAATGAAGACCTTGGGGACGGCGGCTTGCCCTCCGTATCACTTGGGCTTTGTGATCGGGGGGACATCGGCGGAGAATAATCTAAAGACGGTGAAAATGGCGACGACACGTTACTACGATGCGCTGCCAACTAGCGGGAACGAGCATGGGCAGGCTTTCCGAGATCTGGAGCTTGAAAAAGTCCTGTTAGAGAAGGCGCGTGAGATAGGGATTGGCGCGCAGTTCGGTGGGAAATATTTCGCGCTGGATGTGCGGGTGGTGCGTCTGCCTAGGCATGGGGCTTCGTGTCCTGTGGGGATCGGGGTTTCTTGTTCGGCGGATCGGCAGGCGAAGGCGAAGATCACGAAGGACGGAATTTTCTTAGAGAAACTGGAAAAGAATCCGGGTCGATTTATACCAGAAAAATATGCGGATTGGAAATTCAAGGGCGTAGAGATCGACCTTGATCAGGGGATGGAGAAGACCTTGGAAACGCTCTCGAAATATCCGGTGACGACCGCCTTAGCATTGAGCGGGACGATCATCGTGGCGAGGGATTCCGCGCACGCGAAGATGAAGGAAATCTTAGAGGAGACAGGTGATCTACCCGAGTATTTCAAGAAGTATCCGGTCTACTACGCGGGGCCTGCAAAGACTCCGGAAGGCATGGCATCGGGAAGCTTCGGCCCCACAACGGCGGGCCGCATGGATGGTTATGTGGATCTTTTCCAATCCCACGGAGGCTCCATGGTGATGCTGGCGAAGGGAAATCGCTCACAGCAGGTCACAGATGCCTGCAAAAAACACGGTGGTTTTTATCTCGGCTCCGCAGGCGGGCCAGCGGCCCTTCTGGCGCAGGATCACATACGCTCACAGGAGGTCGTCGCGTTTCCCGAGCTGGGAATGGAAGCCGTGTGGAAAATTACGGTGGAGAATTTTCCGGCGTTTATCCTAGTGGACAACAAGGGGAACGACTTCTTCCAAACGATCAACCAGTGCCCTGTGTGTTAGGTTGCTCCTGTTATTTTGCCCCGGAAGCTCTAGACTGAGTATTAGAACTGAAAGGATCGAAAGCGACGACCTTGGCATCCCAGGTGACTTCCTGTTCCGTCATCTTGCTGAGGCATTGCAATGTGACGATCTCATGGTTCATCTGTTTCGAAACTGCTTTTAGCCATTTTGCCGCAGATTTCGCAGCTGGGCTGTCCATGCGCAGGCATGCAGCGCGGAGATCTTCGCAACGCTCGGAACACCAAATCGCGTAGCGCATGGTGTGGCGGCTTTCGCGTGAGGCTGCCAGAGTGAATTCGTCGCAGGCGGCGAGGCAGTCATTGATGGTATTGTGCTCTTCACAAGGAGAGCTACCGATGGAATCGGCGAGTTCCTCACAGGCAGCGCGGCATTGCGCGACGACCATCACGGTAAGGAATTTTGGAGCTAGTTCGTTGCTTTTTGTGGCGCAAACTGGTGTGCCGGGGAAGATTGATGAATCAATCAGATTTTCTTCATTCATGTAGGGGTTGTTGGGATGCCGGGACAGCGGAGAGATAATGCCGTTGAAAATCAATCAAGGCAATCATCATACCCATCCTAATGGTGAGGAAGAGTTGATGGTTGGGTGGTTTTAGGCTGTAAAATCGACAATGTGAACAACTTGTGAAAACTGTGAGTAAAAGCTAAAATACCAATAGAAATAAGGGTTTTTTGCGATTTTTCGATATTGTGAATAGAATGTTTACAACACGAAATTACCGATGATTAAAGGCCTCTGAACTCTAGGCTATGGATCGTAGAAATCCGCTGGAGGCTGAGAAAATTTATTTCAAGAAAGTTAAACTTTCTGCAAATTGGAATAATTTTCCGGATTTTAGCGGAGCGAATCAAGATAGTTTTCAGCGGTCTCACGCAAGGAATCTTGCTTTGATTTAGCGAATTTCCCCCAAGTTCTGGCCATCATGGCAGAGCGTGGATTTTTCAAAAACAGATCCTGGTGATCGGCGACAAAAGTCCAGAAAAGTGAGTCCCAAATTTCGCACCAATCGCCCTTCTTTTCGTCGGACATTTTGAGGACGTAGTTCGAGCCGGAGATGTAGGGCTTTGTGGTGAAGGTGCCTCCGTCGGCGAACTGGGACATGCCGTAAACATTGGGAACCATTACCCAGTCGTAGGCATCGATGAAGAGTTCCATGAACCATTTGTAAACGGCGTTTGGATCAAAGCGGCAGAGGAGCATGAAGTTTCCGAGGATCATGAGTCGCTCTATGTGGTGACAGTAGGCCTCCCCGTCTAGCTGGCGTATGATGCGATCGATGGGTGGGATGCCAGTGGTTCCATCGTAAAATGATTTTGGGATGGGGGTGGTGTGGCCGAAGAAGTTCATATTGCGGATTTCGACGCCTTTATGGCGGTAGATGCCGTGCATGAATTCGCGCCAGCCGATGATCTGGCGAATGAAGCCTTCGAGTGAGTTGAGGGGGATTTCTCCGGGGGCAGAGAGTGCGGCTTTTATGATTTCCTCCGGTGTTAATAGGCCGATGTTGAGCATCGGTGTGAGGAGGGAGTGATTGATGAATGGGTGCTGGGTGGAAATGGCGTCCTCGTAGATGCCGAAGTCTGCGAAGCGCTCAGCGATGAATTTTTGCAGCCATTCTTTTGCGTCGGCATGCGTTACGGGGTAGCGGAAGTCGTAGGCGGAGCCTGGATTATCTGGGAATTCCTCATTGATCTGTCCGCAGGCAACTTCCACGTAGTGGGTGTGGAGTGTCTCTGGTTGCTCTGGTGGAGTATGGTTTTTTGGAAGTTTCTTGCGGTTGTCTGCATCGAAAGACCACTGGCCTCCCTCGGGATTGCCATCGGCATCGACGAGGATGTTCATGCGCTTTCTTTGCGCTTGGTAGAAGGATGCCATGAAGGGCTTTTTCCTCCCGGCGATATGTTTTTCCAGAAACTCTGGGGGAGAGAGGAATGCTGGGGATGGGTGAATGTGTAGTTTGATCCCGTGTTTTTTCGCGAAGCTACGAATTCGTTTTTCGAGAATGAAATCGTGTGGCTCGGCTAGGTGGAGTTCTGCGAGATTTTCGGGAAGAGCCGATTGAAATGTTTTGGTGTGGGGTATGCGAATTACACGATGGCCTGCATCAGTGAGCCGATCTTCATAGGCCATCATGGAGGCGCGGTGCAGGACGAGTTTCTGTTTGTGGAAGGCGACGGGGTGATGTTTGTCGTTACCGAAAAATAAGGGATCTTCGGCGAGATAGATAGGCCTACCAGCCTTGATTGCGGGATGGTTATCGAAGAGTTGGTGGGGGAAAATGACTGTGGCTGAACTCATGATTTTTTCGGCTTCGCGTAGGGCAGGCGCCTTGGCTCGGTAAGCTGATAGTAGGTATCCAGTGCGGTGGAGGCGAGTGAGCCGAGGGCTAGGAGATCTACAGAACCGTCTGTACCGAGGTGCTCTTCGAGGATCTGGATGAGGGTGACACGACCTACGATGAGTATCGTATCATTGGCCGTGATGGGAATGGTTTCGACTAGCTCAAGTGCGAAACGGAAGCGTGACTCTGCGACGAAGGGGGCGGTGATCCCCGGCTCGAAGTGTTCCTCAAGGCCTGTGGCTGTGAACTCGGAAGTTTCGCGCGGGTAGCGAGCAGAGCAGTGGTGTGCTTGCTCTAGAATGCCAGAGTGGACGTGGTTAATGGTGTAAGAGCCTGTTTCCAGGATATTCGAAAGCGTGTGGCGATCGACGATATCTGGGCGTGAGACTAGGCCGATGAGCGCTGGTGAACTCCCAAGGTGCGTGACGGACGAGAAGGGCGCTAGGTTGGTGCGGCCAGCAGCATCGATGCTGCCGACAAGTGAAATTGGTTTGGGGCCGGGTAGGGAGTTTGCGAACTGGACGCGGGCAATTTTGTCCATTTCCGCGAGATCTGCGGGTGTGATGTTTTTCATCCTAATTTTTCAGAAGGTGCGGACTGAGGAGAGTCCGCCATCGGGTCGGTGGATTTGGCCAGTGATGAAGGAAGAGGAGTCGGAAAGGAGGAACGCGGCGAGCTTCGCGACATCGTCTGGATTACCGACGGATTGGAGTGGGTGACGCTTCTCTGATGCCTGCTTTTTCTCATCGCTGCCGAGAAGTGCTGCGGCGAGTGGGGTGTTGGTGAGCGAGGGGGCGATTGCATTCACGCGGATGCGTGGAGCCAGCTCTGCGGCTAGGGATTTAGTGAGGCCTTCAACGGCACCTTTTGAAGCAGAAATGGAAGCATGGAAGGCCATGCCTTGGGCTACCGCGACTGTGGAAAAGAAGACGATGGAGGCAGCAGGAGCCTTCTTCAATGCGGGCAGTGCTTGGCGGACAGCTTCTGCCGCTCCTAGGCAGTTGATCTGGAAGTCTTTTCTGAAATCGTCTGCAGTCAGACGGTGGAAGGGTTTTAAGTTAATCGTGCCGGGGAAGTAGATGAGGCCATCGAGGGTTTCGGGAAGTTGCAATTCCGCAGGGTTCTCTGCATCAAAGGGTTGGACGGGAATGCCTAGTGCTTCGAGTTGATCGGTGGATCGAGAGGCCGCAAAGAGGTTTATTCCGTAGGATTTCAAGACTTTGGCTGTTGCTAGGCCAATGCCGGAGTTGCCGCCGATGAGAAGGATGTTTTTTGACATGCGGCAAGGTGGAGAGGTATCGGAGCTTTTCAAGGGATGTTTGGCAGTGAATTGCAGTAATCTAAATTTTCCTGCAGATACGATGAACGTGACAGCCTCACCGCCGACCTGTAGAACGTAGACGAATCTCGACACAAACCCATGAAGCGACTTCTGCTCTCAGCACATCTCATAGCTCTATTGTTTCCTATCTGCTCTCTGGCGCAGGCTGAAAAGGAAGGGAAACACCCTAATGTCCTGTTTATTTCTGTAGATGATTTGAACGACTGGGAGGGCGCGCTTGGAGGGAATTCACAAGCGCTGACTCCGAATATGGACAAGCTCTTCAAGAAGGGTGTCCTGTTTACCAATGCGCACTGCTCACAGGCTGTTTGTAATGCCTCTAGAAACTCTGTGCTTAGCGGCCTGCATCCGAGTACGTCCGGCTGGTATGGCTCCACCAAAGACATGAAAGAAACCTTCGATCAGGTGATGGGTGATCACAAGATGCTGCCACAGCATTTCAGGGACAATGGCTACTACACGATGGCAGTGGGTAAGGTTTTTCATGAGGGTGTCTCCGACTACAAAGAGCGCACCGACGACTTCTGGGATGACACGGGTCCCAAGTATAAAATCACAAGGGAAAAAGAACTCTTAGCGCGCGGGCACGGATATGGAGGGAAGCATTTCTATCCATTTCCCAAGGAAGGAAGCCAGATCACCAATCACTACGGAGAAGACTATGAGGATGGAAACTCTCTCTGTGCCGGCCCGCTAGACCCGGAAGATATGCCGGGTGGGAAAATGTTCGATGAGATCATCGCCAAGTGGGCTGTGGATCAACTAAAGGAAACGTATGATAAACCCTTCTTCCTAGCGGTAGGATTTATCCGACCTCATGTGCCCTTCACTGCTCCTAGGAAATACTTCGAGATGTATGATCCAGAAAAAATCATCATTCCAGAGGTTCCTGAAGATGAGATGAGTGACATACCGATGATGGGTAAGTCGATTGCATACGGCACTCTGAAAACAGGTGACCATAACGCAGTTGTGAACCTTAGTCCCACGTATTGGCGCGATCTTGTCCATGGTTATCTCGCCTGCGTTTCATTTGTCGACGCTCAGATTGGCAAGGTGGTCGATGAGTTGGAAGCGAGCGGGAAAATGGAGAATACCATCATTGTTCTATGGTCGGATCACGGGCAGCACCTTGGTGAAAAAAATCACTGGCGCAAACAGTCGCTTTGGGAGGAATCCACGAGAGTTCCGCTGTTTTTCAAAACTCCGAAAATGACAGCAACTGGAGAACGCTGCACAGAGGCGGTGAGCCTTCTGGATATCTACCCAACGCTGATCGAACTCTGCGGCCTACCTCCCGCACCGAAGCTGGATGGGCAGAGTCTACTGCCTCTATTGAACGATCCCGCAGCGAAACGTGAGGAGCCAGTTCTGTGTAGTTGGTATTATGGAAACTATGCTGTCCGCAGCAATGACTGGCGATATATCCGATACAGAGACGGGAGTGAGGAGCTTTACGATCACAGCAAGGATCCTGGCGAACATACGAATCTAGCAGACAGTCCGGAATATGCAGAGGTCATTGCCGCTCATAAGAAGTGGCTTCCAAAAAAGGACGTATTGCCTGCGGGAAGCACAGAGTGGAAAGGGGATAAATTGGATCAACGCATCAAGGACTGGGAGGCGAATGATTCTGTTCCGGATTGGCTGAAGTAGGCTATTTTTCAAGCAGTGGAGCCACAGCCTCTCCAATGAGGTGGGCGATGATTTCATTGCCTTCAGGACTGGGATGCACTCCGTCTTTGCTCAGCCACTCGGGTTGCTCGGCTAGCTTTTTATTGAGGTCAACCACCGGGAGTTTCTCACTCTCTGCTACTTTGATAGCGGTCTCTCGGTAGCTCGCTAAAATTTTGTTTAAACCACCGAGTTTGTCGAATTCCTTGGTTTCATGCCTTTCGAAGAAGGTCTTTTCATCAATGGGGGGCAAGGTGCAGATAACCACCTTCGCGTTGATTTTTCTGCACTCATCGACCATACGCTTGAGGTTCTCTTCGTATTTTTTAATAGGAACGTAAACCCTCGGTTCATCAGCGCGGAGATCGTTGGTGCCGAAAAAAATCACAACGATATCGGGTTTTAAAACGAGCACGTCTTTTTGCATTCGCCTGAGACCGGCGGAGGACGAGTTCCCGGCAACACCGGCGTTTATAGCTTCAATTTTTAGCGATTTACCTAACAATTCAGGATAGCCTCGTTTGGTAATACTGTCTCCAAAACAGACCAGCTTCGTCTGCTTATCATCCTTACCTAGAAGGGCATTTGGCGAGAGGATTACGCAGGCTGCTAGAGCGAGCCATGATAACGACCATCGGGATTTTTTGATGCCTGCCGATTGCGGCTGGAGTTGGTTTTTATACTTCATGGCAATGAGGCTTGGGGTTGTTTGAAATTTCACCTAACAGAAATTAGGGAGGATTTCGCGGAGTGGTAGGAGGACAAAGGGGCGCTCGCGGATACGCGGGTGGGGGAGGGTGAGACGGGGGTGATCGAGTTCTGTTTCTCCGAAGAGCAGGATGTCGATATCGATAATACGTGGGGCGTTTCGGATAGGCTTGGGTTCGCGACCTAGCTTTTTTTCGATGTCTTGGGTGAGATCAAGGAGGGCGAGTGGGTTCTCGTCTG
Source organism: Akkermansiaceae bacterium (assembly GCA_030725745.1). Classification (GTDB taxonomy): domain Bacteria; phylum Verrucomicrobiota; class Verrucomicrobiia; order Verrucomicrobiales; family Akkermansiaceae; genus Luteolibacter. Next base: position 45,690 of record JANRFH010000047.1, read on the forward strand.
CGTAGTGGAACTCGATAGCGGTATTGAGAAAGCGCGGGGAGTCAGGCGGGCAATTCTGTGGATCGGTATCGTGGAGTGAGGCTGTTAGAAAAGGCTCGCCTGGGGTGGCGATGGCTTTTAGCTCGGCGATGGCCGCAGCGATGTTGGTGCTGCGGTCGCCGAGGTTTGAGCCTAGGGCGATGGCTACGCGCGGCACTTAGTCCTGGAGGTTAAAGAGTTTGCCGATGCCGTAGTTTGCTTGGACGCGTTGGTTGGCTGCTTTGACTTTTTCAGAGGGGATAATGATGGGGCGGTTGGCTCCATAGACTTCGATGACATGGAATTCCGGCGGATCCTCGGCGTAGAGGAGCTCGTGGAGGTGGGCTAGATCACGGATTGGCAGACCGTTAATTTTTTCAACGGCCATACCCGTGAAGTTGTCGATCTGCGAGGTGACGGGGTCGGGCTCGATTTGGGTGAGGATCACGATGTCCTTTTTCTCTTCGAAAATGCCTTTGGAAACGTAATCGGAATACAGGCGGCGGACGGTGATGTCGCTGAATTTAGAGGTGGCAAAGAGATTTGTATCAAGCGGTTGGAAAACTAGGCCGGCGAAGACGACGTAGCGCGGCGTCTTTTCATACTGGATGGAGTAGAGGCGCGATGGCGGGAGGGGCTTGAGGGTGATTTCGACATCGTTCCAGCCACCGTTGCGGAGGTAGCGGACGGCGACTTTGTCACCGGAGAATTTGCGTTCGACGATTTCGTTGAGGTTTACCTTTTCTCCATCGACTAGCACTTGGCCATCGCTATCGACGGGGTTCCCGTCAAGAGCCATGAGAACGTCTCCGGTTTTGAGGATGCCATCGGCGGAACTGGTGGGGATGACGTTGGTGACGAGGACACCTTGACCGTTATTTGGAAGGCCGAGGGCGGTGCGCATGGCGGGGTTGTGCAGTGGAAACTCGGTGAGGCCCAGCTCTGCGTAGTGGTCGTAGCTGCCGTCCTCGACGTCTTTGAGGAAACGATTCACGACTGGAGTAGGGATTATGTAGCCAGTGTTGTCTGCTTGGCGGAGGCCTTGGAAAGCGACGCCGACGACCTTGCCGTCTTGGAGTACTGGACCACCAGAATTGCCAGGGTTGATGGCGGCATCGATTTGGACGATGAGGTGTGAGTCCGCGCGGCTGTGGGAGTAGGGTTGGAAATCGATGCGGGAGACGATTCCCTTTGTGACTGAGAGGCGGTCGCCGCCAACTGGGTAGCCGATGACTGTGACCTGAGACTCAAGCAGGGGGACATCGCCGATGGAAAAGATCGGGAAGTCCTCAAAATCCGAGAAGTCTTCGAGCGAGAGTAGCGCGAGATCGCAATCGTGGGCGATGAAGTCAACTTTAGCGGGATATTTTTCTGGGGAGCCGTGGACGGTGACAAGGATGCGCTTTTGGTTCGAGACGACGTGGGCGTTTGTCAGGATACGGTTTTTCCCGATGAGGAAACCGGTGCCGATGCCGCCGCTGAAGCGTCCGGAATTCCAAGGAGTTTGGTAGTCTGGGTTTTGCGTAGCGACTTCGATCCGCAAGACGGAGCGATATTGGCCGGAGGAGCTGTTTTGTGCGGAAAGCCGGGGAGCGATGAACGCAATGAGGGCGAGAACCAGAACGGGTGCGAAGCGGGTCATGTTGCTGTCGAGATTATGTCAGGGTTTTGAAATGGCAAAGGCGAAGTCGTCACAATATTGTGTTGCCGTGGATATTTTGGGAGACTTAAACGTTCTAACTTATGGTTTGTCTGGTCTTTTGTAACTCATTGATAGTGAGTCATGAAGAGGTATCATTGCGGTGCCGCTCGTGGGGGCTGTTGAAATGCATCTTGCGCGGCGTCCCGGAGCGGGTGAGGTTTTTCACGCCTCCCATCCTGCTTGATGGTGTCATAATCCGGGGGGAGAATGACGACGTCGTGGGGTGGGGGTTTTTTTCGCACACTACCTGCGACTTTAGCGGGTTCCGATGGCGAGAAGTGTTTGGAATTTTGGCGCGGATTCCTCTTTATCGGCGATGATTGTTTCGACTTCAGAGAACCCTGATTTACGAAGCATTGTGGCGATTTGGCTTTCAGAAAAACCGAGCCAGCGATCCGCGTAGAGCTCGCGTGCTTCTGTGAAACTGTGCTGAAGAAGATCGAGGATGATAAGCCGTCCGCCGGGGCGGAGGATACGGTGCGCGGAGTCGATGGCTCGTTGCGGGTTTTCCGCGTGATGAAGTGCTTGGCTCAGGATTGCGAGGTCGATGGTGGAGTCTTCGATGGGAGGGTTCTCGATATCTCCGAGTCGGAATTCTAAGTTGTGAAGACCGTTGGCAGCGGCGAGCGACTGAGCGTAATCGACCATTTTCGGGGACAGGTCGACGGCGATGACTTTTTCGGCGCGCTGGGCGAGGAGTTGGGAAAGGGTGCCTTCGCCTGCTCCAAGATCGGCGATGTGGCGGTAGTTGAGGGCTTTGATGAGAGCCTCGGCGAGTGCTTTCCAGGATCGGCCGGGGACATAGTCTTTTCCGAAACGGCCTGCGAGTTCGTCGAAGTAGGCTCGGGCGTAGTCTTTACGTTTCGAGAGGATGTGGGAGAGGGCGAGGTTGTCGGCAGCTACTTCCGGGATTTCTTCAGCAGCGCTGGTGGTGATGGGGATGAGCTCTTCCGGGAGAGAGGCTGAGTAGACGTTATTTTTCCCGCTGCGCTCGTCGGCGACGAGTGAGGCGGCTTTGAGCTGGGAGAGCTGGGTGGAAATGCGGCTCTGTCCCATTCCAAGGATTTCCTGAAGCTCCGCAACTGATAGGGCGTCCTGATGGAGAAGCGACATGATGCGCAGCCGTGTGGGATCCGAAATAAGTTTCAGGGATTTGATGATTGACGGCATGCGCGAGATCATACATCAACGAATCACGATTTGACGATACGAAAAACTACAAACCACATGAGCACCTACATTTTCTCCTCAGAGTCCGTCGGCGAAGGCCATCCGGACAAAGTCTCCGACACGATATCAGACGCGATCCTCGACGCCTGCCTCGCGATTGATCCAAAAAGCCGCGTTGCTTGCGAAACGTTTGTGAAAAGCAACATCGTGGTTGTCGGCGGTGAAATTACGATCCCGAAACTTCAAGATAAGAAGAAGGGCACGACCAAGCCCATCGATGAAGTCCTCAATGTTGGTAAGATCATCCGTGACGCAGTCCGCGGCATCGGCTACACTAATTCGGATGATATTTTCCATGCGGATACACTTTTCATCAATAACTACCTGACCATCCAAAGCCCAGACATCGCGCAAGGTGTGGATGCGAAAGCAGCGGAAGGTAAGAAGACTGCGAAACAAGGAGCAGGAGATCAGGGGATCATGTTCGGCTACGCTTGCAACGAGACACCCGAGTTGATGCCCGCGCCGATTATGTATGCGCACCGCTTGGGACGTGAACTGACCAAGATCCGCAAAGCAGGTAAACTTGCGAAGTGGCTGCGCCCGGATGCGAAGACTCAAGTGTCTGTCGAATACGTCGATGGCAAGCCGACCCGCATCGTCAACGTGGTCATCTCCACCCAGCACGCCGACGGTGTGTCACATGCAGAGATCGAGAAATTCTGCATCGAGCAGGTCATCAAGAAGGTGCTTCCGAAGGAAATGCTCACTTCCAAAACCGAGTTCCTCATCAACCCCACCGGCAAGTTCGTCATCGGCGGGCCGCAGGGAGACAGCGGTCTGACAGGTCGTAAAATCATCGTCGATACCTACGGCGGCAGCGGACGTCACGGTGGTGGTGCTTTCTCTGGGAAAGACCCATCCAAAGTGGATCGCTCGGCAGCCTACATGGGGCGTTGGGTCGCGAAAAACGTGGTGGCAGCAGGACTCGCTGAGAAGTGCGAAGTGCAGTTCGCTTATGCAATTGGCCACCCGGAGCCTGTCAGCGTTCATATCGATACTTTCGGAACAGGAACCGTGGATGATACGAAAATCCTTCATGCTGTGCTGAAAGTCTTCTCTTTCAACCCAGCCGATATCGTGAAGCAACTCAACCTGCTTCGCCCAATCTATTCGAAAACCACGAACTACGGACACTTCGGGAAAGAAGATTCCGATATTACCTGGGAAAAGACCGATAAAGCCTCGGCACTTAAAAAGGCAATCGCCTGAAACATCTAACAAATACTAACAGAACATATGAGCTTCACAGACTACAAAGTAAGGGACATCGGCCTTGCCGATTTCGGCCGCAAGGAAATCGACATCGCCGAGCACGAGATGCCCGGCCTGATGGCGACCCGTGAGAAATACGGTAAGACCAAGCCACTCCAAGGCGTCCGCATTATGGGCTCCCTGCACATGACGATCCAGACAGCCGTTCTCATCGAGACGCTGGCTGATCTCGGAGCGGACGTGCGTTGGGTATCGTGCAACATTTTCTCCACACAGGATCACGCCGCTGCCGCTATGGCTGCAAAGGAGATCCCCGTTTTCGCATGGAAAGGTGAGACGCTGGAAGAATACTGGTGGTGCACTTGGCAGGCGCTCGTCAACAAGGACGGCCTCGGCCCCCAACTCATCGTCGATGACGGTGGCGACGCGACCCTCCTCATCCACAAGGGCTATGAAATGGAGAACGGCTCCACATGGCACGAGTCTCCGGGCGAAAGCGAAGAAGAGCAGGTCATCAAGGATCTCCTCGCCGACATCAAGGTCAAACAACCTGGCATTTTCCACACCATCGTGAAGGATTGGAGAGGTGTTTCCGAGGAAACGACAACGGGTGTTCATCGCCTCTATCAGATGGCGAAGGCTGGAACGCTTCTCATTCCTGCAATCAACGTGAACGATTCCGTCACGAAGTCGAAGTTCGACAACCTTTACGGCTGCCGTGAGTCACTTCTAGACGGCATCAAGCGTGCGACCGATGTGATGGTTTCCGGAAAAGTCGGAGTCGTCTGCGGCTACGGCGATGTCGGCAAAGGCTGCGCACAAGCCCTTCGCGGTGCTGGTGCACAAGTTGTTGTCACCGAGGTCGATCCGATCTGCGCCCTTCAGGCAGCTATGGAAGGCTTCCGCGTCCTCACCATCGAGGACACCCTCGGTTGGGGTGACATCTACGTCACCACCACGGGCAACAAGGACATCATCACCTTCGACCACATGTCGAAAATGAAGGATCAGGCGATCGTTTGTAACATCGGTCACTTCGACAACGAGATCCAGATGGATAAACTGAACAAGGCAAAGGACGTCACCCGCCTCAACATCAAGCCACAGGTGGATAAATACACGTTCGCGACCGGAAACAGCATCTACATGCTTGCGGAAGGCCGCCTCGTGAACCTCGGTTGCGGAACGGGTCACCCGTCCTTCGTGATGTCGAACAGCTTCACCAACCAGACGCTCGCACAGATCGATCTCTGGGAAAATCGAGACAGCTACAAGGCTGGTCAAGTCACCGTGCTTCCGAAGCATCTCGACGAAGAAGTGGCACGCCTCCATCTTGCGAAGATCGGTGCAAAGCTGACCCGCATGACCAAGGAGCAAGCCGACTACATCGGCCTCTCCCAGGACGGCCCGTTCAAAGCGGATCACTACCGCTACTGATCGCTATTCTCTAGCTGAAATATCAAGGCCAACCGGATCAGTGTCCGGTTGGCTTTTTTTTGTGAGGGAGGGTCTAAATGCCACTGAGCTTCGAAAGCATCGAAGAAGCGATGGAGAGGACGAGTAGGAAGCCGCACATGTCCGTGCAGGTGGTGAGGATGGGGCCAGAGGCGAGGGCTGGATCGACTTTCATTCGCTTGAGGAAAAGCGGGACGAGTCCGCCGAGGAGGACGGAGAGTATTGTATTCAGGGAAAGGGCGATTGCGACGGTGAGGCTGAGGTAGATGTTTCCCTTATAGAGATATGCGATGGCGCCGAGGACGATGCCGAGGACGATGCCGTTGATGACGCCGACGGAGCCTTCTTTGACTACAATGCGCCAGTAGTCCTTGGGGCGGAGTATGCCGAGGGTGAGCTCCCGGATGGAGACTGCTACCGCTTGGTTCCCGGAGCAGCCGGACATGTCGGAGACGATGGGGAGGAAGACGGCGAGGGCTATGACTTCCTGGAGGGTTGCTTCGTTTGCGGCGATGATGGAGGCGGCGGCGATGTTTAGGACGATGTTTGGCGCCAGCCAGGAGAGGCGCTTGATGCAGCGGTCTTTCAGCTCCATGGAGCGCAGCTCTTCACCGTTCACGATGCCGCTGGCTGCGAGGAACATATCCGCCTGTTCTTCGGCCGTTTCGTGCTCCACGGAATCTCTTGGAACGACACCAAGGATGCGGCCTGCGGAATCGACGACTGGGAGACCGAAGTATTTTTTCTTTTCGAAAAGCTCGGCGAGATCGTCGAGAGGCATGGTGTCGATGACAGTGACTGGCTCTGGAATCATGAGCTCGCGCACGGGGATGTGGCGGAGGGAGAGGACGAGATCGCGCAGGCGGAGGACGCCTACTACGACTTCCTTTTCATCGATGACGTAGAGGTATTGCACGTCTCGATCCGAGTAGTCTTCGGCGTGCTCGCCGAGATCCTGGAGGACTTCGCCGACCGTTGAGTTTTCGCGGAAGGTGACCGGATAGCCGCGCATGAGGGAGCCCGCGCAGCCGTCTTCATATTCGAGGCGTTTCCGCAGTTCATCGCGGTCTTCTTTTTGCCCAATGCCGGCGATGATTTCCTTGGCGTCATCATCGTGGAGTTCGCGCAGGATGTTCGAGGACTCCTCGGCTGGCATTTCATCGAGGATCGCCGCAGCCACATTCGGCGGGAGGCTCTCGATGATCTCCACGGCCTGCGCCTCGGTGAGGTGGGACAGGAGCTTCGCAGATTGCTCGATGCCGAGGATGTCGAGCAGGGTTTCCGCTTCACCGCGTGTTAGCCTTGAAATGGCACGGCGTTGATCCTCCCAGTCGAGGGTTTTGAGGATTTCTAGAGCGCGATCGCCCTGTTTCGCTTCGATGGCTTCGTCCAGCGCATCAAGCGCCTCAGCCACGGATTCGTCGGTATCGTTCTGCGGCTCAGACATCTGCGGGCTACCATTCACCTTGCTGGTGCTACGTCAATCCGTGATGGCTAGAGTTGAGATTATTCTACGATTACTGGAGTGCCGACAGATACGTTCTCGAAAAATTTCTCAGACATGTGGTGAGGCATGCGGACGCAGCCGTGGGATGCTGCGTAGCCGGGAAGGAAGCCGGTGTGCATACCGATGCCGCCGTTGAATCGCATGAAGTTCGGCATTGGGGCGTGGTATTGGACTTCTCCGGGGCCGGGCTTGTCCACGCGGAAGTCTGCGTTGTCGTTGACCGTTTGGCCGGTGGCTTTGTTTTTGATCACGCCGTAGAGGGAGGATTTGTGATCTTTGCTCTTCTGAGTGATTTTGTAGCGGCCAGCTGGTGTGCCGGTGTCCTCTTTCCCCGATGAGATGCGGGAAACACCGACGAGAGTACTATCCTTGTAGAAATAAGCTTTTTGTTCCTTGCGGTTGATGCGGATGAGAGGAGATCCAGAGACTCCATCGCCGTCCCAGTAGGAAACATCATCCGGGATAGCAGGATCTGGGTGTTGCGTATTGCCTGAAGTCTGCTGCCTTCCAGATCCACCGATGCCGGCCATGTAATTCGAGCCAGAGGGGCCGAAGCATGAGGCGAGGAATATTGAAATGGTAAAGACGGAAAGATATTTCATAAATGCGTAGTAATCATGCGTTCTTTTCCCGTTTAATCAAGACGGAACATGCGGGCATGCAGGGATTGCGGTGTTGCGGTCGATTGGCTAGAAATACGCCGATGACCGAAGAGAAACTGATATTGCCGGCTCACTATGAGCTTGAGCGCGAGCTTTTGGAGCAGTTGAGCAGCAGGCCGGGGCATCAGCGTTGCGTGGTGGGGCATGGCGAGTTGCTGCTCGTGCTGCATGAGGTTCCGCAGGCGGGTGTGCCGGAGCGGGATGCGCTGTTTTTCTGGAAAAGGCACGACGGCCGCTGGGTGCAGCCGGGCGGGCCGGGTCTGGATGAGGTGGGGGCTTTACTGGATAGGTATGAGGCCGCCATTGATGCCAATGAGGAGATTCTTGAGAAAACGGAATCCGCTGCGGATGTATTTAAGATTCTGAGGCAGGCTGGGCCGTTAGCGCGTAGCACGAGGAACTTTGTGCAGGCCTTGGAGCAGGCGTTAATACAGGAGCCAGATGAGCGTGATATCCGCTCATTTCGTGACAAAGCTAAGGAGTTAGAGCGGGCTTCAGAACTGCTTTATATCGATTCTAGGGAGACTTTGAATTATTGGCAGGCTGAGTCTGCGGAGGAGCATGCGAAGTCCTCAGAGCGGCTGGGGAATATTCTTTTTAAGCTAAATCTAGTAACTGGATTTTTCCTCCCTCTGGTGGCGTTGGGCAGCCTTTTTGGAATGAACGTGAATCTTCCAAATTTCATCAAAGAGCTGTTTTGGCTGATCTTTTTCGGTGGGCTGATCGTGGGAGGTCTGTTGCTTTGGTATGTTTCTCGTGAGCGCAAGTGAGGTTGCAATCGTGCCGACCATGGATTATGTGTGCGCGACATGAGTGCCACACAGCCACAGATCACCGCCTACCTTAAAACTTTCTGCGGATGGAGCGAAGGAGTCCGCGCCATCATGCGGAAGTATGACCTGCCGTTTGAGGAAAAGGACATCATCAAGAATCCAGCCTTCCGCTGGGAGATGGAGCAGCGCAGCGGTCAGCCGCTTTCGCCATGCGTTGAGATCAACGGCACGATGCTGCCAGACATCAGTGGCGAAGAGGTCGAAAAGTGGATGTTGGAAAACGGCGTGGTCGTCGAGAACGAGGTAAAGCCCGATGCTCCTATCGACTCCGCTTGCACCGACGAGCAGCATGAGGCGATGGCTGCCGGGAAACTTCCTGTTCCTGGTAAGATCCGCTTCATTGAGTGATTGCCAGTCGGTGAGCGACGGTTGAAGAGATTTCTCCGCCGGGCGAGAGCTCAATGACATGAAAACTGCTCCCGAGCTTGCCCGGATGTGTGAGCGACTGGAATTGTGCGATGGCTTTTGGATCATCGAGTTCACCAGCTAGCATCAATGGCGCGGCCAGATGGGTGAGGTAGCTTCCTTGGCTTGAAAATGCCGTGGGTGCGTAGCCGATGGTTTTTGCGGCAGCGGCGAGATCGGTAAAATCGACGTGGGCTGTGATGTCAATTTCACCCGGCCTTACTAAAGGATCTTCGTCCGCTTTGTGTTTAGAAAAAGTGCGCAGAGTTCCGGCTGCGCGGCTGCGCTCGTAATATTCCGGCGCGGCAAAGCCGTAGTCGATAAATAGCAGCAGGCCATCCGTGAGGCACGTGGAAACATTACGCAGGAAGCTCGGAAAATTTGTTCTGATCTCGGTGCGGTAGCCTTGGGGGAAGTCCGTGCCGATTTTCTCCAGTGCAGCCGCCAATTGGCTGGCATGATCAATTGGCTTAGGTGTGAAGGTGAGATTTGTTGTAACATAGATCTCCTGCCATTCGCCTGCGTAGAACTCTACTAGGTGGAAGGGCAAGGCATCTAGTATCTCGTTCCCGAAGGCGATTCCGGGTAGGGGGTGGGCTGAAATGGATGCCATCGTCGAGGCGATGTTCAGTTTTTTCGCCAGTTTTGAGAGTCTTTCGTGCTGGGCTTGCCTCAGGCGCGGCAGCGGCTCGGGGATGGCGTATTCGAGGGCTTGCCATGCTTTTGGGAAATACGCGTGGAGGTAGCCGAGGACATCGGCAGCAAGTTTGCCGTCGTGGGCACCGATTTCGACGATGCGCCAGGTCTGCGGTGAGCCGTTTTCCTCCCACCATTTCGCGAAGCGCTGTGCAAGAAGCTGCCCGAAAAGCGCCCCCACGCTCACACTTGTGTAGAAATCACCTCCCCGGCCGACCTGTGAGTCGCTCCTCGCGTAATATCCCAGTTCGGGATCGTAGAGCGCCATTTCTAGATACTCGGGAAACGTCAGATCACCATGTTGTCCGATCTCTGAGAGGATTTTTTCGCGCAAGCTAAGGGAAGAGGTTGCCGGGTCGGGTGGATTCGGGTAATTCTCGGAACACGGAGACTCGCCATGTGGCGGTTTCTGAAAGTTTTCGGGCATGGCGGAAAATAAGAAAAAGAACCTCAAGAAGGACGGCAAGCGCCGATTCTACAAGCGCAAAACCTTCTGGTTTGTGCTGTTCCTGTTCATGTTGGTTGCAGGATGCGTGGCCTTTGTTTACGCGGAGCAATACACCCGTGAATACCGTGAGCGGGCGACGCAATACGATCTGGAGGAAATTAACACGCTCGAGATACCCAGTATCATCCTCGATAGGAGCGGAAATGAGATTGGGCGTATCTTTGTCCAGAATCGGAGCATCATGTCCGTCTCGGATGTGCCGGATCTTTTCATCAATGCGCTGATGGCAGGTGAAGATTCTCGTTTTAAAAGTCACGATGGCATCGACTATATCGGCATCATCCGAGCGCTGAAGCTGAACTACGAGGCTGGCAGCACGACACAAGGTGCGAGCACGATCACTCAGCAGCTTGCGAGGAACGCTTTTCCGCTGAAGCAGGACGCAGTGGCGAAAGGGGAGTCCGGAGTGCAGCGGAAAATGGTCGAAGCCTTCCTCGCGCGGAGGATCGAGAAACGCTATTCGAAGGAGCAGATCCTCGAGTTCTATCTGAACCGCATCTATTTTGGTAGCGGCTTCTATGGTATACGCTCCGCATCGCTCGGATATTTTGGCAAGGAGCCGGCGGATCTGACTCTCGTTGAGTGCGCTACTATCGTGGGGCTTATTAAGAACCCGACGAATAACTCTCCGCTAAACGACATCAAGGCCAGTCGCAAGGCTAGGAATATGGTTCTCACCCGTATGGTCGATGAGAGGATGATTTCCAGTTCGGAATGCGCCCAGGCACAGGCCGAGGCGGTGAAATTAAATCCGAAGCCGCTCCAGCGTGGCACTTCCCACCTCTACGAGCGTGTTGCCGATGAAGTCGCGGAATCACTCGGACAGGATGCTCTTGCTGCCGGGGGATACACCATTCACACGACCATTTCCGCAAGGATACAGGAGGCGGCGGAGAAGTCCCTGATGGTGGCTCTTGAAGAAGCTGAGAAGAATCCTGGCTACACTCACCAGAAATACTCGGAATACGAAAAAGAAGAGGGCGGTAAGGTGCCTGAGTATCTTCAAGGAGCGGTTTTCATGATGGATCACTCCACGGGTGAGGTTCTGGCACATGTTGGTGGCAGGGATTACGCGGAAGTGCCTTATGACTTCATTGAAAGTGGTAAGCGTTCGCTAGGGACAGCATTTTATCCTTTCTTATACTCCGCTGCACTTTCGGGTAAACACACTCCTGCCTCCACGGTGCAGGATGAGGAAATGGACAACCGCGCGGTGATGGTGGGAGGCCGTGAGGGTATCCTTGGTGAGTGGGGAATGGAGGAGTCTTCACCCACTTATGACGGCCAGATCACGCTGCGTCGTGCTTTCGAACACTCGAAAATCGCCGCCACTGTGCGCCTCGGCACAGAAGTGGGCGTGCAGAAGATCATCAATGCGGGGGTAGCCTTCGGTTTCGGCATGGAGGACTCCAAGCCACTGCCGAGGGTGAGTGTCGGTTGGGAGCCAGCTTCGCTGAAAGAGGCAGTCACTGCCATCTCGACCTTCCCGCTTGGAGGGAGAAAGGGGCCGCAGGATTTTCACTACATCGATAGGATACACAACCAATCAGGCATGGTCGTCTATCGCCGGAAATCAACGCCGAACCCCAGCGGGCGGCTGCTCGACGAGGCAGTTGCATGGCAGATTCACAGCATGATGCACGATGGGATGTCCGAGGGCAGCGCTCGCGGGCTTGATAAACTTCTGGTAGAAAAACCGTTTGCCGGAGGGGCGAAGGGGGGCACGACCCATGACTTTGCAGATACCTGGTTCCTCGGCTACAACGGTCAGGTGACCTGCGGTGTCTGGGCGGGATATCTCCAGGGAAATAACCAACCGATCTATCTGGGGGCATTCAGCCGGGACATTGTTATGCCGGTCTGGGCAGCTGCAATGAACGCTGCCGCACCTGTCTTCGGAGGCGATCCCATCACACGTCCCGAATCCATGGTGAAGCTTGATGTCTGCTCGGTCTCTGGCCAGCGGGCGACGCAGTTTTGCCAAGATCTTCAGGAGGATGTGAAGACCGGAACAGTGAGGTCGGTGAGCACCGCTTTCACTGAGTATTTCAAGGAAGGTTCGGAAAATCTCGCCTTTTGTAGCTTGCACTCAGGCACCGGGGGAGGAATCGATCCTAGAGATGCTATCAACAATCTACCTGCGCTCGATACCTTGCCAGTCTTGCCGACCAGCCCAGTTCTGATTGGTGATGATCCGTATCACACGCAGCTGCCGAGCTATGCCGCCACTAGTGACGAGGCGGGATTTGTGCGCACAGGGACGAATGTTCTCGATAGCCTGGATCTCGGTGATTTCGACGAATCAGTCCGGCTACGCAGACCGCCTCGTATGGAAATCGATCCCGATTAAATATTTCAGCGTACCAGTATTGGAGGCGCTTTCGGATTCGGCTTGTAGTGGAACTCCCCGAGCCTGCCGAAAATCTGTAGATCGAGGGCGGCACGCTGCGGTGTATGCAATGGGGTGAAATACGGAGGCGAACCCGTGGGGTCGGTGAAGGATGAAATCGCTCCCAAAGTTTCAGGTGCTGCGACGATGCGCATGACCGCAGCGCCGCGTCCGTCGCTGAGGAGTGTGGCGTTGCTGAGGATACTTATATCCTCACCGTTGAGCCGAGCATCGACACAACTGAGTGCTCCGTTTCGGAAAACGAAGAGGGCGTGGCCGGAATCGAAATGAGTTTCGTTTCCAAGGTGTTTTCCATCGATGCTCATGGAGCGAACTAATGCCTGGCCTTGCCAACTGGCTGGGTAGGCGAGGAAGCCTTGGAAAATGCCCTGTCCTGCTACTGCTCCGAGTTTCATGCCAGTGGATTGGCCGATGCTTACTTCTTTGTCCTTCTGCTCCGGGATTGAGGCGATGATTCGAAGTGGTAGTCCTTGTGTCAGTGCGAGCTGAATGCCTGTGGTGGTATCGATCCCAAACACCTTGCCGTTGTTAGGGTTTGATGTGAGAGCCGGTGCATTCCAATCGAGAGGTATTTTCATATCCTCGGCGATCTTGTTTCCCAAGGTGCTGATTGCTCCGGTCACCAACGATGTCTGCGTTTTCTTGCCTGCAAAAGGGATACTGCCGGTGAGGCCGAGGACTTCATACAGTGGGCTTTTGCTCATCGTCGTGACAATCCGTAACCGTGCATCAGTGAGGCGGATAAATCTTGTGGGAGCGGTGATCTCCGGCGGAGCGGGAGTTTCTATTGTTGGTGGCTGCGGAGGAGTTGGCTGTGGCTCGGTGGGTGCGGGGACAACTGCTGGGGGAGTCGTTGAGGGCGTGGTCTGTTGGGGAGAGGGCTGGTTCATCGCCAGATCGGGCGGTGTATCCATCGCAAGCTCTGTGTCCGGCTGGCTAGTAGGGATCATCGATAGCAGCTCGATGGGAAGGGTGATATTCGGTTTGACCAGATCGATGCCTTTCAAATCGAGACGTTTCCGCAATACCTGTTTCCAAACGGGATCTAGATGGACAGATTGGATGGAAATGAGTGGCTTTGAAATTTCACCCCGTAGCTCTCTAGGCTGCTCAACCCTGACTCCGTAAACCGTGATGCCATTCCACGGTGACCAAGTGGTGCCCTGCACGCTGGTGTCCAGCTGGATTCTGGCGGTAATACGTGAGGATATATATGTCCGGCCTTTGGGGCTGAGCAGGAAAAGGTTACTGAGCCCGAAGCCGATGCTAGGCAGCAAGAAGGCAGCCAACAACAGCCGGATGACCAGCTTTTTGCGCCAACTCCCACCCTTCATTACTGAACCGTTCAGGGTGCTGAGGGATCCTGAACTTGTCCTGCTTTGCCGAGGGCAAATCGCAGGCAGAGGCTCTTATCCATGAGGCGGCTTCCCTCGGTGCTCAGCTCCTGCACACGATAAACAATGAGACCGAAGGGCTTGTCATCGTATTTTCCGAGAGCGATGTTCTCCTTGGTTTTGCCAAGTCCCGTCTCTTCTTCGAAACGCCATTCTTTTCCAGACCAGTCACCGAGAATGCTCAATGGGTCGGCACTAATGTCTTCGAGGCGCTTGAGGGCACCGTTGGGCGAGCGGAAAGTGTCGTCCGCAGGATCATAGCGAAGGGTGGAAATGACTGAGGCATCACCAGTCGCAGTCAATGTCCAGGTTTCACCGAAACTCTTGCGCAGCATAAGGACAACCTCAGCAGAAGACTTGAAATCACGTTTTGCCCACATAGCGAGGTAATCGTCGTATTCCTCTTGGGTGAGACCAAGTTTTTCGTGGTAGGGTAGTGGCGTGCCGGGTTCAGCAGCTTCGGTATACTCTCGGAACCACTTCGGATCTTTCTTTGCTGCGGCCTCTACTTTTCCGATGAATTTTTCAATTTCGGGAGGAGGTACCACAAAGCCGATGCTTGCACGCACTGCTTTGCCTTCTTCAAATAGACCTTTGAAAACTTCCGGCACTTCGGCGGAAATCCTAGCGGAAAGTATGAGGCAGAGGATTGATAGGGAAAGGAATCTCATGAGTTGCAGGCAGAGTGGATGTCTACCGCCCGCAACTCAAGACGCAATAGCCGGGATGGAGTCATGAAATTTTGCCCATAATCAGTGAAAAAGGGGTTGCGTAATTCGCAGGTTAGGCACTAGTTTCGCCGCCCGGACGAAAGTCCACCATGGCGCGGTTAGCTCAGTGGTAGAGCACCTCCCTGACACGGAGGGGGTCACTGGTTCGAACCCAGTATCGCGCACCATCCTTTTTTCCCGGATCATTTGATCCAACCGCTTGATTTCCGCGCCTTACAAGCCTTTGCTTGTGCAGTGAATTTAAGCCCTCCTGATACCAAGGAAATCGCCGCTCTTCTGCGACTTCTCGACGACGAAACTCCCGAGGTGAGGTCTGTCGTCTCTGAACGGCTAGCGGTGGTGGGAGGAGATATCAGTGAAATACTGCCCGGCATGGCGCAGGATCTCGATGAACCGGAGCGCAGGCTCTTGGCGGACATGCTCCAGCCTTCTCGCAGGCATACGCTTCGCGAGGATTGGCTCACTCCTAGGTTCGGCTCCGCAGCCTTAGAAGATGATTGGGAGCTTTTCGAAAGTCATCTGCGGCTCCTCTCTGACTTTCTCCACGACGGCGTATCTCTGCGACAGCCCCTTTCCGATGCTCTCGATCTACTGGCCGATGAAGCAAGAGAAGACGGCGTGCTGACCGAGGATGATCTGCGAATCTTCCTTTTCGAAGGCAAGCGACTGAAGGGGAATGGCGAAAATTACTATGATCCTCGTAATTCTGATTTGTCGTGGTGTATTTCCGAAAGTCTATCGAATCCCATCGGCCTCGGGGTGATCTTCATGCTGGTCGGGAAACGGCTGGATATGGAAATCGAAGGAATCTGTTTCCCCGGGCACTTCCTATGCAGGATTCATGAGGATGGCTACCCAGTGGTGGTCGATTGCTTCGACAAGGGTCGCGCTCATTCACAGGCGGTTCTCACTGATTCCTCGAACGAGCTCAGCCCTGAGCAGAGGCAGAGCCTAGCTCGATCCTCAGATCTGGGGATGATACTTATCCGCATCTTGAACAATCTCGTTGATTCATTCACCAGATTGGGAAGATCGGAGGACGCACTGCTCGTCACGGAAATGCGTGACTCCATGGCAAAGTCAGCCAGCACGGGTATTTAAATCGAAAGGGTTGGTAAAAAATCCTCTGGCTGTGTAAAGATTTTTCGTGATCGCATCATCGGAAGATTCAAACGTACGCGCGTATGAAATAGAAGCACTGCGCTCGATCGCCAAGCGAGTGCCGAACATCGATAGTGCCATCGCCGAGATCGCGCGTTTCTCCGCAGAACTGACCCTGCCGAAAGGGACGATCCATGTCATCAGCGACATCCACGGCGAGGACAAGAAGCTCCGTCACGTCATCAACAATGCCTCCGGAACCTTGCGTCCTTTGGTGGAGAAGCTGCTGAAAGAGAAACTCCCCGCAAAGGAGTTCGAAGATTTTCTGACGCTGATATTTTATCCTGCGGAGGTCGTAGGGGAGTTAGAAAAAACGCTACGTGAGCGAGAGGATCAGGAGACGTATGCCTTCCGCACGTTGCACAGTCTTTTTGAAGTGGTGCGTGTACTGGCGGCGAGGCACAGCCTCAAGCATGCAGTAAGGCTCTTCCCGGCGGAATACTCCGAGCTATTTACAGAAATTCTCCACGAGCCATCGACAGAAAGGGAAAGCGCCTACGTCGGTGCCATCGTCAAAGCCTTGGTGAATCGCGGGCGTGTGCTTCATTTCATCCACCTCACCTGCCGCCTGATTCGGAACCTCGCTATTGATGAACTGATTATCGCTGGCGATTGCTGGGATCGCGGCCCGCGTGGTGACAAGGTGGTGGACTATCTCATGCAGCAGCCGAACGTCTCCTTCGTCTGGGGAAACCATGATGTGTTATGGCTCGGCGCATGCCTAGGAAGTGAGACGCTCATTTGCACAGTGTTGCGTATTTCCCTGCGTTACCGGCGGTTCTTTCAGCTTGAAGAAGGCTACGGCATACCCCTCTCTCCGCTCGAATACCTCGCACGGGAGGTTTATGGTGATGACCCTGCCGAGTGTTTTATGCCGAAGGGTGATGGCACCCGTGAGACGATTGCGGTAGCTCGTATGCAGAAGGCTGTGGCCGTAATGCAGTTCAAGCTCGAAGGCCAGTTGATCGCACGACACCCGGAGTGGGGGATCCCCGACCGCATGCTGATGCACCGCATGGATCTCAAAGCGGGCACGATTACCATCGAAGGTGTCACTTACGATCTTAAGGATAAAAGTTTCCCAACAGTCGACCCGGCTGATCCATATGAACTCTCTGCTGAGGAGAGGACATGCCTGAGCCGCTTGAAAGCTTCATTCCACGCGAGCCAGAAGCTGTGGGATCACATGAAATGGATGGTGAAATACGGCTCCATGGTCATCTCACGCGAGGAGCAGCTCATCTTTCATGCCTGCGTCCCCGTGGACAGCAAAGGCGAACTCCTACCGATGGTGATCGAAGGCAGGGCTCTAGCAGGTAGGCCACTCTTCGAGGCGATCGACCGTGCCGTCTTCCGCATGGTCGATGAAAAGCCGACTCGCAACGACCTCGATATGCTCTGGTATCTCTGGAGCGGGCCGCAATCACCGCTCTTCGGAAAAGACAAGATGGCGACACTTGAGCGTGCGTTGATCGCCGATAAGACACCTCACGACGAGCCAAAGAACCCGTATTTTGACCTGCTGCACGAAGATTGGTTCTGTCGGAAGCTTCTGGAGGAATTTGGCAGCAACCCGGACGACGGCATTATCGTCAATGGACACGTGCCAGTGAAGGTTGAGAAAGGAGAATCGCCGATCAAACGTAGCGGGAAAGCCATTACCATTGATGGCGCATTTTCCGAGGCCTATGGTGACCATGGCTACACTCTGGTTATGGAGCCGCACCGCACGTTTATCGCCCGTCATCATCATTTCGAATCCGTAGAAGCCGCAGTGCTGAAAGGAGCGGACATCATCCCGACAATCACGGTTGTGAGGGATTGGGATGTGCCGAAGCAGGTGGTGGACAGTCGCCGGGGAAGAGATCTCGGATTCGCCATCTCCCACCTAGAGCAGTTGATCGAGGCCTATCGGAATCACGAAATTCCACAGCGGGCATCGATATAAATCAACGGTGCGATCGCGGTGGAATTGGTTTGCATTACCAAGAGGTCGGGAGCTAGGTTTCTCCACCCAACGCCTCGGTAGCTCAGTTGGTAGAGCAGTTGACTCTTAATCAATTGGTCCTTGGTTCGAATCCAAGCCGGGGTACTTCCTTTTTTAAAACCTAGGGAACCAGAAGGCTCCCTAGGTGATTAGGATAAGATTCTCAATTATTCGAACTCGAATATTTGAAGCAGGATCTGATGAGAAGGTCTTATCCTTCGGACTTTTCCTCGTCTGTCTCGGGCTTGTGAAGAACCTCGACTTTGATTGGAACCACGCCGCAGGTGACGAAGCCGAGTTTTTCTGCAGTGCCGATGCTGACATCGATGATGCGTCCCGGCTTGTAGGGGCCACGGTCGTTGATCCTTACGATCTCTGATTTATTATTCTTGAGATTGATGACGCGCACCATGGTGCCCATGGGCAGGGTCTTGTGAGCAGCAGTAGCCGCATCGTTGGAGAATCGCTCTCCGCTGGCTGTTGCAGTGCCGAAGTTTGTTTTCACGGAATACCAAGAGGCTTTGCCTTCTTGAACGGATTTTACCACGTATGGGCTCTTTTCAGTCTTGGCTTGGTTGGCGTTGCCGAAAGATGCGCAACTTGTAAGAAGTGCAAAGCTCGCGAACGCCATGATGGCGAATCTGTGTTTCCTTGTGTGTTTCTTCATATTTTTTGTTTCCTGGGACGGCTTCCTCTATGAGCGGGTGTGATCAGTGACAAGTAAAAAAATCACTTAAATTTTCTATCTAGGAAGCCCTTGGAAATACAATCAATTGAGTGTTTTATCGCCTAAAACATAAGGCTTTAAAGCCTCTTCAACTTCTGTGAGCGGGATGCGTCCATCTTTCGATTCTTCGGAAAGCACCTGCAATTCCGGGATGTGCTGCATTAGGATTTTCATCGCATCGCACTGATTATCAATGGATTGCGGGTTTTCTCCTTGAGAAATACTCCAGATCCATCCGACCAAACTAAGAATTTCTCCTTTCGTGGGCTCTGTTTCGCCGGGTTTCAGGGAGATTTCGTGATTTTCGAAAAATGAAATGAAATCGAAGTCTGGCGAAGACATGTCTGCGCGGGGTGTTTTGATAATGAGATTGCCGGGTTTTGAAGGAATTGGCTTGGGTTCGCGTGTTCTTTCGCCCGACTTGTATGATCCCCAGCGCGTGAGTCGATTCGCTTTGAAATGGGCGGTGAAGCTGAGCATGCGCATTTCTTTTTCGAGCGGTAGCTTCTCAGGGGCGGTCTCGAAGGTTAGCGTCTGCTTGCCGTCATTCATTTGAGAAACGCTGTTGGGTTTGCCGAAGATGGCTACGACTTCCTTGCGCGTCATTCCGGGGGAGAGGAGTTGGTCGAGTTGCTCCTCTGCGTAGAGCCGATCCATGTAGTACAGGCCAATGTGTTCTCTTTGTTTCGAGAGTTCTTGGTATTCCTCCTCGGTGTAAAAGACTGGCTCTGGGCGGGGAGGGAGGCTCTTCAGCCGCTCCTCTTGATTGGTGATTTCCTTGTCGAT
The DNA here is from genome assembly GCA_030725745.1 of Akkermansiaceae bacterium. GTDB lineage: Bacteria > Verrucomicrobiota > Verrucomicrobiia > Verrucomicrobiales > Akkermansiaceae > Luteolibacter. The sequence goes on from JANRFH010000047.1 coordinate 65,117, forward strand.
TTCTTCATCGGATTTTCCTGTGAGAAGCCCGGCGAGGCGTTTCGGTTCGTTTTTTTCATCGAGGCCACTAATAACGAACCGTTTTCCTAGCGGGACCGATTGGACGACGGGCGCGCTTTTTATTCTGCCGTTCAGGATGATGGCGATGCGGTCGATCGCGGGACGCATCGGTGTGGTGGCGGCGATCATTTTTTCTGTGCCTTCGGGGGTGAGGGTGATGTCCACGGCGTCTTCTTGCTGAAGCGATGGCATGGCGACGGCGATGTCCGTTTCGGTGAGAATGGCTTTATCCTCCACGAGGATGGCTTGGGTTTCCTCTCCCTGAGTGAGTTCCATTTCGGTGATACCTTCGCCGGGTTTTTCGACGACTTTGCTGAGGCGTAGGATTTCCGCCGTGGAAAGGTGGGTGAGGAAAAGGAAGATGAGGGCGGTGAATTTCATGGGGCGACAAGATTGATGGGTTTGCCGGATTGGAAGGCGGCGATGTTTTCGGCGGTGATGGCCATCAGGCGCTGGCGGGCTTCGTAGGCGGCCCAGGCGATGTGAGGGGTGAGCGTGAGGTTCTTCGCGCGCAGGAGGGGGTTGGTGGGGAGGATGGGCTCGGCGGAGACGACATCGCAGGCGGCACCGGCGATTTGGCCGGAGTTGAGCGCATCGGCGAGGGCTTGTTCGTCGATGAGGGGGCCGCGGGCGGTGTTCACGAGGAAAGCGGTGGGCTTCATTTTCGCGAGAGAGGCGGCAGAAATCATACCGAGGGTCTCAGGGGTGAGCGGGCAGTGGAGGGAGACGATGTCGGATTGTTCCAAGATTTCATCGGTGGATGCCCAGGTGAAGGGGTAGGCGGTCACGGCGGAGCGGGAGCGCGAGTGGGCGAGGATGTTCATCTTGAAGGCTGCGGCGAGTTCCCCCAGGCGCTGGCCGATGCGACCGAAGCCGATGATGCCGAGGGTTTTGCCGGCGAGTTCGTTGAAATGAGGGTTTTCCCAGAAACAGAAGTCCTTGGAGGTTTCCCATGCGCCTTCGTGGGAGAGGGTGCTGTGGAGGGCGGGGCGTTTGTAGAAATCCAGCACAAGGGCGAAGACGAATTCCGCGACGGCGTCGGTGCTGTAGATCGGGACGTTCGAGACGGGGATGCTTTTCTCCGCGCAGTATGCGGTATCGACGATATTGTAGCCGGTGGCGAGGACGGCGATGAACTTGAGCTTCGGGAGCTGGGAGAGGGTGGCTGCCGAGAGGGGGCACTTGTTGGTGAGGATGATGTCGGCGTCCTTGGCGCGGGCAACGATCTCGTCAGGGGTGGTGCGGTCGTGGACGGTGAGGTTGCCGAGAGCTTCGATGGTGGTCCATGGGTTGTCGCCGGGGTTGAGGGTGTGTCCGTCGAGGACTGTGATGTTCATGGCTTAACCCTCAACCTTCAAAATTCAACCTTCAAGGAAGAAGGGGTGGCTCGCACCGAGACGGGGCGGGCACGGCCTGCTGCGGGACGCAGCAGCTACTTGATTTTGTAGAAGGGGTTGGGGAGCTTGAAGCCCTTTTCGACATAGCCGCCTTTGACGTCGCTTTCCTGATCCCCGAAGCTGGCAATGATGGTGTAGCCTTGTTCAGTGAGTTCTTTGCGGACGTTTGTTTTGAAAACGACTGCATCAAGGTATGGACTGGTGCCTTTCCTTGGGCGTAGGATGAGCTTTTCGTAGGTGCCCATGCCCTGCTCACGGAGGTTCCGGGCGGTGGCGGTGCGGTCGGCTTCGGTGCGGCCGGTGAGGAAGACGACTTTCATGCCGAGGGAAATGGCGTGGTGATAGACATCGCGAACGGGTGGGAGGGCTGGTGCGTCTGCCTCGGCGACCCATTTGTCCCAGTGTTTCGGCTGGTAGCCCCAGTCGGCCTCTTTCATGTGGGGGAGGTTGGAAAGGACGGTCTCATCGATATCAAAGATGACGGTGAGGTTTCCCCCGCCTTTTGCGGCGCGTGCGGTGAGGTAGGCCTTAGAGTTAGAAACGGATGCGGCGAGATCCTTTTCGTAAGTGCCGTTTTCGGCGTATTCGCGGACTTCCGCTTTGAGGTCGGAGAGGTTGCGCGGCTCGTGGGTGAGGGGAGAGCATGCGACGAAGAGGAGCGGGAGCGGGAGTAGGTATCGTTGCATGGTGTTATGAGTTAGCGGTTAGGGTGCCAGTTGATCGTGGAAGATGTCGATCTTAGCGTCCTCAAATCTGCGCAGGGCGCTGCGAAAGTCCACAACAGCTTGGTGGCGCTTCGTGGCAGTGATGGCGGCGGTGATTTCCTCGCGAGTTTCATCGAGTGTGCGAGGCTCGGCGGGCTTGCGGTCAGTGATTTCGAGGAGGTGCCAGCCGATCTTGGTCTCGATGAGCTGCGGATCACCCTGCTTCATGGCGAAGGCTGGCTCGGCGAAATCGGCGGGGAGACGGGCTTTCGACATCCAGCCGAGGTCGCCGCCTTTGGACTTGGAGGCGCTGTCTTCGGAAAGTTCTACGGCGAGGGTCTTGAAGTCCTTTTCCCCGGCCTTAAGGAGGGCGAGGGCGGGCTTGAGCTTTGCTTCGACCTCTTCGGAGGGTGAGTTGAGGGTGGAGAGGAAAATGTGGCGCGCTTGGATGCGCTCCGGGCGGGCGAGGGCTTCGGCGTTGGCCTCGTAAAACGCCGCGATCTCCTCCTCGCTGACGTTGACGAGCGGATCAACGCGCATGGTGACGTATTTCTCCTGCTGGATGCGGGCGGCGATGCGGTGGCGGAGGGCGTCCTCATCGGCGATGCCCATGGATTTCATGGCTGACTCCAGGTGGCCTTTGGTCTCGAACCTGCCGACGAAACGGGTGAGGCGTTCGTTGATTTCCTCCTCGGAGACGGGGAGTTCCTTGGTGTTGACCTTCACTTTTACGCGCAGGAGCTCGTGGTCGATGAGTTCACCGAGCGCGGCGTAGGTGACGAGTTTCGTATCGCCGGGTGTGAGGTCGGAAAGGGTTTTCCCCTCCAGCCAAAGGCGCTCATGGATCGCGTAATCGAGCTGGCTGCGGGTGATGTGGTGATTGAAGACGCGGGCGACGACACCGTTCGCCTTCGCCGCCGCGATGGCCTCTGGGCTGTTCGGATCTTTTGCAGCGATGCGCTTTTTCAGCGGCCCCTCGAAGATGAAAAGATCGCCCACCAGGTAGGCGACTACCAGCAGGTAGGCGGCGAAGCGGAGGGAGAATTTGGTGAAAGTCCTCAAAGTTCAAAATTCAAATCTCAACTTTCAATGAAGATTGGATCCGATGCTGTGTGGTTTAGTTGGAAGGCGTTTCAGATGAGATGTTCGTGTCTCATGCTTGAAGGTTGAGTTTTGGCAGTTGAAATTTCAGCGGATTTCGACGCTGCAGCCCGGCCTGAGGAGCTGGGGGATGCGGACGATGTCCCAGTTGGCGAGGCGGATGCAGCCGGAGGATTGGGAGCGGCCGATGGTTTCGGGGTCGGAGGTGCCGTGCATGCCGATGCCGGGCTTCGAGAGGCCGCACCAGAGGACGCCGACGGGGTTGTTGGGGCCGCCGGGGATGTTTAGGGAGTTGTTGGAGCGCTTCCCGGTATCGAGAAGCTGCTGATCGTAGCGCCAGACGGGGAGTTCGACGGCGTTCTTCATTTCCCATTTTCCGTAGCGAATGAACTGGGGCTTGCCGGGGGTAATGGGAAAGGCGGCGATGAGCGATTGGTTTGCAACTCGAGCAGGGGTATCGGAATCGGGATCGGCGACGACTAGGGCGCGCGGGTTTGCCTCGTAGATGCGGACTTGGTTGAGCTTGGTATCAACGACGGCGTGGCGCTGGCTGAGGGCTTCGTCTTCCTTGAAGGCTGCTCCAGTTAGGTTCTCGATCTGGAAGGCTTTGACGTTGGGGACGATGATAGTGTCACGTGGCTTGAGGCTCCAGATGCTTTTGCCGGGGTTCAGCTCGGTGAGGTAGGGGACGTCGGTGTGGTAGCGCTCGGACATGAACTCGGCGTTGCTGCGGTAGGACATGCGCTTGGCTTTTGCCTGCTCGGCTTTCTTGTAGGAGAGGTTGGGATCGACCCATTTCTCAACGACTTCCGGGATGATGGCGGTGGCGAAGGGATTGGGGACGGCCTTGCGGGCGGCGGTGTTGACGGCGATCCAGTCATCGAGGGGGTGGCCGTGGAGTTCGTTCCACGACTGGACGGCGAGCTTGGAGAATTGGCCGATCTTGCCATCGATGACGCCGGGGCCGAAGTTTGACTCATCGAGGAAAATCTGGAGGCGGACGGCGTCGTCGCCCTCGGGGATCTGGGCGATACTGGGGACGGTGACGGGATCGGCATCCTGGGTCTGGCCGAGTGACTTGATTACCGTTTTCTCGACAGGATCTGGAGCCACGGTCGGCGGCTGGACGGGCATGTTGCTGCCCGGGCTTTCGGCCAAATCCTCTTCGTATGGCTCGGGGAGGATCGCGGGTTCGTCTTCGCCGGTCTCGAAATCGAGGGGCTGTGCCTTGAGGACAGGTCTTTCTGTATCCGGGGATTGCGAGAAGGCATTTCCCGTGAGTAGGAAGGCGATGAGTAGGAGATTCGTGAAAAGGCGCATGATGAGATGTGACGTATCCGGGGCGGTTGGGATTCAGGCGGGGATGAGAAAAGACTCAAGGCGGCCGGCGATGGCGGCGGGGACTACGGCCGAGACGAGGATGTCGTTCATTTCATACTCGGTGGAGAGGACCTTGGCATCGCTGTGGAGGAGGTTGAGGAGATCGCCGCGCTTCTGGGGGATGCGGTAGCTGCGGCGGGAAACGCGATCCGCGAGGACGAAGGCGCAGGCGCGGAGGAGATCGTCCAAACCCTCGCCGGTGAGGGAGGAGGCGCGGATGGCTCCGGGGAAATTCTGGTCGAGGAAATCGAGGGTTTCCGGGTCTTCTACGAGGTCGATTTTGTTGAGGACGGTGATGATGGGCTTGTCGACAGCGCCGAGTTCTTCGAGCACGCCGAGGGTGGTTTCCTGAAATTTCAGGATCTCGGGGGCAGTCGCATCGAGGACGTGGATGAGGAAATCTGAGAGGACGGATTCTTCGAGAGTGGCTTTAAAAGCCTCGACGAGACGGTGAGGAAGATTCCGCACGAAGCCGACGGTGTCAGTGATGAGGAGTGGCTGGCCATCGGGGAGCTCGATGCGACGGGTGGTGGTGTCGAGGGTGGCGAAGAGCATGTCTTTTGCCATGACATCGGAGCCGGAGAGAATGTTGAGCAGGGTGGATTTTCCGGCATTGGTGTAGCCGACGATGGACCCGTGCGGCGTGTCCATTTTTTCACGTTCCTTGCGCTGGGTTTTGCGCTGCTTGCGCACCACTTCCAACTCTCGCTTGCAACGGTCGATGTTTTGGTGGGCGAGGCGTCGGTCGACTTCGATTTGTTTCTCACCCATGCCGCGTGAGGCACCGCCGCCACCTGATCCGCCGGAGCCTGCGGACTCGCGGTCAAGGTGTCCCCACATGCGTGCGAGGCGGGGGAGGGCGTATTGCATGCGGGCGAGCTCGACCTGGAGGCGGGCTTCGCGTGTTTGGGCGCGTTTGGCGAAAATATCGAGGATGACCTCCTCGCGGTCGATGACGCAGAGGTCGGCGAGTCTTTCCCACTCACGCTGCTGGGAGGGGAAGAGGTTGTTATCGAAAACGATGACGTCGCACTCGTGGGCTTTTGCTAGTTCGACGATTTCGGCGGCCTTGCCGGTGCCGCAGAGGAATTTCTTCTTCATCTCGCGGGGGTGGGAGAGGACGGAATCAACCACCTCGATGCCGAGGGTGGAGACGAGTTCGCCAAGCTCGGTGAGCAGGGACGCGGACTCGTCTTCTTCGTGCGAATCGAAATAGAAGCGCACAAGCAGTGCGCGCTCGACCATCTCGGGTTTTTGTCTGACCTCAAACATTGGCTGGATACTTAACACGAATTAAGGAATGAGCAACGGCGAATGGAAGGCCGTGAGTGCTCATTCCTTTTCCTGCTCCTCGAACCATTTCAACGCCTTAGCGAGGCTTTCCGGGTTCATGTATTTGTCGCCTTCGTAGACGTCGAGGTGGACGTCCTTGAAGCCGGAGTCTTCGAGCGATTCGGCGTTTTCCTCGTTTTTCTCGGTGTCTTCCTTGCAGTGGGAGAGGAAGACTGGGATGCGGCGCATGAGGCGAGTGGAGGGGCGGAATGTCTCCATGGAGTCCTCGAAGCGCGGCTTCCATGCGGAGCCGAGGAAGCAGCCTGCAACGTTGTATTCCTGTTTTACAAGGCCACCGGAAGCGAGCATGGCGAAGGCGGCTCCATCACCGTTTCCGGCGAGGTAGAGAGGCCATGTCTTGATGTCGGGGTAGTCTTTTTCAAGGTGCTTGAGTGCGGCGAGGGCGATGGTGGTGTTCCACTCGGCGGAAAGGCTCCGCTCAAGGACGGGTCCGATGGGAGCGATGCTTAGCCAGCCGGCGGCTCCGGCGCTGTCGTTGTAGCCGCTGAGCGGGCGTTCGATATCGTCGCCGCTGATGTAGTCGGGAAAAACGATGAGGACGCGCTGGGGCTTCTCGGGATCGAAGCCAGCGGGAGTGTTGATGGCGAGTCTGATGGCGGTGACATCATTGCCGCTGGGCGCGGTGCCTGCAGCTTCGGTTTCTTCTTTGGTGAGTTCGACTTAGATAACCTCAAACTTGGAGTTTCCCCTGGCGGGCGTATCCATTTCACCTGCGGGTTTATCAGGCATTTCCACACCACCGGCGAGGCAGAGGTCGGTGGCGGCCTTGGCGAGGATCTGGGGCTTTTGCTTGTAGAGCTCGAGGGTGCCGGTGGCTTCCGCTTCTTTTCCCTCGAAGGGCTTGAGGCTCGCGCCATCGGCGACATTCGCGCGAAAGACGACGGTGAACTCGGTGTCGCCGCCTCCGCCGAAGGTGACGAAGGTCATGCCTGAGGGGATGGTGCTGACGCGGTTGACTGTGCCGGTGACGGTGAGGGTTTTCCCGACGTGTTCAGCGGCATCGGTGTAGTCGATGGACTCGGCGGTTGAAAAAACCGACAGGGCGAGGGAGAGGAGTGCGCACTTTGCAAGCATCCCCGAATAAGATGCCGGATGCGCAGGAAGGCAAGCGGCGCTTTTTTACGAAACTCTCAGGAAAGACGTTTCATCACAGCTGCTGAGAGGAGTTTGCCATCTGCGCGGCCTTCAGAGAGTTCTTGAGCAAGTTTCATGACTTTGCCCATGTCAGCCTTAGAGGTGGCACCGGTTTCGGAAACTGCTTGCTCAATGATGGCGAGGATCTGCTCTTCGCTGAGGGCGGCGGGGAGGTATTTCGAGAGGACTTCGATCTCGGCTTTCTCGGTGGCGGCGAGTTCTGGGCGGTCGGCCTTTTCGAACTGTGCGATGGAGTCTTGGCGCTGCTTGATCTGCTTGCGGATGACGGCGAGGGTTTCTGGTTCGTCTAGCTCGGTGCCGAGTCCGCCCTTTTCGATGGCGGCATTGGTGAGTGCGCTTTTGAGGGCGCGTAGGGAGTTGAGGGCGATGGTGTCCTTCGCGCGCATGGCGGTCTTGATGTCCTCGGAGATTTGGGTGGCGGTGTTGCTCATGGGGTCTTGGTAGCAGGGCTGCGGGCGGAGCCAAGGGGAAATGCGTATTCTAGGGGCTTGCGCCGATCTTTCCTGTATTTTAGAAATGCGAAGCAATTATGGCAGCAGGATACACGGAAGACGACATCAAGTCACTGGACTGGAGAGAGCACATCAGGCTGCGGCCGGGGATGTATATCGGGAAACTGGGGGACGGTTCCTCTCCTGATGACGGTATCTACATTCTGCTGAAAGAGGCGGTGGATAACTCGATCGACGAGCACATCATGGGGCACGGGAAAGAGATTCGTATCGACATCGATGATGAGAGTCGGGTGGAGGTTCGGGACTTCGGGCGGGGGATTCCGCTGGGGAAACTTTTCGACTGCGCGGCGCAGATCAATACGGGCGCGAAGTATGACAGCGAGGCTTTCAAGAAGTCCGTGGGTCTGAACGGGGTGGGTATCAAGGCGGTGAATGCGCTCTCGGATTTCTTCGAGATCCAATCATGGCGTGAAGGGGAGACGAAGGCTCTCGAGTTTTCCAAAGGCGAACTCACCGTGGACATGAAGAAGCCGCGTAAGGACGATGGGCTGAACGGGACACGGCTGGCCTTTGACATCGACCGTGAGATTTTCCCAAAGAAAACGAAGTTCCGCGATCCCATCGTGGAGAAGATGTGCCGGTATTATTCCTACCTGAATCCGTCGCTGACGACGGTCTTCAATGGGAAGAAGTTCCGCTCGAAGGACGGTCTTTTGGATTTGCTACGCGAGGAAATGGAGAGCGAGGCGTTGTATCCGCCGATCCATCTGATTGGTGATGATATCGAGATTGCGTTCACGCATTGCGCGGAGAGCAGCGAGGATTATTACACCTTCGTAAACGGACAAAATACCTCTCAGGGCGGGACGCACCTTGCGGCATTCCGTGAGGCGCTGGTGCAGGTGATACGTGGTTTCTACAAGAAACAGTACGACCCCTCCGACATACGAGCTGGCATCGAGGCGGCGATCTGCGTGCGCATCATCGAGCCGGTATTTGAATCTCAGACGAAGACGAAGCTCGGTTCTTCTGCGATCGCGCCGGAGGGCGAGTCGCTGCGCGCTTTCATCGGCAATTTCCTAAAATCCTCACTAGACAACTACCTGCACAAGAATCCGCAGGTGGCGGAGGCTATCCAGAAACGCATCATGCTGGCGGAGCGCGAGCGTAAGGACATGAAGGGCATTCAGAAGATGGCGCGCGAGCGTGCGCGTCAGGCGAAGGTGCACAATAAGAAGCTGCGCGATTGCCGGGTGAGGTTTGATTCGAAACACAAACGCCGCGAGGAGAGCACCCTGTTCATTACGGAGGGTGATTCGGCATCTGGATCGATCACCAAGAGCCGGGATGTGGAGACGCAGGCGGTATTTTCCTTGCGTGGGAAGCCGCTGAATACCTACTCGCTGCCCCGCAAGATCGTTTATGAAAACGAGGAGTTCGCCCTGCTTCAGGCGGCGCTGAACATCGAGGACGGTATCGAATCGCTGCGCTACAATAAGGTGGTGATCGCGACGGATGCGGATGTGGACGGCATGCACATCCGGCTGCTGTTGCTGACGTTCTTCCTGCAGTTTTTCCCGGAGATGATACGCGACGGGCACCTCTACATACTACAAACGCCGTTGTTCCGAGTGCGGAACAAGAAGCAGACGTTCTACTGCTACTCGGAAGAGGAAAGGGTGAACGCGATCAACAAACTCGGTAAAAACGCGGAAATCACGCGCTTCAAAGGACTAGGTGAGATTTCGCCGGATGAGTTCAAGTTCATGATCGGCGATGACATGCGCCTCGATCCCGTGGAGTATGAGGAAGGCAAGGGAGTGAAAGAACTTCTGGCCTTCTACATGGGTAAAAATACGCCGAGCAGGCAGGAGTATATCATCGAGAATCTGCGCGAAGACGTGGATCGGCAGGTGGCTTAACTTTCAACTTTCAACTTTCAATGAAGAGGTTTCTCCTATTCCTGAGCTTCTTTGCCTGTGCGGTTGCGTGCCTTGGCGAGGTGCCCACGGGAAGCGCTGAGGAGCTTTATGAAGGGAAGGAATACTCTAAGGCCTTCGCAAATCCCGTGGATGATCCGGATTTGCCGAATGTCTTGCTGATCGGTGACTCGATTTCGATTGGCTACACGGTCGATGTGAGAAAGCAGCTTCATGGAAAAGCCGACGTGTTCCGTATTCCTGAAAATGGGAAATACACCGCTTACGGCCTGGAGAACATCGACAAGTGGCTGGGAAAGCGGAAGTGGGATGTCATCCATTTTAACTGGGGACTCTGGGACATCTGCTACAGGAACCCGGAATCAAAAACCCAAGGGAACCGGGACAAGAAAGCTGGGACACTGACGACCACCCCTGAAGCTTATGGGAAAAACCTAGAAGCAATCCTAGTGAAATTAAAGCAGACAGGGGCAAGCTTGATCTGGTGTGCGACAACTCCGGTGCCTGAATTCGAACTCGGAAGGAATGTCGGAGACGAAGTGAAATACAACGAGATCGCGGCGGAAATCATGGGGAGACACGAGGTTTCCACGGATGATCTGTATGCCCATGCGCTGGGGAAATTACCAGAGATCAAGATCGCCAATGGAGACGTCCATTTTACCAAAGAAGGATACCGCTATCTTGCGGAGGAAGTTTCACGGGTCATTTCCCTGAAACTGAAGGAACAGAAATAGCACTGGAGTTTTCCGTGTGCTTCACTCGCCTGGCTTCTGCGGAATGGGGACGATCTCGCAGGAGATGCGCTGGTTCTTGCGTGAAACCTGCACAGGGGTGGATTGTCCGGGGATGGAGTAGAAGAGGGCATTCACGGCATCCGGGTAGCGGGCGGTAGGGTAGCCGGATGCGCTAACGAGTATGTCACCTTCGCTTAGGCCTGCTTTATCGGCGGGAGAATCCGGCCATACGTGAGTGATGCGGGGGGCGATTGATTCAGTACTCAGTGAGATACCGAGCCATCCGCGGACGAGTTTGCGATGACCTTCAATATCGTGCTGAACCCTACGCACTGCCTGGGAAGGGATAGCGTAGGCGTTTCTTGCGGAAATTTTTTGCAGAATCAGGCCGACAATCTTGCCATTGGCGTCGATCAGTGGCGTGCCTGAAGGCGGCACTTCGCCGGCGAATGTGATGGAGAGCAGTCCCAGCGGCAGGACTTTATCTCCGACCTGAGTGACCCATTTGTCAAAGGTGCAGAGGATCGCTCCATCTATTGTGATAGCTTCCAGGTTTTCTGGTGAGTCTTTCCTGAAACTCTCTACCCAAGATGCCGTTGAAATTTTGTTGTCGCCGGGATTTTGAAAAAAGCAGAGCCGTGTGGTGGTGTCTTGTCCGGAAAATTTAAGGGAAATATTTTTCCCACCTACGGCCATGTGCGCTTTGCTCAGGGGAGCGGAATCGGTATAGACCGAGACGACGAAACGACTATCCGGGGCGGTGACGGCAACTGCTTTGGTGGCGGTAGGGAGATACTCGATGGCGATGGGGCTTGGATTTCCGTTTGCGAGAGCCCCGCAAGTCAATAGCATGACTGGAATCGTCAAACGACAACGCGATAAGCGATTTCTAACCGGCCTCATCAGGCGGCTCAGGGAGACCATGTTGTGAATCCGGAAAGGGATTAAAACACTTGCTCGCCTGCGTCACCTTCGGTGGAAGGGTCGAAATCCAACTGCTCCAATTGCTCCAGAGCTGGCGCGGGAACCACCTGATGATTTACAGGTGCGGTTGGCATCGACTGAACTTCTGCGCCGCGTGGGACGAAGATGAAAGCTACAGTAGCAACAGCGTAGGCTAGGCCTGCACCGTATGCCCATTTCGAAGGGCTAACCTCGGAGAACCAAGAGCGGATCTTACCGAAGAAAGCTGCAGAAGGGGATTCAGCGACAGCTTCCATACGCTGGTTGTGGTGGAATTCCCTGAGGAAATCCTGCCAGTAACCCTCTTCCGGGCGCACATTATTGCGCTGGGAAAGTAAGGAGCTGATTTGTTCGACCGAAGGCTTCATAGCGGTGATGGTTAAGAATTACTAAATATCAACGCGTCTTACAAGCTTTTTTTAAAATCTTTCTTCCCAAGTTTCTTGGAGGGCGGATTGAAGTTGAAGATGCGCATAGTGGAGTCTGGATCGAATGGTGCCCACGGAGGTGTCCAATATCTTGGCGATCTCCGCGTGGGACATGCCTTGGATATCGAACAGCGTGACTACCATTCTGTGGGGTTCAGACAGCTTCATCATTGCTTCGTTCAATTTTATTTGCAGTTCATTGATGCTAGATTGCCTTTCGGGGTTGGCATCGTTGGTGTGATCTATCAGAGCGGGATCCTGATAGATCGCCTCTTCCATCTCGTTGATGCTGCTGGCGGCGCGGTTCTTGCGCTTCTTCAGGAAGTTCAGAGTGCGGTTGGTCGCAATCTGATAGATCCAAGTATAGAACGTGGATTTTCCCTGAAACTTCGGGAGAGATTGATAGGCCTTGGCGAAAATTTCCTGGAGCAGATCGTGAGTGTCCTCCTTGTGGGAGGTCATGGAATAGACCAGCCCGAAGAGTTTGTCGCCATACTTCAAGATCAAGGCATCGAAGGCCCGCGTATCGCCTTCTTTGGCGCGGGTGACGAGGTCTTGGTCAGGGTCGGGGGGACGTGACTGACGGAACATGTGGGGTGGTGCGGGTGGGCAGCTCAAAAAACCTGCACATTACAGCGGAAACTGTAAAGCACGGGGTTTGGAGTAGCGAACGCTGGTTCGCCACTCCATTACCGCATAGTGAAGTTCTTCGACAAATTCCAAGAAACGAGGAAAACCAAAAACCGCCTCCCACACTTTCACCAGGAATCAGCCACCTATTTCATCACATATCGTCTCAACGATTCCATTCCACAAGAGCTCATGCGGAAGTGGAAAGCCGACAAGGAAATCTGGATCGAGAGCCATCCGAAACCTTGGAATGAGGAAATCGAAACTGAGTTCCACCGGGTGTTTTCCCTCGAAATGGATCTCATCATGGATCGTGGTCACGGCTCCTGTGTTTTAAGAAAGCCAGATATCAGAGCGATCCTCGAGGAATCCTT
>JANRFH010000047.1:77893-155860 GCA_030725745.1 Akkermansiaceae bacterium
ACGGCTCCTGTGTTTTAAGAAAGCCAGATATCAGAGCGATCCTCGAGGAATCCTTGGCGGATTTTTTCTTCTAACGAATAATTGATGGGATCAGATACGAAATGCACTCATGGGTGATCATGCCGAACCACGTGCATATCCTTCTTTCCATGAAAGAGGGGATGAAGCTGGAGAAAGTAGTGGCGACTTGGAAGAATTACACGGCCACGAGAATTAACCGGGTGCTAGGACTGCAAGGTCAGTTCTGGCAGAAGGATTACTTCGATCGAATGATCCGGGATTGGGAGCACTTTTCGAGAGTAGCTCGGTATATCAGGAAAAATTCCGTGAAAGCGAAGATCAGGCAGGGGGAATATCTTTTCTACGAAGACGAGATTGTGAAACGAGTCTTGGGGTAAGAGCAGGATGGAGTGGCTGACGCCGGTCTGCCACTCCATCCCTAAGGCAATGAAACGAGTGGCGAACCAGCGTTCGCCACTCCAAAGCCAACGGCCTTTCCGACTTGCCTCCGCCTTCATCTGCAAATATCCATTATTTCGTAATATCTTACACTTTCATCATGTCCGCCGATCTTCCCCCATCCCACGAAAAGAAATACTGGGCGTTCATCTCCTATTCCTCGAAAGACAGAAAATGGGGGAAGTGGCTGCACAGCCGTTTGGAGAATTATCCCATCCCGAAGGAATTCCAAGGGACGGAGCTTTTTGATGGGGCGGTTCTGGGGAAAGACCTGAAACCCTGTTTCCGGGATAGGGATGAACTTTCGGGTTCTGCGGATCTGGGGCCGGCGATTATGAATGCGCTTAATCAATCACGTTACCTGATCGTTTTGTGTTCCAAGAACTCGGCGAAATCTGAGTGGGTGAACAAGGAGATCGAGGATTTTAAGGACATCGGTGGAGAGAAGAAGATATTGGCTCTGATCCTTGATGGGGAACCCAATGCCACTTCGAATTCGAACTTGCCTGACGAAGAGGAATGCTTTCCTCCGGCGTTGCGTTATCCGTGTGAACCGCTTGCGGGGGATATGCGAAAAGAGGGGGATGGGAAGGAACGGGGTTTCTTGAAAGTCCTCTCTGGGATCGCGCAGCTTGATTTTGATGTGCTATATCGCAGGCATGAGCGGGCTCAGAGGAAGAAGCGGTTGGTTTTGGGGGGAGCTTCTATCGCTTTGATTACGACACTCACCTTACTCTCCATTGCAGCTGTTAGTCAGAAGATCAAAGCGGACAAGGAAACGGCTCGAGCTGAAATCCAAACTCGGAAGGTCGAAGAAGCAAACGCCAATCAGGATAAGCTTCTACTCGAAGCGAGCATGGGTGACCACGAAGCGGCCACCCGGGCGTTTAATGAAGGGAGATATAATGAAGGACTTGCCTACCTCGATCGTTCAATTCGCCTAAAGCCAGACAACGTAGGTCCCCAAATTATGGCCGCAAATTATCTCTTTGGGCCAGCCTCCCCGAATCATGTTACGAGGTGGATTGCTAGCTTTGATGACTGGGTGACTAACATCACATTCAACCCGAACGGGAATCTCATAGCTATTTCACACGGTGGGAGCCTTACCTTAAAGGAGGCTGGGACGGGCAATGAGATTTATTCCCTGAAGTTTGGGGACTTCGTGACTCCTGTAGCGTTTAGCCCAGACGGTCGCTGGCTCGCCGTCGGTAGTGATGACAGCATCGTGCGCGTGATCGAAACGGCGACAGGCAAGGAGGTTTCTTCTTTGGAGTTCGGTGGAGGCGTGAATTGCGTGGTTTTCAGTCCGGACGGTCGCTGGTTTGCTGCCGGAAGTGGAGACCATACCGCGCGTGTGATAGAAGCGGCAACCGGCAAAGAAATTTCCTCGCTAAAGTTCCAAGAAGCGGTGACTTCCGTTACATTTAGTCCAGACGGTCGCCGGTTCGCCGCAGGGAGTAATGATAATACCGCTCGATTGATAGAAGCTGCGACGGGCAAACAGCTTTCCTCGCTGGAATTCGGTAAAGGTGTATTTTCCGTGGTATTTAGTCCGGACGGTAGCTTACTGATCGCTGAGAGTTATAGCGAAATTTCGCGTCTAATGGAGACGGCAACGGGAATGGAAGTATCTTCATTGGAGTTAGGGGTTGGGGTGAATTCCCTAATTTTCAGTCCGGACGGTCGCTGGCTTGCTAGGGGGCATCCTGACAATAGAGTGCGTGTTGTAGAAGTGGCGACGGACAAGGACGTATCTGTCCTTAAGTTCGAGGAAAGGGTAATTTCTAAGGTGTTCAGCCCGGACGGACAGTGGCTTGCCGTCGGGTGTCGTGATAACATCGCGCGTGTAATGGAAGTGGCGACGGGAACGCAAGTATCCTCGGTTGAGTTCGGCGATGATGTGGAATCCGTGGTGTTTAGTCCGGACGGTCACTGGCTCGCCGCCGGGAGTCGTGACAATACCGTGCGTGTAATTGAATCCGCGACGGGTAAAAATGTCTACTCACTGGATTTTGGGACAATTGTGACATCCGTGGCGTTTAGTCCGGACGGTCGCTGGCTTGCCGTAGGGTGTTGGGATAATGCCGCGCACATGTTGGAATCGGCAACGGGTAAGGAAGAATATTCGCTAGATTTCGGGGCAATTGTGACATCCGTGGCGTTTAGCCCGGACGGGCGCTGGCTTGCTGTTGGAAGTGAGAACAATACCGCGTGAGTGATGGAAGCGGCAACTGGCAAGCAAGTATCCGCGTTGGAGTTTCGAGATAGTGTGAAATCTGTGGCGTTCAGTTCTGATGGTCGCTGGTTCGCCGCAGGGAGCGATGACAACACTGCGCGTGTGATCGATTCAAATTGGTGGAAGATCAATTATAATGAGGGTATTGAGTATGGTGAATTACTGTCCTCGATGTCAGTTGTAGAGTTTGATGACGTAGGTAAGCTTTCTTTGAATCCTCAAATGCGATCGCTGAGCGTGACAGGAAAAGATTTCTTCCGAACTCCAATTGCTCCAACACTTCAACCATTGGCAATATGGCTGACAGATCTACCTGAAGAGCGGATGTCTTCTCCTTGGTCGAAGAAGCCCCTTCGAAACTACATTGGAGAACGACTCATCGATACAATTTCTTCTGGAGTGATACGATCATCGGCGGATCAGGCTCCCTGGCATCCACTTGTTCCTGTCTCGCTTGCTTGGCTTGAGGAAGATAGTGTCCAAGACTTTCTAGCTGGACTCACACTCAAGCGACTTCGCGACGCAGATCCCGAACTCTGGGGCAAGGAGACTTTGGCGCTCTATTTCGCGAAATCGGCGGAGCGAATGGATGAAATTGGACTGGTACAGGTGGCGCTGGATACGGCGGAGGAAGCACTAAAACGGAATCCGGGGGATGAGGGGGTGTTGCGGATTCTGGAGAATGTGAAGGAGAGGATGGAGAAAGTGCCGAGTGATCAGTGATCAGTGCCGAGTGAGAAGGTGAATTCGCCAACCAAAGTGAGCGGTTCTATCACCAGTCTTCGAGCGTTAGCGCTTCGATGCGGCGGAAGTCTTTGGTGTTGTTGGTGACGAGGGGGTGCTGGTGGATTGCAGCGGTGGCGGCGATGAAGACGTCGGTGATGCTGATTGGGGTTCCTTGGTTGAGTAGCTTGGCATTGATGTGTGCGGCGGCTTGAGCACACGAGGAATCAAAAGGCAGGATCTGCAAGGATGAGATGAAGCGGGAGACTTTGGAGTTTTCCTCTTCGCGACGGTCTTCAGGTGCCCTGTCCGCGCCTTGGAATAGTTCGAACTCGGTGATGACGGAGATGTAGTAATCCTCAGGGCGGCAGGCGGCGAGCCTCTGGACGACTTTCTTGCGTCCGCGCAGGACGTCGATGCAGACATTCGTGTCGAGAATCCGCTTCACAGGCTTTTCTCAGTGTAGGCGGGTTGCTCCCTGCCGAAATCCTTACGGGTGATCCGGATGTCCTCGAAGAAGCCTTCCGGCCAGCCGTTTTCCGAAACCTCCTCGATGATGATCTTTTTCCCCTCCCGGTGGATGGATACCGGCCCGCAGGCGATTTCCATTGCCTTTGGCAGCCTGACGGCGAGGGAGTTGCCGCTTTTGAAGACTTTGGTTTTCATGTCTATGAGTATATACAGGTGTGGATATACTTTTCAATCATGGGCTTCGGGATGTGTGTGGGGGTGACACGCCGGCTAAAGCCAGCGCTCCGTGGCTGCGGACTAAAGTTCGCGTTCCAATAGGTTTGCGAGAGCCTGTTCGTCGAGGATTCGGACGCCGAGTTGGGTGGCTTTTTCTAGTTTTGAGCCTGCGGCTTCTCCGGCGAGGAGGTAGTCGGTTTTTTTGGAGACGGAGCCGGAGACTTTGCCGCCGTTCTGCTCGATGAGGGCTTTGTAGTGGTCGCGGGATTCGGTGAGGGTGCCGGTGATGACGAAGGTTTTTCCGGTGAGGGGAAGCTGCGGGGCTTCGGCGGGGATGGGGGCGAAGTTTTGGGACTCGGGGTTGAGGTCGAGTTCGGCGAAGCGTTGGAGGATGTGTTGGCCGGCTTCGGATTGGAAGAAGGTGAGGATGGATTCTGCGACGGCGGGGCCGACGTCGCCGGTGATGGCGTATTGGGTGAGGAACTCGTTTTGTTTTTTCGCGGTGGCGCGGGTGTCTTTGACGAGCTCTGCGAGGATGGGGGAAGAGGGGATGTCGGTGAGGTATTGGTGGAGGCGGGAGAGTTCCTTGGCGGCGGATTCTCCAGCGTGACGGATGCCCATGGCAAAGAGCCATTTGTTGAGGGGCTTGGTGCGTGCGGCTTCTAGGGAAGCGATGACTTTGGCGGCGTTCTTTTCGCCGAATCGGCGGGGGGAGTCTTCGGTGCCTAGGTTGAGGTTGGCGAGGGTTTCCTCGGTGAGGGAGAAGAGGTCTAGGGGTGAGGTGGCGTGGCCGTGTCGGACGAGGGCTTCGGCGACGGATTCACCCATGGAGTCGATATCGAGGGCTTTGCGGGCGGCGAGGTGGGTAATGGCGGTGACGGCTTGGGCGGGGCACTCGAAGTTGGTGCAGCGCCATGCGACGAAGCCTTCTTCCTGGGTGATGGGGGCTTGGCAGGAGGGGCATTTTCCTTCTACGGAATCGAAGAGTGAGAAAATTTCGGCTGAGGGATCGGGGTCGATGACTTTGACGATGGCGGGGATGATTTCGCCTGCTTTTTCTACGAGGACTTTTGCACCGACGTAGATGCCTTTTTTGGAGATCTCGTCTTGGTTGTGAAGAGTGGCGCGGGAGACGGTGGAGCCGGAGATGAGGACGGGTGTGAGCTCGGCGACGGGGGTGAGGACGCCGGTGCGACCGACTTGGATGGTGATGTCGTTGAGGGTGGTTTCCTGTTGCTCGGGGAGGAATTTGTAGGCGGCTGCCCAGCGTGGGGCGCGGGAGGTTGAGCCGAGGGTTTCGCGTTCGGTGCGGTCGAGGATTTTGATGACGACTCCGTCGGTGGCGTGATCGAGGTCGTGGCGGTGGGCGCTGTAAAATTGGATGCCTTCGAGGAGTTCTTCCAAATTGTTAGCGATGCGGATGGGTTGGTTTCTTGGGATGGAAACGCTGTCTAACAAGTTGTGAAAATCGATTTCGCTATCGAGGTCTTCGCCTTCGTAGGCGCCTAGGCCGTGGGCTAGGAAGGCGAGGGGGCGGGTGGCGACGATTTTGGGGTCGAGCTGTTTGAGGGTGCCGGCGGTGGCGTTGCGAGGGTTGGCGAAGGTGGGGAGCCCGGCTTCTTCGCGTGATTCGTTGAGGGTGGCGAAGGCGGAGTTGGGCATGAAGATTTCGCCGCGGACTTCCAGCTTCGCTGGGATTTTGAATACTAGATTCTGAATTTTGAAAGTTTCCCCGTCCTTGAGGACTTGGAGGTCGATGGGGACGAGTTCGCCATCGGAGGTTTTGATGAGGTTGCCGGTGTGGGCGTCTGCTACTTCGACACCAGTTTCTGGTTGGAGCCAACGGTTGTGGCCGGTGGACTCGTAACCTTGGGAAATGAACCAATTGGCGACTTCTTCGTCCGTGGGGCGGGTGCCTTCGACGTATGGCTGGGAAATGACGAAGGCGGGGCCCTGCTTGGTAGGGAGGATTCCGTGAAACCAGATATCGTCGCCAAACAAATTATTACAGGCGAGGAGGTTCTGCAAATAGAGGATGCTACCTTGTGCTCCAAAATTCGGAGGTAGGGTGAATTTTACTACCCGCTGCTGCTCCTGGGCTAGGAAGACGGTGTGTTCGGACTGACCGGCTAGCTTTTCCCACTCTTGTAAGAGTCGATGTAGGCTTTCAGATCTGAGGATGCGATTAGAGTCAGCTCCCCATTTAAGAATGGATTCGGCTTCACGTCGGATCCGTTCGCCCACATGGTCTCCATCTTTTCCTGAGCAGTCTTCTTGAATCCTTCTCGCCAAGCTGCGTGGCGAACCCTGCGCATGTGCTGCGGGGAGAGAGGTTTTCCGTTCGCTGGAGGATTCATAGGCATTTTCATAGTGTAGGAAGGCTTCGAAGTCAATTCCGGTGGAGGGTGAGGAGCTGCGGTATGTTGCCTCGTCTTCTGCCAGATGTTTGGATGAAGTATGGATTGGGGAAAAATGGAATTCTGGCTCGGGCTGCGCTGCGGACTCAAGTCCGCGTTCCTGCAAGGTGAGGGGGATGTTGCGGATGGTGCGGACGTTTTGGGTGACATCGTCGCCGGTGGTGCCGTCGCCTCGGGTGGCGGCGTATTTGAGGGAGCCGTTTTCGTAGAGGAGGGTGACGGCGACTCCGTCGATTTTTGGTTCCATGGAGACGGCGATGTTTTCTCGGCCGAGGTTTTTCTGGAGGCGTTGGTAGAAGGTGATGAGTTCGGCTTCGGGGGTGTCGGTGTCTTTCAGCTCGAAGACATCGTCGATGCTGAGCATGGGGACGGGGTGGGCGACTTGGGAAAATCCATCGAGGGGTTTGGAGCCGACGCGTTGGGTGGGGGAGTTCGGGTCGCGGAGGTTTGGGTGATTTTTTTCGAGGTCTTCGAGTTCGCGGAAGAATTTGTCGTAGTCGGCGTCGGAGATTTCTGGCTCTGCCTGAGTGTAGTAGAGATGGTTGTGGTGGTCGAGGAGGTGGCGTAGCTCGGCGGCGCGCTGCTCGTGGGGAGTGGGGCTGGGCTGAGAGAAGAGATCTGGCTGCTCGGAGGGCATGTGTTTTAGATAAAGTGGAAAGTGAGAAGTGCCAAGTGATGAGTGGAAGACTTAGGATGAGGGGGGTGAACATCGAACATTGAACGTTCAACATTGAACATCGAATGGAAGACTTGGGGCGGGGATGAATCTTAGGATGCTGGCAGTTAACCCCGAGACGGGGTTTTCACGGCCTGCCCCGAGACGGGGAAGCTACGAAGACTTGAGTTGACGGGGGGAGGCAGGGGAAGCAGGTTTCGGCTGTTGAGTGCTGTGAACTACAAGGTGGGCAATGAGAAGCTGGTGAAGGTGCTGGATAATGCTTCGGCGCATTTGCGGGGGCTCTTGGAGAAACAGGGGCGGGCGGATGGTGGGTTGCGGATTGCTGTGATTGGTGGGGGGTGCTCGGGGCTTCAGTATAAAATGGATTTGGTGGATGGGCCGCGTGACCGGGATATTTTGGTTCCGAGTAACGGGGTGAATGTGGTGATTGATCCGAAGAGTGCGCTTTTTGTGAGTGGGAGTGAGTTGGATTTTTCTGATGATTTGCAGCAGGGGGGGTTCAAGGTGAGTAATCCGAATGCGGTGGTGACGTGTTCTTGTGGGGAGAGCTTTGCTGCCTGAGGCAGAACGTTGAACATCGAACGACCAACATTGAACATTGAATGGAAGAGTTGGTATGAGTGAATTGAGAGATTTGGGCGGGGCTTGGCTGGGATTTTTACCGCAGAGACGCAGAGGTCGCGGAGGTGACGCAGAGCTTGGGTTCCTCCTTCGCCGAGGCTACGGCGGACAAGTGTGATTTTTTGATTTATGAATGCTTTTGAACGGCTGGGGCTGGGGGTTGGGTTGGTGGTTTCTGAGGGAGAGGTGAGGGAGGCTTTTCGGAAACGGGCGGCGGAGGTGCATCCGGATTCTGGGGGGGATGAGGGCGAGTTTGCGGCGATGCAGGTGGCTCAGGAGGCTTTGATTAGTCCTTCTAAAAAGTTGAAGGAATGGCTGGGGGCGAAGGGTGAGGTGGTGGATTCGCGGGGGCAGATCGAGACGGGGCTGATGGATCTTTTTCAGAAAGTGGCCGAGGTGGGATCGGGGGCGGAAGCGGCGATCAAGGGGGCCGAGAAGGCTCAGTCTTCGCTGGCGAAAGGCATGGCGGAGGTGGGGCTGATGGCTTCACGGGAAAAGGTGAAGGATCTGCTCGCCGAGATTGAAGCGGAACTTCAGGGGAGGGTTTCCAAATTCGGGGGGATCGAGGAAACGCAAGACTTCCGGCTGGCATCTGAGACGATGCGGGATCTGATTTTCCTGGAGAAGTGGAAAGGGACGCTCAAAGGGCTCTTCGGGCGTTTGATGTAGCGAGAAGACTAGCGCTGTGGAACGGGAGAACTCAGGAGCGAGGTTTGGTTGGCTCGCTTGATTTCTGAAGTCTTGGCGAGGTAGAAAAGCACGCCGCTACCACCGACGACCGCGATAAGGACGACGAAGGCGATGATGAGCATGAGGAAGGACTTCATGAGGGTAGTTTCGCTGAGCTAAGGGCGGATGGCGAGTGGGAAAATTAGTTGGCGGTGAGGACGGCGGCGAAGGCTCCGTCGGTGCCGTGCTCGTTTGGCTTGATCTGGATGGTTTTTCCGACCGTCAGGCCGTGCTTTTCGGCGAAGGCGGTGACGAGTTCGATGTTTTCCGCGGCCTCGATGGAGCAGGTGGAGTAGACGATGCGGCCGCCGGGCTTGAGACAGGGGAGGGCGTTTTCGAGGATGGAGGTTTGGATTTTTGCGAGATCTTCGATGTCCTGCGGCTGGAGGCGCCAGCGGACATCGACGCGGCGGCGGATGACTCCGGTGTTGGAGCAGGGGACGTCGAGCAGGATGGCATCGAAGGCTCCATGGAAACGCTCGGGGGCGGGTGTGCACCAGTCGTGGATGGACAACTCATCCGGTTTGATGTGGAGGCGGGCAAGGTTTTGCTCAAGGCGCGGGATGCGTTTCTCGTTGGAGTCGGTGCAGGTGAGGCCGGTGCCGGAGCCGAGGGCTGCGGCGATGAGGAAGGCTTTTCCGCCCGGGGCGGCGCAGGCATCGAGGATTTTTTCGCCGGGCATGGGTGCGAGGAGTTCGACGCAGTGGCGGGTGGCGGGATCCTGGATGTAGAGGGCTCCCTTCGCGAGGAGTTCGTTGGGGATTTTGCCATCTAGGCGGTAATACATCTGGGCGAAGGGGAGTCTTTTGCCGGGGATGTCTTCGGGGGCTTCGGTGAGGGGGTTGAGGCGGAAAAAGGTTTCGGCGGGTTGGTTGTCCCATTCCATGATGGCGACGGCGGTTTCTTTGCCGAAGGCTTTGCGCCAGCGATTGAAGAGCCAATCCGGGTGGGAGTGGCGGGTGGCGGGGTTCATTTCATCGAGATCTTCCATGAGGCGTTTGCGGGATGAAATGGCTTTGCGGAGGACGGCGTTGATGAGGGAGCGGACGGGGGCTTTTCCGGCTTCGACGGTTTCGTTAACGGCGGCGTGGTCGGGGATTTCGAGGATGAGGAGCTGGCAGAGGCCGACGCGGAGGACATCGCGCGTTTCGGCATCGAGTTTTCCTTGGCGGAGTTTGCCGATCCAGAAATCGAGGACGCGGCGGTGGCGGAGGACGCCGAAGAGGATGGCCTGGAGGAGGGCGCGATCCTGTGAGGAGAGCATGCGACGCTGTGCGTGGCGCTCGACGAGGGATTCGGCGTAGTCGTGGCCTTTTGACCAGGCGCGGAGTGCGGAGACGGCGGCTTGGCGGACGTGGAAGTTTTTGGCAGGCATAAATTTCAACTTTCAAAATTCAACTTCCAAGAAAGAAGAAGAGGGTGGGAACCGCGAATGAACGCTAATGGGCGCGAATTTGGAAGATAAGTATTTCTAAACGCCTAGCAGGACATCTAGGAATTCTGGGGAGAGGAAATCCTGGCCGTGGATGATGTGGTCGAGGAGGGGGATGTCGGTGAGGGATTCTAGGATGCCTTTGTTGGTGATCATGGGGGTGTCCATTTCGTCTTCGAGTTGGTTGAGGACGATGCCGGCGCAGGTGAGGCCTTTGGCCTTGATGGCGGCTAGGGTGAGGAGGATGTGGTTGAGGGAGCCTAGGCGGTTTGCCGCGACGAGGATGACGGGGAGGTTGAGATCCTTTGCCAGATCTGAGATGAAATATTTTTCTGTGATTGGGACTTCCCAGCCGCCTGCGCCTTCTACGAGCACGGATGAGTATTTCGCGGCGATGTCGTGGTAGGAGGAGACGAGATCGGCGGGGTCGATGGATTTATTTTCTAGGAGGGCGGCGACGTGTGGGGCTACGGCGGAATTGAAATGGAGGGGATTGATTTCATCGATATTGAGGCCTCCGGAGGCGGCGGCGAGGGTGTGTCCGTCCTCGCGGTCGCCGCAGGAAATGGGTTTGAAGCCAACAGCGTATTTCCCCTCGGCGCGGAGGGTCTCGATGATGAGTTTGGTGACGTAGGTCTTGCCGACCTCGGTATCAGTTCCTGTGATAAAGAAATTCACTGCAGGGCAGGGAGCTTGCAGTGGGCTTGCGGGTCAAGTGTAGAAGGAGTCGGTGTTGCGTTTTCCCTTCGACGCTGGGCAGGTGATCTGTGTAGTCTGCGCCAGTGATGCATTGCCCCTACTGCCAGACACCGATACGGCCGGATGCACCGGAGTGTCCTGCGTGCATGCTGACTTTTCCAAGGACTGCCTCGCTGGTGGGTGCTATGCCCAGGCTGGCACCTGTGGTGGCGGATACGACGGGGCAGCTGAAGGGAGCTGTAATCGGGAAGTTGAAACGGCAGATCACGCAGATGCAGCGGAGATATCCTCAGCTGGTGGTGCAGGTGGTGATGCATCGTTTCCTCGCGGAGCATCCTTTTCAGATGCATGCGTTCTGGCTATTCAATGCGGGGGCGTTTGCCGGTGAGGCGAAGCGTGGGAGAAACAACCATGCCGTGATGGTGGTGGTGGATCCTTTCCGTATGGAATCGGCGATTGTGCCGGGCTATGGGCTGGAGGCGTTGCTGCAGCAAGAGGCGCTGGATCACCTGTTGGCAATGGCGGGGCCGGCGTTTGAATCGGCGAAGTGGGAGCTGGGTTTTACTGTTTTGCTTGAGGGGCTGGATCAGCTTTTGGAAACGGTGACTGTGCTGGATGAGGCGGGGGAAAGCTCTGCAGGGGATTACTGAAAGTAGATGAGGTCGGGGATCAAGTTCGACTTTTTAGACATCTTGCTTCAAGTGGCAGGATCTATCGTTGGAAGGATATTTTTGTATGCCGTTGTGGTTTTTGTTGGTGGGGCACTTGGTGGCTTAACAGGTGGCGGGTTTTCGCTTGGTGCGTTAGCCGCAGGAATCGCGTCTCCAATCCTTCTTCCGTTCGCGATGATTTTTTCAACAGAGGGCTTTGTTATTGCGCCACTTTTGTTCCTTTTCCTGTTCGTCTACGCGAGATTTGAGCTTTCGCTGTATTTTCTCTTAATCCCTTTATGCATGTCCTGGTATTTTTCCCATGTGTTTGTTTCCAGGACATACGAGGTGGATCCCATCGAGAAACGCATCATGGAGAATGCCGATTCATGATCCTGCTCAAGTGTTAGTCGGCTACTGAATTTAAGCGAAGGCGCGGAGGAACCCGACTTCTAGAGCTAGTGGCTCGGAAGCGTTGGTTTCGAGGGTCTGGCGGAGGCGTTCGAGGGCGTCGAGGCGTTTGCCGATCTGGAAGATGGATTCGGTGGCGGCGATTTTTTCCAAATAGGGGGAGGATTCCGGGAAATCTAGGCCGCCGGAGCCGGTTTTGATGCGGATGAGATCGGCGAGCCAGGCGAGGATGACATCGAGGGATCGATTGCGTGCGTCGAGGTAGTCCGCCTCGGCGGCGGCTTTGTGGAAGTCCTCGCGTTCCTTGAGCCAGGTGCCGTCGGTGCCATCGCGGTAGGTGGCGATCTCCTCCTTGGTCGCGGCTTTTGCTGCGGCTTCGGCATCGGCTTTTTTAGCGGCGAGGAAGTCGGTGAAGACGGACTTCATGTGGAGGGCGGCGATGGGGGTGCCAAAGCCGCGCGAGGCAACATCGTTGAGGGCGGCGACGAGTTCATCGCCGCCATCGGTGGAGAGGGAGCGTCCACCGGTGAGTTTTACCTGCACGCAGCGGGAAAGGATGGTGGGGAGGAGTCGCTGGGGCTTGGTGGAAAGGAGGAGGAGGAGGGTGCCGTCGGGTGGTTCTTCGAGGGTTTTGAGGAAAGCGTTTTCCGCCTGCTCATTCATGCGGTCGGCATCGCAAATGACGCCGACCTTGGTTTCGCCTTTGGGGGCGGCGAGGCGGAGGGTGTGTTCGAGATCGCGGATCTCGGCGACGGAAATGCGGCGGCTCTTCGAGCGCGGGCGGATGATGCGCACCCAGCCACCTTCTTGGTCGTCGAGGGCTTTGGTTTCCTCGACAACGGGATCGCCGAAGAGATCGGTGCCGCCGCCATCTGCCGGGGCGTTGACCATGGAGATGAGGCGTGAGGCGAGTTCTTCCTTTCCGCTGCCCAGTGCGCCGGAGATCAGGAAGGCATGGGCGAGGCGATTCCGGCCGTGGGCGGATTGGATGAGTTCGAAGGCTTTCTCGGCGGATTGGGACACGCTTCGTAGGCTAACTTTCAACTCTCAACTTTCAACTCTCAATGAAGATGGGGGCGGGTTAGGGTGCCTAATTTAGGGAAAACGAAGATGGTTTAACCACGGATTTCACAGATTATCACGGATGAAGAACCAAGAATTCGTCCGAATGTGTTAGAATTGGAGGTATGAAATCCCCACCAGAATCTGAAAGATTGGCTTTCACTGCTCTTATCCGTGCCAATCCGTGAAATATGTGGTCAAAATCTCTTCATATACCCCAGACTTCTCCCTAGTGTAGGCACCCTGGAGAGCGGGTCAACGTTCCGGGGCTGGGGTGATGACTTCGGCTTTTCCGGGGGAAGGTGGGACGATCCTTGGTCGGGGAGTATCGGAGGTTTTGTCGCCGTTGAGTTTGTTCACCAGCTCGATGAATTCCGCGCGGTCTTCGGTGATGTCGTTGGCGAGGCCGGGCTTGGCGAGGGCGATGACTTTCTCCCATCCGAAATCGGCGACTTCCTCCATGCCGCGGATTTTCATGCCCATCAAGGCGGCGGCGGTGGCGAATTGGAAGTCGGTGTCTGTCCGATCCACCGGGGCGGGGTTTCCGGTGAGGGGGAATTCGATGAGACCGCTCTGCTCGCCTTCCGGGTGCTTGTGACGGAGCCGCACGGTCAGCCAATCCTGAGAGTTCGCGGGCTTTTCTTCGGATTGGTATTTCGACTTGTTCTCGTTGTCCTCAGCTACGGGAGGGGCGATTTCGTAGAAGGCGGTGACGGTGTGGCCTGCTCCGATGTCGCCGGCATCGACTGCGTCATTGTTGAAATCCTCGTTTTTCAGGACGCGGTTGGAGTAGCCGATCAGGCGGTAGCTGCCGACCTTGGCGGGGTTGAAATCGACCTGGATTTTGACGTCCTTCGCGATTGTGACGAGGGTTCCTGTTAGGTTCTGGAGGAAGACCTTGTGACCTTCGCGTTCGGAGCCGATGTAGAAATAGTTGCCGTTTCCATCGCGGGTGATGGCATCCATCATGGAGTCGTTGAGATTTCCCGAGCCGAAGCCGACGACGGTGAGATAGACCCCGTTTTTGGCGCGGGATTTGACGAGTTCGACAAGTGATTCCTGGCCGGTGATACCGACGTTGAAATCGCCGTCGGTGGCTAGGATAACGCGATTTACGCCGCCTTCGATCTTTTGTTCCATCGCGAGCTGGTAGGCGCGGTTGATGCCTGCGCCGCCGTTGGTGGAGCCTCCGGCTTCGAGTTTGGAGAGGGTTTGGATGACCGTGGCGCGGCCTTCTTCATCGAGTCGGGTGGAGGGGAGGGCGACACCTTCCGAGCCTGCATAGACGACGATGGCGACACTGTCCCGCTCATCGAGCTGACCCACGAGCGTTTGCATCGACTGCTTGAGCAGTGGCAGCTTGTCGGAGCTTTGCATGGAGCCGGAGACATCGATGAGGAAGACGAGATTCGAGGCGGGGCGCGTTTTGGCTTCGATTTCGCGGCCTTTGATGAAGATGCGGACGAGCTGGTGATCGGGTGCCCACGGGCACATGGCCAGGTCTGCGCCGACGGCGAAGGGGCCGTCGCCTTTCGGTGCATCGTAGTTGTAGTTGAAGGCGTTGATGAATTCTTCGATGCGCACGGCATCCCTCGGGATATCCCGTCCCTCGCGGATCATGCGGCGGACGTTGGCGTAGGAGGCAGTATCGACATCGATGGAGAAGGTGGAAAGCGGCTCGCGGTCGGGGGATTTCCATGGTTGGTCGATGAAGGTGCCGTAGCGGTCGTTGGATTGTTTGTCGGCAGGGCGATCAGGCAACGGGGCAAAACCACCACCACCCTGACCCTCACGATCCGAGTCGCCCCATCCACGACCAAAGTCATCAGAGCTACCAAAGTCTAGATCCGAGTTGGTAACATCACCCAAGGCAGCAACCTCAGTTGGCAATGACAGAGTCCGAGGTTCTTCATCGCCTCCGAAGACGATGTCTTTTGTTCGAGCGATCTGCGTGAGCACCTTTCGTTTTTCTTCAACGATGTCCTCCTGCTCCCGGACTGATATTTTAAGTGCTTCAATGTCGACGTCTGGCGTGAGTTTCCTGCTTTCTTGGTAGGCGAGATAGTCAGCTTGGGTATGCAGATTCTGGAGGTGGTGGAAAGCTAAAGTCCCGGCAGCAAGTCCGAAACACGCGGCGATGGCGATGCGGGTGTAGTTTCTGCGGACGGGGAGTTTTTTGGGGATCGCTGGCCGGGCATCGATCGCTTGTTCGACCTGTTGGAGAAATACCTCGTCGTGGCCGTGGGCTTGCTCGCGGAGTAGCTCGTCGATGAGGCGGTCTTCGGGTGGGTTTGGAAGTTCTGGGTTCATGGAGAAAAATGAGTTGGAGGTTAGTTGCTGGATTCGAGGCAGAGGCGGAGCGCTGTGCGGGCTCGTTCAAGGCGTTTGCGCAGGGTGGCGGGTGGGATACCGAGGCTGGAGGCGGCTTGATCGCCATCGCTGTCTTCATCGTAATAGGCGTGAACGGCGAGGGAGAGGGTTTCGGGGAGTTTTGAGCGGCAGTCGGCCAGTCTATCGAGCAGGCCGGCTTCGCCATCGCTGGCACTCCAGGTGCGGACAGCTTCTTCCAGCCTGACGAGTTCGGGATCGTCGAAAGGCACCTCGCGGCGATGTTTCCGGCAGTCCTCCCGCCATTTGTTGCGGACGATTCCGCGCAGCCATGAGCCGAAGTCGCGGGTGACATCGAAGCGGGCGATGGCTTGCCAAGCGGCGACGAAGGCATCCTGGACAAGCTCGCGTGCCCGGCCGGGGTGACCGGTGAGAACCCGGGCGTAGGCGAGAAGCGGTTGGTGGTGATCGCGGATCAGTTCGGAGAATCGGGTGCGGTCCATATCGGGTGGCGGATAGGCAATGGCTAAGGATTTCATGGCGTTTCACCAGTTATTGATCCTCAACGTCCCATTTGTGACATCGATTTGGATTTTTTCCGATAAAATGCCCAGCGATGACTACAGACGAAGCGAATTTTCGTCGGGAATCATGTTGCAGTGCTGGACTGACGCGGAGGGGAGATTCGAATGGCACGCGGGATTCAGCCCGATTCAATTGAAAATGTTAGCTTACGGGGACTGACCCCATTTAAAACGGGGACTGACCCCATTTAAAATGAATCCAAGGGCTTGGAAGAAATGTTAAAATGCAACACCTGACCCCATTTATTTTCTAGGGCGGATTGAAGCGGCTAGCGCAGTCGGCAGGGTAGGAAGTAGGCCAGGAGCGATCTACACTTTCGGCTCAATCGCCAATCCGAACCTATTCGAGGAGCTTGCGTAGCTCTGACTCCGACCAAGCTGGGGCATCGGTTGGAGTTGCGGATTCGTCCAGGGAGTCCGCCAACGCTTTTTTGGAGGACTGGAGGCGGGTGACTTTTTCTTCTACGGTGTTTCTCGTAAGTAGGCGGAAGACGGTGACGGGTTTTGTCTGGCCGATGCGGTGGGCGCGGTCGGTGGCTTGGGCTTCGGCGGCGGGGTTCCACCATGGGTCGAAGTGGACGACGATGTCGGCGGCGGTGAGGTTGAGGCCGTAGCCGCCGGCTTTGAGGGAGATGAGGAAAAGGGGTGAGCCGTCGGGGGATTGGAAGCGATCGACGAGGGACTGGCGGTCGCGGGTGGAGCCATCGAGGCGGAGGGAGGGGATGCCGACGGCGGTGAGGGCGGATTCGATTTCGAGGAGTTGCTTGGCGAACTGTGAGAAGACGAGGATGCGGCTGCCGGAGGCGATGGCGTTTTCGGTGATTTCGAGGAGGCGTTCGAGTTTCGCGGAGCGGCGTGGGATGGGGAGGGTGGCGAGTTTTTCGGAGCCGAGGAGGGCGAGGTCGCCGCAGGTCTGGCGGAGGCGGAGGAGGGTGGTGAGGGTCTGCATGCGGGCGGCGGCTTTTTGGCCGGAGGCGCGGATGTCTTCGATTTTGCGGAGGCCTTCTTTCTGGAGTTCGCGGTAGGTGGTGAGCTGGTCTTTGGAGAGGGTGCAGTATTCGTCGATGTGGATCTTGGAGGGGAGCTCGGGGGCGACTTCGGATTTGGTGCGGCGGAGGGTGAAGGGGGAGGTTTTGAGGCGTAGGAGGGTGGAGGTGCGGGGGGAGGTTTCGGGGTCTTTGAGGGGGATTTCGTAGCGATCCTGGAAATCCTTTTTGGTGCCGAGCCAGCCGGGCTGGATGAAGCGGAAGATGGACCAGAGGTCGCGGGCGGAGTTTTCCACGGGGGTGCCGGTGAGGGCGATGCGGCGGGTGGCGTTGAGGCGGGCGACGGCTTTTGAGTGGTCGGTATCGGGGTTGCGGATGAGGGAGGCCTCGTCGATGACGGCGATGGAGTATTCTTGGCGGAGGTGGTAGGCGAGGTCGCGGGCGAGGGTGGCGTAGGTGGTGAGGACGACGTCGGTGGGGCGGATTTGCTCGCGGAGGGCGTCGCGCTTGGCACCGTGGAGGGTGATGATGCGTCGGTCTGGGGCGAAGCGGTTGAATTCTGCGCGCCAGTTTCCTAGGAGGGAGGTGGTGACGACGATGAGGGCGGGGCGGGGCTCTGTGGAGGATTGTGAATAACTTGCGAAGAAGTGCTCGATGCAGGCGATGGTCTGGATGGTCTTGCCGAGACCCATGTCATCGGCGAGGAGTGCTCCTTGGAATTTATCGAGGCGATCCACGAGCCATGAGAAGCCTTTGGCTTGGTAGGGGCGGAGAGTAGCTTCGATTTCCGGGATGTGAATAAGTTGTGGAAATGTGGATTTCTCCTCGGGATTTACTGAGTTTCTGAGGTTTGATGCAATTTCACGGATGACTTCTGCGGAGGCTTTTGAGGCGGTGTAGGAGCCGGATTGTTGTTCGAGTTCGAGGTCTTCGAAGAGAGGGTCGATGAGGTTGTGGATGTCCTTGGAGATGATGAGCTGTTTGTCCCGGTGTTTGTAGGATGTGGCGGCTCCTGAGCGGAGGAGGCGGCGGATCTCTGCGGCAGGGATGTCGGTGCCGTTGTTGGATCGGTATGAGAGGTTGAAATTCAGTGAGTTATGGCTGGAATCGAGGATCTCGATGTGGGGGGAGATGAAGACGTAGGAGGAGGCGAGTTTTTCTAGGGCGGGGGAGAGGGTGGTCTTCCAGGATTTTGGGAGGTGGGGGAGGGTTTGGGTGAGAAAATGCTGGATTTGCTCGGGGGTTGTAAGTCCCAGAGAGCCGTTAGAAAGCGGCTTGAAAAGCCGCGCTCCATGGTGGAGAGCTTCGGTCTCGGCGGTGGGGTTTTTGGTGAGGATTCGGTGGTTTTCGAGGCTGGGGAGGGCTTGTGAATAACTTGTGGAAAGGGTGGCGGTGAGCTGTCTTTCCGAGCCGGTGAGGGTGAGTTCGATCTCCGGGGTGGCGGGGATGAACTGGAGGGATTCGAACCATTCGGAGGCGGAGAAATCGAGGTGGGACTGGAGGGAGTCGAGGTGGGTGAGGAAGGCTGCGAGGGGGAGGCGGCAGGGTTTACCAGCGGCGAGGAGGGCGAGGGTGGGGGCGATGGCTGCTGGGGGTGGGGTGGAGCCGATTTTAGCGAGGGAATTGGGGGAGATTTTCCATGAAGAACTGTCGATGGAAGCGGTTGTTTCAGCGGAGGGAGTGAGGCGGATGTATTCGCCTGTGAGTGAGCAATCTGCGAGGTGGAGCTGTGCTCCGGTTTCGATAGAGAGGGGGGCGTCGGAGGTGGTTATGGAAGGGTGGGCTTCGAGGAGGGTGAGGAAAGTGGGGAGGGTTTGGGGATTGAGGGCGAGCTGGATGGGAGGGGGGGAAGTTACTTTTTGAGAGAGCAGCCAGGCGGTGATCCGTGAGTCGGCGGGGGTGGATGGAGAGTCGCTGCTAATTAGGGAGATGGCGGCGTGGCCTCGCGTGAGGGATTTTTGCCAATCGCCTTGGAAGCGGATGGCCCAGGAGATTTCCGGGATGGGGTTTTGGGCGGGCTTCGTGGTGGTTACCTGATGCGCAGGAGCTCGTGTAGTTTTCTCGGGAGATTTTGTTGGCTGGGGATTGATGAGGTGGAGGCCGGCGGCGATGGCGTGGGGGCAGAATCTGCCTTCACGCTGATTGGCGGGGCAGGGGCAGGTGGCATCGAGCCATGTGGCGGTGCGTGCGGTGACTGTGGGGCGGAAGACGCGCTTGCCGGATTTGACGGAGCCCTTCCAGCCATCGCGGGTTTTCTCTGAGTCGATGACGGCACCTATGTTTAGGAGGCCTTGGGCTTCCTTGAAGTCCTGCCATGTGGCGGCTTTGCGGATGGCGGCTTCGTCGAAGGTGGGCATGGGCGGGGGGAGGGTATGTAATGGTGGGGAGTTTGCTAGTGCCGAGTGAGAAGTGAGAAGTGGAAGAGTTTTTAACCACGGATTTCACGGATGTACACGGATAAGAGTTGGGGGGATGGCGAAGTGGGTTGATGGGTTGATAGTTTTGGGTAGGTTGCTGGGATGAAGAGGTTATTGGTGATTGGTGCGGGGTATTTGGGAGATGCGATTCTGGATGTTTTCCGGGAGGGGGGATGGGAGGTTCAGGGCGCATCGTTCAGTGGGGGCGAGGGGTTGCTGGCTTGTGATGTGGGGGATCCGGGTGCTGTGGATGGGCTGCCGGATGCGGATGCGGTGGTGCATTGTGCGGCATCTGGAAGAGGGGGTGGTGAGGAGGCTTATCGGCGGGTTTATCTGGAGGGTTGCAAGAATCTGGTGAGGAGGTTTCCGGGGGCGAGGCTGGTTTATACTTCGAGCAGCTCGGTGTATGGGCAGAAGGAGGGGGAAATCGTGACGGAGGAATCGGAGACGGTGCCGGATCGGGAGACGGGGAGGATCTTGCTTGCGGCGGAGGATGTGGTGCTGCGGGCTGGCGGGGTGGTGGCGAGGTTGGCGGGGCTTTATGGGCCGGGGAGGAGTGTGCTTAAACGGAAATTTCTCGAAGGGGAGGCGGTGATCGAGGAGGACGGGAGGCGTTTCATCAATCAGATCCATCGTGATGATGCGGCGCGTGCGGTGTTCCATCTGATCTCGATGGAGGCATTTCCGAGTGGGGAAATCTTTAACGTGTGCGACTCGGAAACACTGACGCAGAAAGGCGTTTACGAAGGGATGGCGAGGATTTTTGGGAAGGAGCTGCCGCCGACGGGGCCGCGGGATCTGGATAGGAAGCGGGGGTGGACGCACAAGTGTGTCTCTAACGGAAAGCTGAGGGAGACGGGGTGGGAGCCGGTTTATCCGAGTTTTTTGGATGCGGTGGAGGGGGTTTGAAGAGGCGGCGAGACGCCGCTTTCACGGCCTGCTGCGGGACGCAGCAGCTACGGGGGGCGTGGTAGCTACAGTGTGCCGTGCCATGACCAGAGGGTGGGGTCGAAGTGCTTGCGGATGGTTTTTGTGAGGCGGATGGGGTCGGCTCTTTGATCGAGGATGGCGAAGATGGTGGAGCCGGAGCCGGACATGAGGACGGCGCGAGTGCTTCGGTTTTTGATGAGCCACTGCTTGAGTTCGGCTAGGTAGCGGTGTTTGGCGAAGACGGGTTTTTCGAGGTCATTGACGAGGGTGAGGTCGTCGATGGATTGGGGGTCGTAGTGGATACCGGGTAGGGGCTCGGCTTCGAGGCAGTTGCGGTAGGCGTCGGGGGTGGGGACAGGGAACTGGGGTTTGAAAAGGATGACGGGGAGATTTGGCGCGGCTGGGGCGGCTTTGATGATTTCTCCGCGGCCGGTGCAGCGGGCGGTGCCTTCGTAGAGGAAAAAGGGGATGTCCGAGCCGAGGTCGGCGGCGATGGCATGGAGTTCATCCATGCTGAGGGGTGAGCCGATGAGGTCGTTCAAGAGGAGGAGGGTGGTGGCGGCATTTGAGGATCCGCCGCCGAGGCCTGCGCCGTGAGGGATGACCTTATCGAGGTGGACGTGGAATGGGATGGCTTTTCCGGATTTTTCGGAGAGGGCTTCGGCTGCTTTGACGACGAGGTTTGAAGAATCCGTGGGGAGGGATGGGTCGGAGCAGGTGAAGGAGAATTCTTCGGCAGGCTCGGCGGTGATGTCATCGGCGAGGCCGGGGAGCTGCGTCATGAGGGTGTCGATTTCGTGGAAACCGTCGGGGCGTTTCTCGATGATGCGGAGGGAGAGGTTGAGTTTTGCGGGTGAAATCATGAAACTTTAAATTTTAAACTCTAAACTTCAAGTAAGAGGAAGAATGCTTAACAGCGCGAGCATGCGGCCGGTTTGGCCTTTTTCGATGCGGTAGGAGTAGTGGGTTTTCGTATCGGCGGCGGTATTTTCGCGGGTGTCGTGGAGATTTTTGATACCTAGGGCTTTGGCTTGGGAGCGGATGGTGGCGGCGAAATCGGTTTCGTAATCGGGGGGGCGGATGCAGGGGGCGATGATGCAGGTGATGTCGGCGGGGTTGGTGCCGAAGGTGGTGGTCATTTTGCCGACGGCTTCTGCGAGGATATTGAGTTCCGAGCCTTTTTTTCCAGAATGGAGGAGACCGATGGAGCTTGTGACGGGATCTGCGAGGTAGATGGCGGCGCAATCGGCAACGTAGATGGCGAGGAGCTGGCCGGGGAGGTTGGTGATGAGGCCGTCGGCTCCGGGGTGTTGGAGGATTTTTTCCGCCGGGGGGGAGGAAATGACAGTGACTTCCTTGCCGTGAACTTGTTCCGCGTGGTGGCGGGTTTGGATTTCCGGAAATGCTTCGGAAATGAAACGGTCGTGATGTGGGGCGAGGTTCGCGAGTGCGAAGGCGCGATCGCCTAGGACATCGACTTCGGGAATTCGGGGGATCCATGCAGGGCGGAAGCCCGGCAGGGAAGAGATGGGATTTAAAAACAAGAACGCCTCCGTCACGGGGTGAACCGTAACGGAGGCGCTTGGATTTCGCCAAGCTGGATTATTCAGGGGGGAGACTGAAGAACTCAGGCAATAGCGCGGTTTTTAAGCGCACGATGTGTGTGTTCTACAGTTTCGGCCTCTTCTTCATCCATACCTGCCAGGATGCCGGCGAGGTCCGTTGCAATTTCGCCACGCATCTTGGAGACGAGTTCGACTCCTTTAGTTGTGATGCGTACCATAATTTTGCGGCGGTCTTCGGCTGCATGTACTCGCTCTACGTAGGACAGTTTTTCCAAACGATCCACCAAGCCTGTGGCAGCTGCGGTGGAGTGACCCATTTTCTTCGCGATGTCTGACATGGTCAGGAAGTCTTCGCTGGAAAGGTAGGTTAGTAGGAAGAACTGTGGGAACGATATGTTTCCTTTGTTGAGTTCGGTTGACAGGTTAAGAATGCAGCTTCTCTGCGTGAACAGGACGAAGTCTGCGAGACGATCGGCTTCGGCTTTCACCGATGTACCGGAGGCACTTGGTTGTGTGTTTTTCATTTTGGCTGGTTGTAGTGTTCATGTTTTGGGACATGTAAGGGAGCACAGCCATTGCGAAAGAGAAGATAGATGGATTACCAGATAGTAATCAACCCTAAACTTCATCTTTTTCAAAAATACTGCACATATTTGCTTGGGACTTTTAAAAGTTACGGGAATTTAATTGATCTGTGAAGCAGTAAATTTAAGAAAAGTTAAGTAGCTGAAAATCAATGACTACGGGGGTTATTCACAATTTGTGAACGGTGAAATAGCTTTGGATGAGCGAAAAAGCAGCTC
This sequence comes from Akkermansiaceae bacterium, assembly GCA_030725745.1. Lineage (GTDB taxonomy): Bacteria > Verrucomicrobiota > Verrucomicrobiia > Verrucomicrobiales > Akkermansiaceae > Luteolibacter. The sequence goes on from JANRFH010000047.1 coordinate 100,315, forward strand.
CATTGCGGAGTGAAGAAGGAGCGATAAATTCTCAGATTATCTATTCTGAAATTTAGAAAAGTTCCTGTTGAGGGCTTGTTTTGAGCCTTTCTTTCGCGATTTCCAGATAATCAGGGTCGAGTTCGATGCCGGTAAAGGCGGAATTTTTTTGGAATTTTGCAGCGAGAGCGGAGGAGCCGATCCCGAGGAATGGATCTAGAAAACGGGTTGTTTCGGCTTTGCCGTGGATGCGTATGCATTGCTCGACGAGAGCAATGGGGAAGGTGGCGGGGTGGGGTCGCTCACCTTTCCGCGATTGGATGGTGTCGTAGGGGATGAACCAGGTGTTTCCCCGGCAGCGGAGATCTTGGCCGCCGGTGTGTCCCCAGCGGGCGATGTTCGATTTATGGACGTAGGGAACGCCTGCGGCGCGTCGGTCGAGGGGGACGGAGCCGGTCTTGGTGAGGTGGAAGACGTATTCGTGGCAGTCGTTTACGTAGCGCTTTGAGTTGATGGGTTTGAAATGACCGGCTGAGATCTGTTGGCCATCGATGGTGTTGATGGTGATGGATTTTACCCAGTGGAAGGTGTTCTGAAGGGTGAAAAGGGGATCTGTGCCATCGGTGAGGGCTAGGATGAGTTGGTGGGGGAGGAGGGGGTTTGAGGGCGAGGCGCCGATGTTGAGGAAGAAGGAGGCGTCGTCGGCCATGACGCGTTTGACTTCGGTGGCCCAGGATTTGCACCAAGCGAGGAATTCATCGCGGGGTGCGGTGTCCTTGAAGGTGGAGTAGGCGATACCGAGGTTGTAGGGGGGTGAGGTGACGACGAGGTCGAAGGATTTTTCTTCGAGGGTGGGGAGGAGCTGGAGGCAGTCGCCGTGCAAAAATTCAAGTTTCAAAATTCAATGGTGAGGTGGCTGCTAATTAGAGTCCTCGAATTGGAGACACGCCGCCTAAAGGCAGCGCTCCGTCCGGAGGTGCTCGATGGCTTTTTCTAGGTCGGCGGGGGTTACGGTTTCGATGACTTGCGCTTGGCCGATGGCAGACAAGGTGACGAAGCGGATCTTGCCGGATTTGAATTTTTTGTCACGAGAGAGGCGATCCATGACGGTGGCGGTGGGGATGGTGTCAGGGAGGGTGAGGGGGAGATTGAAGTGGCGGAGGAGGGCGAGGATCTTTTCGGATTCTGCAGGGGGGAGGTTGGAATGTTTTTCGGATATATAGAGGGCGGCGCGGATGCCGAGGGCGATGGCTTCTCCGTGGAGCATTTCACCGTAGGGGAGGGAGGCTTCGATGCCGTGTCCGATGGTGTGGCCGAAGTTGAGGAGGGCTCGGATGTCTTTGGTCTCGTATTCATCGGCTTCGACGACGCGTGCTTTGATGGCGATGTTGCGGGCGAGGAGGTCGGCGGGGACTTGGCGTTTCTCGGGATCGATGGCGAGGAGGTCGGGGAGCATTTCAGCATCGCGGATGGCGGCGTGCTTGATGGCCTCGGCGAAGCCTTCGTGGAATTCGCGTGGGGGGAGGGTGGAGAGTGTTTCGGGATCGACGATGACTAGCTTTGGTTGGTGGAAGGCTCCGAGGAGGTTTTTTCCTTCGGCGACGTTGACTCCGGTCTTGCCGCCGACGGAGGAATCGACTTGCGAGACGATGGTGGTGGGGATTTGGACGAAGGGGATGCCGCGGTAGAAGATGGAGGCGACGAATCCGGCGAGGTCGCCGACGACTCCGCCGCCGAGGGCGATGATGAGGGAGCGGCGGTCGTGGCCGGCGCGTATCATTTCGCGGCAGATGTTTTCTGCGTGGGCGAGAGATTTTGAGGCTTCTCCGGCGGGGATGGTGTGGAGGGAGGGTTTTTCCTCGGGGAAACTGGAGAGGAGGGTTGCGGTGTGGTGCGAGGCGACGGTCTCGTCTGAGATGATGGCGATGTGATGATTGATTAATCCATTGTCTGCGAGGATAGAGGCGGTTTGTCCGAGGAGGCCGTTTTCTACGAGAACGGAGTAGGTGCGGTCGGCTAGGTCAACTTGGACGGTGGGCATGGAGGGATGCTGCGCAGCCAAGTTTCAACTTTCAAATCTCAAACTTCAAGGAAGAGGCGGAGGGGATTTTTGTTGGAGGAGCTGGGCGGTGATGGAGATGGCGATTTGTGGGGGTGTGTTGTCGCCGATGGGGAGGCCGAGGGGACAGTGGATTTTTTCGATGAGGTCGGGTGGGGTGCCGGTTTCGCGGAGCTCGCGGGTGAGAGTGGCACGTTTTGAGGCGGAGCCTATGACGCCGAGGAAGGAGATCTGTGGATATTGCCTTAATATAGCGGCGAGGATGGGGAGGTCGGTGGAGTGGCCTCGGGTGATGCAGATGGCTTGGGTGATTTCCGTGATGAGGTAAAGGGCTTCGGTGTGGGTGGTAACGAGGTGGGTGGTGAGGTTTGGAAAGGTGGGGAGTTTCGCTAGCCAGTCGGGGCGGGTATCGATGATGTCGATGCGGCAGGGTAGGGTGGCGAGGATGGGGGCTAGTGCTTGGACGATGTGGCCGGAGCCGAAGATGGCGATGTGCCAAGCTGGGGTGGGGCGGTAGACTTCGAAGAGGAGGGTCATTTCTCCGCCGCAGGTCATTCCGATGTCGCGCTGGAGGTTCCAGGTCTGGAGGTCGGTGGCGGGGGGATTTTTCTCGGAGAGGAGGGAGGCGGCGTGGGAGAGGGCGCGGGCTTCGATTTTTCCTCCGCCTACGGTGCCGGAGTGGAGGCCGGCGGGGGTGGCGATGAGTTTTTGTCCAGCGGGTGCGGGGGTGCTGCCACGGGCGGCGGCGACGGTGATGAGGACGTGGTCGGTGCCTTGGTGATGGAGTTGGAGAAGGGTTTCGTGCAAAATTTCAACTTTCAAATTTCAAGGACACCCGGCGAGATGCCGGATGAACGGCCTGCCGCGAGACGCGGCAGCTACTCATGGCGGTGGACAGGTGGGTGGCTTTGTGGAAGATACGAATATGACGATTTCCGAGATGAATGCGATGGGGAAAGAGGATTTTTTGGAGAAATTCGGTGGGGTATATGAGCATTCCGCTTGGGTGGCGGAGGCGGTGGTGGATGAGAGGCCGTTTGGGGGTTTTGAGCAGTTGGTGGGGCGGATGAGGGAGGTGGTGGATGCAGCTGCGGGAGAGGCGAAGTTGGAATTGTTGCTGGCGCATCCGGATCTGGCTGGGAAGTTGGGGCTGGAGGAGTTGACTGAGGATTCGCGTAAGGAACAGCAAGGGGTGGGGTTGGATAGGCTGGATAAGGAGGAATTCGAGTTATTCACAGGGCTGAATGAGGCATATCGTGGACTCTTCGGGTTTCCGTTCATTATCTGTGTGGGGAAAACGGATAAGGCGGGGATTTTACGATCATTTCAGGAGAGGTTGCTAAATAGTCGTGAGGATGAGGTGGCGTCGGCGTTGAGCGAGGTGCATGAGATCGCGAGGCTGCGTGTGAGAGCGATTTCGGGCTGAAATTTTCCAAATAGGAGTTGCGTTTTCGGGGTGTCGAGGGCAAGTTTTTGGTGAAACCTGATTAAGAAAGGCAATTTACTAAGGATTATGCTTCCCGAGAGTTCACCGTTTACACCAGACCAACGCAAGTCGTTGGATTCATTGCTTACTGGATTTGATGCGCTACAGCGCGGATGGCTCAGCGGATTCCTTGCGTCTGGTGCGATGGCTGTCGTTCCAGCGGCAGCTCCTGTATCTGCGGGTAAGCTGACCGTGCTTTACGGAACTGAGAGCGGGAATTCCGAGGAATTGGCCGACAGAACCGTAAAGGCGGCGAAGAAAAAAGGCTTCAAGGCGGTGATGAAAAATATGTCGGACATCGCGCCGGCGGATCTGGCGAAAAGTGAGAATCTGCTAGTGATCGTCTCGACTTGGGGTGATGGCGAGGCGCCGGAGACGGCGGTTTCGTTCCACAAGGCTTTCATGGAAGATGATGTGAAGCTGGCCGGGGTGAAATTCTCGGTTTGTGGGCTAGGTGATACTTCGTATGAGCAGTTTTGCGAGATCGGCAAGCAGTTCGATGCCCGGCTGGAAAAGCTGGGTGGGGAGCGTGTCGCGCCACGAGTGGACTGCGATGTGGACTACGAGGATAGCTATGTGGAGTGGTTCGGCACAGCGATGAATGCTCTTGCTCCTGCTGCTCCGGCGGTGCTTGAGGCTCCTACATTTTCCGCGAGTGTTTCCGGCGTGGAGTATGGAAAGAAGAATCCGTTTCCATCGGAAGTGGCTGATAATGTTTTGCTGAACGGTGAAGGATCGGCGAAAGAGACGATACACGTGGAGCTCTCGCTGGAAGGCAGCGGACTGCAATACGAGCCGGGCGATGCACTAGCAGTGCTGCCGACGAATTGCCATTCGATGGTGAAGGATGTTATCGGCGCTGCGAAGCTGACCGGCACTGAAGAGGTAGAGGTGAAAGGGCTTGGGAAAAAACTTTTGGCCGATGCATTGCGCGAGGATTTTGATATCACGGCGCTTTCGAAGGCAGTTCTCAAAAAACTCGCGACGGTAACAAGTTCTGCGAAGCTTGAGGCATTCCTTGCTGATGATGCGAAAGATCAACTCAAGGAATACATCGATGGTCGTGAGATCGTGGATGCTCTGATCGACTTTGCACCGGATGGACTACCTGCAGATGCGCTGGCAGGAATTTTCCGTAAGCTGCCAATCCGGCTTTATTCAATCGCTTCCAGCCCGCTGGCGCACCCTGATGAGGTGCACCTGACTGTGGCTACTGTGAGATACGATACTCATGGTAGATCGAGAAAGGGCGTTTGCTCCACCTACCTTACGGATGTTGCGAAGGTGGGGGAGAGTGTTCCGGTTTTCGTGCAGCCGAACAAGAATTTCCGCCTGCCTGCGGACGGTAATACGCCAATCATCATGGTGGGGCCGGGGACGGGTGTTGCTCCGTTTAGGTCGTTCGTGGAGCACCGCGCGGCTCTTGGCTCGGAAGGGAAAACCTGGCTGTTCTTTGGCGACCAACGCTACACCTACGACTTTCTCTATCAGCTCGAGTGGCAGGATTTTCTGAAAGATGGAGCACTCACCAAGCTCGACCTCGCCTTCTCGCGGGATCAGCCGGAGAAAGTTTACGTGCAGGACAAGATGATCGAAAAAGGCGCGGAGCTTTATGCATGGCTTGAAGAAGGTGCGCATTTCTATGTCTGCGGCGATGCGAGCCGTATGGCGGCGGATGTGCACGAAGCGCTCATTTCTGTGGTAGAAAACTACGGGGCAAAATCCCGCGAAGAGGCTGAGGAATACGTAGAGAGCCTCAAGAAAACCAAACGCTACCAGCGCGACGTTTATTAAGCCACAATCGAAGAATTTCTAACCACGGATTACACAGATGAACACGGATAAGACTAGGAATGAATGTTCCAATTCCATTTCCCGAAATTCTTCATCCGTGTGAATCTGTGTAATCCGTGGTTTAAAATCTTCCCTCACAACTTTAGCGAATCAATCCACCGCAAATAGGCACCCTTCCAAGAAATCCATTCTTCATCTGCGGTTAAAAAATCTTAAATCTTAATTTCCCCAATCATCATGTCCGAGAAAAAACTAGCGGCCAACGAAGGCATCAAGACACGCAGCAACTACCTGCGCGGAACTATTCAAGAAGGTCTTGCCGATCTTTCCACGGGCGCGATGTGCGAGGATGACCAGCAGTTGCTGAAATTCCACGGCACTTACCAGCAGGACGATCGCGACCTGCGTCCGAACCGCCGCAAGCACAAGCTCGACAAGGCTTATAGCTTCATGATCCGTGTTCGTGTTCCCGGTGGTGTGGCATCGCCGGCGCAATGGTTGCAGATGGATGAAATTTCCACCCAGTTCGCCAATGGCACGATCAAGCTGACCACCCGTCAGGCCTTCCAGTTTCACGGTGTGATCAAGACGAATCTCAAGCGCACCATGCAAGAGATCAACCAAGCTGCTATGGATACCATTGCCGCTTGCGGAGACGTGAACCGCAATGTCATGTGCTCGCCTAATCCTTTCCTTTCCGCTGCACACACCCAAGCGATGGAGGATGCTCGCGCCATTTCCGCCCATCTTACGCCGCAGACTCGAGCATACCACGAAATCTGGTTGGATGGAGAAAAGGTCGAAAGCTCCGAGGAAGAAGTGGAGCCGATCTACGGTAAAACCTACCTCCCACGGAAATTCAAAATCACCGTCGTCGTCCCGCCATCCAATGATGTGGACATCTACGCAGACTGCCTTGGCTTCATCGCCATAGTGGAAGATGACAAAATCATTGGATACAATGTCACCGTCGGTGGCGGCATGGGAGCAACCCATGGCAACGACCTGACCTTCCCCCGCACCGCGGATGTGATCGGCTTTTGCAAAGCGGATCAGATCGTGGACGTTGCGGAAAAGGTCGTCTTAGTTCAGCGTGATTTCGGCGACCGTGAGGTTCGTGCCCACGCTCGTTTTAAATACACGGTGGACGACCACGGCCCCGAAGGGATTCTGAAAAAGCTCAACGAATACCTCGGCTACGATCTGGAGCCTGTGCGCGATTTTAAATTCGAGGACAACGGCGACCGCTACGGCTGGGCGACGGATCCGAGTGGAAATTCTCATTACACCATGTTCGTGGAAGGTGGCCGTGTGCTTGATACGGCGGATTACCAACTGCGCACCGGGCTCCGCGAGATTGCGAAAATCCATGACGGCGATTTCCGCCTGACCGGAAACCAGAACCTCATCATCGCGAATATTTCTGCGGTGAATCGTCCGGCTGTTGAGAAACTTCTAGATGGGTATGGTATTTCCAAAAGTCATCTTCGCAGCGGCCTACGTCTCAATAACCTAGCCTGCGTCGCGCTGCCGACATGTGCCCTCTCTCTCGCGGAGGCCGAGCGTTTCCTCCCAGTGCTTCTCACCGAGCTTGAGGAATCAATCGAGGCACACGGCCTTCGCCACGATGCGATCACCATTCGAATGACCGGCTGCCCGAATGGCTGCGCGCGCCCCTACATCGCTGAGCTTGGCTTTGTCGGAAAGGGACCGGGTCGATACAATGTCCTGCTCGGCGGTGGCTTCCACGGCCAGCGCTTGTCCAAGCTCTTCCGCAGCGATGTCCCTGCGGAGAAAATCAAAGATTTGCTCGATCCCGTCTTCGCTAGCTACGCAAAGGAACGTGAGGAAGGTGAGCGTTTCGGTGATTTCTGCATCCGTTCCGGACTCGTGGCGCAAACCACAAACGGAGCCGACTTCCATGCCAATCTGAAGCCTGAGGCTCTGGCATAAGTAACCACGATGATCACCTTGGGTCAGGAAATAGACGCTGAAAAACTCTCCGCTGAGTTGGAAGACCTTCGCGCAGGCGAGCGTCTTGAGCTGCTTTATGAGCGTCTTGGAAGCCGCCTCGTCGCTAGCACCAGCTTCGGCATGCAGGCAGCGGTGATGCTGAAATTACTCCACGACTACGCGCCGAAAGTACCGGTGGTATCCATTGATACCGGTTTCCTTTTCCCTGAGACCTACCGCTATGCTGAGGAGTTGATGGAGAAATTTCCGCTCGATTACCGGATCTATCATCCGAAGATTTCCGCCGCACGCATCGAAGCGCTGTGGGGAAACCTTTGGGAAGCTGGCAAAGAAGGTGCGGAAAGATACGGACTCATCACCAAGGTCGAGCCAATGAATCGGGCTCTAAAGGAGATCGGCGGCGATGTTTGGATCAGCGGACTACGGCGTGCGCACTCGGGCACAAGACAAGGCCGGGCATTTGCCGAGCAGCAGAAAAAGACACTCAAAGTCTATCCAATCCTCGATTGGGCGGATGCGCAGGTGGATCTGTTTTTCCATCAGAACAACCTCCCAAGACACCCGCTCGGTGAGCAAGGATACGTCACCATGGGCGACTGGCACAGCACACGCCCCTCCGAGGACGGCTCTGCCGAAGGAACACGTTTCAACGGCGAAAAATTCGAATGCGGCCTGCATCTCGATTCAGGAACTTCTGACTTCCAGATCTGATTTTCCGCGCAATACTTAAAGCAAACATCATTCAAAAAATAATAATCCTATGAACATCGCAGAAAACATGGTTGCCACCGTCGGCAACACACCACTCATCAGACTGAACCACATCACCGAGGGTCTTGGTGCTGAAATTTGTGTGAAGGCTGAGTTTTTCAACCCTCTCTTTAGCGTGAAAGACCGGATCGGCAAGGCGATGATCGAGGCGGGTGAACGCGATGGCCTGCTCAAGCCAGGTGGTGTGATCATTGAGCCTACCTCTGGAAATACCGGGATCGCGCTGGCGTTTGTGGCGCGTGCGAAGGGCTATCGCTGCATCCTGACGATGCCGGAGAGTATGTCGATTGAGCGCCGCGTGCTGCTGCGCCTGCTGGGTGCGGAAATCGTGCTGACTCCTCGTGCTAAGGGTATGGGTGGCGCGATTGCCATGGCGAAAAAGCTGCTTGCCGAATCGCCGGACGCGTTCGGCCCCGGGCAGTTTGATAATCCAGCCAACCCTCAGGTTCACCGCGAAACGACCGCTGAGGAGATCTGGGCGGATACAGATGGGCAGATTGATGCGTTTGTTTCCGGAGTGGGAACAGGCGGCACGATAACGGGTGTTTCTGAAGTGCTCAAGAGCCGCTGCGACATGAAGACCTTCGCGGTGGAGCCTGAGAATAGCCCGGTTATCTCGGGTGGTGCTCCGGGCCCTCACATGATCCAGGGGATCGGTGCAGGTTTCATTCCGGGGAACCTCAATGTCGACATCATCGATGAGACGATTCTTGTTTCAAATGAAGACGCCTTCGCGACCGCACAGGCACTCGCGCAACACGAAGGTCTGCCGGCGGGTATTTCCACCGGTGCTAACGTCTGGGCAGCGATGCAGGTCGCGAAACGTCCTGAATACAAGGGCAAGCGCATCGTGACGATCGGTTGTTCCTCCAGCGAGCGCTACCTTTCCACACCACTTGCGGAGAAACTCCGCGAAGAAGTGGCCGCGCTTCCCGTTCAGGAAGCCTAGTCGGGTATCGACAAGGCTTTCCGGAACGGATAAAAGCTTCGGTGAACATGAAATTTATCGTTACTTCACTATGGCTAGCGCTCGTCGCTATCTCATTCGCTGCGCCGAAGTTTGCAGTTGTTCGTGTCACGGATATTTACCGTGACCTTCCTTCGACTGCTGCGTTGCAGAAAAAGGTCGTCGCGGAGCGTGATGCAATCATGGACAACGAGCGCGCTGAGCAGCTTCGTGCGATCATTAGTGTATTGCAGTCGATGCAGGTTCAGCTCGATGCGAAGAAGGAAGACATGGAAAGCCCCGATGCAAAAAATTGGTGAGGGAGTATGAGATCAAGCGCCAAGAAGCACAGACTCTTCAGCAGGAATTCGAGGGGTTCCGTGAATCTGAGGACAAGCGCATCAATAAGGAAATGGTAGCTGCGATGCGTGATTCGCTAAATCGCATCACTGAGGCCTCTCAACAGCTGGCCAAGGAACGCAATATCGATGCGCTCCTCGATACCTCCGGCGATACCAATACCGGTGTTCCTTTCGTGCTCTACTCGGGGGACGCACTTGATCTCACCGATGATGTCATTGCCCTTCTGGATGAGAAACCGTTGGACGAAGAGGCATCCGAGCCTGAAACTGAAACTGCCGAAGCAGAATCCGGCGAATAACTTTTAGATCATGGACTGGAAAGAAATCATCGCTAATCAATTTGTCTGGGGGCTTGCTCTCGGTTTACTCATCGCGGGATTTATCCTGAAAAATGCGATTGGCAGCAAGATGCAGCTCAAGCGTGAGATACGTCGCATCGAGGGCGAGATGCGCGATATGCAATCCCATCTCAATACGCAGATGAAAATCACAGCGACGGGTAACGAATCACTCACCAAGGAAGTTACTACCCTCAAGGAGCAAAATGAGAACCTCCGTGTGAATCTTTCAGCACTGCAGAGTAAGCCGGAGAAGAATGAGCAGCGCCAGTTCCGCATGCAGGAAATGGCGATCAGCACCATGCGCGAGCAAGCGCCAGGTTTTGCTGGTGCATGGGAAAAAGCGATGCGTCAGGCAGAAAGCGAGATGGATGCTGCAGAAAGTGGATTTTCCAAACTCGTGCGTAAGGTTGTTCCCGGCCTTAGCTATTCTGGCACGCGACCGACGGCAACCGAGACTCAGGTGATCGAGAGTAAGTCGGAAGATTCCTGAGATTTTTTCTGTCGATTTTTGAAAGGTCTCATCGCGATGCCTCCGTATTGGATAGCATCGCAATTGCATTTTAGGGCGGCCACCGCTCAGCGACATTGGAGCAATCCATGGCACTGGGCGACGGCGGCTCGATCAGATCAGCCCTGCGGGGGGATTTATTTCCTCCGCAGGGTTCTTTTTTCTGCAAATGCGGAGAAATGGATCTAGCCTCTTTTCAGGAAAGCGAAACCCATGTTGAAGAAAGAAGAATTACTCGATTTGCAGTTTGTAGATGCGCGTGCGCGTCTCATTGATCTTGCTGCGTTCCTTGATCGTCTCGACCGGCACGAGGGTTCGGCGGATATACGGTTGCGCTATTTCAAAGAGGCGCTGCCAATCCTGCTGGAAGATCGCCCCGACCGTGCGAAGGCGGTTTTGGAGAAGTTCTCCGACCATTCCTCTGATTTACCGGAAACAGCTCCGTTCCAAGGAGCTACCGGTGCACCCGTTAACTAAATTTTTCCGAGATGCGATATATTGAACCTCATGCTCACATGGTCAGCCGCACGACGGATGACTACGAAAAACTCGCTCTCGCTGGCTGCGAGGCTCTGTGCGAGCCTGCCTTCTGGGCAGGTTTTGACCGCTCATCGGCGGACGGCTTCCACGATTACTTCCGCCAACTGACTGAGTATGAACCCAAGCGTGCCGCGCGTTTCGGGATCAAGCATTTTTGTTGGCTATGCATCAACCCCAAGGAGGCGGATGACCCCGGTTTTGCACGGGAGGTGATGGCGTTGATCCCGGATTTCATCGAAAAGGAGAACGTCCTCGGCATCGGTGAGATCGGTCTGAACAAGAACACGCGTAGTGAGCTGAAGATTTTCGAAGAGCACGTGCAGATCGCACTGGATCATGATCTTCCCATTCTCATTCACACACCGCACCTTGAGGATAAGCTCAAAGGCACTCGGTTGATCTTAGATTCTCTCGCGTCCTTCGGGAAATTGGATCGCTCCAAGGTAATCATCGATCACGTGGAGGAGCATACTGTCGCCGAGGTGTTGGATGCGGGATACTGGGCGGGCATGACGCTTTATCCTGAGAGTAAATGCACACCGGCGCGTGCCATCGATATTCTGGAAGTCTATGGAACCGAGCGGATTTGGATGAATTCTGCCTGCGACTGGGGGGTCTCTGATCCCATGGCGGTGCCTAAATGTGCGCTTGAAATGAGGCGGCGCAAGCACACGGCGGAGCAAATTGAGAAAATCGTCTATACGAACCCAAAGGAATTTCTCAGCCAATCGCCGAAATTCCGGATCTGAAGTAAAACTCGTTGGTCGATCAAGCTAGGGACATTTCCGTGCGAGTGAGTAAGATTTTCACCGCGAATTGACGCGAATGGCCGCGAATCTGGGGTTTTGTAAGATGTGTTTTGGAACTACTGAATCGGATTCGCGCACATTCGCGTGCATTAGCGGTTGAATTTTCAGAAGTTTTGAAAGGAATTTGCCTGTTTTGATCTGCCTGCAAAACTCGCATCAATCCGGGCTTGCCGAGGGGCGGGCGGCTCTGTTGACTTTCGCATGGCAGAGATTTCTTTGGGATTGTCGTTCGACGACGTGCTTCTTGTTCCGGCGCTGAGTGCTATTTTGCCCAGCGAGGCGGATCTTTCGACCGCGCTTGTGGACGGTATTCCGCTCAATCTTCCGGTCGTTTCGGCTGCGATGGATACGGTTTCCGAACACGATCTAGCGATCGCTTTAGCTCGTGAGGGTGGCATGGGTGTCATCCACCGTGCATGCCCTATCGAGGAGCAGGCGGCGATGGTTTCGAAGGTGAAACGCTCGGAAAGTGCGGTGATCCTCAAGCCGCTGACCGTGAAGAAAACAGATTCTGTAGAGCTTGTCCGTGCGATCATGGATGAAAATGGTTTCTCGGGTTTCCCGGTAGTCGATGAAAACGGCTGTCTGGAGGGCATGGTGACGGGTCGTGATGTCCGTTATTTGGATCGCCCCGGTGCTCTCGTTTCCGAAGTGATGACGCCGCGCGAAAGAGTGGTGACTGCACCGCCGAACACCGGCCTCGAACAGGCGCGACGCATTCTTTACGAAAACCGTTTCGAGAAGTTGCCGCTAATCGATGACGAGGGGCGGTTGGTGGGTCTCATTACCGGCTCAGATATTGAGAAACGAATCACTTTTACAAGTGCCGCGAAGGACTCGAACGGCCAGCTCCGCTGCGGAGCCGCCGTTGGCGTGGGGCCGGATGTTAAGGAGCGCGCGGCTGCGCTCATTGAAGCCGGTGCGGATGCTCTTTTTATCGATGCAGCTACTGGGCACACGCGCCACGTGATGGACGTCATCGAGATGCTGCGCACACTTGGGAATGTTCCAGTGGTGGCAGGAAATGTGGTGACGGAAGCAGGGGCACGAGATCTGGTTTCCGCAGGCGCGAGCGCACTCAAGGTGGGAGTGGGGCCGGGATCGATCTGCACGACGCGGGTCATCGCTGGTGTGGGTATGCCGCAGTTTACCGCGATCCAGAACGTCGCAGGATATTGCCGCGAGCACGGCGTGAAGGTCATCGCCGATGGAGGTATTCGATACTCCGGGGATGTGGTGAAAGCCATCGCCGCAGGAGCGGATCTTGTGATGCTTGGTTCCATTCTCGCAGGCACGCGCGAAAGCCCGGGACAGAGTATTTTTTACCAAGGCCGCCGTTTCAAATCCTACCGCGGAATGGGTTCACTCGGAGCGATGCGCAAAGGGGCGGGGGATCGCTATGGTCAGAACAGCTCGGGCAAACTCGTTGCCGAGGGTGTCGAGGGGCGGGTGCCATACAAGGGGCCGCTTTCCGATGTGATCTTCCAACTTATGGGCGGCCTCAAGTCCGGCATGGGCTACGTCGGTGCATCCACGCTCACTGAGCTGCGAGAAAGGGCCACATTTACTAGAATCACTACCGGTGGCCTGCGTGAAAGCCATGTTCATGACATCGTGATGACCGAAGAGCCGACGAACTACCAGCCGCTTGGATAAAACTTCAAACTCTAAACTTCAAACCTCAAGGAAGAGGTTAGTGGAAATTGAGGTTTAGAGTTTAAAATTTAAAATTTCAGACATCATGCACGATCAAAATCACGTTGCCGTTATCGACTTCGGCTCACAATACACGCAACTCATCGTAAGGAGGGTGAGGGAGCTGGGCTTCTTTGCGATGCTTTACGCGCTGGAGGATTTTCCGAACATTGGGAAGCCGGGGGCGATTATCCTTTCAGGTGGCCCCAAGAGCACGAGTGATGTTGATGCGCCGGATCTTGATTTCGAGGCGCTGAAAGCTTTCGGTATACCGGTGCTCGGCGTGTGTTACGGTATGCAACTGCTGAACCTTAAATTCGGCGGAACCATCGAAAAGAGCGACCGTCGAGAATACGGCCCGGCGAATCTTTTTCCCACCACGCATGCAGATCTCTACGAGGGAATTTCCGAGAAATCCCAAGTATGGATGAGCCACTCGGATACGGTGAAGGTCATTCCTGATTGTGGAGAAGTCATTGCCACGAATCAACACGGCACTCCCGTTTCCCTGAAATGGGGTGAGCGTTTCTACGGCATCCAGTTCCATCCAGAGGTGACGCACAGTCACGAGGGGCTGCGTATTTTGCACAACTTCCTGCTCACTGCGACCGAACTAGCGCCTTTCAAGATCGACGATTTCAAGCGCGAGATGATCGAAGGAATCCGCGAGAGATGCGGGGATAAGCAGGTGGTCTGCGGTGTTTCCGGTGGAGTGGATAGTACGGTGCTTGCCGTACTTCTAAAAGAGGCGGGTGCCAATGTCCGTGCCATTTTCGTGGATCACGGTCTGATGCGCAAAGACGAGGGCGATGAGGTGCGCAGTAACTTCCACCGCATGGGCGTGCCAATCGAGACCGTAGATTGTAGCGAGCGTTTCCTGACCGCTCTGGCGGGTGAAAGTGATCCGGAGAAGAAGCGTGTCATCATTGGCAATCTTTTCATCGATGTGTTCTGGGATGCTGTCGGCGACGCGGAGATCCTTGCGCAGGGCACGCTTTATCCCGATGTGATCGAAAGTGCTTCGAATGCGAAATCCAAGGCTTCGAAGATCAAGACACACCACAACCGCGTGGATCGTATTCTTGAACTTCAGGCACAGGGTAAGGTGTTAGAGCCTCTGGCGGAGCTATTTAAGGACGAGGTGCGCGAGCTTGGGCACTCGCTCGGGATTGCTCCTGATATTCTCGCTCGTCATCCGTTTCCTGGCCCCGGCCTAGCAGTGCGCTGCCCTGGTGAGGTCACTCAGGATCGGCTCGATATCATCCGCGCCTGCGATGCAATCTTCATCGGCAAGCTCAAGGAACACGGCTGGTATGACAAGGTCTGGCAGGCTTATGCCGGTCTAATCCCCGTGAAAACGGTCGGAGTGAAAGGTGACGAGCGCAGCTACGAGTGGGCGACGAATCTACGCGCCGTCGTATCTGAGGATGCGATGACTGCCGAGTGGGTAGATCTTCCTACGCAGCTCCTGCGCGAGACCAGCCAGCAGATCCTCAACGAGGTGGATGGCATCAACCGTGTGCTTTACGATATTTCCACAAAGCCGCCTGCCAGTATCGAGTGGGAGTGAATTGAGGCGGGACGGCATGCCGTAAATTTTATGTAAGTTGTGTAATACGGCTGCGGTAGATAGGTTCATAACCTATGACCATGACGACGTGTTTTTATAAAGCGACTTTTCGTTTCATCCGAATCGTGGTGCCGATGGCACTGTTGACTACCGCCTTGCATGCTCAGGAAGAGGAACGTGAGATGCCTGACTTTAGCTGGGACACGCTCCCGCTCTACATGCATGTCAGAAAGGCTACGGCTTTTTCCGACGAGGAGTTCCGTTTCCTTTCGAAATTTCCGCTCATCACCTTGGAGAAAAGCAACGGCCATGATACCTATGGTTCTGTGGATGCCGGTAGCATCGAGGCGGCGAAGGGGATTAAGGCGCTGAATCCGCAGGCGAAGGTTCTTTTTTACCGTAATGTCATGGTTCACTACGGCGGTTATTCCTTTGATAAGCAGTTGGAGGATATTCCGGGTTGGTATCTGGAGGGAAAAGATGGCCAGGACAAGCTGATCCGGGGGAGGGTGCGTGCCTATGACCTTTCCAATGAAAAGCTGAGGAAGTGGTGGGTCGATACCATGGCCGGAGTCTGCAAGAGTGAATACATAGATGGTCTCTTTCTCGATGGAAACGTGAAGGTGCTCACGACATTTCTGACGGGTGATTTACCCAAGGGGAAAAAGGAGGCTGTTACAGAAGGTTATCGAGTGATGATGGACGAAAGCCGCAAGGCGCTGGCGGATGAAAAACTCATGGTCGCGAACATCATCCGCGCCCGCTTCGATGATTCCGGTCTGGAGTTTATAGACTATTTCGATGGCTCATACCTTGAGGCTTTCAGTCATGAGGTGGGTGGCATGAGCAAGGCGGAATACATGGCCAAGGGCATTGCTGCGGTGCAGAAGGCAGCGCAGGATGGCAAGATCATCGCGCTGACCCTAGGGATCGGGAAGACTTCGCTGGGAGACGGGATCGATGAAAGCAAAGGATCCATCGAGAGTTTTGGAGCTGCTTCTCAGGAACAGCTTGATTTCAATATAGCGCTCTTCCTGATCATGGCAGAGAAATATAGCTACTTGATGGTGAGCGATGGCTATGGGGTTGATCCCGGTAAGGATGGAAAATGTGAGAGCAAGCTGTGGATGCATACTTTCCCGGAATACGACCGTCCGCTGGGGGCTCCCAAGGGGGCTGCCGTGAAGGATGGCATGCGCTACACTCGTGAGTTCGAGCATGTTTCCGTCTCGCTGGATCTCGGGACGATGAAAGGCGAGCTGAACTGGAAATAGATTATGGAATTGGAAATATCCTGATTCGGCGCAACGTAGTTCCTTTCCAAGTTCTGCCGACCATGCTGCCTCCAATGACAAAACTCTTTTCCTGCCTGTTCTTTGCATCCTGCTTCTCAATGCAGGCTGCGGAAAATCAAAAGCCGAACATCATCGTCATCTACACCGATGACCAGGGCTACGGCGATGTCAGCGCGCTCAATCCCGAGGCAAAGTTCAAGACTCCGAATCTCGATAAACTAGTGGAGGAGGGGATCGCTTTCACCAATGGGCACAGCCCGGATTCGGTCTGCACGCCTTCTCGCTACGGCTTGCTAACAGGTCGCTACCCCTGGCGCACAAAGCTGAAATCCGGAGTTATGGGGGCGGAAGGGGAATGCATGATTCCCGACGGGCAGATGACCCTAGCCTCCCTTCTAAAGGAAAACGGCTACCATACAGGGATGGTAGGCAAATGGCACCTTGGGATGGATTTTCCGGGCACGCCCAAGGATCGTGACTGGACGCAACCAATCAAGGACATGCCTTTGGACAAGGGCTTCGACTATTTCTACGGGATTCCCGCCTCGCTGAACTTCGGGATTCTGGCGTGGTTCGAGGGACGCTTCGCAGCTGTGCCTCCCACGTTTTACACCAACAAGAAGAAAAATCCGCTGTATCTGGATTACCGCATCATGCCTCCATATGAAACGGACTCCGGCCCTTCGAAAGATCCTACGCGAACTGTCAAAAAGGGTTTCGAGGTTGCCGAAGACTTCATCGACAACCAGTGCCTAACGCGCTTCACCGACAAGGCTATCGAGTGGATGGGCGGAAAAGCTGAGGAGGCGAAGGCAGGAAAGCCTTTTTTCCTTTATCTCCCCTATACTTCGCCTCACTACCCAGTCTGTCCCTTGCCGGAGTTTCAGGGGCAGGGCGAGGCAGGAGCTTATGGCGAATTCGTGATCGAGACGGATTACCATGTCGGGCGTATTCTGAAATTTCTTGATGAGTCTGGATTGGATGAAAATACGCTGATCTTTTACTCAAGCGACAATGGCCCGGAGAAGTCATGGACACAGAGATTGGAGAAGACCGGCCATGATAGCAGAGGCGGACTACGCCAGGGTAAAAGATCGGTCTATGAAGGCGGGCACCGGGTGCCTTTCCTAGTTCGTTGGCCAGCTGGTATCAAGGATGCTGGGCGCGAGTGGGATGGCATCGTTGGCCAAACGGACTTGCTCGCAACCTTTGCGGATGTTGTTGGAGCCGAGCTTCCTGAGACGGCAGGGGAAGATAGTCTGAGTTTTGCAAGTGTATTGCTCGACTCAAATTCCGACTCCAAGAGACTGCCTCTAATCACTCACGCCAATACGAGTGATGAAAACCGTTATGCAATTACCGATGGGGATTGGAAGCTAATCATGCCGGGCAAGAATGGCAAAGTGGAGCTATACGATCTTTCCAAAGACCGCTCCGAGAAATCCAACATCGCCGCCGCCCATCCAGAGACAGTGGAGCGCCTGACCAAGGAAATTAGCAGCATCATTGCCGGAGGCAGCACCAGACCGGTTGCGACCAAGCCAAATGATACTCCGTACTGGAAGGATCTCACATGGATGACTGCCAAGGAATACGAGGCACTGTCCGCTAAATGATTACTCCTCGGAATAACGTATCTCTTTCCTCTCCCATTTATGAAACACCTGCGAAGCCTTAATCTAAGCCTGTTCCTGTTCTCTCTAATCGGCTTGACCGCCACCGCCGCCACCAAGCCCAACGTCGTCATCATCTACGCAGATGACATGGGCTACGGCGAGATCCAGGCATTGAATCCAGAGCGCAGTAAGATCCCCACACCCAGCCTGAACAAGCTGGCGGAGGAGGGCATGGTCTTCACGGATGCGCACACGACTTCATCGGTTTGTTCGCCGTCGCGTTATGGGTTGCTCACCGGTCGCTACAACTGGCGGACGACGCTTCAGAGAGGGGTTCTCACGGGTGGCGATGCTCCGCTCATCGCTGCGGATCGCCTGACACTCGGTAAGCTTTTCCAAAGCCAAGGCTATAAGACGGCTATCTTCGGAAAATGGCATCTCAACTACTCCTACGAAGTCCCGGAGGGAGCGGTAAAACCGAAGAGAGGCAAAGACTTTTTGCTGGCAGCCGCACCTGTCGGGACACATATCCCGGACGGCCCGCTGACTCGCGGGTTCGATGTCTTCCATGGATTTCACCACGCCAGAACCATGAGCAGCATCGTCGAGGGTGACACCATTGTCAGGGAAATCCCTGTGGTAGAAGTGCTTCCGGAAATTACCGACGCAGCGGCGGATTTCATTGATGACCACGCCGCCGAGGCAAAGGAGGGCAAGCCGTTCTTCATGTATTTCCCGCTCAGCTCGCCGCACACGCCGATCGCGCCAGCGCCAGAGTGGAAGGGCAAGGGAGTGGTGGGTACTTACGGCGATTTCGTGGCTCAGACCGATGGCTCGGTCGGGGCGGTGATGGAGGCGCTTGAGCGCAACGGCCTCACGGAAAACACCATCGTCATCTTCAGTGCCGACAACGGAACCTCGAAAGCGGCCGGCATCGCCGCGCTTGAAAAGCAGGGTCACTACCCCAGCGCAAACCTGCGTGGCTCGAAGGCGGATCTCTGGGAAGGCGGCCACCGCGTGCCGTTCATCCTGCGTTGGCCGGAGCAAGTGAAAGCCTCTTCGGAATCGGGACAACTCATCTCCCTCGCCGACATGATGGCGACCTTTGCGGAAATGCTCTCGGTCGACCTTGCCGACGACACCGCCGAGGACAGCATCAGCTTCTACCCCATCCTCGCAGGTAAGGAGTTAGAAAATCCCCGTGAATCCGTGGTTCATCATTCCATCGATGGCAAGTTCGCCATCCGTCAGGGCGATTGGAAGCTCTTGCTCGCCGCAGGATCGGGTGGCTGGACGGCACCGGGCGATGCAGAGGCTTTGGCCAAGGGACTCCCAGAAATGCAGCTCTACGACATGCCGAATGACATCGGCGAGGAGAAGAACCTCGTTGCGCAGAATCCCGAGAAAGTAGCGGGAATGATCAAGCTGCTTGAAACCTATGTCGCCGAGGGTCGGAGCACTCCGGGAGAGCCTCAAAAGAATGATGCCGAGATCGATATCTGGAAAAAGGGCAAATCGGATGCTCCGAAAAAAGGCAAAAAGAAGGGGCAGAAAGCGGACGACGGCGAGTGATCGTTTAGTGGGATAAACTTCAATTCATAGGGGTGATGCCTTACATCATCCCTCGGACAACGAACTCTCCGGGCTTTTCGGTCTTTCAATCCCCGGGTGGCATGCTTTGCTGCTCGGGGATTTTTTGAAACATACTCACTGCTTCGAACGTTTTTGAAATTCGGAATCTTACCTTCAGCGTGATGCTGCGTTGTCTTACATTTACCTACTTATGAAATATACCACGATTGCTGCGCTGTGTGCGCTCGGAGCCACGGCATTTGCCGAAGAAGTCCAGCCAACCTGGGAGTCGATGGCGGAGCATTATCAAATCCCGGCATGGCTGGAGGACGGGAAGTTCGGAGTGTGGACGCATTGGGGGATTCCCTCGGCGACCGATGAGAACCGTCCGAACGATGGCTCCCATTACGGGCGCCGGATGTATGGAACGCTCGAAGGGGAGACGGGTGCGCAGGCGGAAATGACCGAGGCACTGCACGAGTGGCATGAGAAGTTTTACGGGCCGGTGGAGAAATTCGGCTACGAGGATCTGGTGCCGTTGTTCAAGGCGGAGAAATGGGATCCGGAAGGTTTGGTGAAATTTTTCAAGGACAGCGGAGCGTGCCTGGTGATGCCGGTGGCGACTCACCATGACAATTTCGACATGTATGATTCCTCCCACCCGTGGAACTCGGTGGACATGGGGCCGAAGCGCGACACGCTCAAGGAGTGGAAGGCTGCGGCACAGAAGGAGGGGCTGAAGTTCGGCGTTTCGACACACTTGTATTGGTCTCCGCGATTCTTCGCGACCGCCCGTCCGTATCAGACGCCAGGCACGCTGGAGGCGAAGCTGTTCAATATGGAGTTCGATCCGAAAGGATATGCCAGCCAGGACAGTTGGAATCAGCATTGGTATGATCGCTGTTGGGAGATCATCGAGAAATACGATCCCGATATGTTCAACAACGACGCTCCTTTTCCGGATGAAAAGCGTGGCTTGAACCTAGGACTGAAACTGTTTTCCGATTTCCTCAACCGGGATCTGAAGGAAAACGATGGCAAGCAGACCGTCGCGCTTTCGCTCAAGGCCACCCACCTAGATCGCAAGGCATACACTTACAACTGTGAGCGCGGCAGCTCGGCGGATATCCAGCCGGAGCCGTGGATGTGGGCGACGGATCTTTCCGGTGGCTGGTTCTACCGCAAGGGCTCGGTGAACCGGATGAGCATCCCGGTGATGATGGGCAATGCGGTGGATGCGATCAGCAAGAACGGCATCGTGATGATGAACGTCGCGCTGCGTGGCGATGGCACCCTGCCGGAAAACCAAGCTGCCTATCTCACCGCGTTCGGCGATTTCCTGAAGATCAATGGCGAGGGAATCATTGGTTCACGCCCTTGGAAGATCTATGGTGAAGGCCCTTCGAAAATGAAGGACGGACGTCAGGGCGAGAACAGCAAGGAGTTCTTCGAAGAGGACATCCGCTTTACCCTCCGACGCCAAGGCTCTGGCGGGCAAGCCACTGAGACGCTCTACGCCTTCGTGCTGGTGCCTCCGACGAAAGACATCCTGATCAAGTCGCTTGCAGATGGAGGTATTCTTGAGGAATCGATTTCAGAAATCACCATGCTTGGAAGTGAAGAGGAAATTCAATGGGAGCGAACGAAGGATGGGCTGGAAATCAAGCTGCCGAACGCCCTGCCGGAAACGCTCGTTACCGGATTCAATATTTCCCTCAAATAGTAGGCCTTAGCCATCACCTACGATCAGAACGGACAAATCACCAAAGTATGACATCTATGAAGTGCCTACCTATATTCCCGCTATTCCTAGCCTTCCTCTCGAGCACTGCTTCGATGTCAGCGGAAGAACCCGGTGAGTTGATCACCGTCACGGGGAAAGTGATGGATACGGATGACAACTGGCTTAACGACGTCAAAGTTTCGATGAAGCCCATTGAGACCGAAGCGATGACTGATCCGAACGGCGATTTCGTCTTCGAGTTTGCCCCAGGCGAAAAACTCGAGCCAAACAAACGCGGGATCATCGCGACGCTGAAATTTGAGAAAGAAGGGCATCTGGACGAGAACATCAGGATCCGGAATATGAACTTTTTCTCCAAGGGCAAGCCCTTGGAAGTGAAGATGAAGCCCGATCCGCTGGAGGAGGAGGGGATCGTGGGCTTCACCACGCCGATGAACACGGTCAATGGCATGGACAAAGAGGCCAAGGGAGATGCCGAATTCCATGTCTATATCCCGGAATCCGTGGAAAAGGTGAGAGCTGCGTTCTATCTCTCCCGTCACGGGATGGGGAATATCGTCCACCCGATTCTGCAGAAATTTGCGGAGGAGGAAAAGGTCGCCTTGGTGTCCATGTATGGGGATCCCGTGCAACGAGGTCTCACGGATGTCAGCCTGACGGATGAGCATATGAAAAAACTCGCGGAGATGTCCGGTCACCCGGAGCTGGTGGATGCGCCCATTCTCACCTTCGGCCACTCGAACGGCACCGGCTTCGCCGCGTGCTGGCCGGCACAGCGACCCGAGAAATCGCTTGGTTGGATTTCCTTCCATCCCGGCTTCAATGCCTACTTGCAGTTCCCGAACACCGAGAAAATCCCTTCGATGGTCATGCTCGGCACCGTTGACAAATATTTCCTCAACGGACGCCAGGACGACACCGTCAAGGAACTGCGAAAAACCCGCGACGCTGCCATGTGCACCATGTTGGAAGCGGGTGTCGGCCACGGCCCTGTCGATCCGGATATCGTCTGGGAGTTCGTCGTTGAGTTTTGTAAAGCTGCCATGCGCGTCCGTCTCGGAGACGATGGCGAGCTGAAGCCCATCAAAATCGAGGACGGCTGGCTCGGCGCCACCTATAACGTGGATGAAAGCGGCAGGCAGCTTCTTGAGATCGCTCCCTATGCGGAATTTAAAGGCGATAAATCAACCGCCAACTGGCTCATGGACGAGCAGTTCGCCAAAGTCTGGCAGAAGTATGCACAGACGGATCATTTGAAGGGCAAGTGAGAGGTGGATGCGATCTGTCGCTTCAAGCCCTTGAGGTAGGCGATTCACCCCTGATCGCTTCCCAATGCATTGCCGGAACAGCCTGTCATCGGCTTCAAAATCACGCTTAAATAAACTTATGAAAACCTTTCAACTTTCCGCGATTCTTTTCTCGGCGATTGCCCTCAGCGTCCACGCGAACGCGGAAAATCTCTCCGGCTCCCGCCCGAACATCATTGTCGTGATGACGGATGACCAGGGCTATGGAGACCTGAGCTGCAACGGCCACCCCTACATCAAGACACCGCATATCGATGCCTTGCGCGGGCAGAGCACAAGGTTCGAGGATTTCCATGTGAGCTCAAGCTGTGCCCCGACGCGTTCGGCGATCATGTCGGGTGTGCATCCGTTCAAGGTCGGGGTGACCCATACCATCTTTCACCGCGATAGGATGGCGCTTGATAAAAAGATCCTGCCGCAGGTGATGGGCGAGGCTGGTTACGTGTCGGGCATCTTCGGCAAATGGCACTTGGGAGATGAAAATCCTTATCAACCCCACATGCGCGGGTTCGATGAATCCCTGATCCACGGTGGCGGCATTGCGGGCTCCAGTGGCATCCGCAGCAACGGTTCTTACAAAGACATGTTGATCCGCCACAACGGGCAGTTCGTCCAAACCCATGGATTCTGCACCGACGTGTTTTTCGGCCAGGCGATGGATTGGATGAAGCAGCAGCACGATGCGAAAAAGCCCTTTCTAGCGTGTATCTTTCCCAACGCTCCGCACGGCCCATGGAGCGCTCCCGAGAAATACAAGGAGATGTATGACCACATCGATAACCCGACGGCTGCTCAGAAGGCCGGTTTTTTCGCCATGATCAGCAACATCGATGACAACATGGGCCTGCTGATGGAGAAGCTGAAGGAGTGGGACATGGAAAAAGACACCATCCTGATTTTCATGACCGACAACGGCTCCGTCGCCAGCTCGGTTTACAATGCGGGAATGAGCGGCGGCAAGACCAGCGTGCACGAAGGCGGCTGCCGCGTGCCGTTCTTCATCCGTCTGCCGGGCAAGATCGAGGCGGGACGCGACATCGATACGATGGCGAGGCATTTCGACCTGCTGCCAACCTTCGCGGATTTGGCAGGGGTGGATGTCAGCACGTTGGAAACGGATGGCAGAAGCCTGCTCCCACTCCTGGATGATACGGGCACTCCATGGGAAAAGCGCCTGATGTTCTTTCACAAGGGGCGCTGGGGGAATCCGGACTCGAAGCATGAGAAGCACCAGAGGAATGCCGGTGCGGACAACAACAAGTTCCTCAGCTTCGCAGTGCGCGACGAGCAGTGGCGGCTCACGGTCAACAAGGGGGTTGATAAGGATCTGGAGCTTTTCAACATCGCGGAAGATCCCGGTGAGAAGGAAAACCTCGCCGAGGAGAATCCTGAGGTCGTCAGCAGCATGATGGAGGCCTATGGCAAGTGGTGGGATGTATGCCGCCCGATGATGATCAACGAGGACGCCGACATCAACGCAAGCAGCATCAGCTGGCCGACTTATCTCAAGGAGCAACAGAAAAGCGGCGGAGTCTCCGATCTTTTCATCCCCGGAGTGCAGACCGATATCAAGGTTATTTCCATGAGCACCAAAGGGGATTCCGCTGAAGGAGAGGGCGAGGGGCCCGATGAGGAAACATTGAAGAAGCGCGAGGAGCGCAAGAAAGCGAAGCAAGGCAAGACCGAGTAAGGAATCCCATTCGACGGTGGGGATGAACTGGAGTTGGTGAAATTGCCGAAAGACTCGGTTCGGGGGGGGCTTGCTCGGGCATGGCAGCATCCATGCGGTGACCTCCAATGGGGTGGAGACATTGCCTGTGACGCGTGGCCATTGGGTGCTGGATGAATTGATGGGGACGCCTCCACCACCACCGCCGGAAGAGGTGCCTGCGATCGTCCCTGATCTGACGGGAAAAAATACGCCACAAGATCTTCTCAGAGCGCACCGTGAAGATCCCAAGTGCTTTTCCTGCCACAAGATCATGGATCCGGCGGGATTGGCTCTTGAGAGCTTTGACATCATCGGGCGTTACCGGGAATCCTACGGGAAAAACTCAAACATTGATACGTCAGGTGATTACCTGGGAACAAAATTCGAGGATGTCAGGGGGCTTCGGGAGGCGCTGATGGAGCGCAAGGACGTGTTTACCTACAATTTCATCGTGAAGATCGCTGAATACGGAAAAGGCCGGAAGCTGAACCGGAAGGATCATGAGATTGTGAAGGTCATCGCTCTGAGAGCCAAAGATTACGACTATGCTTTCATGAACATTCTTGGCGAAATTTTGACCAGCGACCTGATGCTGAATCGGTGATTGCTTGTGGGGGATTTTTGGAAATCTGAGAAGATCCCAAAAATTACGGTGATAATTGGCGGTAATGATCTCTACGCACATCGCCCTAGGCGGCTGTCACTGCATGTAGAGCCATATGGCGGATAAGTCGGCTGCTTACTCAAATTAGCCCCCCCTGTTTAGGGTGTTGACAACGTTGTGAGTTGATCTAGATTACTAACAGATATACTGAAGACCTACGTTTTCAGTGGCAAAAAACTCTAAAAATATGAAGAACGGAATATTAATCACAACAGTAGTTTTTTTATCTACATTAGCTTCACATGCGGTTACTTTGAGTTTTACCAATTTTGACGCGAGCGCGGCTGATAACACCCTTCTCGTGGACGGTGCTGCGACCACGTCCCTCACGGTTACAAGAGTCAGTGTTGGAACCACCAATCAGTATGTATACAGTTTCAGTTACACGGGGGCGGATTTTGACGGTGGGGGCAACGATAGCCTGACGTTTGATATTCGCGTGCAGGGCTACTCTGGAAATACGACTGTTTCCGGGCAGGCAACTGGAGGAGCTGATCAATCAAGCACCAGTGGTACTGTGATTTTGGACGGTTCCGCAGCTGCCGTGGGAACCAGACAAACGGATTTCTTCGGGGTTCCGGGCGATATGAATGATGGCGACACATTGCAGTTCAGCATTGAGAATCTCGTTGTTTCGGCTGCGGGTTACGGTGCTTCAAACTTGGGCTTCGATGGCTTGAGAGTCGAAGAGGGAACATCAGGCGGACACAGTAAGATTGCTATTATCGGAGTCGGTACTGAGCTTACCGAGCGCGAATTTAACAACGGATTTACCTTTAATCTATCTGGGAATAAACAAAGCGTTCTCTATGTCAGTGGTGCTGCTCTGTCTGCTACCGCAGGAACTGGAGCGAGTCGAAATTTGTGGGGCGTCGATAATGTCGGATTCGATATTGATGTTGATGTCGCTCTTGTCCCAGAGCCATCCTCCACCGCTCTTCTCGGTCTTGGCTTTACCGGCCTTCTGCTTCGCAGAAAGCGTTGTAGCTAATCACTCCGATTTTCAATTCTTCGAAATGCCTCCAAGTGAATGCTTGGGGGCATTTTTGATTGATGACGAGCCGTGGGAGAATTACTCCGGAGTGTTCTGGGGCGGCTTGCCAGTGGTGAGGTAGCTGCATACTGTGACGTGACGGTTATCGTATCCCTATGCCCGATTATCCCAATACCAGCTACACTCTGATCCACCGGGCGTGTGATACCAGGGACGATGAGGCATGGAATCGGCTCTTCGCGAATTACGGGCGTTTCATCCGCTACATCCTTCGCGAGCTGAACGTGCCGGACAATGACCTCGCGGATGTGACGCAGCAGGTGCTCATCGGTTTGACCGGCAGTTTGCAGAGCTATGATCGGAGCAAGTCGAGCTTCCGTCACTGGCTGGGTTCGGTGATACGCAACACGGCCTTTTCTTATTTCCGAAAACTGAAGAGCCGACCGACCAGTGACTGCACGCTCGATGACGATTCGATCAAAGGCTTGGCGCATCCGGCGGAAGTGGAGCATTGGATTGAGGAGGAATGGGCGACTTATATTGCAAACCAAGCAATGGATCGTTTGCGTCAGGTGTTTAAGGGGCAGGCGATTGAGGCTTTTGAGATGGGGCTTGATGACCGTTCTGCGGCTGAGATTGCGGAGGCCACCGGTTTGACGGTAGCCTCGGTATATACTTTGCGTAAGCGGGTGAAACAACGGCTGCTGCTGGAGGTGCGGTCACTCACGGAGGAACTGGAACCTTGAAAGATCAAAGCGCATCCGAGTTTTCCGACGATTACGTCCCGGACAAGCGTCTTACTAAAGTCTATGGGGAGGCGAACGATCTGGATGCGCACGGGCTGGAGGAGCTTTGCCCTGCTTATTCGGAACTAGTGGACGTGGAGGTTCGCTACCGCGATGAGTCATTGATCGGTCAGGGTGCGCTCAAAGAGGTGTATCGCATTTATGACCAGCACCTGCATCGCTGGGTGGCGATGGCGCGGCTGCGGCAGGATCGCGGCCCGGACTTTTATGATCTCTTCGTGCGCGAGGCACGGCTGGTCGCTGCGCTCAGCCATCCGAACATTATCACCGTTTACAACATGGGTGTGTGGGATGATGGGCGACCGTTTTTCACCATGGATCTGAAGAGTAACACCACGCTTGCCGATGTGACAAAACGTGCGGAATTGCATCACCTGCTACAGATCTTCGGGAAGGTGTGTGATGCCGTCGCGTATGCGCATTCGCGTGGCGTGCTGCATCTGGATTTGAAGCCGGATAACATCCAAGTGGATGACTTCGGTGAGGTGCTGGTGTGTGACTGGGGTTTGGGGAAAATTGTCGAGGAGGCGGAGTTCGAGCAAAACGATGCGGAACCTCCGGTGCACATCTGGGGGAACATGACTTTGGTCGGGCAGATCAAAGGAAGCCTTGGCTACATGGCTCCGGAGCAGGTGGTCGCGGGATCGCCCAAAGACCATCGGACGGATGTGTATGCCTTGGGATGCATGCTTCATTGCATCCTCACGGGGCAGCCGCCATTCACCGGGGATCGGGACGAGGTTTTGGAAAAAACGGCGAGATCTCAAGTGCTGTCTCCGCGATTGCAGTTTCCACAGCGATACATTCCCGAGGGCCTAGATGCGGTGGTGATGAAGGCGACGGCACTGGATCCTGCCAGGCGATACCAATCGGTGGGGGAGCTTCACCAGGAGATCGAGAGTTACTTGGCGGGGTTTTCAACGCTTGCAGAGCAGCCGGGTTTTTTTCGTGAAGCCAGATTGTTTGTTGGGAGAAACCGAGTGCCAGTTGCCACTTTCGTAGCTGCGTTACTGGTGATTGGGGTGACGAGCGTGCTCTTCGTTCAGCATATTGGCCTGCAAAAACTGGCGACCGAGGCGCAGCGCGGGCGTGCCGACCAGCTTTCCTCGGAGGTCGAAGCTCTTGATTCGGAATATTCCTCTTTCGTGGAGAAAGAGGAGCAAGCGAAGAAGAAGTTGGCCGTTTCGCTGGCTTCATCGGCCCGGCAACTGAGAAACCTGGCGATCTTCGAGCGCCCGGTAACGACCATCGAGCAAACCCGGCAAATGATCCAGACGGCGCTTCGGGAGGATCCGGATAGTATCGATGCGCACGCCCAGGACTACGCGACGGATTGTGTGGAGCTGAATTACAAGGCTGCCCTGTTGCAACCGCCTGAGGTTCGGAATGTATTCGCGTATAGGAATTATATAAAGTTTGCCGAGGCCTTTCCTGAGTTCGATTTCACCCGTAGCAAGCGGCCATCCATCGCTCAGCTTACGGACTTTTTCAGGCAAAGCAGGCTGATCGATAGTCGGTTGGGGGTTCATTTTGAGCGTGTGCTTGCTTATGACGCCGCCACCAGGGTTGACCATGCGGGTTATGACTCCGTTGTGGAGGCGTATCTGCAATACCGGCATGGCGGGCCGGAGCATTTCACGCTTTCGCTGGACGGCGATACCTCGTCGCTTTCCCTCTGGTCTGACCAGTTGGTTCGCCTGAATGGTCAATATGGCGAGTGCCTGCTTCGTTTTCTCTCTTTCCGTTATCTGAAACTCGATATTGCCGGGAAGTTTGAGCTGTCCGACCTGAATGGGCTGCCGATCGAGTCGCTGGATCTGAGTCGGTGCCAAAGGGCTGAACTGAGCAAGGCGGTTGTCTTGCCGCAGTTGAAAGAGATGGTGATTCGCCCGGGGCAGTTTTCCGAAGAGCGGCTGCGGCGGCTGATTCGAACCACCGAGGCGTTTGAAATCCGAGTTTCAGGCAAGAATTGAGCCTCGTTTCCCATGGAACCGAAGAAAATGTGGAGCTAGTGTCCCAATCGGCGTTTTTGGTGCGAATAGATGAACACACGAATTAAAAATCAGAAGACAGCAAAATGAAAAAAAGAACCTCAATCATCTCACTCGCGCTGATGGCGTTGATGCCCCTCACCGCATTTTCTCAGGTCAAAGACGACTCCCACATGGAATGGTGGCGTGATGCGCGCTACGGCATGTTCATTCACTGGGGACTTTTTTCCATTCCCGGTGGCGAATGGATGGGCAAGGACTATGGCAAGGAATCCGGTGGAGCCAGTGCGGAGTGGCTGATGCATAGCGCGAAAATTTCGGGCGCAGAATACCGCAAGACCTTGGCTCCGAAATTCAATCCGACCGAGTTTGATGCGGAGAAGTGGGTGTCGACCGCTAAGGCGGCGGGGATGAAATACATCGTGATCACCTCCAAGCACCACGACGGCTTCTGCATGTTCGATACGGATGCGACCGATTACAATGTGATGGATGCCACGCCCTTCAAGCGCGATATCATCAAGGAGCTTGCCGACGAATGCGCCAAGCAGGACATGAAGTTCGGTGTCTATTATTCCCAGTTCAAGGACTGGTATCACCGCGGGAACGGCAAGAAGAACAAGGGAACTTTGACCACGCCCCAATATCTCGAATTGGTGAAGAAGAACCTCGATGAATTGCTGAGCAACTACGGCGACATGGCCGTCCTGTGGTTTGATGTGGGTGGTGGTAACCTCGAAGAAGCCAACGAACAGGGTGCGCGGGTGCGTGAATTGAACCCAAAAACCGTGATCTGCAGCCGTCTCTACAGCCGTCAGGTGCCGAAAAAGGATCAGATCTATGCTGACTTCGAATCGCTCCCAGACCGGACGATTGCATCGGAGCGCATGGAGGGAGACAACGAAACCTGTATGACCATGCGCCACAACTGGGGCTATGATCAGGACGATGATAACTGGAAGAGCACCAAGGATATCATCGAGCGCATGGTGTTGAGCTCCGCTCGCGGCGTGAACTTCTTGCTCAATGTGGCACCCACACCCCAAGGCACTTTCGCGCCAGAGGAAATCGAGCGACTGGCGGAAATCGGCGAGTGGATGAAGGTCAACGGCGATTCAATCTACGGCACGCACTATTCACCGGTTGATTTCGATTTCCCATGGGGAGCGATGACACAGAAAGATCAAACCGTTTACTTGCACGTCATGAAGTGGAATCCGGAAAGCATCGAGTTCAACGGCCTCGTTGGAGCGCCGACCAAAGCCTACTTCCTCGCAGACGAGAAACGCGAGGCACTGGAGGTGGCGTATGATGCCGAGAAACATGTCACCCGCATCAAGGTGCCTGCCGAAGCTCTCGACTCGAAGGATACCGTGATCGCACTCGAATACGGCGAAGTGAAAGCCGACCCGAATGCGAAAGGCGAGTATCTCTGGTCGAAAAGCACCGGTGTGAAGCACGACAGGAACTGAGAAACCTAAGTCCTCATGAAATTTATTGTGAAAATATTGCTTCTTTCCCTTTCCTGCCTCGCAGGGGTGGCGACCGCTGCGGAAAAGCCCAACATCATCTACATCCTCGCCGATGACCTCGGCTACGGCGACGTGCATGCACTGAATCCGGAGCATGGCAAAATCGCCACGCCGAAAATGGATCAACTGGCGGCGGATGGAATGGTTTTCACCGACGCGCATTCGAATTCATCGGTCTGCACGCCCACCCGCTACGGAGTCCTCACCGGGCGCTACAGCTGGTGCACCAAGAAGCAGAGCGGCGTGCTGTTTGGTTTCGACCAGCCGCTGATCAAGCCGGATCGTTTGACTGTTCCTGCCTTTCTCAAGGAACAGGGCTATAAGACGGCAATGATCGGAAAATGGCACCTTGGTCTCGGCTTGAAAACTCCCGCTGGAAAACCCGCCAGCGGACAGAAAGCGGCGGTGAATGGTGTCGATTGGGACGCCCGCATCACCGGCGGCCCGTTTGATCTCGGGTTCGACTATTGGTATGGCACTGCCGCTTCGCTGGACATGCCTCCATACATTTGGATCGAGAACGACCGCTTCATCGGCGAGTGCACGACCACCAAGGCTTTTCATCGCAAGGGTCCCGCCCATGCCGATTTCGAGGCGATCGATGTCCTTCCTGAGATAGGGAAGAAATCCGCGGAATACATTCAGAAGCAAAAAGCCGATGAGCCTTTCTTTATGTATATCGCGCTGACCTCACCGCACGCGCCAATCATTCCCACAGATGAATGGAAGGGGAAAAGCGAGCTGGGAACCTATGGTGATTTTGTCATGAACACCGATGCCGTGGTGGGTGTCATTGCGGAGGCTGTGGATGCCGCCGGACTCACTGAAAACACGATGATCATCGTCACCAGCGACAACGGATGCTCAAAAGTGGCTGATATTGATGCGTTGAAAAAACAGGGGCATTTCCCCAATGCGCATTACAGGGGTTCGAAATCTGATCTCTGGGATGGCGGCCACCGAGTTCCGTTCATCGTCCGTTGGCCTGCCGGTATCAAGGCCGGATCCACCAGTGATGAACTCATCTGTCTCACTGACCTGATGGCGACCAGTGCCGAATTGGCGGGTGCAAAACTTCCGGATACTGCCGGCGTGGACAGCGTCAGCTTTGCTCCTGCTTTGAAAGGCGAAGCGATCGAGTCCATCCGCAAGGGCGTGATTCACCATTCCGTGGGCGGGCAGTTCGCCTATCGCGAAGGGAAATGGAAACTGCTCCTGACCAAAGGCTCCGGCGGATGGACGAAAGAGCCCATGGCTGACAATTCCCCGGCACAGCTCTACGATATGGAAGCCGACCCCGGCGAAACGACCAATTTGTATAAAACTAATCCCGAAGTCTTTGCGCGCCTGCTTGCTCAACTTGAATCCGATGTTAAACGTGGACGTAGCACTGCGGGTAAGGATCTCAGTAACGACGCCCAGGTGAACTTCTCGAAAGGCTTCAAAAAATAGTGAAACTACCATTCAGATCGACCGCGTTCGCTTCACTGGTTGCCATTTTATCTGTCTCTCCTTCCTGTAAAACGGAGGAGGATTCATCCGTGGAAGTGGAGAGCCTGCGCAACAGCGACGGGAGCCAGTTCGTGCCTCATGATTTTTATCCGGAGTTCAGCTGGGACACCACGCCGCTCTACTACATGTTTGGCGACAAGAGCCGCCTGTTGAGTCCGGAGCAAGTGGAGTTCATTGCTGCGCGTACGGGTTTTCTCTGTATCGAAAAATCGCATGGCATGGGCAAGCTCGGTGTGGCGGAGCTCGGAGCGAAACATGAAGCGGCGGCCTTCAAGGAGGTCAATCCCGATATAAAGGTTCTGTTCTATTTCAATGCCGCATATGCTTGGCCTTACACCTCCTACAACAAGGATTTTACCAATGAGCGCATCGATACGAAGCCGGAGCTTAAAAAGTTTCTTTTGAACCATCCCAAGACGGGCAAGCTCGCGGATCGCTATGGCGCCTTTTGCTTCGATGTGCTGAATCCCGATTTCCGTGATTGGTGGGTGGATACGGTGGCAAAGGGTGTCAGTGAGTCCGGCTGCGATGGCGCCTTCATTGACCAAATGCATGGCAATAGCGACCTCCGTAAAGACAAGAGGGTCGAGATCGAGAAAGCCATGGGAGACATGATGGGTGCTCTCAAAAAGAAACTTGGCGCGGACAAAATCCTCCTCGCGAACAATGCATACGCTGACAATGCCAAGCATGTCTTTCCAGTGAGCGACGCGATCATGTTTGAAAACTACGCGTCGGCAAAAGCAAGCAAGGAAAGCCTGCTAGACGAGTGGGGGGAGATGCTTCGGAATGCAAAGGCAGGGAAAATCTCCGTTTTTCGCCTCGGCGTGGATGGAACAGGCAGGAAAAACATCAAGCCGAACATGCCGGAACTTTCGAAGGAGAAGGCGGAATTCGCCCTAGCCTGTTATCTGATCGGTGCGCAACCGTATTCCTATTTCATGTATAGCTGGGGATGGAAGCTGGGAACTGGCGCTTTGGTGGATTACCCAGAGTTCCAAAAACCGCTCGGCCCGCCCAAAGGTGCTTACCAGCGAACCACTCCCGATGGCTGGGAGTTTACCCGTGATTTCGAGCACGCCAGCGTATGGGTGAATACCGAAAGCCGAGAGGCGAATATCACTTGGAAATAACGACCTGTAACTGAGGGGAGAGAATAAGAGTGCTGGTGCGTGAAAATCTCCGATGGAAAAAGAAAGTTCGGGACAATCCGGTGCGTAAAGGCGATGAACAATGCCTATGAAAACCCTTTCTTTGATTCTAACCGCGGCCTTAGCGCTACCCTGCATCCTTACCGGAGCCGAGAAGCCAAACGTCATCTTCATCTTTTCCGATGATCAGTGCTTCGAGACCATCGGGGCGCATGGCCTAGCAGACATCGATACACCGAATCTGGATCGTCTGGTAAAAGAGGGGGCGACCTTTTCCCACGCTTACAACATGGGCTCATGGACGGGAGCGGTCTGCGTGGCAAGCCGGACATGCCTCAACACCGGGGCATCCCTGTGGAAAGCTCGCGATGCACTGGAAGCTAGCAAAAAAGGCGAACGCAAGATGTGGAGTGAGATCATGGCAGATGCTGGATACGCGACTTACATGACTGGAAAATGGCACGTCTCTGTGCCGACTTCCAAGATCTTCGATCACACGAAAAACGTCCGAGCCGGTATGCCTAAATCCAACAACAAGGCCTACAATCGCCCTGTAGAGGGGGAGGATCCCGCAACGGCGTGGCACCCATGGGATAAGAAACAGGGTGGTTTCTGGGAAGGAGGAAAGCACTGGAGTGAAGTGCTTGCTGACGACGCTACCGGATACCTCGCTGATGCAGCAAAGAGCGACAAGCCCTTCTTCATGTATCTCGCCTTCAACGCCCCGCACGATCCCCGCCAATCGCCCAAGGAGTTCATCGACCGCTACCCGCTCGACCGCATCAAGATCCCCGAAAACTATATCGCAGAGTATCCCGATATGGGGACGAAAGGTGTGCCGAAAATCCGCGACGAGAATCTCGCTCCGTATCCACGCACAGAATACGCCATCAAGGTGCACCGCCAGGAATATTTCGCTCTGATCACCCACATGGACGAGCAGATTGGGAAAATCTTTGAGGCACTGGAGAAAACCGGGAAGGCTGATAACACTTACATCATTTTCACCTCGGATCACGGTCTCGCCGTCGGCCACCACGGACTCGTAGGGAAGCAGAATATGTATGAGGATTCCCTCCGCCCACCGTTCATGATCATGGGGCCAGGCATCAAGGGCGGCACAGTCATCGACGCCCCGATTTACCTTCAGGATGCCATGGCGACTGCCATAGAGATCTCTGGTCAGGAAATCCCGGAAAACATCGACTACAAGAGCGTCCTCCCACTCCTCGACGGG
Organism: Akkermansiaceae bacterium; assembly: GCA_030725745.1. Taxonomy (GTDB): domain Bacteria; phylum Verrucomicrobiota; class Verrucomicrobiia; order Verrucomicrobiales; family Akkermansiaceae; genus Luteolibacter. The sequence continues at coordinate 134,281 of JANRFH010000047.1, forward strand.
CGCCGCGAAAAGAACTACGACCGGATCTTCGGAGCTTACGAAGGCACCCAGCGCACCGTCATCGATGGTGGTTGGAAGATCATCGCCTATCCACAGCTCGGGAAAAAAAAGCTATTCAACCTTTCGAAAGATCCAATGGAGATGAACGATCTCGCAGCAAACCCCGAGTATGCGGCCAAGCTTTCCGAGATGTCTGATATACTAGAGAAAACCATGGATGAGTTGGGAGATCCGATGGATTCCCTGACCAAAGCAAATTACCCGAAACAGAAAAAAGAGAAGAGCGATCACTGATCTCCCCGCCGCACTCGCAACCATTTCCAATTCCAAAATCATGAAGACAATTCCAACGATCCTATTCACAGCACTGGCGGTCACCACCTTCGCCATTGCTGCCGAGGAAACCTCCAAGCCAAACTTCGTCATCGTCCTAGCAGATGACATGGGCTGGGGCGATTCCGCGACCTATGGCAACAAAGTCATCAAGACTCCGAACATGGACAAGCTTGCTTCCCAAGGCGTCAAGTTCACCCAATGCTACTCCGCATGCGGGGTCTGCTCGCCATCACGCTCCGCAATCCTGACGGGTCGGACACCCTATCGGAATGGGGTTTACCGCCACCTTTCGGGAATCCACGAATCACACCTTCGCGCTAGCGAAATTACCTTTCCGAAACTCCTGAAAGAAATTGGCTACGAGACTTGCCATAGCGGGAAATGGCATCTGCTTTCCAAAAACCAGTTCGATGATCCAAAATTCCCCCATCCGGGCGAGCATGGTTACGACCACTGGATGATCACACAGAATAACGCGTCACCCAGCCACAAGAACCCGAACAACTTCGTGCGCAACGGCGAACCCGTCGGTGAGACCGAAGGATATTCCGCACCATTGGTCGCGGACGAGGCGATCCATTGGCTCAAGGATCTGCGCGACAAGGAGAAACCCTTCGCCATGACTGTCTGGTTCCACGAACCCCACAGCCCCATTGCCACGGATATCAAGTTTTCTGAGATGTATCCCGAAGAGACAGAGAAGCAGGCAAAGTACAACGGGAACATCACCCAGATGGACTATGCGCTCGGCAAGCTCATGGATACGCTCGAGGAGCAGGGTGTCGCGGAAAATACATTGATCTTCTTCTCGTCAGACAACGGCCCGGTTCCTGCCTACGGTGGCGATTCCGGTGGACTACGCGGCAATAAGCGCAGCGACTTTGAAGGTGGCATCCGCGTGCCCGGCATCGCCCGCTGGCCCGGACACATCGAGCCGGGAACTGTCAGCGATGTCCCTGTTGTCGGCACTGACCTTTTCACCACGATTCTTGAGATCGCCGGTATTCCTCTTCCGGATGACCGCACAATTGATGGCGTAAACATGGTGCCCGCCTTTTCCGGAAAACCCCTTGAACGCGAGATTCCGTTGTTCTGGCGCACCCATGTTTCCTCACCGGAAGACCGCGTGGCCATGCGGGTGGGTGATTGGAAAATCGTAGGCAATGATACCCTCACGAAATTCCAGCTCTTTAATGTCCAAGAAGACTGGCAGGAGCAGACGGATCTCGCCTCCAAAATGCCGGAGAAGACCGAGGAGATGAAAGCGCTCCTGATGAAGACCTGGGAAGGGATTGTCGAGGAAGGGCCCAACGAATGGTGGGAATCTGAAAAACAGAAACCATCCAAAGGTGGGAAGCTTTCCTACTAGTCGACCGCTTGGTCAGATTGAAATCTGATAGAAAATACACATGAAATCCTGTTCTATATTCATTCTCCCTTTCCTCGCATGCATCTCTCCGGTGCATGCTGAAACCTACTCCGTGAAGTCACCGGACGGCAGCGCTGTGCTTGAGTTGGATTGCACGGAGAAATCACTTTCCTATAGCGTGAGCGTTGACGGAAAGCCGCTGATCACATCCTCTCCGATGTCCTTGCTGAAAGATCCGGCCTACAAGGTAGTGGATACCGTTTCTGAAGAAGTCGATAGCACATGGAAGCCTGTTTGGGGTTCGTTCAGTGAAATCCGCGATCATGCGAATCGCCTCACTCTCAAGATGGATGTATCCGGCCTGAAAGTGGATCTGATCTGCCAGGTTTATGACGAAGGCATCGGTATGCGTTTTTCCGTTCCGGAGCAGGAAGGGCTGAAAGGAAAATCTTTCGAGCACGTCATAGCATACAATGCCACCGGGGAATTCGATGCTTATAGTGGCGCGCCGGGCTCCTCAGACCCTGTAGGACCGTTCCGCTCTACTGAACTTGAAAAACATGCGAAGAAACTTTCCAATATTCCTTTTATGATGAATTTGGATGACGGGCCGTGGGTCGCCCTTCTGGAATCCGATCTCTATTCGGCTGAGCTGTTTGCTTCTGCGAGGTTTTCCATTGATGGAAAAACTATTCAGAACGTTGCCAAGGTGAAGGCGGGGGAAGATGCATTCATCACCCCGTGGAAAGTTATCCTCTGGAGCGAAGAACCCGGCGGCTTCCTCACCAATACCGTCGCACATAACCTCGCAGCACCGTGCAAACTCGAGGATACCTCCTGGGTCGTGACTGGCAAAGGTCTCTGGGATTGGCGCATCCACGAATATGACAATGGCGACTTCAAATATGGCATCGATACCCGTAGCTACATGCGCCAGATTGACTTCTGCGCTGAGAAGAACATCGAGTATCTCACGATCGACGACCATTGGTTCCTCTCAGCAAAGGATGGAACGATGGAGATCTCACCTGAGGTGGACATCGATAAGGTCATGGCCTACGCCAAGGATAAGGGCGTAGATATCATGCTCTACTATGATACGAGAAAAGGGAGCTACGGTGATGAGCTTATCTTCGATTACTACGCCAAGCTCGGTGCGAAAGGCATCAAATACGGTTTCCGTGGTAACAACGTAAAATTCACTCGTCTGGCGCTCCGCAAGGCTGCCGAGGCAAAGTTGATGGTGTTCTTCCACGACGGCCCGACTGCCATGGTGGGGGTTGAGCGCACGATGCCTCACATGATTTCTCGCGAGTATGGCCACGGGCAGCAGGACGCACGGAAAGTCTTCTCACCGACAGGTTTTCTCAAGGCCGCCATGATCAACGGCCTGAGTGGCCCGATCGACATGTCCAACGGCAACTTCGGCATCAAGAGCATCAACGCCGGGGAGCGTGCCAAGGGGCCGCGGATCAAGGGAAGCTACATCACCACGGTGGTTAGCGAAGTGGCACGCTGCATCATCATCAACAGCGGCCTCGTCACCCTGCCGGATGCTCCTGAGGAATACCGGAAGAAGGCGGATCTCTTCGACGCGATTTCGCAAACGCATGCGACCTGGGACGAGACAATCGTGCCCCACAGCAAGATGGCCGAATACCTCACAGTTGGCCGCCGCTCGGGAGATACTTGGTTCCTTGCTACGGTCAACAACGAGGAAGCTCGAACCTTGGAGATCCCTCTGGATTTCCTCGAAGAGGGAATGGATTACGAGGTCTCCTTATATGAGGATACCGAAGAGACCGATGGGGTAAGAAATCCCGAGGCCTATGCCGTTTCTAAAAAAACCGTCAAGGCGGGCGATACACTCACTGCAAAGATGGCACTGGGTGGCGGACACGTAGCGATCCTGAAACCAATCAATTAGGTAGTTATGAGAAATATCATCTTCAAGGTCGCCGTTATCGGTTTGGCCTTCGCATATTCGGCACTGGCCGCATCAAAACCTAACATCATCTTCATCTATGCGGACGACATGGGCTACGGAGATGTCCAATGCCTAAATCCCGAGCGTGGTAAGATTTCCACACCGCACATGGACAAGCTAGCGGACGAAGGCATGGTCTTCACCGATGCACACACCAGCTCATCCGTCTGCACTCCCAGCCGCTACGGGCTTCTCACGGGACGATACAACTGGCGCACCGAACTTCAGCAGGGTGTGCTCTGGGGTTTCAGTGAGCCGCTCATCGAAGCGGATAGGCTGACGGTTCCCGAGCTGTTAAAGGATAACGGGTATGTCACAGCCATGTTCGGGAAATGGCACCTCGGAATGATCATGCCGACCGACAACGGCGTGTTGCCGGTGGGTCGGTCTCCGAAATCCCTAAACATTGTCTGGGATGGTGAAATCAAGGATGGCCCCGTAGATCGCGGCTTCGACCACTTTTTCGGAATCTCTGCTTCGCTTGATATGGCACCCTACATCTACATCGAGGACAGACACTTCGTCGGCGCGATTGACAACAAGGATAAGAAAATGACAGCACCCGGCTTCGATAGGTCGGATGTCCTACCTGAACTCGGTAGGAAGACGGTAAAATACATCGAGGAACATGATTCCGAGAAACCGTTCTTTGTCTACGTGCCGCTAGCCTCGCCACATACCCCGATTCTCCCGACCAAGGAATGGCAGGGCAAAAGCGGACTTGGCAAATACGCCGACTTCCAGATGCAGACGGATCACATTATTGGTCAAATTGTCGATGCTGTTGATGCCGCCGGTCTGAAGGAAAATACCCTGATCATCGTAAGCAGCGACAACGGCTGCTCGAAGGCCGCGAACATTAAGGGTCTTGAAGAAAATGGTCACTACCCGAGTGCGCAGTTTCGTGGTTCCAAAGCTGACCTCTGGGATGGCGGGCATCGCGTGCCTTTCATTGTCCGTTGGCCAGCGATGATCGGAGCAAATTCGCAATCCAACCAAACCATCTGCCTCACCGATCTCATGGCTACTTGTGCCGAAATCGTGGGAGCGGATCTTCCTGCGGATGCGGGCGAGGACAGCGTGAGTTTTCTTCCTGCGTTTAAGGGTGAGCAAATCGTTTCCACACGGAAGGGCATCACCCATCACTCCATCAGCGGACATTTTGCCTACCGTCAGGGCAAGTGGAAGCTGCTTCTAGCAAAAGCTTCGGGCGGCTGGACGTCGCCAACCGAGAAGCAGGCTCCTGAATCGGCTCCGAAGGCGCAGCTCTACGATATGGAGGCTGATCCCGGCGAAACAAATAATCTGTATGAGACCCATCCCGAAGTCGCCGCCCAGCTCCTCAAGCAGCTTGAGGAAGATGTCGCGCGGGGACGCAGCACTGCAGATGCAGACCAGAGCAATGACATCGAGAAGATCGTCCTCTGGAAATAGCCAACGACATAAAAATACAACATGACCTCGTCTAGTTTCCGACACCTCCTTTCTACCGTGGCCTTTGCTGTTGTCATCAGCCCGCTTTCAATTGCGGATGAAGCACCGACACTCATCGACCCCTCATGGGACTCTCTCGCGAAGTGGTATGAAGTGCCTGAGTGGTTCGTGGACGGCAAACTGGGGGTCTGGATGCACTGGGGCATTCCCTCAGCAGTGGATGACAGCCAGCCAAACGATGGCTCTCACTACGGGCGGCGGATGTATGGGACGGAAGACTTTTGGTCGCCAAATAGTAACGAAGGCGATCTGGAAATGACCCGGGTGCTCACAAAGTGGCATACCGAGTTCTACGGGGATCCTTCGGAATTCGGGTATGAAGATCTGATCCCGCTTTTCAAGGCGGAGAAATTCGATGCGGATGCATTGGTGAAAGTCGTTAAGGACAGCGGCGCACGTTTCATCATGCCAGTGGCGACACACCACGACAACTTCGACATGTATGATTCCTTTTTTCCCTGGAACTCTGTGAAGATGGGGCCGAAGCGTGACACGCTCAGGGAGTGGAAGGATGCGGCCACCAAGCAAGGTCTCAAGTTCGGGGTTTCCACCCACCTCTACTGGTCACCGCGTTTCTTCAAGTCTGCTCGGAAATATCAGAAGGAAGGCACGCCGGAGTGGGAGTTTTTCAACATGGACTACGATCCTTTGGAATTCGCTTCACAGGACAGTTGGAACGAACACTGGTATGCGCGCTCTTGGGATGTGATCGAGAAGTATGATCCCGATATGTTCAACAACGACTCCCCATACCCGAGCGCGAAGACGGGTAAGAACCTCGGGCTGAAACTTTTCACCGACTACGTGAATCGTGATCGCAAGGAAAACGGCGGCAATCAGACGGTCGTGCTGTCCTGCAAGGATAGCAACGCACCACCGGAGGGTTTTACTTATAATCTGGAGCGCGGCGGATCGGGCGACATCCGTCCTGAACCATGGATGTGGGCCACGGACATTTCCGGAAGCTGGTTTTACCGAAAGGGCGCAGTGAACCGCATGAGCATCCCGGTGATGGTTGCTAACTCCATTGATGCGATCAGCAAAAACGGCGTGGTCATGCTCAACATTGCGCTGACTGGCGAGGGGCTTATCCCGGACAACCAGAAAGCCTATCTCGACGCCATCGGTGCTTTCATGCGCATCAATGCGGAGGGGATCTACGGCAGTCGTCCATGGAAAATTTTCGGAGAAGGGCCATTGGAAGTGAAGGACGGGCGCCAAGGCGAGAATCACAAAGATTTCTCCCAGAATGACATCCGCTTCACGACCAAGGACGGCAATCTATATGTCTTTGTATTGGCGACACCAACGAAAGATATCCTCATCAAAAGCCTCGCCGAAGACGGTTTGCTTGAGGAGGAAATTGCTTCCGTTTCCCTGCTCGGTGGAGAAGGGGAGAGTGAGTGGAAGCGCTCCTCAGAAGGATTGAAAATAAGCCTGCCGAAGGTGCTGCCGGAGGCTCATGTGGTGGGCTTTCGCATCACTCTGAAATAAGTCAGTTCATTGCTGTTGCCTTCGTCGTTCCGTGCGTGCGGAATACCCCTATGTTCAGGAAGGTTGGAGATAAGTTGATGATGGCTGCCGCTGCCAAGAGCGGGCTAGTTTGTCCTGATTGCGGTGCCAAAACAGAAGTCCTGCCTCAAAGTGGTAGTGATGTGCTCACGTGCCCGTCTTGTGGCAGCAAGGCCTCAGCCAGTGAGTGGAGTGCCAGAGAGGTAGAGGGTATGCGTGCAGGTCGAGCAGATTCACCTCCGGCCTCCACGAAAATTCGCAAGGAAGGAGATGGCCTCGGTGGTGTTGTTTGGCATATCCCTGCCAGCGGGAAGTTCGGCTTCTTTCTGTTGTTTGCGGTATTCTGGCTGGGGATTACCATTATGGTCAGCAGCGGCTTTCTTTTCGCCTTTCTGGGTGGCGAGAAAATCAAAGGAGATATGCCCGAGTGGGTGCTAATCCCTTTTTTTTCAATCTTTTATCTCGTCGGGTTCGGCATGTTGTACGCTGGCATCCGGCAGAAATACATGAAGCACCGCCTCACGGTCAGTGGAGCTGGGGTGACATTGCGGAAGGAACTATTGGGGCGAACCCGTGAAAAGATGCTGGCTGCTGATACGCTGAAATCTGTTACACAGGCGGTGTTTTACAGCGAGAACTACACGCCGGTTTACGGTATTCAGATTAAGGGGGAGACGGGCAAAATTCGTTTCGGTTCATCGCTTACGATCGATGAAAAAGCATGGCTCGTAGCGGATATTCATGAGGTGCTCTTTGGTGCCAAAGTTCAGGCATTTCATGAAGGTGGTGAGAGGGGAAATGGAAAAGGCGTTTTCTCCATCTTGATACCGGGATACGGGAAGCATTCATGGGTTGGTGCCAGTTTACTCAGTATCATGGGCATTGGATTCTTTATCTTTGGTATTATAGTCATCGCTGACGACCCGTCGCCGCAACATTCGGAATCTGATTCTGTATTCGCAGTCTTGCCCCGATTGTTCGATAGGCTTGATTCCGTGTTCTTGGCGTTCTGGAGTTTCATTTCCGCATGCTTCGTCATCGGGGGATTGGTCTGGTTGTTCATTCTTTTCCGATCGCATGGTAGCGAGAGGCGTATCGAGGGAAATACTGCTCTAGTATCGATAAGCACCTACCGCCGTGGGCTTGTATTGAAGGACGAATCCTATCCACGTAATTCGATTTACGCTGTGCGTTCATCGGTCAGCGGCAGCAGCAATGATAAGTCGATGAAACGGGTGGAACTCATTTCCGAAGAAAAAGCGATCAGGCTTGTCAGTTGGCTTGATGGAGATCAGGCGGACGATCTTGTCACTGAATTAAGGGCTGCGTTGGGGCTCTGAAAGTCGGAAAAATACGCACCGATTTGGAAATAATCCGGTTCTGGTGAAAGTGACGAAGGCAAGGCAACCACTGAGTTCGTAGAAGGCGACAAGAATAAGGATAGGAAACTTTCCCGCTCCGAGATCGGTGCGATTCTAGGGTTCTAGGTCGTATTAGCTTCGGGAGATCGTCATCAATCGCAAGCTGGTTCGCGATTGATGTCTGCTGTGCATGGGGGATACTTCTGTGCTCAAGACCCTTATGAAGATCATCTCTCTTATTGCTCTACTGGTTCCTTTTTCCACCATTGCCGCCCGCGCGGAATTGGATTTTGAAAAACCTCTTGCTGAACTCCTCGACAAGAATGTTCTAGAAGTTCCACAGATACATCGTGTGCCGGAAAAGGACATCGGTGAGATCCAGGCGATTTTTTACGACACGCTGGATTTTCAGGGGAATCCGACCCGTGCCTTTGCTTACCTAGGTGTTCCGAAAAGTGACAAGCCGGTGCCAGCGATGGTTTTGGTGCATGGAGGCGGCGGAAAGGCGTTTCACGAGTGGGTGAAAATCTGGAATGACCGAGGCTACGCGGCGATTTCCATGAGCCTCGAAGGCCATATGCCGAATGATCAGGGCGAAGGAAAGCTACGTCATGAATTCAGTGGTCCCGAGCGGGTGGGCATGTTCGATGATATCGATAAGCCACTGGAGGAGCAGTGGATGTATCATGCTGTGTCGGATGTAATGCTTGCTCATTCGCTCCTCCGATCCATGCCGGAAATCGATGCGGATCGTATCGGCATGACGGGGATTTCATGGGGTGGAGTCTTGAGTAGCCTGATCTCCGGGGTGGATGATCGCTTTAAGTGCGCTATGCCTGTCTATGGCGCGGGTTTCCTCTACGATTCGGAAGGGCATTTCAAAGATATGGGTGGAAGGAATCCGGCGATGATCGCGCAGAAGAAATTCTGGGATCCGGCGCGGCAGTTTTCAAAGGGCTCGGTTCCGACGCTCTGGGTGAACGGTGATGTGGATGCCCATTTCTCGGTGAATATCACTTCGAGAAGTTTCGCTGCTACGCAGGATCACGCTTACATGACGATCCATCCGGGCATGCGCCATGGACATCCGCCGGGCTGGGATCCCAGGGCAAACCCAGAGATTTATGCCTTCGCGGATCAAGTGCTGAAAAGCGAAACGCCGGGACTCGGTAAAATTACGAAGCAGCCGGAGAGCAGGAACATCGAACTCACCTATGCATCGGAAGTCCCATTAACGGAAGCGACGGTGTATTATTTGGAGGAGAAGATCACTTACCGGAAGAAGAACGAGGAGGATCAGCACGCGGGGCCGGGGAAATGGCTGAAGATGCCAGCGGAAATCGATGTGGAAGCTAAGACGGTCAAGTCGACTCTGCCGAACGAGGCGGTCACCTACTACGTGAATCTGAGCGATGAAAGAGGACACCATGTTTCATCCGTAGTTGTGGAGCTACTAGCAGAGTAAAACTTTTTCGGTTCATTCCATTGGCTTCGTGTTCGCAGAATTCGCCTCGGAAGATTTGAAGTACACGACACCTATGAAAAACCAACAATCTATCGTCAGGGGAGGTCTAGTTTCTCTCTGCAGGGCGGTCAAGTTAGGGAAATTACTACTCAGGGTATAATTAAAAGTCACGCTACCATATGCAGTGGTCTCCATGTAATCTTTTCCTGCTTTCCTGCCTTCCTCATTGAAATTTCCAGATGAATGGATCAATTCGAATTAGAATAAGGAAGGCAGGAAAGCAGGAATGGATATAGCCACAAAAACTCATCTGCCCCTTTGAGATACTTGCTCCATATTTCTTATTTCGCGATTAAACCGCAGAATATTTGTGCGAGCTGTCCCTAGCTTGATCGCCCTGTTTCTCTCTGCTTTATTTTCGCAATTACTAGCAGCGCTTTGGCTGCTGAGTCCGAAAAAATTGAGCTACATGTCGCTGCGGAAGCGGACTCTTTGCCCGATGGTACTGTGGAAAAACCATACGGATCGCTTGCGCTTGAATCACTAAGGGCTCTGCGTAAGTCAGGAAATGTGATGCCTGCTGTGATCTATCTGCGCGGCGGTCGCCATGTGTTGAAAGAGACCTTGGTTCTAGGTTTAGAAGACGGGAGTCAGGCCGGGGGTGGAGCTGCGACATTTGAGAAATACGGGGCGGGGGAGTCTGTCGATCCGCCTCATCTCACGATTGCTGCGACTCCCGGTGGCTGGCTCGAAAGTGGAGCGCAATGTCATCATATCGCACCCTGAGGGCGGGGCGATCTACGCCGAAAGGGAAAAGATGAATTCCAATGATCCGGCAGCAGGTGACTACGGTTTCCGTGAGGGAAGTCCTGCCATTGATCTTGGGATCGAACCGCTAAATGTATCGAAAGCGGGCATTCAGAAGTAGTATTGCCAAAGTCTGTTTTGCTGACCGCCATGCAATCACCGTTTTGATACGCAGCATTCTCAGAGTGCGGCGGGCAGAGGTGGTGGCGTCGCTGACTGGGACGATTGCTGCGATTTGCGTGTGCGGAGGAATGTCGCTTTCACACGATTTGAGAGGTGCATGTACATCGTCCAGATCAGGATGCCAACGAGGTTGCTGATGAGTCCTCCCCCTTCCTCTGAAGTTATTTCCATACCGGATGAGAGGCTACTCAGGTAAATGAAAAGGGAATCGCTGAGGAATATAAAGATTCCGAAGATGATGAAAAACCACGGGAATGAGCTGCGGCAGGAGAAGAGCAAGATCAGTTGGAAGATGGAAAGCACCAGAATCAATGCGGAGAAGAATGTCCCGTAGCCGAATGAAACTCGCTGCATCGTCTCTCGCTCAAAGCCGCTAAAGAGGGTGAAACTCTCGGCGTCGATGATGGTGTAAAAGCTGGAGATCTCGTAGATGGAGATTAGCGGTAAGAGGAAGCATCCTATAATGACAAGGACAAGCCAGCCGCCCAAGCCTTGAAGGTTTTGGTGACTTGCTGGAGTGCGAGGTGCTGGATCCCAGAACCAAAGGATGAACGCTGCCAGTAGTCCCGTGAGCAGGCCGAGGATGAGGAAGGCGGTCACGAAGGTGTAGGATTTCTGCACTTCTTTGCCTTCTTCCGTTACTACGATAGGACTAGAAAGATAGTAGTAGAGATCGTCTTCAAAGAGCTTCATAGCTTCCTTGTAGTTGGCGAAGTCCTCGGGCATGACACGATCGGCCAGTGTCATGTAGCTGAATCGCACGATGGCTTTGCCAGCAGCGGAAGAGATTTTGTAGTCGTAGTGGAGCGAAGGGAGCTTGCGGCTGTGTTCTCCCTCCGGGATGTCCCAACCCTCTGGTGGCGCGATCTCTAGGGTGTGCACGTATCGCGTGGGGTGGGAGATGGCATATGGTAACTTACGCTCTGTCTCTGATGGCGTTGCTACTACAGAAGCGATGTAGCGAGCGTAGAACCACGCGTATAGCTGATCGGCCTCTCCGTCGTTTTCCTCTCTGTCCCAGAGATCGGTGAGTGCATAGCTTTCGGTAATGACGATGCGGTTCTGTTTTTCATCATCGGAAAAAGTCATCGGAGCGTCGACTGTGATGCCGGGATAGTCGGACTCGTAATAGGCGCGGTAGTCTTCCTCTAAATCTGAAAGAGAGTCTGCGGAAAAAGTGTAGCGCAGTCTGTCTGCATCTAGCCCCGTGGCGACTGTGCGAACTCGCATCGTGGCTTTTCCAGACATATCCGGGATCTTGAATGACTCGGTGATGGAGGTATGAATGACATCGAAACCTGCCGGGATGACTGGGTGGAGCGCGGTGGAATCGGGACGAATGACGAACGCAAAGCCATAGGCTGGTGCATAGGAGTTCGCCAGTGTGCCGCGCTGGAAGGTGCGTGTGGGATCTAGCCAATAGTCGGTGCCATTGAGTTTTAGGTGGACAATAAGGTGGTCAAAATTCCGGTAGCCAGGGAGCTGAGAAATGATGGACTCGCGTTCATCGGTGTTCACGAGCGCGGGTGCTGCATCGAGCCCTAGGTGCCTTAGCATAGCGGTGAGGAGCATTCCCTTGTCCTTGCAGTCCCCGAAGCGACGCTCGCAGATCTGTCCGAGGGTGTAGGGCGCGTGAGTGTGCTCTCCCATGAAGCTACCGAGGTAACGGATGTTTTCCTGCACCCAGCGGAGCGCTGCGACCGCAGTTTCATCCGGTCTGAGGTTTTGTCCTTTGATTTCCTCGCAGACGATCCGGATGTCTTCTGGGAGCTCTTCGCCGGTGAGGTAAATAGATTCTGTCCATTTACCGAACTCCTCCCAAGATGCATAATCAGAAATTTCTACGAAAGGATAGATCGTGACGGATGAGGGCACATTCGATTCCACATCCAGCGCGGGTGATTCGCGTTTCTCGAAAACGAGGGAGTCGAGCTTGCCATCGGCTTTTTCCGTGTGGACGAGCACATCCGGAGAGGCGGGGCTGTGCTGCCAGCGTAGGGATTGCAGGGATGAGTCCCAAATGAAGCGCCGCCGCAGGTAATCGACCGGGCTTCCGAATTGCGTTTGGAGAAAAGAGTGCTCCTTGCCGCTGAAGATGGGGTTCGCCCCAGTAATGGTGTAAGAATAGATGATGGTATCGCCCGGACGGATGTCGCTGAGAATCGCGTGGGCGGTGATCTCTCCATCATAGAGCTGGCGGTCGAGACCCTTTTCCTGCCGGATCAGCTCGAACTCTGTCCCTGGTAGGCGATCCTGCGTCACTCCCTTTCTGATGATTTCAAGACTGTGCCAAGTGAGTGTCTGGTAGTCTGGTTGGAAATCGACACTGAGCTGCGAGTAGTCCTCGACTCCCGCGCGTGTGAGAATCTGGGTGGCGTAGTGATTGTAATTGGCAGACTCGTCGATGTTGCTCTGGAAATCCACTGCGATGTAGCGCACGGAGCCGAGTGAGGTGTCTCCGGTCTCGGGAATATTATATTCGGGAAGAGCTACCCAAGGAGATGCCGGAGATTTGGCGACGGTGGTTTCTGCTCCTGCGGAAAAGAGCGGCAAGATCAGCAGGACAAATGACAGTAGGCGCAACACTCGTGGAGCGTGGGAGAATGAGCTCATCAGGTCAATCCGGGGGGATGGGACTTTTCGATTTCTTTGGGGGGAATCCTACGACTCATTAGGCACAGAAATTTCTCCCTCGCTCTGGCCGATGATCACCGCCGCACAGGAGTCGCTGAAGACGTTCACCGCTGTCCGACTCATGTCTAACAGTCTGTCCACGGAGAGCAAGGTCACCACCGCGACCTCCGCATCCGGTATTCCAGAGTTTTTCAGGATAAGGAGGATCGCCACCAAGCTAGCGGATGGAATGCCAGCGACTCCCACGCTCGTCAGCAACGCCGCAATCACGATGAAAAACTGCTCACCCAGCCCAAGCTGAATGCCCATCACCTGCGCCACGAAAATTACCGCCACACATTCGTAGAGCGCAGTCCCGTCCATGTTCACCGTCGCTCCGAGCGGGAGCGTGAAGCTTGCCACTCGTTTTGAAACGCCTGCGTTGTCCTGCACCGCACGCATCGTCACCGGCAGGGTGGAGGAGGATGAGGCCGTGGAAAATGCTAACAGGATCGCCGGACGCATCGCCTTGAAATGGGCGAGGGGACTTGTCTTTCCGATATATTTCAGCGCCAGCGGCAGCACTAGGAAAAGATGCAGACCCAGTGCGAAGAGCACAGTGAAGAAGTATTTGGCCAATTGCTTGAAAAGATCACCACCCGTCTCATAAACCACCGGCAGGATCAGCGCATACACGCCGAAGGGCGCCAGCGCCATGATCCATTTCGTCACCGTGATCATCGCCTCATTCGCCGCTCCGAAAAAATGTCGCACGCTGTCCGCGGAATCACCGGGTAGCTGCGTCACTGCGATCGCAAACAGAATGCTGAACACGATCACACCCAGCATTTGTCCGTTATTGCTAGCCGCAGCCACCACGTTCTCCGGCACCATCGCTTTGAAAATCCCTAGGAAATCCTTGCCCTCACGCTTGCTCGCCTCTTCCACTTTCTCCTTCTCAGAGGCGTCCGCTTCCGCACCCTTCTGCGCGAAGGCCGCCTTGATCGCCTCGTTAGGCACCCCGTCCTTCATGCCCGGCTGCACCACATTCACCACCACCAGCCCCAGCGTGATCGCTACGAAGCTAGAGCACATATAAAATGCCACCGTCTTCCCACCCAGTCGTCCAAAGCCCTCCACACCTTTCATCCCCGTTATCCCGGAAACAACTGCCGTCACAATCAGCGGCACGATGATCATTTTCAGCGCACGCATGAAGAGATCTCCGATGAAACGACAGGTCTCTAGAGCCGCCAGAACGAACTTCCCACCCGCCGATTCCTCAGCAGCTCCATTGAAAAGCCCCCTCAGCGCCAGCGCCGTAAGCGTTGCCAATACCAGTGCAATCAGGATGTGCCAGTGTGCTGCAACTCGTTTCATCCGCACAGGCAACCCGATGCACGACCAAATGAAAAGGTTCTTGCGCCGAATTTCGTCACTTCTGACCCATCACGATGTGTTAGGGAAAAATTTTACCCCGCCTATAATGAACACTTTAGCGATACGAATTGGCACGTTTTCCTCGAAGTTTAAGTAAACTTTACAAATTTTTTCAAATTTTCGCGCCCCCTCCGAATAACCCCCGCAGGCGTAATTTTTTTTCGCACCTAGCCAACCGCTCGCCTCACCCGGTTCATCCCCGTAACTGCCGTAAAATCAATAGGAGTTACAAAGTCCCTACGTAGCCCGACCACAACATGTGGTATTGTGAATAATTTGTTTATACTACATCTCCCCAAATTGGATTGACCGCGAGCCATAAATCCTGTCATTGTCCGCACGCTAAACCCAAGAAAAGCGCCACCTAAACCGACCGAAAACACCGATTCACAGATCCAAACCATGTCCACCACTACAGTCACCCTCGGAAGCCGCAATTTTGTCCTCGATAAGGCCAAGGCCGAGCTCGCCTTCAATTCCAAGAAAGTCATCAACGGCAAGGAGACCATGTTCTTCAACATTCTCCCGCTCAAATATCAATGGGCGTATGACCTCTACAAGACGATGAAGAACAACCATTGGGAGCCAGAGGACATCTCGATGCAGAAAGATGTCGAGCAATGGCGCTCCGATGAAATTTCCGACGTCGAGCGCTGGATTATCAAAATGGGCATCGGCTACTTCTCTGCCGCCGAGGGCATCGTTGGTGACAACGTCCTCCACGTCGTCCGCGAGGTCGTCACCGCCCCAGAGCTCAAGCTCGTCCTCGGCCGCCATGCCCATGAGGAAAATATCCACGCAGACAGCCTCGTCTACATGATCTCCTCCCTCGGAATCAACCCCCACGAGTGCGAGGCCATGTTCGAAGACGTCCCGACCATCACCGCGAAAAACAACTTCGTCGTCTCGAACTCCCGAGCCCTCCGCCGCGATATCGACCTCACCATCACCGAAAACAAGCAGGCGCTCGCCAAGAACATCTTCATGTTCGGTCAGATCATGGAGGGCACTCAGTTCTACGGCCTCTTCGGCATGATCCTCTCCCTCTACCGCCAGAACAAGTTCCCCGGCATCGGCCAGATGTTCCGCTACACCCTCCGCGATGAATCCAACCACATCGAGGTCTTCCGCAACCTCCTCATGGATCTCATCGATGAAAACCCAGACATCTGGACAGAGGATTTCCGCGAGGATCTTCGCCAGACCATGGCCGAGGGCATCCGCCTAGAAAAAGCCTTCATCCGCGATTGCCTCCCGGTCTCCGGCCTCGGCCTCAACTCCACCGATTTCGAGACCTACATCGACTACATCGCCGACCGTCGCCTCACCTCCTGCGGCCTAGCCCCACTCAACGAATCAGTGAGCAACCCATTCCCATGGCTCGCCGAAATGATGGACATCAAGAAAGAGCAAAACTTCTTCGAAGGCCGAGTCACCGAATACCAAAAAGCCGGCGCCCTCTCTTCCGTAGATGACGACGAACTCTAATCGTGGCGGCGGATTGCATCCGCCACGCCAACTCACCTTCCGGCATGGCGGATAAAATCCGCCGCCACCCCACCAAAAAAACACCGCCACTCATTCCCACCATGTACCGTAGTTTAAATCTCACCGAAGACAACATCCTCAAGCAAGTCATCTCTGACCGCTTCGCACTCGAAACAACCGACCGCCAATACGACTGGCGCGAGTCCATCCCTGCGGAAAAGCGCAAGCCAATGCCTGACATCTTCGTCACGCGTGGCGAAAAGGAGCACCAGTTCTCCCTCGAAGACGTCGCCGACGCCATCGGTGAATCGCTCGCTGACCTCCTTGTCGCCCGCTCCGAGGACGAGAAATCCATCTTCTCCGAGGTCAACCGCAAGTTCGTCTCGCTTGTGGCAAATGCAGTGGCGGTTTCACTCACCGAAGCCCTCGACGAAGGCGACCGCCTCCGCCTCACCGAGTCCGACCTCTACCTCCTCATCGAAAAAGCCCTGCTCGAAAACGAAGCCTACGATGTCGCGAAATCCTTAGCATTCCGTCGTTCTCTTCAGAAAACCGGCCACGTCGAGTCCGGCACCAGCCCGCACGCGCTTCCCGTCCGCCTCATCCGCCGCAATGGCAACGTCGTGCCATGGAGCGAGACCAAGATCGAAATCGCCGTAAGGAAAGCCTTCCTCACCATCCACGAAAACCCCGAGCCAGCCGTTGATGTCGCCAAGGCCATCACCGAGCGCGTCCGCGAGGGCGACCAATCCTTCGTTCACATCGAGGACGTCCAGGACATGGTGCAGGAGGAACTCATGGTGCAGCGCCACTTCAAGGCCGCCCAACACTACATCCTCTATCGTGCCGAGCGCGGTCGTCTCCGCACCGAGGATGAGGAAAACGCCTCCGAAGATCTCTCGCAGGATTCCATGATCGTCGTCACTACCGAGGACGGCGAGTCCTCCTTCTGGGACGGCATGGAGCTGAAAAAGCGCATCGCCTTCGCCTCCATCGGCCTCAGCCTCAACCTCAACGAAGATGAAATTGAGCGCGAGCTCCGCCGCTCCATCGGCTCGGAAATTTCCGCCAAAGACCTCAAAGCCACCATCATTCTCAACTCGAAGACACTCATCGAGAAAGACGCGGATTTCGCCAAATTCGCCGCCCGCATCCTGCTCTCCTACATCTACGAGGAAGTCCTCGATTGGAGCATCCTCACCGATGGCGTCGAGAAGCTCAAGGAAGCGCATAAGTCCGGCTTCAAGTCCTACCTCAAGCACGGCGTCGCCATCAAGCGCCTCAACCCAGAGCTCCTCAAGAAATACAAACTCGAGAAACTCGCCGAAGCCTTCGACCCCACCGCCGACCTCGATTTCGACTACCTCGGCATTCAGACCCTCTACGACCGCTACCTCATCGTTGACAAAACCGGCGACAAACACCGCCGCATCGAAACCCCGCAGTTCTTCTGGATGCGTGTCTCCATGGGTCTGTTTAAAAACGAAGAAACCAAGCGCGAAGACTGGGCGACCCGCCTTTACAATCTCTACAAAGGCCGCCGCTTCTGCTCCTCCACACCCACTCTCTTCAACTCCGGCACCCTCCACTCCCAGCTCTCCTCCTGCTACCTCTACAAGGTCGATGACTCCATCGAGTCCATCATGCAGCGCGGCATTGCGGAAAACGCCTACCTCTCCAAGTGGGCGGGCGGCCTCGGTGGCTCATGGACCGCAGTGCGCGGCACCGGCGGCTACATCCAGGGCACCAATGGCGAGTCCCAGGGCATCATCCCATTCCTGAAACTCCACAACGACCAGCTCCTCGCAGTGAACCAAGGCGGCAAGCGCAAAGGCTCCGGCTGCGCCTACCTTGAGTCATGGCACAACGACATCGAGGACTTCCTCGAGCTCCGCAAAAACACCGGAGACGACCGCCGCCGCTGCCACGACATGAACACGGCGAACTGGATTCCAGACCTCTTCATGAAGCGCATGGAAGCCCGCGAGCACTGGACTCTCTTCCGCGCAAACGAAACCCCGGATCTCCACGACCTCTACGGCAAAGCTTTTGAGGAAAAATACGAAATCTACGAAGCCCAAGCCGCCGAAGGCAAGATCTGGTCACGCACCATGCCCGCCATCGAACTCTGGAAATCCATGCTAAAAATGGTCTTCGAGACCGGCCACCCATGGATCACTTTCAAAGACCCGTGCAACGTCCGCTCCCCGCAGGATCATTGCGGCGTCATCCACTCCAGCAACCTCTGCACCGAGATCACCCTCAACACCTCCGATGAGGAAACCGCCGTCTGCAACCTCGGCTCCGTCGTCCTCGACAGCCACATCAATGCCGATGGCGCCCTCGATCACGAGATGCTCAAGGAAACGATCACCGTCGCCATCCGCGCCCTCGACAACGTCATCGACATCAACTTCTACCCCACGGAAGCTGCGAAAACCGCAAACTCCCGCCACCGCCCCATCGGCATGGGCGTCATGGGCCTGCAAAACGCCCTCTACAAGCGCAACCTCGCCTTCGCCTCGGATGCCGCCGTCGAGTTCAATGACGAGATGATGGAAGCCATCGCCTACTACGCCTACAGCGCCTCCAGCGATCTCGCCGCAGAAGTCGGCACCTACTCCACCTACCAAGGCTCCAAGTGGAGCAGGGGACTCCTGCCGCAGGACACCGTCGATCTCCTCGAAGACGAACGCGGCCGCAAGATCGATGTCCCGCGCGGCGGGAAAATGGATTGGTCCGTCGTCCGCGAGAAAATTGCCAAGCACGGCATGAGGAACTCCAACGTCCTCGCCATCGCACCGACCGCCACCATCAGCAACATCATGGGCACCACCCCATGCATCGAGCCGAACTACAAGAACCTCTACGTGAAGTCCAACCTCTCCGGAGACTTCACCATCCTCAACACCGAGCTCGTCCGCGACCTCAAGAAGGCCAACCTCTGGAGCCCGGAAATGGTCGATCAGCTCAAGTACTTCGATGGTGAACTCGACAACATCGACGACATCCCCGAGGCCATCAAAGCCAAGCACAAAACCGTCTTCGGCATCGGCTACGAATACATCGTCGACGCCGCCGCCCGCCGCCAGAAGTGGATCGACCAATCCCAATCGGTCAACCTCTTCCTCGCCACCCCGGACTTCAAGACCCTCTCCCACATGTATCGCCGTGCCTGGGACAAAGGCCTCAAGACCACCTACTACCTCCGCACCCTCCAAGCCTCCAACACCGAGAAAGCCACCATCGACGTCAAGAAGACCCAACGCGGCCACATGGCCACCCAAACCGCCGCCACCGCCGCGGCAGCAGCACCCAAAAAGGAATTCACAGCAGCAGAACAAAATGCCTGCTCCCTGGACGCCATGATGAACGGCGGCGAGTGTGAGGCCTGCCAGTGATCGGCACAGTGGAATTTAGACTAAGAGAGATTCATAAGACAATAGGTTTATGAGTATGGATATCAAAAAATACTATAAAGTCTCAGAATCTCTAAGGAAATATCAACGTGCTTGGATCTGACTGAAGTGTCGGGTCAGTCGAGCCCCTGTTGGATCATCCTCAAGATTTCGAGCCGTCCCGTACGGTCTTTCGATGAACTTACAATTACGGGAGCGGTTCCTTTCAGGTGCTCGGGCATTGCGGCTAGGAAGGTATCGACATTGGCCTTCGTTTTGGTGGGGGATTGCTTGTCTGCCTTGGTGAAAATTAGTGCAAAAGGAACGCCTGTTTCTCCTAACCAGTTGATAAAATCGATATCGATGCGCTGAGGTGGTAGGCGCGAATCGATGAGGGTAAAGACGCGACGGAGGTTTTCCCGTGATTCGAGATAGTCGCCGACGGATTCGTTGAAATCGATCTTCTGGTTCTTTGCGACCTTTGCGAATCCATATCCTGGAAGATCGACGAGGCTCCAGACTTCGTTCATAACAAAGAAGTTCAGTAGCTGCGTTTTCCCAGGTGTGGCGGAAACTTTCGCGAGCCCGGCTTTATTGGTAAGCATGTTGATCATCGAGGATTTCCCTACGTTTGATCTGCCGATGAGCGCGAACTCCGGTCGATCCCATTCCGGTGCGGCCTCGGCATTGCGGGCGCTGATGTGAAAGGTGGCGGATTTGATTTGCACGACCCACGCTCCGGGCACAATCGCCACCGAGCAAGGAAATACCAACTTCCCTTTGCGTATGGCATTTGATCGGCCAAATGCAAACTTTGAGCAATATCAAGCTACACCCCCAGATGGAGCTTCGGTTACGCACTCGCTTAAGGGGTAACTCCTTAGCCGGGTGGGCTATTCAATCTTCTTAAGGCTATCGATAATTTTTCCAATATCGCCTTCGAACTTTGAATCCGCTTCGATGCTCTTTGCTCCAACGACGAGGATTTTCTTGCCATTGTTTTCGAACTCCAAAGTTCCGAGTTGCACCTTGCCAATATCTTCGATGACACCCGTTCCTTCGTTCTCAGTGGCAACAAAGCCACCCAAACCGCCGCCACCGCCGCGGCAGCAGCACCCAAAAAGGAATTCACAGCAGCAGAACAAAATGCCTGCTCCCTGGACGCCATGATGAACGGCGGCGAGTGTGAGGCCTGCCAGTGATCGGCACAGTGGAATTTAGACTAAGAGAGATTCATAAGACAATAGGTTTATGAGTATGGATATCAAAAAATACTATAAAGTCTCAGAATCTCTAAGGAAATATCAACGTGCTGATTTGGCTGAATTCCAATCGGATCTTGGCGAGTCTCCTGTAGACAAGATTTATGTGGATCTGCTTCCAAATGACGGAGTAATCTCTTCCGTAGTGTCTGGAAATACAACCTTTCTTTTGGGACGAAAGGGGACTGGGAAGAGTACTGTTTTCGCTAAAGCTCAGAGCTTGATTAGGACGGATTCGAAAGATGTGATTTTGAACGAGGAAATCAAAGCCGTTCATCAAGCCCTGATCCACCCTATTCCGATCCGTTGCAGTTCCGTGTTGAATTCAAGCCCTGCAAAATGGTTGGCATATCAAGAACACTTCGATCTTCTTGAGCAGATTATGATGCAAGAACGAAGTCCTGTCTGCCTGAAATGCGGGGGAGTAAACCATCAAGAAATTAAGTTTCCTGAGGTTCTAGAAGGGGAAAGGCTCACAGATATTGCTGAAGCAACATTGGGTATCAACCACCCTGTTTGCGGCGGAGAGCTTTATGTAGAGGGCAGTGGATGCATGAGGCTGGGCGTTACGCCTAAGACACATTACTTCGACCTTCGAGGCAAGTACCTTACTACTTTGCATGGGAGGGACGGTCACATATCATTTTGAGTTGCTTTTCGAACCAAACCAATGAATGCGGAATTGGGCATCTGCGACATAACACCATCCATGAAACTGAAAATTGCCGCTTAAGTTCTATGGATGCACCCCGTTAAAAAGGGGGAGATTACCGGTCAATTCTTTGTGGAAATCAAAAGTCTGCAAGCACTATTCGACATCCTTTAGTGCATTTTCACCACGTAAAGGCGATGTTTGCTGCAAGGG
>JANRFH010000048.1 GCA_030725745.1 Akkermansiaceae bacterium
GAAGTGGAGCGTAGCGGATTCGAACCGCTGACCCCTTGCATGCCATGCAAGTGCTCTACCAACTGAGCTAACGCCCCGTTACCGGGTGGGCTCCATAGTGGAGCGGGGCGAAGGTTTAGGTGAGGAGGTAGCGGGATGGCAAGAGGAATTTCGGAGAAAAGCAGTGGAATAGGCTGCTGAGATTTTTCATCTGGGCATAGTCTCGGCTTGCTGGTCTATCAGGACACGATTTCGGAAATAGAAACCTTATGGAAAAACAAGACACTGATCCATCAAACGAATCTTCATCACTTGATATGAGTGATTTCCTCGCGACGCTCACTTCCAAGAGTCCAGATGAGGTGGTGATTTCGTTGCAAGATAAGTCACAGGCGATAGTCATCAGGGTTTTGGAGTCCCTAAATCCTGCTGTCGCACAAGATGTGCTCGCAAAGTTTCCTGAAGATTCGCTCAAGGCAATCATGGACGCAGCAGCAGATGAGCTACGTATTCAGTGGGAGAGGAATGGGCGTTTTGGCGAAAATACGGTGGGACGGATGATGGAGCCACCGCGCGCGGTGTATTCGCCAGATACGACCATCGAGAAAGCAACCGAAGACCTCCGCTTGCTCTCGAAACATGCTTTTATCACGTATCTTTGGGTTATTGACTCGGAATACCGTCTGACAGGTGTGGTGGTGATGCGTGAGATGCTTCTGACCGAGGATAAGACCACACGGCTTGATGAAATTATGATCAAGAATCCGTTTCATCTAGACCCGGAGATGACTCTTTCCAGTGCCATGAGGGAAACGGCTATCCGCCATTTTCCGGTCTATCCGGTGTGCGATGGAATGGGAAAACTTATCGGATTGGTTCGGGGGCAGCTCCTATTCGAGGCGCAAGCGTTCGAGCTGAGCGCGCAGCCGGGAAGCATGGTCGGTGTGGAGCGCGAGGAACGCTTGGGAACTCCTTGGTTGCGTAGCTTGAAGTTCCGACATCCTTGGCTTCAGGTGAACCTGCTGACGGCATTTGTCGCGGCGGCTGTTGTCGGTGTTTTCGCAGATACGCTGGAGCGAATCGTCCTGCTCGCGGTTTTCCTGCCGGTACTCGCAGGGCAATCGGGGAATACGGGTTGCCAGGCACTTGCGGTGGCTCTGCGGGGCATGACGCTCGGGGAGCTCAAAAGCGGAAAAGAGAAGATTCTGATAATGAAGGAGGGTCTGCTTGGCGTCTGCAATGGGGCTCTTGTTGGAATCACCGCCGGTTTGGGAATGCTAGTATATGCTAGCATGCAGGGCAACGCTTCAGCAGTGGCGTTGGCCTTCATTGTATTCGTAGCTATGACAGCCAGTTGCCTCATCAGCGGGATTGCCGGAGCTGTCATCCCGCTTGTCTTGAAACGCCTGGGTGCGGATCCGGCGACGGCATCAAGCATTTTCCTGACGACAGCGACCGATGTGGCAAGCATGGGGATATTCCTAGGCCTAGCTACTCTCATGCTTTGAGTGTTATCTCTTCTGTGGGAATTACCTTTGTTATCGCCAAGTCATAAGAGGTGGGGGAGATTCGCCGTTGGAAAAGTATGAGTGTTAAGACCAAGAAGCCAGTGGCGAGGGAGTTGTTGTTTGGAGATCTGTGGGAGTTTGATCCCGCTCCGGAGTCGGCCCCAGCAGAGATCGCAGATCGATACGGGCTTTTTATCGGTGGAGAATTTGTTGAGCCGAAATCGAAGAAATATTTCGAGTCCGTGAGTCCGCGTAACGAGGAAGTGCTTTGCGAGATCGCACAGGCGAATGGCAAGGATGTAGATGCGGCGTATGCTGCTGCGGCGAAGGCCTTCCCTGCGTGGAGCAAGCTGCCGGGTGCAGAGCGAGGGAAGTATCTCTATCGTCTTGCGCGCTTGCTTCAGGATAGGGCGCGTGAGTTTGCAGTGGCGGAGACGCTGGACGGCGGGAAGCCGATCCGGGAGGCGCGCGACTTCGATGTGCCGATGGCGGCAGCGCATTTCTTTTACCATGCCGGATGGGCCGATAAGCTGGACTATGCGGCTCCGGGCAGAGACCTGAAAG
Source organism: Akkermansiaceae bacterium (assembly GCA_030725745.1). Taxonomy (GTDB): domain Bacteria; phylum Verrucomicrobiota; class Verrucomicrobiia; order Verrucomicrobiales; family Akkermansiaceae; genus Luteolibacter. Next base: position 2,052 of record JANRFH010000048.1, read on the forward strand.
CCTTGGGCGTGGTGGGGCAAGTGATTCCATGGAATTTCCCTCTGCTGATGCTGGCGTGGAAATTGGCTCCAGCACTGGCGCTGGGGAATACCGTGGTGCTGAAACCTGCGGAGACGACTTCTGTGACGGCGCTGAAATTTGCGGAGTTGATCCGGGACGCGGGGCTGCCTGCTGGCGTGGTGAATATCGTGACGGGTGCCGGTGAAACTGGAGGGATGATTGTGAAACATCCGACTGCGGCGAAGATCGCTTTCACGGGATCGACGGGGGTTGGAAAATGGATTCAGCGGGAGCTTGCGGGCACGGGGAAACGGCTAACGCTGGAACTCGGCGGCAAGGGTGCGAATATCGTTTTCGAAGATGCAGCTATCGACCAAGCGGTGGAAGGCATCATCAACGGCATCTTTTTCAACCAAGGCCATGTCTGCTGCGCGGGTTCACGGCTACTGGTTCAGGAAAGTATCGAGGGTGAGGTGATGCGAAAACTGAAGCTACGCATGAAGTCACTGCGCGTCGGAGATCCCTTGGACAAAAATACGGACATCGGTGCGATCAATTCGAAGCGCCAGTGGGAGCGCATCACCGAGCTGGTGGGCGACGGGGTGAAGGAAGGTGCAGAGATTTTTCAACCCGAATGCAAGCTGCCTAAGAAGGGATTCTATTTCGCACCAACTCTGCTTGGCGGAGTGACGCAGAGCCACCGCGTGGTGAAGGAAGAAATCTTCGGGCCAGTGCTTACCGTGCTGACTTTCCGGACACCTGATGAGGCAGTGGAAAAGGCGAACAACACTGCCTACGGGCTTAGTGCTGGTGTGTGGACTGACAAGGGATCGAAGTATCTCCAGATTGCCACACAACTGAAAGCTGGGGTGGTGTGGGGGAACTCGTTTAACAAGTTCGACCCGACCTCACCCTTCGGTGGCTTCAAGGAATCTGGATTCGGTCGCGAAGGCGGACGTCAGGGTTTACTGGAGTATGGGGAGCTGGTCTAGGGCTTATCTGGACGTGGGATGCGGCTTGAAAAGCGGTAATCCACGATAAGGAAAAGCCCCGCCGGAGGTTTTCCGACGAGGCTTTGAGAAATCCTAAGATTGTCTTACTTCCTGCGGCGGCGCAGGAGGAGAAGCGAGGAAATGGCGCAGAGTGCGGCGGAAGTCGGCTCTGGCACGACCTGCCATGTGACCATGTCCTGAGACTTGCTGTTGGTGAGGTAGGTCAGTTGCACTCCGGTGAAGCTTGCTTGGTTCGCCAGGTAAGTATTGGCGAGGTCGCGTGTTGCAGAGCTTGTGCTGCTGATTTTCACTGCACCGTTGGATAGTGAATAGCTGGTGGATGTTTCCGCCAGAACTTCCCAGATCGCCCATTGAACCGCTGCTGCCTGAGAGGCGTTTTGGCTGGATGCCAAGAAGCCACCAACAAGGCGAGAGATGATTGCGGAATTTTGTAGGGTGGAGATGTCTTGGATCTGATACGTAAGGCTCTGGTTTGAACTGATCGATTGGAACGGATCGACGCAGAAAGCGTCGAACGTGACGTTATCGAAGTTCATGACTCCGGAGTTGTAGTTCGAGTAGCTAGCACTGCTGAGTAAACGTCCGTTGACGACCAATGAGGGCGAAGCGGAGTTAAACGTGGTGCTGATGGACTGCCCAGCGGCGATGCCGGGGCACAATGTGGCGGCTGCAAGAGCAGCGCACCATATGATGGTGTTCGTTTTCATGGGGGGAGGGCGAAGAATTGCCGTTTCCACCGAAAAAAATCAAGCAACACGAAATTGCTCTCGATTTTGCTTTTTCGCGTTTTTTGTAAAGCGCTATAATGAACGATTTACGATGAATTTATCTATTAGATAAATTCTTGAAGATGACAAATCTAGATGATCGACAATTGTAAAGCATTTTGCAAATAAGGTGGGCTTTCGTCTTTAATCGGGACATCCGATTTCCAATTTGTGTGGTGGTGCTTGTGAAAATTTCCAAGAACGCTAGTTTTTGCCTTCGCCTTTGAAGTATGTGCCAATCGATCCTCAATCTATTGATCCTTGGGCTCGTCTTATCCGTAAGTTTTGCTTCGAGATCTTTCGCGGAGGTGAGGCTGCTGACGGGTAACGCTAGTAATGAGATTCACGGAGGGGGCGGGGAGATCATGGACATCGCGGCGAACGGTGATTTGGTGTTATTTAAAGTCGGTGAGGGCACTGCATCGGCACCGGGGCTGAGTTTCACTGGGCTGTATCTGCGAACTATTTCCACAGGGCAGCTTGAGTTTGTGGGTGTGCCTGCAGTGACTAATACGGGGATCAGCCAAGCGGAGATCAGCGACGACGGTCGCTACTTAACCTGGGCCACAACGGATAAGCACCATATCTATTGGCGTGACAGGCAGACGAACGTAACTCGATGGATCACACAGAACCATGCGGGACTGAACGTCTATCATGCCTTTCCGAAGATCACGGCGGACGGGCGGTATGTGGCGTTTGCGAGCAACGCGCGGACGCTGATATCGGATGCCACGAAAATGCCTGCATCGGGATTCCCAGGAGTGTATTTGTATGATTCACAAAATCAGAGTTTCCGGATCATTTCGCTGACTTCGGCTGGGCAGCAAATAAGTACCATTGGTCGATACGCTGACATTCAGAGCGAGTTTCTATCCGGAAGTGTGGCATCCTACGCGAGCTTCGATATCACGCCAGACGGTAAATACGTGGTTTATGCGACGGATTTTGTAAGTGCTCACCCGGACAGGCAAAATGTCATGTTTGTGGGTTATCCTGCGATCCTCCGTAGGAATATTGCGGATGGATCGACGATACTTGTGAATAGAAACTCTGCTGGCACGGTATCAAACGGAGCTTTCAGATTTCCCCGGATCAGCGCAGACGGGAGCCGCGTGGTTTTTCAAGGTGAATTTGTGGGAATCACCTTTGGTAGCGCCACCACCAAGATGATCGCCTCGGTTCCATACAACGCGAACAGGGATCTTTATGTGAAGGATATCGACAGTGGTGCAGTGTTCTTTCTGACGCCTTCAACAAACGGCTCCCCGCACAGCGGCACGCTCGGCAACGATCCCGGGATCAGCGATGATGGCAAGGTGGTGGCCTTCACCTCGAATGCGTCGAATTTGGTTTCTGGGAATGATCCATCTGGAGGTGGAGATGTATTCCGTGCTGACCTGCCGACGAGTGGCGCGGTGCCGCTTACTCTGATCACGAGATCGCCGAGTTTGTTAGGAAATGTGGCGTTTACGGACGGGCCCTTACTTTCTGGTGATGGGAAATACATCGCATTCGGCACCAATCAATTTGCACGGATGGGCATTTCTGGAACTTCTGCAAATCCACACGGCATTGGTGTCGGGGTATTACCGGAAGCTGGTGGCGGTGACAATGGTGGCGGAGATAGTGTCGCCTTCGATGTGTGGGCGGCAGATCTCCCCGAAGGCATGCGCGGAGCGAACGACAATCCATCGGGAGATGGTGTGAAAAATCTTCTCAAGTATTTCATTGGCTCCGATCCGAAGGTGCCGGATCTCAGGTTCCTGCCGAAGATGGGAACAACAACTAACATATTTGGCATACCCTCTGATACGAATCAATATTTGACCCTGACGGTGAGGATAAAGAGAAGTCTTCCGAGGGAATTATGGCAGGTGCAGTCGGCTGATACACTGGAGCGCTTTGCCACGGTTCCTGCACCGACCTTTCAGATTTCGGGACCAATCGCGGATGGTGATTATGACATCTACACCTACGCTTCTTTTAACGCGATTCTTCCTTTCCGGCCAACGGGGTTCATTAGGCTAAAGGTGAGTCTGCCTTGATCAGAAGGCGCCTCAAAAGGCTTCGTCCATCAGTTTTTCCCTGCGTTCGCGGACAAGCCGGACAACGAGTGCCGTCCATCCTGTCTGGTGGGATGCACCGAGTCCTTCGCCGGATTCACCGTGGAAATACTCGTGGAAAAGCACGAGATCTTTCCAGTGTTCATCGTCGGAATACCGTTTGGAAATTTCTGTGTCGCCGTAGCAAGGGCGGTATCCATCTTCGTTTTTCTTGAAAAGGGAGATGAGCCGGTCGCAGATATCGATGGCAATTTCCCGCAGGGTAAATTCCTTTCCTGAGCCAGTGGGGTATTCGACCTTGAAATTGTTTCCGTAGAAGTAGTGGTAGCGCTCGAGTGCCTCAATGAGGATGAAATTGGTCGGGAACCAGATGGGGCCGCGCCAGTTGGAGTTTCCTCCGAACATGTCGGTTGTCGCCTCGCCGGGCGTGTATTGCACCTGATGGGTGTCGCCGGCGTATTGGAAGACGAAGGGTTTTTCGTCGTGGGCTTTGGAAAGTGAACGTATGCCGAAGTTTGAGAGAAACTCCTTTGGGTCGAGCATGTAGTGAAGGGTGTGGCGAAGACGTTCCTCGGAAGGGATAGCAAGCAGTACGCGCCCGGAGGATTTCTTGCCGGGGACACGGTTCGCAGTGACGTATTTGAGGAGCTCGGGTTTGTTCACCAGGAACCAGTCCATGCGTTTGCGGAAGCCGGGCAGGGCGTCGATGGTTTTCTGCTTGAGCACGGTGACGGCGGAAAGCGGCAGAAGTCCGACGAGCGAGCGGATGCGTAGCGGGATGGGCGGCTGGTCTCCGACGATGAGCTGGTCGTAATAGAACTGATCTTGCACGTCCCAGAGGCCGTTTCCACCGAGGGTGTTGATGGCATCGCAGATGTTGACGAAGTGTTCGAAAAACTTCGAAGCAATGTCTTCGTAGGCTGGTTTGGTGAGGGCGAGTTCCAGCGCCATGGAGAGCATGGTGAGGCAGTAGAAGCCCATCCATGCGGTGCCGTCTGCCTGCTGGAGATGTCCGCCGTCGGGGAGGGCGTGCGAGCGGTCGAAGACTCCGATGTTATCGAGGCCTAGGAAGCCGCCGCCAAAAACGTGCCGTCCGTCGAGGTCTTTGCGATTCACCCACCAGGTGAAATTCAGGAGGAGTTTCTGGAAGGCCTTTTCGAGGAAGAGGATGTCACGCTCGCCTTTTTTGTCGGCTATTTTGTAAACACGCCAGACAGCCCATGCGTGGACGGGCGGGTTAACATCGGAGAAATTCCATTCGTAGGCGGGGAGCTGGCCGTTCGGGTGCATGTACCACTCCCGTAGTAGTAGGAGGAGCTGGTGCTTCGAAAACGAGGAATCCACAGCGCAGAAGGGGAGCATGTGGAAGGCTGTGTCCCATGCCGCAAACCACGGGTATTCCCACTTGTCAGGCATCGAAAGGATGTTCTTTGCGTGGAAGTGTTGCCAGTCGTGATTCCGACCAGTATTACGGTTGGCTGGAGGAATGGGCAATTCCTTGTCGCCTTTGAGCCATGTTTCGACGACGTAGTAGAAGAACTGTTTTGTCCACAGGAGGCTGCCATACCCTTGGCGGCAGATGAGGCGCTCTTCTTCAGAAACGCCTTTTGGGATGACGTTGTCGTAGAATTCATCTGCTTCGGCTATGCGTTGCGCGACGGTTTCATCGAATTGGTCGAGGCCTTGGATGTCGTTGTGCTCCTCCACGAGGTGCAGGCGGCAGCGGATGGTGACGGTCTCTCCTGCAGGAATGTTAAATACGTAGTGGCCAGCTGCTTTTGTGCCTGTGGGCTTGGGTGAAACTGCCTTTTTTTCCTTGCCGATAATGTGTCTGTGGAAGGCGTCCTTCACATAGGGGCAGGCATTTTTATCTCCTCCAAGAGCTTCGTGGTTGGTGTCGTTTTCCGTGAAGAGCCAGCGCGGAGGGTTTTTCGAGGCTTTTTTGTCGATGTGGAAACGGAAGTCCCCGAGGTTGCCGTGGGTGAGTAGCAGTGAGTCTCCGTCGAGCCGTATGTTGGGTTTTTCGAAAGGAGCCTCCTCATCGGTGTCCCAGCTCCAGGTGTTTCGGAACCAAACGGTTGGGAGGACGTGGATTGGCGCTGCTACAGGGCCGCGATTGCTGACTGTGATTTTCCACAGGATGTCTTCAGGTGTGCGTTTGGCCGTTTCCTGGACGATATCGAAGTAGCGGCTCTCATTGAAAATGCCGGTGTCCGCGAGTTCTAGCTCGGGGCCGAGACGTCCAAGTTTTTCGTTTTGGACACGAATTTCCGTATAGGGGTATTTCGCGTGTGGGTATTTGTATAATGCCTTGGTGTAGGAATGAGTGGGTGTGGAGTCGAGGTAGTAGTAGCACTCCTTCACATCCTCACCGTGGTTGCCTTCGTTTCCACCGAGTCCGAAAAGGCGTTCCTTCAGGATGGTGTCGTTCCCGTTCCAGAAAGCTGGTGAAAAGCAAAGACGGCATTTGCGGTCGCTCCAGCCCTGCAATCCGTCTTCGCCCCAGCGGTAGGCTCGGCGCCGTGCTTGGTCGTGGGGAAATGCAGCCCAAGAATTCCCGTGATCCGAGTAATCTTCGCGGACAGTGCCCCACTGGCGCTCGCTGAGGTATGGCCCCCAGCGTTTCCAGTTTTTGGTGCGGTCTTCGTCTTCGGTAAGTCTGGTTTTCTCGTGATTCATGCGGGAGTCCTGCAGGGACGTAGCATAATCCGTGCGAAACACTAGAGCATTTCCGTATTGAGTGGCGGATCCTGTGGAGCGGGTAATTTCGGGTTGATCACACGGTATGGGGGTGTGCAATATATTGGTATGGCTCAAGATTCATTTACCGAGACGACAACGACTGGCTGGTTCTCAAGGATCGGCGGAGCATTTAAGGGGATCATCTTCGGGGTGATCGCGATTCTGGCATCAGTGGTTCTTCTTTGGTTCAACGAAGGCCGTGCGGTGACGACGAAAAAACGCTCGATGAGGGGGCGAAGGATTATGTGACGGTTTCTTCCGAAAAGGTGGATTCCGCCAATGAAGGGAAACTGGTTTACACAACGGGTTCTGCTGCAACCACGGACATTCTGAGGGATAATGAGTTAAATGTGAGTGTAGCTGCTCTGAAGCTGAGGCGCGTGGTGGAGATCTATCAGTGGAAGGAAGAAACGGAGTCTGAGACGAAGAAGAAACTCGGCGGTAGCGAAGAGACGGTCACGACTTACAATTATGTGAAAAAGTGGGTGGATGATCCGATCGATTCCTCACGTTTCAAAAAGCCATCCGGGCATGAAAATCCAAAACCGGCGCTGGAGGATGTGACGAAGACGGCCAAACCGATTACCGTAGGTGCTTTCACCATTTCCGAAGGCTTGGCGGGTAGCATCGGAAATTTTACACCGCTGGTTCCCGAAGAGGGAGCTGTGCTGCCTGAGACGCTCGGGGGCAGGGAAGTGCGTGCCGAGGGCAATGGATATTATATAGGGAAAGATCCGGCAAATCCGGAGGTGGGTGACATGCGTGTATCCCACGAGGTTGCGCTGCCGGGCGAGGTAAGCATCATCTCTAAGCAGTTTGGATCGAGCTTCGAGCCATATCCGGCGAAGGCTGGCGGAAAAATCGAGATGCTTGAGGAAGGCACACGTAGTGCGGAATCCATGTTTGCAAGTGCCCAGCAGTCGAACAAAATCCTCACTTGGATTTTGCGCGGAGCGGGAGCGCTGATCATGTTTATCGGGTTCTCGGCATTGTTCCGTCCGCTATCAGTGATCGCTGATGTTGTGCCTTTGATTGGCAGCATCGTCGAGGTGGGAACGGGGTTCGTGGCGCTGTTGCTTACGGTGCCGCTCTCTTTGATGGTCATTGCTTTCGCATGGGTTTTCTACCGTCCGCTGATCGGCATTCCGCTTCTTCTAGTGGCGGTGGCTGGAATTGTTTTCCTCATTCGCAAGATTATGCAGGCGAAGAAAACTAGAATGGCGACGGCCTAGTTTTTCAGGACGACACGGTGGCGTGCTTTGCCTGCTCGTAGGTGCTCTAGGGCGTCATTTACATCAGCCATCGCGAAGGTTTCCGTGACTGGCGCGATCTTGTGACGAGCACAGAAGTCGAGCATGGTGGCGACGGTGGATGGCGATGCGAGGGGTGATCCAGAGATGGATTTCCTGCCCATGATCAGGGAAAATACTTGCACCGGCACCGGCTCAAGGACTGCTCCTACGAAATGCAAACGCCCATCGGGGCCAAGTGCATTGATGAATGCATCCCAATCGAGCGGGACGTTCGCAGTGTTGAGGATGAAATCGAAGGAGCCCGCGAGTTTTTCGAGCTCCGAGGTCTTGGTGCTGTTGATGACGTGATGCGCACCGAGCTTCTTTACCTCTTCGGATTTTGACTCGCTGGATGTGAATGCGGTGACTTCGCAGCCCCATGCGCTGAGGAACTGCAGGGCGAGGTGGCCGAGTCCGCCGATTCCAATGACGCCCACGCGATCTGTGGGTTTCACTCCGAAATCTGCGATGGGTGAAAAGACCGTGGCACCTCCGCAGAAGAGTGGGCCGGCGCTGGCGGGATCTAGTGCGTCGGGGAGTTTGAAAACCCATTCCCAATTCGCACGAATTCTGTCAGCGAATCCGCCGTGGCGTCCCACGATAGTGGACTCACTATTTTGGCAAAGTTGCTGGCGGCCGGAAATGCAAGGTTGGCAGGATAGGCAGCTACCCGAGAACCAGCCGAGGCCGACTCGGTCTCCGACCTTCAGACCTTTTGCCTGATCTCCTATTTTTTCGATAATTCCGATCACCTCATGACCCGGGACGAGCGGGTATTCGGCGTTTCCCCATTCGTTGTCGATGAGGGAAATATCCGAATGGCAGATGCCACAGGATTCGATTTTGATCTGAACTTGGTCGGGCTTCATTTCGCCGGGATCGAACTCGAATTCTGAGAGTTTTCCGCCCTTTTCCTTTGTCGCCCAGCCGTTGAATTTTTCACTCATGATAGCAAGTTGGCGTGGAAGCGTGACATGGCAAAGAAAGATTGAGCGCAACTTCACTACGGTTGGCGGTGTTTCCCTGTTGATGAAATCGCTATCCTTGGCCGCCCTGTTATTTTCGTACGCTTTTGCTTTTTCTGAACCCGCTGCTTACGACCCTCTCAAGGTTGGAAAAAGCGAGGTGGTTTCCGAAGTGTTTGAGGTGAAAGACGCCGCCCGTGACCGAGTGATTCCATTGCGTGTGTATCTGCCTCAAGGAGAGGAACCTGCGCCAGTTGTCATTTTTTCACACGGGCTAGGTGGCTCGCGTGACAATAATCCGTATCTCGGAAATCACTGGGCGAAACGGGGCTACGTGGTGGTTTTTGTACAGCATTCCGGTAGCGACGAAAGCGTCTGGAAAGATGTCCCTGCGAAAGACCGAATGGCGGCGATGAAAAGTGCGGCTTCGGCTGAAGCCTATATCGACAGGGTGAAGGATGTTCCGTTGGCGATCGATGCGTTGGTTGCATGGAACAAGGAAGAGGGGCATATACTTTCTTACAAGATGGATCTGGAGCACATCGGAATGTCTGGACATTCCTTTGGTGCTAGGACGACCCAAGCGATGGCGGGCGAGAGGATGGGTGGCGGCAAGATCTCGGTTGCGGAGAAGCGTATCGATGCGGCGGTGATGATGAGTCCGAGTGGGTCGAAGTTTGGAGACCCTGATGCAGTTTTTTCCGAGATCACCATACCTTGTCTGTTGATGACTGGTACTCTGGATACCAGTCCGGTCGGCAGGACTTCGCCCAAAGATAGGCTGGAGGTTTTTCCTTATGTGGGTGGAGCCGCTTGGCAGGTTGTTTTCGATGGGGCGGAGCATTCAGCCTTTGGCCAGCGGGCGGGGCGTGGGGAAGGTGAATACCACGAGCGGATACTCGCGCTGACCACGGCTTTCTGGGATGCGCATTTGAAAAATGATGTGGCGGCCTTGGCATGGCTCAACGGCGAAGGCGCGAAAGGCGTTTTAGCGGAGAAGGATATTTGGGAAATGAACAACAGGTAGATCTTCCTGCTTCACGTGGTGAGTCCGAAGCTCTATTCATTTCACTGATGTCAGCATGTGAAATGAAACCCGAGGACAAGAAGGCGCTCGTCAGTGATGTCGGGCAACGGCTTGTCGCAAGACATGGTAAGAAAAAATACTACCGTCCGGAGGACGTCAGGAAGGCGACGATTGACAGTGGATATGGCATTGATTTGGTGTGTTGGGCTCACTGCATTTACCTTTCGCCCGATGACTTCACTGCTGTGCATGAGATGGCAGGTGAGGTGTGTGATCAGGCGGTTATGAAGGCCGAGGTGCTTGGAGATCTAGTGGGCTCGGGAGGTTTCGAGTTGCCAGACATCGATCTGTCTTGGCTCGAATGGCCGGATATTGATCTGCCGGATTTATTTGATTGGTTCTGATGAATGCTCCCATGAATCCTCCGCCTATACCCACAACTAGAAATCGGAACATAGCCATCTTACTCACGGCTCTCGTGACGATGGTGGTGACATCACTGATCTGGGTAGGATTGGGAGCGACGGTATGGTTCTACATGTATGATGCTCCTCCGAAATTTTATGTAGAAATGGAGCATCCCGATACGGTTGTTGTTGGCGAGGAATTTGACTTAGTGCTTGAGATCACCAACCGGGATACGAGTTCAAAGACGTTAAATAGTATCGATATTCACGATGACTTTCTTGGAGGTTTTGAGGTGGTTTCTATGTCGCCACATCCAGGGTCTAGGGAAGATTTGTGGGACTACAGAATCTTCAATTTTAATGAATCAATCAAGGCATCGGATACGATGAAAGTGACACTGAAATTACGCGCCGAAAGTGTGGGGTATTGGGCGGGAGATGTAGATTTCACGAATCCGTTGGAGAATTTCGTGACGCGGGTGCCTGAAATCGAGGTGGAGGATGCGACGGCTACTCATACCAGCGAGACCACGGAATGAGGCGCTTAGCTTAGTCAGCGACTGGCTCAAGCCCTAGCTCTTTACGTTTCTCTGCGTCATCAGGGTGATTCATTCCCCAGTAAGGAACGTTCATGAGTCGCTTCTTCAAAGTGGCGGTGGTGGTGCCGGACGATGTTGATTCTGTCCATTTCCTGATGATGTGGGGGAAGTTGGTGTCGAAGGTGATGGCGAGGGTCCTATTCAATGATGGGTAGGTAATGGTGTAGGTTGTTGTTTCACCGAATTCCTTGAGTTCTGCCTCTGCTGTTGAGGCAACGATCTCCTGGTGGTCGTAGCGAGTGAAGATGGCTCCGGGAATGATGTCTGTCTCACCTGTTGGGAGTTTTTTGGGATCGAGGCGCAGAGTAATCCAGAGTTCGTCTTCGAGATAGGTGGAGGGCAGGGTGAAATCTCTATCGGCTTCTTCCTCGAAGTAGGAGCGGAGCTGTATATTCCAACCGTTTGCCCTGTGGTTGGATTGTTGAAAGGCTTGGCCACACCAATCTTGGACGGAGGTGGTGGATTTTAATGCATGGGGAAATTTTTTGAGGTCGATGGGGCGGAAGGTGCTCGTCATTGTGCGGTAGGAGTAGATTCCGGTATTGAAAGTGGTAAGTGCATTGAGCTTTAGGATGTCAGTGGAATCAGGCTTGCCGCTTTCGTTTTTCACCTGCTTGCCAGTCAGGAACGGCTCGGTAACGAAGATGAGTTCTGCATGGCCGGGATGATTTTTTCCGTAGCGTGATTGGGTGAGCTCGAAGGAGCTGATCTCCGCACCGTTGAACCAGAAATCCCGGATCGCATCGGCGTTTAGCGGTAACGAGAGCAGGAAGAGAAGGATGAGATGTTTCATATAGGAAACGGTAGCAGGGATCGTGCAGTTTGCCAGTGGCGGAGATTGTCACTTGTGGAATTCGTAATCCGGGCAAGCTTTTCCAAATGACATACGGAAAAATTGTGGCGATCACCTCCACAGCATTGCTTAGTTTTGGAGCGCTTCATGGTGAGGAAACAAATGGACGCGCCCTTGTGATGGAGTCAATTGCTGCTCATGGCGGCACGGAAAAATGGTATGGCAACGGGCAATTACAGTTCCGCTGGACTTATCACATGACCGATAGAGGCGCTGATGCTGTGGTCGATACCGTCCAGACGGTTGATACGAAGACCTTGGCCGTGAAACACGAGGTAGTCGGCAAGGACGTTACTTTCGGGATGAACAATGGGGTGGATTGGATTCGGCCGAAAGACGCGGAATTCATGCCTCCACCGCGTTTCTGGGCACTGACTCCGACATATTTCCTAGGCATACCATTTGTCTTCAATGATGAGAACGCGAACTTCGCTATCCTACCGGATACGATGGAATTCGAGGGAAAAGATTACACGCAGGTGAAAGTGACCTATAACAAGGAAGCTGGTGATTCCCCTGATGATTATTATGTTCTGCTGATTGATTCCGAAACGAAACTCACGCGCGGCGCTTACTACACGGTAACCAGTAATTTGCTCGGGCGTGACCAGGTGGGGCCACCGAAATTCATTTCCCTCGACGACCTGCAGGACATTGATGGCGTGAGGCTCGCCGGAGGCCACAGGACATTCGAGATGCCGGAAGGCAAGATTGGTGAGCAGATGCGTTTCACTGAAGTTAGCGGAGTGAAATGGCTGCCCAAAGGCACTGTGGATCTTGCGGTTCCTGAATGAGTTTTTCTTCGCAGGGGGGAGGGCTCCGCATATATCTAGGTCTATCTGTGCAATAGGCTTGCGGAAATTTGCCTGATGTAAAACAAATTAAATGTGAATTCGCGCCCTACTATTTTCGTTTCCACGGTTAGCAAGGAGCTTCGGAGTGCGAGGCAACTTGTCGCCAACACCCTGACCTTCCTCGGCTATGAGCCTGTCTGGCAGGATATTTTCGGCACGGAAAGTGGCGACCTACGGGAGATGCTTAGGAACCGTGTGGACGGCTGTAAAGGCGTCGTTCAATTGGTTGGCTATGCCTATGGGGCTGAACCGCCGGACATGGAAACCGAATTCGGCAGGGTCAGCTACACTCAATACGAAGCGCTGTATGCAAGGAAGCAGGGTATCAAGGTTTGGTATCTTTTCATCGATGAGAAGTTTCCTGCCGATCAATTTGAGCCTGAGCCAGAAGAGGTGCGGCAACTGCAGGAAACATATCGCAACAGCCTGAAGGCGGATACTCACCTTTTCCATGAACTGACCACCAACGCCGCGCTTGAAGCTGGTGTGTTGAAACTGCGAGACGACCTTACTGTATTACGCCGTAATGCGAAGCGATGGGCGTTTGCGATCGTAGGGCTTCTGCTCATCATCACCGGTTTGTCTGTCTGGCTGCTTCGGAGTCAGGATGAGACGAAAAAATCTGTGGATGCTACGAGAAAATCCGTGGATGACACGAGGAAATCAGTCGATGACACACGTAAATCTGTGGATGATGTGACGGAGGAAGTCAGGAAGGGCAATGAAACCTTGGAGAAGATCGCTGATCGCTTCGAATCGATTGCCTCAAACGGTCGACTCATCCCGGATCCGAAGACACCCGAAGAGCACTACCACAATGCACGAATGCACGAACTCGGCGGCAATTTTTCCGCGGCACGTAAGGAGTATTCAGAGTATCTTTCTGCCAACCTTGAGGCACTTGATCCATGGCTTAGTTACTCGGATATGCTGAAAGCCTCGGAAGGTCGCACAGGGGCGATGGAGACTTTACGTTACTTCGGTGACAAGCTTGATCCTCAGACGGTTTCCTACAAGACGGCGATCGCATTATTGGAAGACGATGCCAAGCGACTTCAGCGCCTCGAAGAGCTTGCCCGTGAAAATCCGGATTTCGGTCCGCTTACCTGGTTGATCAGCCGGGAATATTCCGATGCGCGCCGTGGAGAGCAAACCTTGGCCGAAATGCGAGCGGAGAAGGAGTGGCTGGAAAAATTTCGCGAAGCGGAAAAAGCGGGGAAAGTCCTGCGATATTTCATCGATAAAAAGGAAGCCAAGGAATGGTCGGAAACCGCCGAGGCTGCATGGGCAAGGCTGAACTCTACGTCGGATAGAGTGCTCGAAAACCCTGTGACGGTCACTGGTCAGCAGAGCAATTCAGGATGGGCTGCCGTATTCAGCGTTTCTGACAGCAGGGCGAAGGAGCTGTTTTATCGGTTGGATGGCAAAGGCGAGTTTGAATCAACAGGTCACTTGCCTATGAAAAATCCGCAGACTGGTCTGCCGATGGTCAATTCGCATGTCCCTCTCCCGAATCTCGAAGCGGGAAGCCACATGATCGAAGTGAAATACACCGATGACAAGGATGCGATGAACGGTCCTTATATGCTACAGTTTTCTACGTCGGACGAGCAACTCGCTCAGGGAAAGATGATGCTTAACGCCATTTCCGGATCATGGCTCTCTTTCGGTGAATCCAACGGTAACACTCTGTTGTATTTCACCATGCTGATGTCTTATCGCCCCGTCATCAGCGAGATCCATTATTCCCTGAATGGGGATGCCTTAGACAAGACTTTCGAATTCAAGCCTAGCGACACCATGTTCGAGGTTGGAGATGAGCTGTATCTGACGGTGCCAGTGGACACGCGCTTCGCAATGGTGCAGGTGACCTTCAAGGACGGAACCACCTCGGCAGTGCAGAAGGTGATGAAAAAGTAGTGAGTGCGAGCGGGAATTCGTATTTTGAGCCAGCGTGGAATCGACTTTTCATCAGTTCTTCCG
>JANRFH010000049.1 GCA_030725745.1 Akkermansiaceae bacterium
CAAAGATACCGAATCGAGGTATCTGCTTGAGCTGGGACAAATTAGAGAAATACTTGCGCATCCCGGACTTTTTCAACAGTGATAATCAGTTGTGCTTCCAGAGTTGAAGTTCCGACCCGCAAGTTCAGTCCGTCCTGCCCATATGCGGCCATCGTCTCACTGAAGTGGAAGAAATCGCCGGGATTTGTCATGTTGAAGACCCCGGTTACTTGTCTTCCAAGCCACCCATGCGGTAAACCTCACTGCCGGCGAGCAGGAAGGCACCAACGCCGTAGACCTCAGTCGCATCATCGGGGAATTTCTGCGGATCAGCGCCAATAGGCTGAACGTGAGTGAGCTTGCCGTCATTTTGCACGCAGGAAACCAAAGCAGTCCAGGCTTTCCGCACGGCGGGTTCGTAGGACTCGCGTTCGAGAAGTCCTTGGTTCACGCCCCAGGCGAATGCATAGGTGTTGAATGCCGAGGAACTCGTTTCCTTGAGCGGATAGCCGGTGGGATCGAGCAAACTTGCACGCCATAATCCATCGGGCTGCTGGCAGGTGAGAAGCTTGGTACACATGTCCTTGAATTGTTTTTCGAAACGGGGGCGGGAAGGATGGTCCGAGGGAAGGTATTGCAACATTCTGACGAGGCCGCCGATCACCCAGCCATTGCCGCGACCCCAGAAGACCTTGGCTCCATTGGACTCACGTTTTTCGAAGTAAGTGCTGTCCCGATAATACACGTGTTCGTCCTCGTCATACAGATAGTCCGAGGTGCGCCACCAATGATCCACGGCGAGCTTCATGTAACGCTCATCGCCGGTAGCCACGTAGAGCCGGAGAAACGCGGGCGGTGCCATGAACAGGGAGTCACACCATGACCAGCGATCTTGGTTTCCGGGCGTTTTGAACTCCAGCGTTCCCTCGCGTGGATTGGCGAGAATTTTGTCAAACAACTCTCGCATGGGTGCGATCATTTTAGGCTCGCGAAGTTGAAAGTAGAGTTCGGCATATGTCTGGCCGACCGCGTGATCATCAGCATGGTATTCGCGGGGGCCGAGTTTCCAGCCGTTTTCCTCGCCCATTTTCAGCATTGCGTCGCGGTATTTCGGATCGTTGGAGATTCCGGCGAGGGCCATGATACCGGTGTAGCCAGCACCTTGAGTCCAATCGGTTGGCCGGTGATGGCTGGGGTTGTCGATTTGCCAGTCTCCCACCCGCTCCATGGTAGCGAGGACTGCTTTCGGCTCGATGGCGTCGGACAGGGGAGGGTATTCAATGACCTTCGGATGAATCACGGTTTCCGGGTGATCCATTTTAATTGAACAACGATAATTGGTGTAATGAACATAATGCCCCGAAATGGTCTGCCAGAGTACGGTCGGGCCGTCGGGAGTAGGATCGCGCAGCACGAAGGGGCGGATGTTGTCGTGCTTGGAGTTCGCAGTGATGGCCTCCGAGTTCCAAGATTTTCCAGAATCGGCAGTAGTCCATTTTTCCAATTCGCTCACACCTTCGACCGGGCGTGTTAGATAAACGATTGAGGGGTTCTTGTGATCAAGTGCGAGGCCGCTGGAATAGTGAGGTTCCGGCTCGGTCTTGCCGGCCGGCGTTTGCGGAAACCATTTCCCGGCTTCGCAAAGCTCTGTGTCCTGCCACTCCTCGCCGATCCAGCGCGCATAATGGTAACGGTGATCCTTTTCCGAAGGGTGACGTGTGTAGACGACTACGGGTTGATCCTTTTCATCGAAGGCGACCTCCCAGATCCATGCGCGTATGCCGGACTCGGTGGCGTCATAGATCTTGTCGGCCTGATCCGGTGAGATGGGTAACTCGTCGGCGCCGCAGATGCGTGTACCGTCCGCCTTGTAGTAGGCACCCTCGCGGTAACAGACATAATACACGCTGTTGGTGGGTTCGTTGCGCGGGTGTCCGTCAGTGAAGAGCATATGGATGCGGTCTTTGCCGTTGGAGGCGTATTTTGCATACGGGCGGTTGCCATTGGGTAGGCCGGGCATCGAGAAAACGGGGGATGCCTCTGACCACGTTTTCCCGCCGTCCAGGGACTTGGCTGTGGTGGGCTTGAACGAGCGACCCCGCCAGAACAGATGGATGGCATTGTTTTCCTCCGAAAGCATGAACGGGTTGGAATAGGTGATGTTGGAATTCTTTTTCGATGCGTCCTTTGGTTTGATTTTCCATTCCGGTCCCCAGGCCGAGATATCACCCGGGAGCTTGGTGGTGCGGGTATTGATTTCCTCGGCTCTGTTATGCTTGGTGTAAAATGCCTGGAGTCGGCCGTCTGGCAGAAACAGGAAAGACGGATTGTCGTGATCATCGCGTTCATAGTTGCGGTGAAGCGTATGGTGGGTGACCTCACGGGTGGAGTGATCTAGGCAGGCGGCCACCACGGAACCGTTTTCAGTGACCCAACCAGTGAAGGTTTTTCCATCCCGGGTGACTGCACGTGGATCGGCAAACCAGCACCAGCCTCCGTCATCGGTGAAGCTCGCGAAGTCCTCACCGGGCTGTGCCGCATGAGCAGGCATGAATAGTAGCAGCGAGACGATGGAAAGCAGCGCGGCTCGCATGGAAGGGATGAGATGTGGGATTTTCATAAACGGAAGTACGATTCGGGAAATCTACAGGCTGATGCCCGCACAAGGCATAAAGCAAAACATCAGGGGGATGGAGACGCCATTGCAAGTTCCGTGGCTCGGATTGCACAATCCTGCCAGGCGCGTCACTACCGCGCGTCTTGCGTGCGCTCGCGGCGGTAGTTGAGAGGAGTGAGCCCGTTTTCTTTGCGGAAGACGTTGTTGAAATACTGGGCGGTATTGAATCCCGTGCGTGCGGCAATGTCTGCCATGGGAAGCTCGGTTCCTAGTAAAAGCTCCTTTGCTCGCTGCATCCTGATGCGTGCCAGTTCATGCCGCATGGTATGGTGAAACCATTTCCGGAATTCGTTTTCCAACTGCGCTCGCGGCATTCCGGCGGCTGCTGCGGCATCGTCCGGCCCGATCATCTTCGCGTAATTCCCGCGCATGAACTCCAATGCGGAACGCACAGGTTTGTGTGTCACAGCAAGGGCATCGGTACTGCGTCGCTCGGTGATACCGTGTGGCGGGATAAGAATGGATTTTGTTGGTGGCTTTCCGCCGTTCATCAGCTTCTCCAGTAGGGTGGCACCTGCGTAGCCCAGCCCATCTAGATCGTGATTTACACTGGAGAGATGCACCCGCACGGACTCACAAATCATCGGGTTGTTATCCACGCCCAAGATCGCCACCTCTTCCGGCACGTTGATGCCGCCCAGCATGCAGGCATCTAGAATGTTAGCCGCCTCACCATCGTGAAATGAGAACACCGCCGCAGGTTTGGGAATCGAGCGAAGGCGCTTAATTAACCACTCGGATTTTACCGTCCACTCATCGAGTTTCCGCCTCGTCCTCTCGGGGAAAACCCAGCTTTCGGGCGTAATAGCTTGCGATTTTACCGAACGGAAAAATCCATTCTGCCGAGCCTGCGATGCCGGATCATCATGGGTGCTGAACCACGCGAAATGTTGAAATCCCCGCTCCGCAAAAAGTTCACCTGCCGCCTGACCGATCGCCATGTGATCCCCGGAAACACGAGGCACTCGGATGTCCGGGCGGATCACCGAAAGATCCACCGTGGGCACCTGCGCACGTTTTACAAAGTTTGCCACATCCTCGCGTTCATCGAGAAGGGCAATGATTCCATCGCCACGCCAGCCCTCAGGCAGCCGCCCGGTGAGCGCCATTTCACAATTTAAATGCCAGTTGTGCTGACTGGCGAAACGAGCCACTCCCATGTGCGTCCCAGGGTTGTATCGACTGAGTGCCAACAAGACGCTCTTTTGGGAAGTGGATGGCATGGAGTATTCAGTGATCCGGATGAGCGAATACATCGCCATTCATCCGGAAGTTTTTAGCCTTTGGAACTGACAGGGTCAAGTCCACCACCCACGGCAAAATTACAATCCTTACCCGCAATTCTGCAATCACATCTACCTGACTGCCATGGTAATTTCCTTCTCAAGAGCAGCCCATTTGGGGCAGTTACAAGCTGGCTGGCGAAAGTCAGACATTCACCGATATGGACGCCATTCAATTCCTGGATCTCCGCTGAACCGATGATAGCTGATTTCCCCAAATTCATGCGGAAACTGCTTCCAAACCAAATTCAAATCTCTAATTTTAACAAACCATGATTGATCGCATTTTAGCCAAACGAATTGTCCCTGTTGTCGTCCTTGATTCAGTGGAATCCGCTGAACCGCTCGCCGAAGCTCTGCTCGCCGGTGGTCTGGACATCATGGAGATCACCTTCCGCACTACGGCTGCCGAGGCATCGATCGAACGTATCGCCGCCCGCTTTCCGGAAATCCTGCTCGGTGCGGGAACCCTGCTTGAGAAAGATCAGGTCGCGCGTGCCAAGAACGCCGGTGCCGTCTTCGGCCTCGCCCCTGGTTTTAATCCCGCGATCGTGGCTGCTGCCCAGGAAATCGGCCTGGAGTTTTCGCCAGGCGTGATGACTCCCAGCGAAGTCGAAGGTGCGCTCGCGCTCGGCTGCAAACTGCTCAAGTTCTTCCCTGCCGAAGCTGCGGGTGGTGTGAACATGCTCAAGTCCCTTGCCGGTCCATACGGCCACACAGGCGTGAGGTTTGTTCCCACCGGTGGCGTTTCCTCTGCCAATCTGTCTGCCTATCTGAAACTCCCGGTCGTCGCAGCGATCGGAGGCTCGTGGATGGTGGATAAGCAACTCGTCAACGAAGGCAAGTGGGCGGAAATCACCCGCATCACAAAGGAAGCGCTCGCTGCAGCTGCGGCGGTGTGATTGAGAGGTCAGACCGGTGGGCGGAGAGTGTGACTGGGCAGATACTCGGGCATTTCGGACGGCTAAGATTGTAATTAACTCAATTCGGCGTTGCTGAACTATTTAGCGCTCAACTACGAAATTACCTTCACAGGCTTTGAGGAGAATGGATTGAGTGTTTCGATAGTGCAGAATTATCTCCAGTAGCCTCGTCAGGTAAGGGAAATCAGAGTTCTCGTTCATCGGTCGCACTCAGTAACTCGTCAATGTATCTTTTGTGAAGCATGTTGAATGCGGCTCGAATTAGGTAGCTCGTGAGTGTCGTATCCAATTCAGAGAGCAGGTTCAAAATAGCTTCGACTTTATCCGATGCTTCTTTGTTATTCTCTTCGAACGCTATAGTAGTGAGGAATTGAACACTTTCGTGGAGTGAGACTGCTGTTGAGTTACCTGAATCTAAAAGTTCATCTTCAGCTTTGCTATGAAGTTTTGTGAAGAGCAGTTTTTCGGCATTTGAGAGTCTGCTGATCCAGCTATTTACATTCGAGAGTTTCTTGGTGTCCTGATTTGCGCTTGCGAGTGTATTATCGATGATACTTGGTAAGCCTATGTTTTTGGATCCATTTGGCTTGCGGCGCCCGAAGGTGATTTTACGATCCCTGCAGTAGTCTCGTAAGGCGGCTTTGGTCGTGTCGGCAGATCGTCCATCACTTTCGTAGACTTTCAGAACATGTCGCCATGCTTCGATTCGATGACCTTGGGGCACCTTGATGACTTCTTCAATTTGCCGCCCTTGAGGCGCGGTATGTTCCATTCCTGCCTCTATCATTTCTATCATGACTTTAGCCGAATCAATGCTTCTCCTAGCCTGAGCCTTGCTGAGTCCTGCTTCGATTTTTGCGAAATCTTCAAATGACTGATACTGGTTCCGCCATTGCTTCGTGGCATGGACTTCCAGCAGTAAGTAGTTCCTCAGAGAATAATCCCGATTAATTCGGCGAAGAACCGTGCAGTTTTCTGAGAACCTCTTTGCCTCATTCGAAGATAATTCAAAGTCCTCGGTCTGATCTTTCTTCGCTTGATGAAATTTTTCGAAGAGCGCTCTTTGTGAAACTGGAGCCAAATCACCGGATCGCTGGAACTGAAGTAGGTTAACTGAGGTGGAGTTGGATTCTCTGAAAGATGATATTTTTTGTGCTTTTGCGTTCTTCATTGTGTTGTGTGGCTGACACAAAACAGAGAGCCCGCGAAATTGGGCATTTCTCACAACGGGAACGATCCGTTCATTAAAGCGAGAAGCCTATCGTGAACATTTTCCGTGAACAATTGCTGCTCATAGCAAAGCTTGACTTGTTCTGAAATCAGGGTATTTATTATTGTAATAAGCACCAAATCAGCGAATTAGGCAGGCTCATAACCTGAAGATCGTAGGTTCAAATCCTGCTCCCGCAACCAATGAAGGCCGTTCTGGAAACAGAGCGGCCTTCTCCTTTTGATAGTTGGAGTTTTTTAGCCGATACGAAAACACCCGAACTTCTTTCGGAAGCCGGGTGTTTGAATGGAAGATCCGGGGGGCACGCCGGCTGAAGCCAGCGCTCCGTTCGTTATCTGAGGAAAGCCTCGTGGAGGCCGCCGTCGACGGTGATGATCTGGCCTGTGGACTTGCTGAGGCGATCCGTGACGAACACGAAGTAGGCTTCTGCTTGGTCGCCCGGGGTGATCGGGGATTTGGTCAGGGTGCGGTCGGCGTAGAATTGCGCGAGCTTGTTGACCAGGGATTCCGTTTCCTCGTCGTCGGTGTAAGGGATGTCATACTTGGCGAGGGAGCCGATGACGCGCTCACGTGGGAACATGGCGGAGCCTTTGACGACGGTGGCGGGGGCGACTGCATTGACGCGCACCAGCGGGGCAAGCTCGATGGCGAGTTCGCGGGTGAGATGGTTGGCGGCTGCTTTCGATGTGTCGTAGGCGAGGGAGCCTTTCTTCGCCACTGCTGCGTTGGCAGATGTGGTGAGGACGAGGTTGCCCTTGAGGCCTTGCTCTTTCCAGTTCTTGTAGGCTTCGTCGGCGACGAGGTAGGAACCGGTGACGTTGATGTTGAAGGTGAGCGCCCATTTGTCGTCCGGGATGTGGCCGGTGGTGTCGGATGGGACGAAGATTCCTGCGGTGATGCAGATGTGGTCGAAGCCGCCGTAAGCGAGCGAGACTTGGTCTAGCATTTCACGGATGCTTGCGCGGTCGGTGATGTTGCCTGCGAGGCCGATGGATGGGCCGCAGCCGGAAATTCCTGATCCTGCGACTCCGATTCCTGCTCCGTATTGATCGGTGATTTCCTTGGCGGTGGCTTCGGCGGCGTCTTTGTTGAGGTCGACGCATACGATGTTTGCGCCTTCCTTGACGAGGCGGTGAGCGGTTTCCTTGCCGATGCCGGAGCCTGCACCGATGACGATGACCGTCTGGCGAGCGAGTTCCTTCTCAGCAGGCATACGCTGGAGTTTTGCTTCCTCAAGGAGCCAGTATTCGATGTCGAAGGCTTCCTGTTGTGGGAGGGAGATGTATTGGTCGATAGCTTCGGCACCGCGCATGACTTCCACGGCGCAGTTGTAGAACTCGGCAGTGACGCGGGATTCGGACTTGTCCTTGCCCCATGAGATCATGCCGAGGCCTGGGATGAGAACCACGGTAGGGTTCGGATCGCGCATGGCGGGGGAGTTGGCCTGTTTGCAGGTCTCGTAATATTTTGCGTAGTCTTCGCGGTAGGCGACGAGTGCGGCGGCGAGCTTTTCCTTAAGGGCTGCTGCGTCTTCGCTCTGCGGATCCCAAGCGACGTAGAGCGGCTTAATTTTCGTGCGGAGGAAGTGATCCGGGCAGGAGGTGCCAAGCTCGGCGAGGCGTGGTGCATCGGCGGAGTTGACGAAGCGGAGGATCTTCTCGTCGTCCTGGATGGTGCCGATGAAACGCTTTTGCTGGGAGACTTGGCCACGCAGCCATGGGAGGATACCGGCTAGTGTGGCGCGGCGTTGCTCTTCGGGAAGGGTGGTGTATTTCTGACCGCCGAAGGCTGCTGCATCGCCGCCTTTGGCTTCGTATTTGTCTTCGATGAATTGTGCTGCCTTGTCGATGAGTCGGAGCGTGAGTTCGTAGCATTTCTTCGCGTCGTTATCCCAAGAGATGAAGCCGTGCTGTCCCATCATAATTGCTTGGGTGGTTGGCTTTTCTTTTTCGATGGCTTCCATGGCGAGGCCGAGCTCGAAGCCGGGGCGCATCCATGGCACGTATTCCATTTCACCTTCGAAGATCTCCTTGGTGAGCTCTTCGCAGTTTTTGGAAGCGGCGATGGCGATGATCGCGTTGGGGTGCATGTGATCGACGTGCTTGCCGGAGAGGAAGCTGTGCAGGGGGGTGTCGATCGAAGACGGGCGCGGGTTGAGGTTGAAAGTGGTGTGGGAATACATTCCGACCATTTCATCTTCCGCAGGTGTCTTGAGGCCGTTGTTGGCTTTTCCCGCGTAGACGGACTGGAGGGAAATTAGCTTTTCCTGATAGAGGGAGGAGAAGTTTTCGCGCTTGGAGGTGCGGAGGTCGCCGCCGGAGCCTTTTACCCATAGGACTTCGGTTTGCTCGCCGGTGAGGGGGTCGGTCTCCATGATTTTGGAGGATGTGTTTCCACCGCCGGTGTTGGTGATGCGCTGGTCTGCTCCAAGGATATTTGAACGATAGACAAGCAGGTCAACGGCGTCCAGAGTGGCAGCGTGGGAATCATCCCAAGAATAAGTTACGTGTTTGTAGGTTTGCATTGGGTCGTGTGGTATTAGTGGTTGCTGAGAAAAGGCTTGCAATCGAAACCAAAATAAAGCAAGAAAAAAGCAGAAAAACCCACAATAACGGAATGTTAGCCATCGAAAGACAACGCAGAATTCTCGCTAAAGCGAAGAAAAACGGGACGGTGAGAACACAGGAGCTGGCATCTATGCTGGAAGTTACCGAGGAAACCGTGCGCCGGGATCTGGATGCACTTTCACGCAGGGGCCAACTGAAGCGGACTCACGGTGGTGCCGCCGATGTATCGGTGATTCTCGATGAGCTTCCTGCCGACGAGCGAGAAACGAGGCAGGCGGCTGAGAAAGCTGCGATTGCGAAAATGGCGATGAAACACGTCGGCGAAAATGAAACGATCATGCTTGATGCGAGTTCCACCGCACTGGAGTTCGCGAGACACCTTCCAGCAGGAAAGTCGCTGAAGGTGGCGACCTATTCCCACGACATCATTGAGAGGCTCTCGATGCGCAGAGATATCGAGTTGGTGCTTTTGGGAGGAATCTACGAGCCGAAAGGCAGGCGATTCACGGGCTTGATCACGGAAATGGGAATCCGTTCCTTGAGAATCGACCGCTTCTTCTTTTCTGGATCGGGTTTCGAGCCGGTCAGGGGAATCGGTGAACCTAACCCCGAGGAAGCTCGCACAAAATCACTGATCATTTCGCTGGCAGCATGGAAATGCGCTATGATTGATCAGACTAAGCTCGGACGGGTGACTGACAATTATTTCGCAAAGCCCGCCGATATCGACGTGCTGATTACCGACAAGGAAGGTGCGGCTTTCTGCAAAACACCCGCGATGAAGAAGATGGTGTGTGAATTTGGCTAAGGCTCCTAACGAATCCATTTCAAAGGAGGAAACCGTTTCCTCAAAGTCGGCAGATGCCACGCAAGGGCGATCACTGAGATCTCCATCACGAGTGCTAAGAAGATTGTTTGCACTGGATCCAATTCCTTAGGCCAGAGCTTATGGAGTCCGTAACCACTGAGAGCACCGTAAAGGATCACCAAGTGAAGTAGAAATATTGTGAGGGTTTCCTGTCCGGAGCGGATGACGAATTCAGGTATCCACCCACGAAGGCTCAGGAGGCCAATAATTCCGATTAGAGCGGGTGCCGAGGATAGGCGGAACTGCAACCAGCCGTGATCTCCGACGAAGGGATAATACACTAGGAATAGCGCGATTCCTAATGAGCAGAGAGAAGCAAAGAACCACCATTTCTCGTGCCAGCGGGTTGTCCAGATCAGCCAGCCAAAGCAAGCCCCGGCTAGGCCGAAGCCTGCCCATGGAAGGGCGGGGAAATATGAGTTATCGGGATGAGTGAAGAGGCTGAGCAACTTAAACGGTAGTGACTGGGGATCCCAAGCGAGCACTTTGCCAGCGAGGAAAAACGTCGACAAGGTAGCAAGTAGCCATGCCAAGGGCACAGCAAAGCGTGGACGATTCCGAACCAACAAGAAGATCAATATGATGAAGATCAGGGTGATTGCTATGGTATGAAGAACATGGGAATAGGAAAGAAACTCCCAGCGATCTGGTGACCCAACAAGTAGGCGCTGGAGATCGTAGAAATGGAATTGCGCCAAAAAGCCAAAAACCATTAGCCAAGCGGCGCGTTGCAGGCCTTTAACGATTCGGGTGTTCGAGCCGGGTTCGTGTTGCTCTTCACGCAAGAGTAAGTAAGCAAAGATCAGTCCCGCAGCGAAAAAGAACGTCGGTGCCGTTAGTCCACGCATGTGATCCCAGATGTTATACGCGAGGGAGTCACGAGTGCGGAATTTATCCTGCAGAACCACATCGACCGTGTGCCCCTGAATCATCATGAGTATGGCGTAGCCTCGGAGCGCATCGATGAAATTCACCCGCGCCTTTGATGGGGCGGGAGTAGATTTCGGAGCTCTTATCGGTTCGGTCGTCACAGATATTTGATTTCAAAGAGTTTGGCTCCAAATGGCATTTAGAGCCGAAGCGTAGGCAGGAGCTTTTTTCAAAACCGCAAACCAACACAGATAAGCACTGATGGGAAGGCTAGCCCTTCGTCTCCTTGAGAAATTACAATTTTTGGCAAAATCCAGAAAAGTGAAAAAAACTTGGGTTGTATTGAATAAGATCGGGAAAAGTGTGGTCATAATGGCATCATGAGAAAGATCCTAGCCTTCACTTTGATGGGTGCGCTCGCTGTTTCCTCAGTCAGTTGCACCACCACCTATGATGCTTACGGGAATCCCCGCCAGTCCGTAGATCCTGGAACTGCTGCCGTGGGAGTCGCCGCCGCCGGTATTTTAGGATATGCGATCGCCAAAAATCGGTCGGACAACAGAAGCCGCTATCACAACAATAACGGCTATTATAACAACCGCTACGATCAGCGTCGCGGTTACTATGACCGCCGCGGGCACTGGTGCCCATATTAAGCCGGTGAAATCGCCGAAAACACGGCATCTTTAGACTTGCAAACGGGGGGCGGAACACTAGGTTCGCCCTCCGTTTTTCTTTTGTCTAGCGAGCGGTTGGAGCCCCGGTGCTCGCTAGACGTCTTTTTCCGGGGCAATTGTCGGAAGGGAAACGAAACCAAACTAACCAAACAACTAACCAAACCACATGAGTACTGCCACCGCAGAACCAATTAACCAAGAGCTGAGTGACCTCATCGATTCGAAATTCATGGAATTCCGTGAAGGATCTATCGTAAAAGGCACCATCCTCGAAATCCGCCCGCAAATCGTCCTAGTGGACATCGGGTACAAGTCCGAAGGCGCAATCCCATCCAACGAATTCGAGGATGAGGAAATCGAAGTCGGCGATGAAATCGAAGTGCTCCTCGAGCGTCTCGAAAACGACGAAGGCATGGTCGTTCTCTCTAAAGAGAAAGCCGCCTACAAACAAAACTGGGACAAAATCGTCAAAGTCTATCAAGACGGCGGACTTGTTCGAGGCAAAGTCAAAGCAGTCGTCAAAGGCGGTCTTACCGTCAACGTCGGTGTCGAGGCTTTCCTTCCCGGTTCACAAGTGGACATCATTCCACCGAAAGATCTCTCCGAATACGTCGGCAACGTCTACGAATTCAAAATCGTCAAGGTCAACGACGAGCGCAAGAACATCGTTCTTTCCCGCCGCGAAGTCATCGAAGCCGAGCGCTCCGAGCAACGCCAGGCCTTCCTCCAAACCGTCAAGATCGGCGACAAGGTGGCAGGTGCGATCAAGAACCTCACCGACTTCGGCGCATTCGTCGACCTCGAGGGCATGGACGGACTCCTTCATATCACCGATATGTCATGGGGCCGCATCAATCACCCATCCGAGCTTCTGCACATCGGCCAAACCGTGGATGTTGTCATTCTCGACGTTGACCGCGAGAAAGAGCGTGTATCGCTCGGCCTCAAGCAAATGTCCGACAACCCATGGGAAGACATCGAGCGCAAGTACCCAATCGGCCAAGAGGTCAAGGGACAGGTCACCAAGCTTCTTCCTTACGGCGCGTTCGTGGAAATCGAGCGTGGTGTCGAAGGCCTCGTGCACGTTTCCGAGCTCAGCTGGGTCAAGCGTATCACTCGCCCGTCCGACGTTCTCGAACTCGGTCAGGAAATCACCGCTGTCGTCCTCGGCATCAGCATCGACGAGCAGAAGATCTCCCTCGGAGTTCGCCAGCTCGAAGGCAACCCATGGGACGAAATCGAGCTCCGCTACCCAGTGGGCGCAACGATCAAGGGTCCTGTCCGCAACCTTACCGCCTATGGCGCGTTCGTGGAGCTGGAAGAAGGTATCGACGGTATGATCCACGTTTCCGACATGTCATGGACACGCAAGATCAACCATCCGTCGGAAGTCCTCAAGAAGGCCGACGAAATCGAAGCCATCGTTCTTGCGATCGACAAGGGCAACCAACGCGTCTCCCTCGGTATCAAACAAACCGAGAACGACCCATGGTCTGCTATCGACGACCGCTTCAAGGTCGGCGACCTCGTCAAAGGCACGGTCGCGAAGATCGCTTCCTTCGGAGCATTCGTTTCCCTCGAAGGCGACATCGACGGCCTCATCCACATCTCGCAACTTAGCGAAGACCACGTGGAGAAGGTCAAGGACGTCATCAAGGTCGGCGACGGTATCGAAGCCCGCGTCATCAAGGTCGACAAGGTCGAGCGCCGCATCGGTCTCTCCATCAAGGCTGTCGGTTACTCCGAAGAGCAGCTCAAGAAGGAAAGCGCCAGCTTCGAGTCCCTCCGCCCATCCTCCGAGATGGTCGGCCTCGAGCAAGCGTTCAACCTCGCTGCTGCTGCTTCCGAAGAGTGGAGCCCAGGCGACGACGAATAAGTTCAACTCGCAGCGGAGCAATCCGCTGCGAAACTTTCACAAAAGCCGGACGGGGAAACCCGTTCGGCTTTTTCGTGTCCGTCTATTTAACAAACTGACGAAACCCCCAGATTCATGGGGTTGTCGTCTGGTTTGAATTGGCTCACATTGATTGTCTGTCTTCGCACCCGTTGTTGCGTTTCCTGGGGTATCTGGACGCCACAATTCCCGAATAATTCAAAGCTACATTCGTATTTACTTTGTAAAAAAACTTTTGAAGCTCGTCGGCGCCATGTTATTGTTAAATCTGAAGCCGTATTACGCAATCTCATTCCAAAAACCCCATGAAAGCCACCACGCCCGAAAGGCTGAAAAAGACCGTCGGAATGTCCGGTTTCGCGCTGATCGTGACGCTCACCCTGATGGTGCTTCTGCTTATTCTTGCACTGGGATTACTTTCTCTGAGCCAAGTTTCACTGAGAAGCGCCGGTGGCAGCAGCCCGGGACAAATCGCCCGTGCCAATGCGCGCATGGCAATGATGCTGGCAATTGGAGAGCTTCAAAAGACGGCCGGCCCGGACACTCGGGTGACGGCATCGGCCGAGGCCGTGGCGGGAGTCAATGGTTCACGATATGTCACCGGAGTGTGGCGTTCGTGGGAAGGGAACGATCATGATAAGACGACAGGCAAGCCGTTAGCTCCGCTCTACGGCACCAAACTGGACAGAGGGGAGCTCGAGATTGATTCAGCCGATACTGGGCGCTTTCTGGGATGGTTGGTTTCGGGGCCAGAGAAAGATAACGAGGCGGATGATCCGCCTTCGGTTACCGTTGGTGACCTGACAGTTCCCTTGGTGGCGGAAGGGACTTTGGGTAGCGGAACTGATGCAGAAGTGCATGTGCAACCGGATACCACGGAGGGGGGCTCCTATGCATGGTGGATCCAAGGAGAAAATACAAAGGTGCAACTCAAGCCGTCCGAATCACCTGCGAGTGACTTTGAGTCGACCGAGCAACTGGTTGTTTCTCCCGGCCCCAGCGGGACGGCGTTCGGCATCGAAAATACTTCGAGTGTCGATCGGGCGGCAACACGGGGAACCTTGGATTTTGTAGCAAGCGGCGCATCAGGTAGTGGCACCCCCTCGGAATATTTCCATGACCTAACGGTATCGGCCAAGGGATTGCTGACAAATAACGCCAATGGTGGCTGGAAACGTGACTTGTCGATCTTTTCGGAGGAATTCGCCTCCATTCCAGAAGGATTTCCATCGTTCACCCTGAGCCCGGGGCAGGTTCATACTTCAGGTAAATCAAACCAAAACTCACCCTCGAATCCACTGATTTACGGATGGAGCAATTGGAGTAAAGCCCCGTTTCAGAATTCGGTGAGTTGGGCAGGGTTGGTCGACTATGCAACACTATACAAGCAACAGCTGAGTTCCGGCAATCCGGTGGCGAGCTTCACCGATTCAACGAGTTATCAACGTAATGATGGCAACCAGCAGTGGGAACTGGGTGATACGGCCCGATGTATGCCAGTCCTCGCCCGAATCCATACCGTGATCTCACTGAGTGCCAAGAAGATCGATGAAACGACTTACCAACCTTCGGTCGTTCTCAACCCGGTGGTCACCATGTGGAATCCCTACGATGTAGCCATCGACATGAGTTGGCGCGGTAACTTTAGGCTGAATTTGATCATGGGCTGTCCGTTCAGCGTCAGATTCAAACTTGATACCATCGAAAGGGTCAGAAGCCCGAATGATGTGGGTCTTCAAACGATAACTATCCCAACCGGAACCCCGTCCTCCATTTGGTTGCCGGGGGAAGTGCGGACTTTCTCACCAACGGGAGGAGTGGTCGTGGCAGACGAAAGCAATAGGCTGAATTATACCGTCGGCTGTGATCCATCGGGCGGTGTGCGCTACAATATCCCCGGATTCTCGAATGGTCCTGGCGCAACCACACTGTCCGCTACGGAAGCTTTGCTCCAAGAAATCTTTAACGGTCCCAATGTGCAGGGAACCGGTGTTTATTATACACTCAAACGAGCATCAACTAGGATTGGTAATCCGCCCAATACCAATAACATGAGCCTGTTGTTGGATAGTTTGGAAAACGCAAAAGATAACCTAGGTGAAAACATCCCACTGACTGGTGTAAGTGGAACGCTCGAAAGTCTGAGCGCAGCAAACGGAGCGAAGCCGTTCTTGTCGGTTGTAACTACGATGCGTTTCGCACGGGATGTGAATGACCGGATGAACGACATTACGACAAACGGAATTCATCATATGAATCCGGCGGGCGGATATATGGTTGGTGCCAATGATGACCAAAATGCAACTCCGCTCGGTGAAAGATTCGATCCGTATCCATACGGCGTTCTCATTTACAGCGTGAACAGTTACACTGATCCCAGTATGCCATCTGGTCTGGTTGGCGATCCGGAAGGCTACCTGGGTAGCGGATTCCGTGCTGAGGATGGGCTTTCCAATCTCGTCTTACTTGATGTGCCAACGAGGCCATTGCGCACCATCGGAGATTTGCAGCATTTCAATATCAACAAGAACAATCACTGGGCTCCTTACACATTGAATGCATTGGGAAACAGCCGTGCGAGCGCCTTTATCGATAGTGATAAAATCCAAGTCTCAGGTGCCGGCTCAAGCAGTGTGGTCGGTCACGATCACAGTTATGCCAGCAATCACATCTTTCTGGACGACTGGTTTGTCTCATCGGTTGCTCCTGACGTGGGCGACTGGTCTGCCACTGAGGTGCGTGATATCGAACAGGTGTATTCGGATCATCTGAGTAAGGAGGAAGGGCTGCCAAAGCTGCCAAATCATTACTACAAACCTCTTAATTTACCTGATGATCCTGATTCCGCATCGGCTGCGTTTCTCTCGGATTCTGATGCCTGGCTGAAAATCGCGGCAGAGTTAGAGGTGGAGGGGATGTTCAATATCAACTCCACATCGGAACTGGCGTGGGCGATGCTACTGAAGCGGAATTTCGGTGCGGACGAAGGAGGGGTTCTTACTCTTGATGATGCTGTCGCCGGAAGCGGTTCGGCAACCACGAGCCCGGAGCTGAGTGGCGGTAGTCCGTTTCCTCGAAATACGCTCGGTTCAGCCAACGACGGCGGTGGTTTCGCTTCGCTTTCGCAACACCTGCGGTTCGATGACGTACAAATCAACGCGCTGGCACGTGAAATCGTATTTGAGATTAAGAAGCGCGGCCCGTTCCTTTCGCTTTCGGAGTTTTTCAACCGGCAGCTGTCGGACGAAGTGGCACTAGCGAAATCCGGTGCCGTGGAGTCCGCCTTACACCGCTTGTCGGAAGGGATTGCTGCCGAGAATCCGTATGCTGATCTCCAGTCCGATTTCGGCGACCAGCCTTCCACCACCAATGCTCGGGGAGGGGCGCTGACCTGGCCTTTCCCGGATGCTGCTGAGGGCAATATGGCCTATGGCTTCCCAGGTTGGACACGGCAGGCTGATGTGCTGCGCTCTGTCAGCGGCATACTCTCGGCAAGGGACGATACCTTCACAATACGAGCCTATGGTGATGCCCGTGATGATAATGGCAATATCCTCAGCAAGGCTTGGTGCGAAGTGGTGGTTCAGAGAACCGCCGAATATGTCGATGACACCGGGGATAACAAATACACTCTTCCTGCGGCTAATACCTTGCAATCTGAAGCCAACAAACTTTTCGGCCGTCGTTTCAAGGTCGTTCAGTTCCGCTGGCTGAATCCCGACGAGGTCTGATCGAAAATTTCCGAATCAAAAATCCATGTCGACATACCGAAACTCATTCACCTTTCTGTTCGCTAGCGCCATTGCCCTGCTATTGGCAACTTTTTGTCACGCCCAGCGCCCGGTTCAGGTTCTCTACTTCCGCGCGGCGTCCGACGCTCCCAAAGAGGCTCATCTTTATGTGGGAGATAAGATGGTGGCGGAAACTCGATTACCCCGTGATAACTTTTCGGAAACCTTCGAAATCCCGGCAGGAGACTTCAAGTTGTTGTTCCTGACCGGCTTGCTTGAGGAAGGGAAGAAAGCACCCAAGGGCGCGCCTTCGGTAGGCATTTCGGAAAAGTGGCAGAAGGTTTTGTTGTTGGTGTTCGAGGATAAAAAGAACTCCACGATGCCGATCCGCGTGCAAGCTATCGATGCAAGCGACACGGTCTTCGGTCCCGGCAGTATCTACATGATCAATTTCTCGGATGTGGGGGTAGCGGGAACGGTTGGCGACAAGAAACTCGTGCTAAAGCCCAAAGATGTAAAAATCGTCAAGAATCCGGTTTCAGAGAACGGCTATTACCCGGCCAAGCTGGACAAGTATGTGGTAGGTGAGGAAAAGCCACAGCGTTTCATCCGGCAGATGTGGGGGCATGATGCCGAGGTCAGGCAGGTGCTTTTCATTCTTCCGAAGCCCGCGCCGTTGCACGCGACTTACTACTGTGCGCCCATTCAGGGCTTGGTCGCGTCCGAAAACGAAAAACGGACTTCGAATACAGATCTGTAGTGTTATAACGAATAGCGGGAATCCCGATGGGGTCTGATCGCTAATTTTCCAAATAATCATCCATGTCCATTCTTCGAAACACTTTTACGGGTTTGCTGGCGAGCGCCCTTGTCATTGCAATGGCGACGGATTGTCATGGCCAGCGCCCGGTTCAAATACTGTATTTCCAAGCAGAGACAGACGCGCCCACGAAAGCCTCTCTGTATGTCGGAGAGAGTCTCGTGGCCGAAACCGAATTACCCCGAGACAATTTTTCGGAAACCTTTGAGATACCCAAGGGTGACATCAAATTGAGGTTTGTTTCCGGGGTAATCGAGGAAGAGAAGCAAGCCCCCGAAGGAGCCCCAGAAGTGGATATTTCAGGCAATTGGAAGAAGGTTCTGCTGTTGGTGCTTGAGGACAGTGAAAAATCCACAATGCCGATCCGGGTGCAGGCGATCGATGCCAGTGACAAGGTCTTTGGTCCCGGTAGTATCTACATGACCAATTTCTCCGAAGTGGATGTGGCAGGAACGGTTGGTGACAAGGAAATCGAGCTAAAGCCGGGTGATGTCAGAGTTATCAAGAATCCAGTAGGGAAGCCGGGTAGTTACCCGGTCAAACTGGACAAACAAGTGGCAGGCGAGGACAAACCGCAGCGCTTCATCAAGCAGATGTGGGTGCATGACGAGGAGGTTCGTCAGGTTTTGTTTATTCTGCCAAAGCCTGCTCCCCTGCACGCGACCTACTACTGTGCCGCTATACGGGGTCTTGATACTGCAAAATAGCCGCCGGTTCTATTACCAGAACTCCATCGGAGTGCATAGAAGGGTGGACAGCGGTGGAGGGGCGGGTGCATCTTGCCGGGGTGAGCGACGTAATGATTGAGACGAAGGATTTGCACCGGAGCTACCGGATCGGGAAGAAATCCATCGAGGTGCTTCATGGGATCGATCTGAGCATCCGGAAAGGGGAGAAGGTCTTTCTTTGCGGCCCGAGCGGGGCGGGGAAGACGACCTTGCTCTACACCTTGGCGGGACTGGAAAGGCCGGAATGTGGCAGTGTGCACATCGCAGGGACAGATCTCTATTCGCTCGGTAGAAAAGAGCAGGCGAGGTTCCGCAATAAGACGATCGGCTACGTGTTCCAGAATTATCATCTGCTGCCAGAACTGACGGCGGTGGAGAATGTCGCGGTGCCGGGTGCGATTGCCGGGATCGACAATACCGAGGCGGCGATGGTGGCCTTGCAACGGGTTGGGCTGGCGGATCGAGCGGATCACCTCCCAGCGGAGCTTTCTGGCGGTGAGCAGCAGCGGGTGGCGATTGCGAGGGCGATTGTGAACGAGCCAGCGGTGCTTTTCGCAGACGAGCCGACAGGAAATCTCGATTCAAATACGAGTGAGGAAATCATGAAAATACTCATGGAACTCGCTGATGAGCATGGAGTTACGCTAGTAGTGGTGACTCATGATAAGTCATTGGCTGGAGCGGGAGACCGCACCCTCGTGATCAAGGATGGAAAAGTGGGCGGGTAGCGTCTACTCGAAGAATTTCTTGAGAGCGCGTTGTTCGTCTGGGGCGAGGGAGTCGCGCCAGACACGGTCGCCGCCTTTGCCCTTTTCGGCGGATCCGCCTGCGGAGGATTTTGAGGCATCCTCGTCGACGTTGTGTTCGCCATCGGTGAGCTGGAGGAGATCGCCGGGGATGGCGCGGGAGAGGTCTTTGGCTTCGAGGGCTTCGAGATCGCCGGTGTCGAGGGGATCTTTTGGGTCGCGCAGGACGTTCGGATCGTGGCCGGGGCCGCGTTGAATACCACCGGATCCAGTGCCTTCGCCGCTACAATTCGGGTCATCACAACCTGGGCAGTTGCCGCCGGGGCAGGAGCCTTGCCCCTCGCCTTGACCTTCGCCGTCACCGAGAAGTTGATCGTCCCAGTCGTCGCCTTCGCCCTGTCCCTGGCCTTCGCCGGCTTTGTCGAGGGATTCCTGGAGTTTCTGCATGTTCTCCTTAAGCTGAGAAAGCTGTTCGGGAGTGAGTTTGCCGAGGTTGTTGGGATCGAGTTTTGAAAGCTGGTCGAGGAGTTCTGGATTCGGCTTCATGGCGCCGTTTTCGAGTCCTTCGAGGGCGCTTTCGAATTCCTCGGTAAGCTTCTGTTTCTGCTCGGTGGTAAGCTTGTCTGCGTTTTCGGCGAGTGCTTCGAGGGCGTTTTCCATTTCGTCCATGTCACGCTGGAGCTCGTCCATGTTCGATTTATGGGCGTCCTCCAGGGTGTCGGTGGCTTCGAGCGAGGCGTGACTGAACCAGTCCTTTTCCTCTTGGGCTTTGAGCTGTTCGAGGCGCTTCTGCATTTCCTCGATGTATTCTTCATCGACGGCGGCGTCATCGGCGAGCTGCTCTAGCTGTGAATCGATTTGCGACCATGCCTGAGGTTGCTGGGATGGCGGGGGCTGCGGCTTTTCGCGGGCGCTGATGGGGATGATGAGACCGAGGGCGAGCAGTGCGAGTGCTGATAAAGGAGGGATGAGGGTTTTCGGTAAATGCCAACGCAGGTGAGAGTTGAGCGCGGCTGGTTTTTCCGGCCATGCTGAGACGCCGGCGCTGGCAGCGGAGAGGGCGCTGTTCATTCCACCCGAGGCCTCGATGCGGACGAGTGATTGGTCGGGTTTCTCGAAGCGTTTCCAAGCGATCGCCAAGATGACGATACAGAGGATCAGCAAGACGGAGAGGAGGGCGATGCCGATAGCTAGAGGAGTGATAGCTGGAAACTCGCGCCTAATGATAACGGTAGCGATGGCACCGAGGACGGAGGTGACCAGAAGTGGAGCGGCAAGGATCTGGAGGAACCATGCGAGATTGACGCGACGGGAGAGCATGGCGGCACGCTGCTGCCAGAACTCCTGCGGTGATGAACCTTCTGCCATATGCCGAAGCTACTAGGAAAATACGTCAGGCGCGAATGGAAATTTGAGCCTGCGTTGGGTGATGTTAGGAGATCGTCACCTTGCCACTCCATCCCGCCTTGGGCTTGCTTGTTGGGGCGGAGCCGATCACCACGCCGTTGGCGCAGTTGCACTCACCTTCGCCCTTCAGAGCGTTGATGAGGTTGGTGAGGGATTTCATCGCCTGACGGGGGACTGACTCGTAGGTGCGGGAACCGATGTGAGGAGTGATCACGCAGTTTGGAGCGGTAAGCAAGGGGTGATCCTTGCTTGGCGGTTCTTCGTCGAGCACATCGGTGCCGTAGCCGCCGACCTTGCCGCTCTTGAGGGCTTCCACCATGTCGGCGGTTTCCACGATCTCGCCGCGGGCGCAGTTGAGGATGACGACGCCGTCCTTCATTTCAGCGATCTTCGAGGTGCGGATCATTCCACGAGTCTCGTCGTTGAGATTGCAATGGAGCGAAACGACGTCCGCTTGGGTGAGCACGGCGTCCATGGTGTCGCAGCGTTTCACACCGTATTCTGCAGCAAATTTTTCATCCCAGTAAGGATCGAACGCGATGATGGGCATGCCGAACGCCTTGGCGCGGATGGCGACTTCCTTGCCGATACGGCCGAGGCCGATGATGCCCATGGTCTTGTCTGCTATCTCGTGCCCGGTGAGGCGCAGCCACTCGCCCTGACGCGCGGCGGCGGCGGTGGTGACGATGTGTTTGGTGATGCCGATGAGCAGCCCGAAGGTGTGCTCGGCTACGGTGGTGTGGTTCACGCCGGGGGTGAAAAGCACCGGGATATTCATGTCCTTGGTGGCGGGGAGGTCGATCTTGTCGAGGCCGATGCCGTATTTGGAAATGATCTTGAGATTCGGCGCGCATTTTTCGAGAACCGCGCGGGTGATGGCGTCGTCACCACAGAGGAAGGCATCGAACTGTTGCTCGGCGAGTTCAAGCATCCGGGACTCAGGAAGGGGGCCGCGTTCCCTGACGATGTCCCAGCCTTGGGATTCCATGAGTTCGTGGTGCGGGCCGGGGGTGTCCTGATAGCTGCAGGTGGTGAGGAGGATTTTCATAAACTTTAAATTTTAAACTCTAAGCCTCAAAGGAAGAGATTCGGAAAGATGGATGAATGATGTGCGGTGGGAAAGTGGAAAGTGGTTTTCCCGGTATTTCAGCTTTCAGTTTTTCAGTTTTTCAGTGTTTGTTCCCACTGTGATTGGAAATTTGTTGGATGCGGCGGTGGCGAAGAGGGCTGGGATGCTGGATGGGGGGACGAATGCGGTGCGGCTAGTGGATGGGGCGGGGGATGGTGTGCCGGGTTTTGCGCTGGAGGAGTATGCGGGGCGGTGGATGGCGATGACGCCGGGTGGCGAGATCAAGCGAGAGGTGAAGGATTGGCTGAAGGCGAGTGGGAGGAGTGTTTATTGGAAGAGGCTGGATCAGCATCAGAAGGAGAGTCCGATGCATTTGTATGGAGAGGCGATGGAGGGGGCTTTTGCGATACGGGAAAATGGGCTGGGGTTTGAGGTGTCGTTTCAGAGTGGATACTCGCAGGGGATTTTCCTCGATCAGCGGAAGAATCGGGCGGAGGTGATGCGGCGGATGGCTGGTGGTGGGAAGTTATTGAATCTTTTTTCCTACACGGGTGGGTTCTCGGTGGCGGGGGCGATGTGTGGTGGAGAGACGACGACACTGGATTTATCGGCTCCGTATCTGGAGTGGGCGAAGCGGAATTTTCAGATGAACGGGCTGGATGTGGAGGGGCAGCATTTCTGTAAGGGCGATGCGTTTCATTGGCTGAAGCGGTTTGCCAAACAGGGGCGGGTGTTTGATGGGATCGTGATCGATCCACCGACATTTTCGCGGGATGAGAAGGGCAAGGTGTTTCGGGTGGAGAAGGATTTTGGAGAGCTGTCGATGCTGGCGGGGAAGGTTCTGGCGAAGGGTGGTTGGATGCTTTGTTGCACGAATTTCCGGGGGATTTCTGAAAGCGATTTCATGAAAATGATCGCAAGGCCGGAGATGGAGGGGGTGGTGATGCCCGAGGATTTCCCGGAGGAGGCATATCTGAAATCGGTGTGGTGCGAATAATCATGGTTGGCGCGAGTCCTAAGCCGCTGCAATCATGGTGGGAATGGAAAGCAATGAACATGAAGAGGCGGCCAGCAGGTCTTTGCTGGGCAAACTGAAGCTGCCGACACCGGGCACGGATCTGGTGGGGTTGGCGCAAGTGGGGCTCTTCGTCATTGTCCTCTTCTATGTGTTGCATGAGATGAAGCCGGTCTTGCTGCCTCTGGTTCTGGCGATTCTCGTCTCGATGATCGTCCATCCTATTTACCTGGTTTTTCGCAAAATGCGGATTCCGAGGTTGCTTAGCTCGCTAGCGACCGTGGCCGGGCTGACCGCGATCACCGCCTTCGGTGCCTACCAGTCGATCCTGCCGGGGGCTCAGTGGCTGAGAAATATGGATGAGACCGAGGTGCTGGAGCGGATGCAGGATGCCTTCCGTCCGGTGAAAGTGGTTCAGGCGGAAATCGAACTGATGGCGGATCGTGTGGAGGAAGCGACGAACAAGGTGCCGGTGGAAGTGAGCGAGGAAATACCGAAGGTGGAGAAACCCAGCGTCTCGGAGAAGCTGGACGAAATGGCGGCTGATGTGAGTGCAACAGATCCGAAAGTTTCCGAAAAGCAGCCGGAGGAAAGAAAGGCGATCAAGCGCACCCGGACGGAGATGGTGAGTAGCGCCCCGATGCAGGTGGAGATTCATGAGGATTCGGTTTCTCTGCTGCTGAAGGAGGCGAAGGATTTCGGTTTCAGTTTTGTGGCGTTTCTGCTGCTCGTGCTTTTCATCCTCGCCTACGGCACTCTCATCCTTGAGCAACTGAACCGGAAGGAGCGCGTACGCAATATCCTCTCCCGTGTCGGCAACGATGTCTCGAAATACATGTCCACTATCACCCTGATCAACATAGGGCTGGGTGTTTGCGTCGGCCTGGCGATGTGGGGGCTGGGCATGCCGAGGCCCGTGTTGTGGGGCATCATGGCCACCGTGCTGAATTTCGTGCCATACATCGGTGCGCTGGCGGGAACTTTTGTGGTGTTTCTGGCTGCGGCGATCAACTTTCAGGATCCGGGCAAACTGATCGCCGTGCCGCTGATCTATTTTGCGCTGACGGCGATCGAGGGGAACATGGTAACTCCTATGGTGCTCGGCGGCAGGTTTCGAATCAATCCCTTGGTGGTATTCGTCTGGATCTTTGCATGGGCGGGCTTCTGGGGCATTTCTGGGATATTGATCGCGATGCCGGCGTTGGTGATTTTCAAGATTTTCTTTGAAAATACGGAAAAGATGAAAACTGTTCGGCGTGTGCTTTCCGCATAGAGTCCATGATGGGCTTCGCTTTTTGTCCGTTTTGAAAGTTGAGAGTTGGGGATTAGGGGTTAAGGCTGCGGCATGTCGAAGGTGATGGTTGGTTTGTCCGGTGGGGTGGATAGTGCGGTGGCTGCTGCGCTACTGGTGGAGCAGGGGCATGAGGTGGTGGGTGGGTATATGAAAAACTGGATGAACGAGGAGGGGATTCCGGGGGATTGCCCGTGGGAGCAGGATATTGAGGATGGGCGGGCGGTTGCGAAGAAACTGGGGATCGAGTATCGGGTGATTGATCTGATCGATAGCTATAAGGAGAAGATCGTGGAGTATCTGGTGAACGGATACGAAGAGGGGCTGACGCCGAATCCGGATGTCTGGTGCAACCGCGAGATGAAGTTCGGGGTGTTTCTGGACTACGCGATGAGCCAGGGCTTCGAGGCAGTGGGGACGGGGCATTATGCGCGGCGGCGTGTGCTTTCCAATGGGCAGGCGGCGGTGCTGCGTGGGGCGGATCCGAACAAAGATCAGAGCTATTTCCTCTCGCTGATGACATCTTTCCAAGTGGAGCACGCGCGTTTCCCGACCGGTGAAATGCTCAAGCCGGAGGTGCGGGAGGTGGCGCGTAGGTTCGGGCTACCGGTGGCGGAGAAGAAGGATTCACAGGGGATTTGTTTTCTCGGGCAGGTGAAGATGAGCGATTTCCTAGCGCACTATCTTCCTGATAAACCGGGTGAGATTGTGGATACAAATGGGCGTGTGATGGGTGAGCACAAGGGGCTGCATTTCTACACGATCGGTCAGAGAAAAGGGCATGGTGTGGCTTCGCCGAAAGATGGCATGGCCTATGTGGTGGTGGGTAAAAAGGCGGAGGAAAATCAGTTGGTGATCGGCTGGGACAATGAGGACAGCGAAGGGCTGTATACTCGGGAGTGCATGGTCGGGCGTGTGACTTCGATCAATGAAGATATCGCATCTCTGAAACGAGTGGAGGCACAGCCTCGCTACCGTGCTAAGGCGGAGGTTGCGAAGGTGGAGGAGATGGATGAAGGAAAGTTGAAGCTTTCCTTCGGTAAGGCGCAGAGAGCGATCGTGGCCGGGCAGATCATGGCGTTTTACGACGGCGGCAGGCTGCTGGGTGGTGGCGTTGTTGAAGAAGTGGCTAGTGCCGAGTGAGAAGTGGAAGAGGCTGTGGATAGGGGATTTCGTGAATTTCGCCTAATGGATTCGTGGTTCCGGGCGTTATGGTAGGAGACGCTAGTCACGGCAAACCAACGAATCTCCATGAGCCTGCATTCCTATTCATCCACCGAGGCTAGGTGCCGTGCTTTCTGGCAACGCGTGATCTCTGCGATGGGAGCGGTGGTATTTTCAGTGCTGTCGATGCTTGTGCTAGGGATGGCTTTGGACAGGTGGCATGTGGAGTCCGTGCCGGAGTTTCGTTCTGATTTTTTCCTTTATAACAACGAGGAGACGACCTGTGGCGGGATGAGAATTGTTTGCGGGGTTAAAAATCACATCACGCGAAAGCCCACTCCATTTGTGATGCTACCACTGGGCTTGGCTCCGCCGAGGCTTTTAGCAACAAGCGATGATTTTCAGTATGATGTGTCATTGATGGATCCAGTCGATTTTTCCGATGACTTGGGATTCGGCTCTCAACAGTCGAATTGCGGCTCTGAGCCTTGAATGTGCCCACGAGATGAACATGGGGTTGACGGAATGGACTGCTTAAGCAGAGGCTTTGCCCATGATACAGTGGCATTACACAAAGATGGGCTTGAAACAGGGGCCGGTGCCTGAGGACGAGTTGCGCGCAAAGATCCGTCGTGGTGAGATCAGCGATGCAACTCTTGTGTGGCGTGATGGAATGGCGGATTGGCTGCCTCTTGCGCAGGTGGCAGAGTTAAAACCCGGCGCACCCAAGGTGGAGCCGGAATTGACGGCTACTCCGCAATAGGTCTTTCCCGAAAATCCAATTAATGACGTCACTTCCTTGCCCAAAAAAGATCTCGGGAATATCCCCTTGCCGCAGCCGAAGGCCTACGCTCCGGGGACTTATGTCGATAGGAAGATACCAAACTATCTTTGGCAGTCGGTGGTGGCGATCGTGCTAAGTGTCATTTTGTGCACGATT
Source organism: Akkermansiaceae bacterium (assembly GCA_030725745.1). Taxonomy (GTDB): domain Bacteria; phylum Verrucomicrobiota; class Verrucomicrobiia; order Verrucomicrobiales; family Akkermansiaceae; genus Luteolibacter. The sequence goes on from JANRFH010000049.1 coordinate 25,881, forward strand.
TTCAGTATTCCTTTCGCAATCGTCGCGATCATTTTCGCCTCGAAGGTTGAGGCCTTCGAGTACAAGGAGAATTCGACAGAGCGATCGCGGCCTCAAACAAGGCAAAGATTTGGATGATCATCGCTTACTCCGTTATGGCAGCTTATCTGTTATTCATGATTGCCATGGTGGTGGCCGGGAATTGAATCATCGCCAATCCAGAATTCATCGGTCTTTGTATGTCGAATCGATACGAGATTCTTGACGCAACCATCACACCGTAGATTATTGCGGCAGATATGAGTTGGTATTATTCAAAAAATGGAATGCAGCTCGGCCCCGTCGCCGAGGAAGAGCTTCTCGCCAAGAGCAAGAGTGGGGAAGTCGCTGCGACCGACCTCATCTGGAAGGAAGGGATGTCCGATTGGAAGCCACTCGGTCAGGTGCCGGAGTTTCAAGGATCGTCACCGATGGCTATGACTCCGCCACCCACACAGATGGGTTCCGTGCCGATGCAGCAGCCAGCGCCAATGAATTCAAATCAGATGCCTGGTGTGATTCCTAACTACCTTTGGCAATCCATTGTGGTGACAGTGCTTTGTTGCATGCCCTTCGGAGTGGTATCCATTGTTTACGCAGCGAAGGTTGATGGCCTTGTGGCGAGGGGTGATATAGCCGGAGCCACGGCGGCTTCGAAGTCGGCAAAGACATGGGCCATTGCTGCGGCGGCATCCTGGTTGGCGATTATGGCGATTTATTTCCTTGTCTTCATTTCTGCGGCAGCCTCGGGCAATCTCAACTGATACTCTCTGGTGCACAAGGGTCGCGCCATCTGGGTTTCTCTTGCGGTTCTCTGTCTTGCATTTGCCGCTTGGATGCTGCGTGAAACAGGTGGCCGCGGGTGGATGCCGGGTTGCTTTTTTAAAAAGGCGACTGGCTTCGATTGCCCCGGCTGCGGGATGACTCGTGCGACTTATGCCACCCTGCACGGACGAATCGGCGAGGCTTTTTTGCTAAACCCCTTTGGCATGGTGTTGCTGCCGCTGGCACTGATCGGCTTAGGTATCGAGGTGTTTGGCTGGGTGCGGGGGAAGCCTCTACCGTTCCGATTGAATCCCGGCCGCTGGGGAGCTACGGTGATTGCCGTAGTGATGATCGTATGGTGGGTGGGAAGGAACTTGATCTAGCCGCGCTCCATATTGGCTAGCGGATCACTTCCGTGCCGATGCCGCCGTCTGTAAAGATTTCTAACAGCAGGGCGTGGGGCAGGCGACCATCGACGAAGTGGACTTTGCGGACACCAGCGTTGAGCGCATCGATGGCGGAACTTACCTTGGGGATCATGCCTCCTGAGATTGTGCCGTCTGCGATGAGAGCGGTAGCCTCGGCGCGGTTGATGGATTTGATGAGGGTGGCGGGATCCTTCGGGTCGCGCATGAGTCCGGGGACATCGGAGAGGTAGACGAGCTTGGAGACGCGCAGTTCCTTGGCGAGTGCAGCAGCAGCGAGGTCGGCATTGATGTTGAGCGGCTTGCCGGTGGCGAGCTCTGCGGCGAGGGGGGAAATGACCGGGACGATGGCTGCCTTGTGCGCCTGATCCATGTTCGCCGGGTTGCAGCCGACAACTTCGCCGACGCGGCCGAGATCGACTGGATTACCGTCTGCATCAGTTGATTTCATTTTCTCGCCGAGGAAGATGTCGGTGCCGGGGATACCGGTGGCCTTGCCGCCGAAGGAGCGGATCATGCGCACGAGGCCGGGATTGATTTCATCGGAAAGGACTTTGGAGACGATGTCGATGGCCTCCTCCGAGGTGTAGCGGAAGCCGTTGATGAACTTCGCCTCGATGCCGGATTTCTCCATGGCAGCGGAGATCGCCTTGCCGCCGCCGTGGACGACGATGGGGTTGGTGCCTGCGACTTCGAGGAAAACGATATCGCGCATGACATTGGCGACGAGTTCAGGGTCTTCCATGGCGGAGCCGCCCATCTTGATGAGGATGGTTTTCGAGCGGAAGGCTTGAAGGTAAGGCAGGGCTTCAATGAGGGCGTTGGCTTTCTCGGCGGGGTTCATGTGTTGAAACTTTAAATTCTAAACGATAAATTCAAAAGGAAGAAGGAGGTAAAAACCTGTTCGAAGGTCACTTTGTGCCGCGGGGTTTCTTCTTGGCGGATTTGCGTGTGCGTTTTTTTGCGGCCTTCCTTGGTGTTTTTGTAGCGGCTTTCTTCGCTGCTTTTTTCGCAGGAGGCTGTGCTTCTATCTTCGGCTCCTTATCTGTGATTGATTCTGAAGGGATGGTGGTAGCATCTTTAGTGGCTTATTGCTTTGGTGTGATTTCTTTGAGAATTGTAGGCGTAGCCTCGTGAGGAGATACTGGAGTGAATTTCTTGGCTGCGCGGAAACTGAGGGCGGCGTAGGTGACGAAAATGAGTAAGGCGGGGAGGGTAGGCAGCCATGTGGAGGTGGTCGCTACGGCGATGAAATGTGTGCCGCTGATTCCCACAACAGCTGCGGCGACATCGGCTTTCCACGGGTGTTTTCGAGAATGAAACAAGCCGTAGGCGAGGGAAACGAGCGACAAGAGTAAGAAGATCTCCACAGCGAGGGGAAGCCGCCGGAAGGTGCGGACATCGCCTGCGTATGTAGGATCGCAGAGGGCCGCGATGGTGGGTGCTAGGCTCTTTGCGTAGGCGGCGGAGGCATCTTCTGTAGCGGAGAGATCGCTGCGTAGGATGGCGGGCAGGAAGTTATTTTTGTTATGTTTGCTTTCATCCATTCTGAGGAGCGATTCCATGGCGATGGAGTCTCCGGGCGTGTCTGTCGGGATGGAGAAGTCTAGGCGGCCATATTCATCAATGGGGATGAAGGGGCCTCTCGCGCTGAGGGAAATAAACTCGCCTAGGCGGATCTGAAGCGCGGAGGGCGGGATCTGATAGTGATCCATTGCAGCGATGAGCACGAAGGAAAGCACGGCGTGATCTTCCCCCCATCTGGCAAGTAGGTAGGGGGAGGCGCCTTCCGGCTCGGACTCAATACGGGTGAATCCGGCCAACGAGGTTTTATTGCCGAGGATAGCATTCGGAATAGCGATGCGATTGACTGCAGGAAGGAGTTCAGTATTTCCACGAATTTCTGAAAGTGGGACGGAGGCGCGGCGGAAGGCTGGGGGGATGGGCGATGGGACGGCACCGCGAGAGAGCGGGGCGGCTGTGGCGAGGGCGGGGATTGCATCCAGCTGGCGGTCTAGGGCGGCGAGGGAAATGGCATCCGTTTCCTCCCAAGTGAGAGGGAAGGAGATCGCGACTCTATCCATGCCGAGGCGCTTGAGGTTACGCAGGATGATGGCGAAATCGACCGGCGAAGGAGGCGATGCTTGGAAGACCTGGTCGGGGTCGTCGTTGATGGAAATGATCGTAGGCTTTTTCTCCGGGGTTTTCCCGATGCCCAGCCCGAAGGTGTGCAGGCGGTAGGGGCTGGCCTGGCTGCCATCGCCCGTGAAAAAGGATCGTGAATCTTTCGCCGCAAAGGTGGAGAGCGAGAGCAAAACCCGATCCGGGAAGCATCCGGGAATGACCGCGAAGCCAATAAATGCCACCGCCACAAGGAGCAGGAGGGTGTAGTGGCGGCGGATCATGGGGCGAGGATGAACACGGCTCGCGCAACTTCCAATAGCGAAGATGGAGGCCTATAACGGCAACGCTGAAAGGATAGCGGCGGAGACTTCGTCAGGTGAGGCATTGGTGTCGATGACTCTTGCAAAAGGTTCGTTGCGGAGGGAGAGGAAGGTTTCGCGGCAGCTGGCGAGGTTGGAGCGTTGCTCGAATTCGTTGGCGGTGTCGCCACGGGCGCCGATGCGGGTTAGGGCGGTATCGACATCGAGGTCGAGGATGAGGAGGAGATCGGGGACGGGGGCGAAGGCTTCGTTGTCGCGGCGGATCTGGGCGGTATCGAAACCGCGCAAGCCTTGGTAGGCCATGGTGGAGAAGTAGTAGCGATCTAGGATGACGACTTTCCCGGCGGCGAGGGCGGGACTGATAAGTTCCTCGACGTGTTGGCGGCGGTCTTTGAGGAAGGTTTCAAGCTCCTCCTCGGGGGAGAGTCGACCGGTCTGGGCGGAGTTGCGCAGGAGGGTGCCCCATGGGCCGTCGGTGGGCTCGCGTGAGAGGACGACTTCGCGGCCTTGGGAGCGGAAGTGATCGGCGAGGCGGCGGGCTTGGGTGGATTTGCCGGTGCCGTCTATGCCTTCGAATACGATGAACATGGGAGAGAGTGGAAAGTGATCAGTAAACAGTGATCAGTAAACAGTGATCAGTAAACAGTGATCAGTAAACAGTGATCAGTAAACAGTGATCAGTGGAAGACTGGGGTTGGGTGATTTTCTCACACGAAGGTGGGAAGGCACGAAGCTGGGGTTGTGTGTATTTTTGAGGTTTAGAGTTTAAAGTTTCAGAGGTAGCGGGATTTTAGGTGTGCCAGGTAGGCTTGTGTGGAGGGAGGTTTGCCGGTGGCTTTTTGGATGAGGGCGGAGGGGTCTAGTGTGGCGCCGTGGGCGTGGACGTTTTGGCGGAGCCAAGCTAGGAGGGGGGCGTAGTTTGCGGCGGCGGTGGCGGCGGCGATTTCGGGGACGGATGTGGCGGCTTGGAAGAGCTGGGCGGCATTGATGTTGCCGAGGGTGTAGGTGGGGAAGTAGCCGATGCCGCCCATTGACCAATGGATGTCTTGGAGGCAGCCGTGGGCGTCGTCGGGTGGGGAGAAGCCGAAGGATTCGCGGAAGAGGTCGTTCCAGGTGGACGGGACTTCGGAGACTTTGATCTCGCGGTTGAGAAGCATGCGCTCGATGCGGAAGCGGAGGATGATGTGGAGGTCGTAGGTGGCCTCGTCTGACTCAACACGGATGGGTGTGAACTCGGCGCGGTGGATGTATTGGAGGAAATTTTCTAACGGGAAGTCGCGGAGCTGGTGGAAGTGCTCGCGGGCGATGGGGTAGAATTTTTCCCAGAACTCGGGGGAGCGGCCGACTTGGTTTTCCCAGAGGCGGGATTGGGACTCGTGGATGCCGAGGGAGACGGCGGAGCCGGAGGGCAGGCCGAAGTCTGCCGTGGGGAGGCCTTGCTCATACATGCCGTGGCCGGCCTCGTGCATGACGCCGAAAAGTGAGGAGGTAAAATCGTTTTCCTCGTAGCGTGTGGTGAGGCGGATGTCTTGCGGGCCGAGGGTGGTGCAGAAGGGGTGGGTGGTGGTATCTATACGGCCGTGGTGGAAGTCGAAGCCGATCTCAGCGGCGACGAGGGCGTTAAAATCCTGTTGGGCTGAGACTGGGTAGGGGCCGGGGGGGAGCTGTGGGGAGAGGGCTTTTGTTTTCTCGACTGCCTTGGCGGAGAGCGGGGCGAGGTGTTCGACGAGTTTGTCAAACATCGAGGCGATGTCTGCGGTGGAGGTGGCGCGTTCGTAGCCTTCGAGGAGGGCGTCGTAGGGTTCGTTCGAATAGCCCCATAGATCGGCTTTCTGGAGGGCGAAATCGACGAGGGTTTCGAGGTGTGGGGCGAAGAGGGAGAAGTCCGAGGCCTTGCGGGCGGCGATCCATGCGTGGTGTCCGGCGGATTGGGCGGTGGACTCGCGGGCGACGAGATCCGTGGGGATTTTTACCGAGCGGTCGGACTCGCGGCGGAGTTCGCGGAGGTTGGCGGAGAGGATGATGTCAGATCCGTTGTCTTGGGCTTCGGCCTCTGCGAGGGATTTTAGAAAATCCTCTGAGGTGGCGAGTTTGTGGGCGTGGGCGGCGAGGTAGGAGAGCTGTTGGGAGCGGTAATCAGCGGAGCCGGAGGGCAGGTAGGTTTCTTGATCCCATGAGAGGATGGAGCCAGCGGAGCTGACGAGAGAGATTTCGCGGACGCGATCGAAGATGTGCATGTGGTGAGTTTGTCCATGCGGGAGGAGTTGGCTAGTTTTGGTTGCGGGAAATGCGGCTTAAAGCTCGTCATCCGTTGAAATGGGATGGATGATCTCGGGCAACAACCTTTCCAGATTTTGCAAATCCTCATCCGAAACATCGACCGCAGCCTCACTCAGCCAGAAATCGTCTGCCATTTCCGCAAATATGGGCGCGTCAGCTCCTGTGTGGTGGTGAAAGACGAGAAGACCGGGCAATCCAAAGGCTTCGGCTTCGCAGAGATGCCGAATTTTGACGAAGCGATGAAGGCGATTGAGGAACTCAATGGCCTGCAGCTCGGCTCATCGAAGCTGCGGGTGAAGAAGGCTGCGACCTCGACGGTTGCGAAGAAAGAGAAAAGAGAGCCTCGCGAGGAGCGGAGGGAAGCTCGTGAGCGGCGGCGAGATTCTCGCGAGCGCTAAGCTTGTGGCTGTATGTGACTCTTTCAGTTCCTGCGCCTGCGGAAGGTGATGAGGAGGGCAGCAAGTCCTAGCAACGCAGCTGAAGATGGTTCAGGAACGGGTGAGACTCCAGGTGTGGTGGTGAAACGTCCCAACAGCGTGGCGCGTCCTAGCGCACCCTCGAATACCCGGAATTCATCTGCCGTAGAGAGTGTTCCGTCGATGGTGTCCTGATCGACCTCAAAGCTGAGTTCCAAGAAATAGCCGTTCCCTGAGCTGTCCTTGAAATTGACTGGCGCGAAGAAGTCCTTGAGGGAAACGATGTCGGCGCTGGCCACAGGGTCAAATTTGTCAGGGTCTTTTCCATTGTCGGTATTGATGAGGTCGCCGCTGAAAGTGACATTGATAGGAGCTAAGCCGGTGGGATTGGAGAATACCAAGGACATGGACAGCTCCACCCACGAGGCGCCAGTGTTCTGTTTGATGGTTCCGTTCCGGTAGTAGAGGTAGCCGATTTCAAAGGTTTTTTCTGCTACGGCGTTGCTGACAGTGAGCGGTTGATACCAGAGAGCGCTGCTGTGGGGGTAAGGCCAGCTTGCTGGAGCTTGTTCTCCCCACTGAAAAGCAGCCGACCCCGCAGGGCCGGTTGGGTTAAGGTTTGTAGGGGCGTCGTGAAGGTCGAATCCCGATTCGTAGCCGTTGGTAAGATTGTTGTCATACACAAGAACGCTGTTGGTGCCTTCTGCCAAGGCATTGGCAAACGATCCGGCCGTCGTGAAGCTCAAGGTATTGGGAATGCTCTGGGCATTCAAAATACCTGCTCCGACGAGGGTCAGAAGTATGATGAGGGATTTGAAACCGGGGGTGGTATTCATTGGGGTGGGGGTTGTGTTTTCAGCAACGCGGGGAGGTGCTGGTTCGGGGTGCCGATGGGGAGTCGACACCAGAATCATGCCATAAATCACAAAACTAGATATTACGTGATGACGTAATATTTGGATTTATTGGAAATTAGTGCTAATCCGCTACGATTGTTAAGCGTCTACTGCCATTCACGCAGCGTTTCCGAGATGCGATCCTCGGCGCCTGCTTCTGTTCGGATATAGAGTTCCTGAAGGCCTTTTGATGATTGGGTGACGGCCTTTAGTCCGCCTGATACCTCGCGCTGGATGCGGATCGAGCCGGTAGTGGTGCCTTTTCCGAGGGATTTCCCGCCGTATGACATTCCAATAATGACCGCGATGACGCCTTCGAGTGCCTCGATGCGGCGGATCAGGGTACGGCATTCCTTCGATGTGGATTGGTGGCGGCCGCGAGAAGACATGAGGGGTGGAATCTCCGGCAACCTAGCGGGCTGGGATGGTATTTCAAAGCTCACTTTAAGGAGGAATGATATGGCTCGTCATTTTCAGCCTTCGGTTGCAGGCTGTGTCGGATTTTCACACACAGAACATTTTGAGCACATTTAAGGAATTAGGCATACCTGCGGGACTGGTAAAAGGGTTGGAGGAAATGGGCATCACTACACCGACTGAGGTGCAGGAGAAGTCGATACCTTTTCTGCTGAAAAACGGTGGGGATTTTTGCGCGCAGGCACAGACTGGGACGGGCAAGACGGCGGCTTTCGGATTGCCGTTGCTGACAAAAATCGATCCGAAGAAGACTCACATCCAAGGGTTGATCATTTCACCGACTCGAGAGCTGGCGAAGCAGATCGGAAAGCAGCTTTTCAAATACACAAAGCATTCGGAAAAGATCTTTGTGGAGGTGCTGGCGGGGGGGGAGCCGATGGAGGGGCAGATCGGGAGATTGAAAAGGCCGACGCATATCGTGGTCGCGACACCCGGCAGACTGATTGATTTGATCAAGAAAAAGGCGCTGACTCTTGTGAATGTGAAGCATCTGATCCTCGATGAGGCGGACGAGATGTTGAGCATGGGTTTCAAGAAAGACCTGATGACGATCTTCGGCCTCACGCGTGGACGTCGCAGCACTTGGCTATTCTCCGCGACGTTTCCAGATTCCATTCACAGCCTAGTGAAAGGTGCAATGCCGGGTCAGCCCGAGATCCTAAGGGTGGACAAGGCACACGTGGTGAATCGGAACATCGATCACCGCTATGCGGTCTGCACGAAGGACGAGAAGAACGAGTTACTAGCGGATTTCCTTGGCAGCCGTGGAGATGACAGGGGCTTGATCTTTGTGAGGACGAAGGCCGGAGCCGTGGCGCTTGGGCGACAATTGACGAAGCTCGATTTTTGCGTGGATGTGATCCAGGGAGATCTTTCACAGAGAGAGCGCGACAAGGTGATGCGCGGCTTCAAGGGCGGCAGGACGCAGATCCTCATCGCCACGGATGTGGCAGCGCGTGGCATCGACGTCGAAGGACTTTCTTACGTGGTGCACTACCAACTGCCGGAGCAACTGGAATACTACACTCACCGTAGTGGGCGGACGGCGCGGGCGGGGAAGAAGGGAATATCCGTGGCGCTGATCGATCCGAGGGAGCGGAATAAGATCAAGAAGTTTGAAGAGGCGCTGGGAGTGGATTTTACGGAGGTGGGGTAACTTTCAAGGAAGAGGAAGAGGTTATATTGTCATATGCCTTCCTTATTCCAATCCGAATCGACGGTTCATCTGGAAGTTTCAATGAGGAAGGTAGGAAAGCAGGAAAAGAGTTTAGGACGCATTTGATCGCCCTAGACGTTAGCTGGTTCCCCGTTCGAAGATTGGCATGGCGGATAAAATACCCAAGGGGCACGCCGTCCGCCGCCACGCCACGCCTACCTGTCGAAAAGGGCGAACTTGAGATCCGCTTCGGAGACGACTTCACCGTTGACGAGGCAGCGGCAGGATGTCTGGCCGATGTTGCCGCGGACTTTGGTGGTGACAGCCTCGGTAATGAGTGTGTCACCCGGCATGACCGGCTTGCGCCACTTGACGTTATCTGCGGAGAGGAAGTAGCCGATTTTTCCGAGGTTCTCGGGTTTGCGGAGCATGAGGATGGAGGAGACCTGAGCCATGCCTTCGAGCTGGAGGACGCCGGGCATGATGGGGTGGCCGGGGAAGTGGCCTTGGAAGAATGGCTCGTTGATGGAGACGTTCTTGAGTCCGACACATTTGTTTTCCTCGAAGTCGATGACGCGATCAACCATCAGCATCGGGTAACGATGAGGGAGAATTTTCATGACCTCGTTCACATCGAGCACGCTCTCGCCATCGGGGATAGTGATGGGTGCTGGGATGAGCGCACGCATGCGTTCATATTCCTTCTTGAGCGTGGCGGCCATCTTGGTGTTCGGGCCGTGGCCGGGTTTTACAGCGATGACGTGACCGAGAATGCGCTTGCCGGAAAGCATGAGGTCGCCGATGAGATCGAGCGCTTTGTGGCGGGCGAACTCGTTATCGAAGCGGACGGGCTCTTTCGACATGACTTCGTTGCCACGGATGACGACGGCGCTTTCGAGGGAGCCGCCTTTGATGAGGCCTTTCTCTAAAAGTGGTTTTACATCCTCGTAGTAGACGAAGGTGCGGGCGGGGGCAATTTCCTTTTCGTAGAGCTCAGGGGTGACCTCTGAGGAGAAATACTGGGTGAAGCGGCCATCGGGGCCGACGTTGGTGACGGAGACGCGGAAGGTCTTCGAGGGGACGATGGTGATGATGGTGCCGTCGCCCATTTCCTGATGGATGGGCTCGCGGATTTCCCATACCTTTCGGACTGCGTCCTGTGTTTTGATTCCGGCTTGCTTGATGAGTTCGACGAAGGGGCGGGAGGAACCGTCGCCGATGGGTGGCTCGTTGGCATCCATTTCGATGAGGGCGTTATCGACGCCCATGCCAGTGAGGGCGGAGATGATGTGCTCGACTGTGTGAACTTTGACTGAGCCTTCTGCTAGGGTGGTGGCGCGCTCGACGGTTTGCACTTTATCGACATCTGCGCCAATGAATGGTTGGTCAGAAAGATCAACGCGGCGGAATTTGAAACCGTGGTTCTCGGGTGCAGGTTTGAGGGTGAGGGTGACTTTCTCTCCGGTGTGGAGGGAAGTTCCTTCGAGGGTTGCGGAGTCGGCGAGGGTCTGTTGCTGTGACATGAAACTATAAATTTTAAACTTTAAACCTTAAGGGAGAGGCTGTGGTGAGGAGTCGTCCGGGGTGTCGGAGGTTTGCTCCGGTGGTGCTTCAGTCGAAGGCTCGGCTTGTTCAGCGGCTGGTTTTTCTTCGATAGCTGGAGCTTCCTGTGCGGGAGTTTCCGCAGGTGCTTCGAATGCTTCTGCTGCGGGTTCCTCTGGGGATTCAGCTGGCGCTGCGTCAGCTATTTCCACTTCTGAGTCTTCGGCTGGGGCTTTTGCTTCGGCAGTGGGTTTCTTTTCCTTCTGAGCTTTGGGTTTCTTTGGCTCTTGGAGCTTGGGTTTCTCTTGCACGGCGAGGGTGTCGTCGGTGTAGAGGAGGATATGGCCTTGCTGGAGGAGCCAGAAAAGGTCTGCTGCGTAATCGGCCGAGGGTGCGGTGGCACCTTCGGGAAGGACGGCTTTCCAGAGTCCATCGAGCTTTGCGGGGGTGTTTGCACGGATCCATGCGACCATTTCCGCAGGGCGGGGGGCAAGGACAGCATCGGGGCTAAGCGGCTTCGGACGGGCGGGGCCGGTGAAGAGCTTGCCCTTGCGCTTGAAGACGGGCATGTGCTCGGCTTCGAGGATTTTGCAAATGACGGGGATGACGATGGCTGGGTGCTTGCGGTGATGCGAGCCGGTGCCTTTGAGTCTGACGAGGAGACCTGGGGAGAGGTGCTTCCCGGGGATAGCCGCTGAGACTTTGGCCTTGCGGGTGAGGTGGAAAGCTTTCTCGAGGACTTCCGAGGCGAGGGCTCGGTCGAATTCAGCGCGGTCGGTGAACCAGGTGAGTTCATCGGGTGCGGGTGTGGTTTCTGTTTCAGCGACTTCTGTTGAAACTTCTTCGGATGTTTCTTCCTGGGTGGATGCTTCTGTTACTGGAGTCTCGGTAGTTTCTTCGGTGGCTGGCTCTGCGGCGTTTTCGACGACGGTTTCTTCGGTGAATTCCGCAGGTGTCTCGGGAGCGGGTTCTGTTGTCGGAGCGTCAGATGCGGACGGCTCGGAGAGACCGTCCCTGCCAGTTGGGGTAACGGTGGCGTCCTCCTGTTTTGGTGCTTCTGCCTGGGCCGTGGCTTTTTCGGCTTCGGAGGTGCGGGTGGCGATTTCGGCATCGGAGAGGACGCGCCAGCGAGTCTGAATTTTCATGGACTCAAGCCATGCGTTGACGGCTTCTTCGGAGCGCTCGGTGCGGGCTTTTGCGGCGTATGCCTCGAATGGAATGTTGGAAAATGCCTCGCGATGAAGGGTGCGGAGATTGGTCTGGTAGGAGTGATGGTTCGGCGGGCCGAGGAGCTGGCCGGATAGTCCACAGCGGGCGACGGCTTGGAAATTTCCTTTCGGCGCCTCTACCTCGACGGTGGTTTCTTCGATGAAACGGTTCCGCCAATCTGCTTGAAGGAGGTGGGCGATGGCTTCCTCTTTGGTGAGGTAGATGGCTTCCTCGATTTTGCAGCGATAGAAGGGAGCTGTTTTTTCTGAGGCTTCGAAGATGGCGCGGCTGCGGTTGCGCTCGGCGAGGATAATCTGGGCAATATCGAAGAGAGGATAGGCGCGTGCGACTTGGTGAACTTCCTTGCAGACTAGTTGGATGGCTGATTTTTCTGGGACAAGGGTGACGGTGATGCCGGGGGCGGGGGCGATTTCCTCGCGTTGGAAGTCACGACGATCACGGCCTCCGCCACCTCCTTTGAAGTCACGGCGATTGCCACCTCCACGTCTATCATCGCGGTCACGACCTCCGCCTTGTCGGCTATCGCGACGGTCTCCTCCGCCGCGTCTATCGTCGTTGCGGCGTGGTTTGTATTCACGTTCGCCTCCGTCTTTGTATTTCGGTTGGGAGTCGCCAGACTTCGCTTTAGCCCATGCGGGGCCAAGTTCGAAGCCGGAGAGGAGGTCGTTTAGGGGATTGGAGGGTTCGTCGCTCACGGGGCGGAAACTAGGGGTTTGGAAGGAAAAGACAACACGGTATCCGAAGATTCAGGCATGTTACGGATTAGTATGCAAGACCTTGAGATGGCGGGATGTTGCGCCTTGATGGATGGCGAGGACGCGGGTGGCGTTTTCGGTGAGGGAAATGGCGCGAGCTGGATTGAGGGCTGTGCGGATGGCGGTCGAGATTTCTTCGGGAGAGGAGGCGGTGAGGGCTGCGTCTGCGGCGAGGAGTTGGCGGGTGAGTGGCTGGAAGTTTTCCATGTGGGGACCGAGGATAAGAGGCTTGCTCGAAATGATTGCCTCGGCGGGGTTTTGGCCGCCGGTGGAGAGGAAGGATTTCCCGATGATGACGGCATCTGCGTGGGCTGTCCAGGTGGCGAGCTCGCCGGTGGAGTCGATGAGGAAAATGTTATTTTCGCCAAGAGTAGGCGGTCGGAAGGCAGAGCGGAGGATGGGGTTATATCCTTCCTTAGTGAGAGATTGGGAGACCTCGGTGCGGCGCTCAGCATGACGGGGCACGATGACGGGGAGGGCTTCGGGATGGGCGGTGAGGATGGCGGATGCGAGTAGGGTTTCCTCGCCGGGGAAAGTGGAGGCGGCGAGGATGATGGGACGTCCGGCGCCGAAACTGGCGAGCATTTCCGCGAAATCGCTGCGGAGTGCAGGTGGGTTGGTTGATCCGGGATCGAACTTGATGCTGCCGGTGAGATGGATGTTTTTCGCATCGATACCGAGAGCCTCCCAGAGATGGCGGTGTTCCTCTTCCTGAATGCAGACGGCGGATAGGCGGGAGAAAAACGGGCGGAGGATGGGGGCAAGCTTGAGGAAGCGGCGGGCGGAGCGAGGGGAGGTGCGGGCGTTGGCGAGGGAGACGGGAATGGCGCGGTTTTGCGCGATGCGGAGTAGATTCGGCCAGATCTCGCCCTCGATGAGGATGATTTGCGAGGGCTCGAAGCGGTTGAGGTAGCTGCGCACCATCCATGGAAAATCAAGCGGGACATAGGTGACGCGGAGATCAGGGATATTGGCACGGGTGGCGGTGTCGTGGCCGGTGGAGGTCCCGGTGGCGAGGACGAAACGGGTGCCTGGGTGGGCGGCTTGCCATGCACGCAGGAGTTTGAGGGCGAGAATGGTTTCCCCGACGCTGACGGCGTGAAGATGAATTGCACCGCATGGTTCAAAATCGCGGGCAGTAGTAAAGATACCGACTCGCTCGTGGAGTCCTGTGCCGAATCCGCCGCGACGCAGCATTTTCATGATCCAGCCGGGAAAAGCGAAGATGAACAAGAGCGGCAGGAGCGCGCGGTAGATAAGAAGGATGGCGCACTCTTTCATTTGAAAATCAGGATGGCGCTGGAGCCGTATTCGCGGCGGTCTAGTAAGGTAAAATGAGGCGAGACGGGAGTTGGCTGGGAGGAGGAAATCTCCGCGATCAGGTAACCACCGGCGGCAAGTCGGGCGGGGACTTCCTCCATGCAAAGGAGTTTCGCGACGAGGTCGGTATCGCCGTAGCCTTTCCAATAGGGTGGATCCGCGAGGATGAGATCGTAGGTGGCGGGATCGCGCTTGAGGAAAGTGAAGACTTCGGATTTGACCGTGCGTCCACCTTCGAGTCGGGCTTTTTTCAAGTTCTCCTCGGTCACAGATACCGCGCGGTGGTGTTCATCGACAAAAACGCAGGAAGAGGCTCCGCGGCTGAGAGCTTCGAGCCCTAGGGCACCAGATCCGCAGAATAGATCTAGCACGCGTGCATCAAGGACTGTTTCTCCGAGGATGGAGAAAATCGCCTGTCGAACGAAGTCAGTGGTCGGGCGCGCGACCTCCGAAGGCACCTTGATGGCGATGCGTCCGGCTTTTCCTGCGATAATTCTCATGCGCCACAGGCTCAAAGCAGGCACGGAAAACTTCAAGAAGAATGGATTCACAATGCTGAGGTGGGATGTATCATCGGATGCAATGTCGATTGAACCGATCAAAGATGGCCTGCGTTCTCACGTGCGCATCGATTTCTACGGAAATGTCCACAAACGCATGCGTGGCAGCGGTGTGGAGGAGCGTTACGCCAAAGAAGTGGAGGTGCTTAAAGTGCTGGAGGAGCGAGGATGTCCCTACGTGCCGAGGGTTTTGGAAGAGCGTCCGGAGGAATATTACTTCGTCTCGACAAACTGCGGTAGACCAGCGCCCAGCCTTTCCAAGGCTAAGGCGGACAAGCTTTATGCAGCTTTGGAACAAGATTACGGAGTGCGACATCTCGATGCGGAGCCTAGAAATATCACCTATAGTGATAAGCTGGGCAGGTTTTGCATCATCGACTTCGAGCTTGCGGAGATTTTACCAGATCCGCACGAGCGGGAAAAACCTAAGACTCCGTGACCGACGCATCGACTATAAGCTGGGCAGCAGCAACTCGTAGCGGATCACGTAAGGAGACGAACGATGATTCTTGGACGGTCTTTTCATCGAATCCGGATGGGGTGGAGCTCCTGCCGGAAAAGGGCGAAGGGGTTATTTCACAGCACGATTTGGTTTTTGCAGTCTCCGATGGTATGGGCGGCGGAAACGCGGGCGATCTAGCATCCTCTCTGATCCTCGAAAGGATGGCTGCGATCATCCCGGAAACATTTCGCTCTGCGGCCTTGGGCTTTTTCCCTGATTCAATTTCCCTCCTGCAGGATGCTCTGAAGGAAATACATGAGCATATCAACTCCGTCGGGGAGGCCACGGCGAACAGTCGAGGAATGGCTGCAACCTTGGCGCTTGCTTGGTTTGCCCCAGAAAATATCTATCTAGCTAACGTTGGCGACTCACGCATCTACCGCTGTCGGGACGGAACGACTGAGCAAATCAGCAAGGATCACAATGTTGCTTGGAGCCAGTTGAAACGAGGTGAAATCAGCGAGGTGGAATACCGCGCTCACCCGCGCCGTGCCGCACTCTTCGAGGTAATCGGAGGAGGGCACCCGGTGGTTCATCCCTACTTTGCCGCGATCCCTTACCAGAAAGGCGACCGTTTCCTCATCTGCTCTGACGGCCTGATCGACGGGTTATGGAATCGGCAGATCGGCAATGCACTGGCATCCTCTGAATCTGCAGAGCAATGTTGTGCGGACTTGTTGAACAAAGCGGTGGAAAACTCTGGAGTGGACGATACCACCGTGATTGTGATCCAAGCCGGTTGAGTCGTTTTTTAAGAAGCTCCGGGGGTTCAGGATCAGAATGGTACATGATTTGCTTAAAAACCTTGTCGGTGAAGCCGTCGGATGATTTTTTGTCCCTGTCTCACCACAAAACCAATCGCTAACCCGAATAGAAAACAAAGAAAATGGCTAAATACGTATTAGAATATCTCTGGCTGGATGGCTATACCCCAGTCCCGAACATCCGCGGCAAATCCCAGGTCAAGGAGTTCGATTCCTTCCCAACACTTGAGCAGCTTCCCGAGTGGGGCTTCGACGGCAGCTCTACCCAACAGGCAGAAGGCGGCAGCTCCGACTGTATCCTCAAGCCAGTTGCGATTTATCCGGACACCACACGCCGCAACGGTGGCATTGTGATGTGCGAGGTTATGATGCCTGACGGCACTCCGCATCCATCCAACGCTCGCGCAACCATCCTCGACGACGAGGACACTTGGTTCGGCTTCGAGCAGGAATACTTCCTCAGCCAAGATGGCAAGCCACTCGGATTTTCCAACGAAGGCTTCCCGGCACCGCAGGGACCTTATTACTGTGGCGTAGGCTTCAAAAACGTGGGTGATATCGCTCGTGCAATCGTTAATGAGCACCTCGATCTCTGCATCGACGCAGGCATCAACCACGAAGGCATCAACGCAGAAGTTGCCAAAGGCCAATGGGAATTCCAGATTTTCGGAAAAGGCTCTAAGAAGGCGGCTGACCAGATCTGGGTGGCTCGTTATCTCCTTGAGCGCGTTTGCGAAAAATACGGTGTCGACATCGAATACCACTGCAAGCCTATCAGAGGTGACTGGAACGGTTCCGGTATGCACGCGAACTTCTCCACCAAGTATCTCCGCGAAGTGGGTGGCAAGGACTACTTCCTCGCACTCATGGACAAATTCGGCGAAAACTGCGAAGAGCACATTGCCGTCTATGGCCCAGACAATCACATGCGCCTCACTGGCCTCCACGAGACACAGTCAATCGACCAATTCTCATGGGGTGTTGCTGACCGCGGTGCATCAATCCGCGTGCCGCACAGCTTCGTCAAAGGTGACAAATATCAAGGCTACCTCGAAGATCGCCGTCCAAACTCACAAGGAGACCCTTACCAGATCGCCTCGCGTATTCTCAAAACGATCTTAGAAGTTCCTACACCATAATTGTAGGGAAAGAGTTACCTCCCCCCAACCAAAGCCGTCTTCCCTAAAGGGGAGGCGGTTTTTTTGTGGGAAGCTATCTTCATTCCTACACAATACCTAGCAAGGCATTACCAGAATCCTTGCAAGACAATCGAAAAACCATCAGTTTCCTTGAGAGAAGATGCCAGAGGTCGCGAAAAATACGGAAATCACCTATACAGGCATACCTGCCTCTCCGGGAATAGCGATCGGCCCCATCCATGTCATCGCAAGGGGCTTTTCCGCGCCAGAGCTTTACGTGATCGACGTTCACGAAATTCCGGTGGAGCAGAAACGCTTTGAAGCAGCGGTTGCAATCACGAAGAAGCAGCTGACAGAGTTGCAGGAGCGCCTGGAATCGCTATCGGGGGATTCCGTAAGCGAAATTTTCGAGGCGCATGTCATGTTGTTGCAGGACAAGGCGCTGATCAGTCGTGTAGATGCGGCAATTTCCAATCGCAGGCAAAACGCTGAATATGCCTTCTACGCGGTGATGCAGAATTTCCTAGAGGCGATGAGGCGCATCCCTGATCCGTATCTGAGGGAGAGGACGGCTGATATTGAAGACGTTTCACAGCGAGTGCTTCGCAATTTCGAAGTGGACAAATCCACTCCTCACCAGCTGCCGGACGAGAAACACATTCTCCTAGCCTATGATCTCTCTCCATCGGATACGGCATCGATGAACCGAAGGCATCTGCTCGGCTTCGCCACCGAACAAGGTAGTGTGAACTCCCACACCTCCATTCTTGCCCGTTCATTCGGAGTGCCCGCCGTGGTAGGCTTGGGAGCATCGGTGATTCAGGTCACAGCACTGACACCGGCAGTGATCGATGGATATGCGGGTAAGCTAATCCTCAATCCGATGCCCGATACTCTGGCGCATTATCGGAAAATTACCGAGGAAAAGGAAAAGCAACGCGATGAACTTGATGCCAAGCGCGACGAAGCGACCGAGACAATCGATGGGCGAAAGCTGACCCTTTCCGCTAACATCGAGTTTCTTGAGGAGATGGAGCAGGTGAAGCGTAGCGGTGCGAAAGGCATCGGACTTTACAGGACGGAATTCCTCCTCCTCAACGGAAATGAAATGCCCGATGAGGCGGAGCAGACAAAGGCTTACACTCTGGTCGCCAGAGAAACTGATCCCCACCATGCCATCGTGCGAACTCTTGATGCCGGGGGTGACAAGTTACCAGTAGAGCCTCTCACGGAGATCGAGCCAAACCCATTCCTTGGCTGGCGCGGCATACGCGTCTCGCTATCCCGGCCTGCAATGTTCCGCGAGCAACTCCGCGCGATTCTCCGGGCAAGCGCCTTCGGAAAAATCGCCGTAATGTTTCCGCTAGTTTCTGGAGTTACCGAGCTGCTTGAGGCGAAGGAAGCACTCAAACGATGCATGGATGAACTCGATGCAGAGGGCATTCCTTTCGATCCTAAGATGCCAGTGGGTGTCATGATCGAGGTGCCATCAGCCGCCGTTTGTGCGGATCTGCTCGCTCCTCACGTTGATTTCTTCTCCATCGGCACAAACGATCTGATCCAATACACCGTAGCGGTTGACCGGGTGAACCCACATGTCGCAAAACTCTACAAACCGACTCATCCGGCCGTCATCCGCCTGATTAAATATACCGTGGAAGCTGGCTTATCGCACGGGATCTGGACAGGTGTCTGCGGTGAAATGGCAGGAGATATTCGCCTTACCCCGCTGCTCATTGGCTTGGGAGTCGAGGAGCTTTCGGTTTCTGCGAAGGCTATACCAAAAGTTGGTCAAGTGATTCGTTCTCTAGAGTATTCTAGCTGTTTCGCGATGGCAGAAGATGCTCTCAAACAGCAGAACTCACAGCTCATCATGGATCTTACTCTTGCTATTGCCCGAGAGCGTTACGGCGATCTTTTGGACTGATGTCGTCTCTCTAAAAAAGCATCGCCAGGTAAACGGAGCGCTGCCTTCAGGCGGCGAGTCACCATCCCAGACACCAGCTAAAGCAAGCGCTCCAGGGCATCAGAGGCACTTCCTCCGCTTGCACTCAAACGGCGTCAGCTGCCCCTTGAAGTCATTTAGACAGCAGGCATCAAAGTATCACGCCTGCGATAGCGGATCCGCGACCACGTGCTGAAATTTGCCCGTCTTGGAATCTGCGGAAAGTTCGCGCACGTGTTCCACATCATATTGCACTTGGGTCATTCTTTTCTCCTGTAAAAACTCATCGATGACTGTTTTCAAGAGTTGCAGCGTTGCGGCCGCATCAAACTCGGGATGCAATATGACCTTGAGCTGGAAATGGCGATTGTTGAGCACTTTGATCTGGAAGCCGGTGACACCTCTTTCCGCCAAAGAATCGAGCGGCTGCAAGGACATGAAATCCATTTCCCCATCATCGTTGAGAAATGCGGAGACAACGGATTCGCGGCCGATCAAATTTTCGACTTTTGTGAAAGGGAGCTGTCGAGTATTATCCTGAACTGGCTTCAGCTCGTCATTCATTTGATAGCGAATGAGCGGCAGGGTGTAATTGAACAGGTTGGTTACGCAGAGGTGGTAGGGATGAAATTCAAAAATCAGATTGTGATCCATCAGATACATGCCGCCAAATTTGTCTAGTCCGAGACCCATCATCAAAAACTCGCTCGATGCATACAGGTTCAGCATTTGCACGCCGAAGGCTTTCTGGATGAATTTCTTGTCTGGCTCGCGTAGTGATTCGCCGCCGGAAAACACGCTTTTCGGGTTTATTTTCAGTATCCCATCGTTTTGCGCTTCCGCCAGACGTCGCAGGGCAAATGGATAACCGGACAGACCGGAAGGCTTGAGCCGGTTCAGTGCCGCCACCATATCGCGGAATGGCATGTTTACATCAAAGGAGCTGTGACTGCGATAAATCAAAGGAGTATCGCTGACTGCGGAACTTATGCTCACGCCTGCGTAAGCTCCTCCGGTAGCTCCGATGAAAGCCATTTTCCGGAAAACATCAAAGTTCAGCCCCAAGGTGATGCTGGTGACGCCTCTGGCCATTTCATCGGAGTTATAAATGGCATAGCCAGACTCGCCGGTAGTTCCTGAGGTATGAATGACATGGTATTTGCCGAGAAATAATTTCCGATCTCCACCAGATTGCTTTAAGAAATCGACAACAGCCTCCTTGCTAATGGCTGGGTCTGTCACGATCTCATCGAAGTTTTTCATCACTTCCGACTTGGTCAGAACTGGAAAATCTTCCGGGGTGCAGGTATCGATGGGAATTTGATGATCGGCGATCAAACGTCGATAATAGGGTGACTTTTCAGAAGCGTGCCGCACGAGTTTGCGAAATTGCTCCAACTGCAGCGCCTTCACTTTCTCCGGTGTTAAGCGGCGAGTTTGCTTATTTCGCAAAAAATATTTCACCAAGCTGAAAAACACGCAGGTCAGCCTAGCAGGTGATCGCAGGGGAAAAAGAGATAATCGTTTTGTTTCTATATCTCCTTTGAGAACAGACCCGTGGCTGCACCTCGGTGACTACAAATCATGCATCGTTTATAGCGACTCCGCTTAAAGCAGTCTTTCTCCTTAGAAAGACTTCCGTAAATGGGATGGCAGGATGTTGAGCTGCTCTCGGTATTTCGCCACGGTGCGGCGTGCGACCTTGATCCCCTGGGTAGCGAGGGCTTTGGTGATCGCATCATCGGATAAAGGCTTCGCGTTGTTTTCTTGGGCGACAAGCTGCTGGATCGCCTCGCGCACACCGGCATTGGAGACTTCTGCTCCGCTAGCTGTCTGGTAGCCGGTGGCGAAAAAGGCGCGCATTTCCATGAGCCCCTGGGGCGTAAGAATGTATTTCCCTGCCACGGCTCTGGATACGGTTGTAGCGTGAAGGTTCAGCTCATCTGCGACATCGTTCATCGTGAGCGGGCGCAGATGGCGTGGCCCCTTTTCTAGGAAATCGGGTTGTTGCTCGATAAGCCTGTGAGCGATGGCGAGGATGGTTTCTTGGCGAAGGGAGATGGAGCGGATGAGGCTGCGTCCATCGCGGATCTGATCGCGGAGGAAGGCGCGTGCTTTCTGATCGACTCCGCTTTTGCCGATCATGTCCTTGTAGAAATCGTTGATACGCAGGCTGGGAAGATGTTCTCCGGTGAGGCGTGCGCCCCAGACGCCATCGTCATTCTTTTCGATGATGACGTCGGGAAGGATGTAGGGGTTTCCTGTCGGGTCAAACTCGCCACCCGGATTCGGAGAGAGTCGGCCGATGGTATCTGCTGCCTCTGCGATGCGTTCGACCGTCGTGCCGAGTGCTCTTGCAATCTGAGGATGACGCTTGCGTGCAAGATCCTCAAGATGGTCTCGCACGATGCGGTATTCTAAAGTGTCCTTGCCTGATGATCTTTCGAGCTGGATCAAGAGTGCCTCTGGTATGCCTGAAGCGCCGACACCAGCAGGATCGAAAGTTTTGATGAGTTCAAGAGCCTCCTTGAGCTTTGCGAACTTATGGTCACAAGTGGATGCTATGTCCCTGAGAGGGGAGTCGAGGAATCCTCGGTCATCGAGATTGCCGAGCAGAAACTGGGCGGCTTCGCGCACATCCGGATCAATGAGTGAGAGATCCAATTGATGCTGGAGATGCTGTTGGAGAGTTTCCGAAGCGACGATGTTGTCATAGAGGCGCTGACGGCGTTCCTCGTCTTCCTGTGTCCATTGATTATTCCTGCCTTCGAGGATGGAGCGATCACGCCAATCGTCATCCGTTTCGTTCATGTATTCCAAGCTATCCGCCTCCTCGGAATCCTGGCTGTCTTCATCCAGCGACACCACTTCAGTGATGTCCTCAAGAGTCGGATTCGTCTCCAAAGCTTGCCTCAGCAAGTGGGACAACTCCATCGTGCCAGCCTGAAGAATCTCAAGACTCTTGCGCATTTGCGGCGCGAGAGTCTGCGACTGGGAAAGAGATTGATATAATGAAGCTTCAGCCATCAGGTAAATGGAACCGAAGCGAAGCTAACTCGGAGAGCTGACTTAATGAAGCATTATTTGTGCCAAGGATGTTATTTTATCTGTTGACTGGAGGAAATACCTGTTATTTGAAGTATTTAAGACCTGCAAGGAAGATTGGCTGATCCTTATTTCCCGGAATGTTTTTGGCAACTTTTTCCGAGAAACGTTCGGAGTGAGCCATTTTTCCGAAGACCCTTCCGCAAGGGGAGGTAATTCCCTCGATAGCAGCTAGCGAGCCATTTGGATTAAAGGGATGCAACATGGTAGGGTTACCGGATGCGTCGCAGTATTGGGTGGCGATCTGGCCGTTTTCCGCGAGGGCGGCGATGACCTCTGGAGGGGCGAAGAATTTGCCTTCGCCGTGGGAGACCGGGACGGTGTGGATGTCGCCGATTTCCATGCCGGAGAGCCATGGTGAGGAATTGTTCGCTACGCGTGTGCGAACGTATTGGGAAATGTGTCGGGAGATATCGTTGTGGACGAGTGTGGCGGAATCCGTCCCGGTTTCGATGACCCTGCCGTGTGTTGCAAGTCCGGTTTTAATGAGTGCTTGGAAGCCGTTGCAGATACCAAGGATAAGGCCGTCGCGGTTTGCTAGGAGATCAGAAATAGCGTCGGAGATCCTCGGATTTCTGAGGATGGTGGCTATGAATTTCGCGGAGCCATCGGGCTCATCACCTGCAGAGAATCCACCTGGTATAAAGAGGATCTGAGAAGAGGCGATCTGCTCAGCGAGGGCGATGATCGATTCCTCGATGTGCGAGGCGGTGAGATTGCGGAATACTTCGATGTGGGTTTCTGCACCGATCCGGTCGAAGGAACGTGCGGAATCATATTCGGAGTTTGTGCCGGGGAAGGAGGGGATTAAGACCTTCGGTTTTGGGATTGAGGATTGAGGATTGCGGATGGTAGATTTGGAAGACTTGGGTTGCGGAATAACCACTGGCTGTTGCTCTCCGGAAGACTCGGGTTTTGTGGGGTAGACGGGTTCCAGCGTGCCTTCGAAGGCGGCTTGGAGGTCGGAGAGGTTGTGAGTTTCGGTACCGATTGAAAAAGTTGCTTCTGGGATGGTTGTTCCAATTTCAATAGAGCTTGGGAGGTGCTGGCGGATGGCATCCGCCTCTCCTTGAGAGTGCTCGATGAGGAAGGAGAAGTATTTAGGTGAGTATGGGTCGGCTTGGGGGATACAATCCGCCGCCACGAAGCCGATGTGGTTGCCCAGGGACATTTTGGTGAGGGCGGCGGCTAGGCCGGGGGAGCCGATGTGATGGACGGCGAGAAGTTTACCAGCCTTGTTGAGGAGGTGGATTGCCTCGGCGGTATCCATGATCGCGGGGAAATCTGGCAAGCCGTTTTCAAGGGCAGGGATTTCGATGAGGCTGACGATGGAGTCGCTGCGCTTGAACTCCGGGGAGATCGCCAGCGAGGCGAGGCCGGGAGCTAGGGCGAAGGAAACGAGGGTAGGTGGGACGTCGAGTTCGTTGAACGATCCGGACATGGAATCTTTTCCGCCGATGGCGGCGAGGCGTAGCTCGTGCTGGGCGCGGAAGGCACCGAGAAGGGCTGCGAAGGGGAGACCCCAGCGTTTCGGATCATTGCCTAGGCGGGGGAAATATTCCTGGAGGGTGAGGCGGATGTCCGGGAGGCGTGCACCGGCGGCGACCGCTTTGCAGACGGATTCGGTGACGGCGTAGGCGGCTCCTAGGAAGGGGGATTTCTCGGAGAGATGGGGATCGAAGCCCCATGACATGTAGGTGGCGTGATCGGTCTCGCCTTCGAGGAGTGGGAGCTTGGCGACCATGGCGTCGGGCGGGGTGATCTGGTGTTTACCACCGAAAGGCCAGAGGACAGTATTCGCGCCGACGGAGCCATCGAACATTTCGCCGAGACCTTTTTGTGAGCAGACGTTCAAAGAACGCAAGTGATCAGTGATCAGTGGACAGTGATAAGTGGAAGACTTGGGTTGTGACTCTTCTACTATGACGGCTGCGGTTTGTTGGACGCCGTTGGTGTCGAGGAAGGCGCGAGAGAAGTTTACGATTTCCTTGTCGCGCCAGGTGATGATGAGGCGGCCGGAGTCGGTGACATCGGCGACGTGCACGCACTCGAGGTTTTCCTTGTCGGACTCGGCAATGAAGTAGTCGATTTCCGAAGGGTCGATGCAGACGGCCATGCGTTCCTGGGATTCGGAAATGGCGAGTTCTGTGCCATCGAGGCCGTCGTATTTCTTGGGGACGGCATCGAGATTGATGACGAGAGAGGGGGCGATTTCGCCGATGGCGACAGAGACTCCGCCTGCGCCGAAATCGTTGCAGATCTTGATCTTGCGGGTGAGTTCCGGGTTGCGGAAAAGACGCTGGACCTTGCGTTCGGTGGGAGCGTCGCCTTTCTGGACTTCTGCGGAGTTTTCGAGGGCTGTCTCGGTGTGCTCTTTGGAGGAACCCGTTGCTCCACCCACGCCATCGCGTCCGGTGCGTCCGCCGATGAGCATGATGACATCACCGGGAGAGGGAGATCCGCGGAAGACATTCGAGCGGGGTGCTGCTGCGACGACGGCTCCGATTTCGAGGCGTTTGGCGACGTAGCCGGGGTGGTAGACTTCGGCGACCTGACCGGTGGCGAGGCCGATTTGGTTTCCGTAGGAGGAGTAGCCTTTGGCGGCAACCTGGCAGATTTTTTTCTGAGGGAGTTTGCCGGGAAGGGTTTCGGAAAATGGAGTGAGGGGATCGGCAGCGCCGGTGACACGCATCGCCTGATAGACGTAGGAACGCCCGGAAAGGGGATCGCGGATGCAGCCACCGAGACAGGTGGCGGCACCACCGAATGGCTCGATTTCGGTGGGGTGGTTGTGGGTCTCGTTCTTGAATTGCACAAGCCATTCTTCTTCAAAAGAATTTTGAACCGCCAAGTCGCCAAGTTCGCCAAGGGAAGACTCTGCTACTGAATCTTTTTGAGAGTTGGAATTTGAGATTTGAACTTTAACGACGATGGAGGCGGCGTTGATTTCTTCGGAGACTTCGAGGTTATCGAGTTCGCCGGAGGCTTTTAGCTCACGCATGCCGATGAGGGCGATGTCCATGAGGGTGACGGGTTTTTCGTCGCGGCCTAGTTTTTGGCGGACGCTACGATAGATGCCGTAGGTCTCCTCGATGACTTCGGTGCCGGGGGCGAATTTGACGTCGTCGATGGCGGTGAGGAAGGTGGTGTGGCGGCAGTGATCCGACCAGTAAGTGTCGAGCATGCGGATCTCCGTGAGGGAGGGCGCACGGTTTTCCTCGTTTTTAAAATAGTCCTGGGTGAAGGCGATGTCTGCCTCGGACATGGCGAGGGACATGTCTTTTCGGATGGATTCGGAGGAGGCTGTTAGGAAATTTTCTAGGATTTCTATATCCTCTGGAGGAGTGGATTTGGCATGGCGGATGAAATCCGCCGCCACGACTTCGTGTGAATCGACGGGATTGATGATGTAGGATTTGATCGCTTCAAGATCAGTTTGCGAGAGCTTACCGGTGAGGATGACGATGCGTGAGGAGGTCACCTCGGGCTTCTCTTTTCCGGTGAGGATCTGGATGCACTGGGCGGCGGAGTCCGCGCGCTGGTCGAATTGTCCGGGCAGGTAAGAATAAGCGAAGGCCGTTTCCTGATCCGAGATTTCCAGCGCGGCTGAAGTAGTGTCGGCCTGTGGCTCTGAAAGGATGCTTGCAGAGGCCGCCGCGAACTCGGAATCGCTGACACCGATAATGTCGTAGCGATTGAGGAGGCGGAGGGATGAGATTTCTGCGAGGTCGAGGGCTTCGCGGAGATCGTGGAGGAGGTGTTGTGCTTCGGAGGCGAACGGAGGGCGTTTCTCGACGAAGAGGGTGTGGTGGTTCAAAACTTTAAACTCTAAATTTTAAATTCTAATGGGATATGCGCTGCGCGGATGGGAATGAAGCCGGCCAGAGGCGCGGCTTTCCTGTGTTATCCTTTGATTTCGAGCAACATTTGGGGGTTGTTGGGGAACTTCTTGATGAAGTAGAGCAGGCGTTCCATGGCCTCGTAGGGGCGGTGGCCGGAGAGGCCGCGGCGGATGAGGTGAATCTTATGCAGGGTGTGCTCGGCGAGGAGGAGTTCTTCGCGGCGGGTGCCGGATCTGAAGATATCCACGGCTGGGTAGATGTAGCTTTCAGCGATCTTGCGATCTAAGACTAGCTCCATATTTCCTGTGCCTTTAAACTCCATGAAGATGGCCTCATCGGCGCGGGAGTTTGTCTGAATGAGGGCGGTGGCAAGGATAGTGAGGGATCCTGCTTCGCGGGTGTTGCGTGCAGCTGCGAAGAGGCGGCGCGGCACCTCAAGGGCGCCGATGGTGACACCGCCGGATCCGGTTGCCCGGCCTCGGCCACCTTTTCCGCTGCTCATATTGCCATTGTAAGCGCGGGCGAGGCGGGTGATAGAATCCATGAGTAGGAAGACATCTTGGCCGGCCTCGACGAGTCGCTTGGCGCGCTCGATGGCAAGCTCCGCAATGCGACAGTGATTGCGAGTTCCTTCGTCATTGGAGGAGGCGTAGATTTCCGCGCCGGGAAGAGCGCGGCGGAACTCGGTGACTTCTTCCGGGCGTTCATCGACTAGCAAGATCATGAGGTGGATCTGCTCGTCGTATTTCTCGCGAATGGCCTCGGCCATGTGGAGGAGGAGGGTGGTTTTCCCTGAGCGGGGAGGGGAAACGATGAGTCCGCGTTGGCCGCGCCCGACTGGTGAGACGATGTCGATGACGCGAGTGGTGTAGCGTTCCGGTGTGGTCTCGAAGGCGATGCGTTTGTTCGGGTTGATCGCCTTGAGTTCGTCGAAGTGCGGGAGCTTGGCTGCATCTGCCGGAGGCATGCCGTTGACGGTGTCGATCTCGATGAGTTGCTGGCCGCGGTTACTCCCTTGATGTTTGCCATGGAGCCATTGTCCGTGGCGGAGGGAATGGTTGCGGATGAGCTCGGGGGAGATGAAAATATCGTCCTTGTTTTGCTCGAAGTTTCCATTGGCAAGGCGGAGGAAGCCGAAGCCTTTGGGTGTCATCTCAAGGATACCATCGACATCGAGAATATCGCCGGAGAGGACGGTGGGAGAGCGGTCTTCTTGTTGCTGTCTGTCGTTACGGTCATTGCGATCGCGGCGGTTGTCGTTGCGACGGTTGTCGTGACCACCTTGGTTGTTGTTTCGGTCGCGACGGTTGTCATTTCCTCCTTGGTCACCTTGATTGTCGCGGCGGCGCTTGCGTTTTTCTCTGCGCTTTTTCGAACGTGAAATGGGTTGTTGTCCTTCGTTTTGATCGTGATCGCGAGGCTCGTGCTGGCGCGAATCTGATTGTTGATTGACGGGGCCGCCACCGGGGACGCGACCGATGCGGGGCTTCGGCATGTCTCGGGAATCCTCTGGAGGAGGCGATGCTTGGCGTGGCTTCGGAGCTTCAATGATCTTCTCAGCAGGCTTTTCGGCGGGTGCTTTTTGCTCGGTAGGTGCAGGAATATCAGCTTTCGGCGCGGCTTCGGCTTTTTTTACGGCGGCTTTCTTAGCCGTCTTTTTCGCGGGAACTTTTTTGACTGCGGCCTTTTTTGCAGCCGTTTTCTTCACGGCTGTTTTCTTCGCTGCTGTCTTGCGGGCAGGCTTTACTGGCTTCTCTGCCGGAGGCATGTCGAAGAGATCGTAGGAGGTATTTTTGCTCATTCGTGAGTGGTTCGGAAAAACTAAAGAGGGATCTTCGGACTTTATTCAAAAGCAGGCAGTGGGGACGATTTCGGCTCCCGTTTGGGTGAAATCTGTATCTGATTTGTCTGGCCTTGGGTCAAAGGAAAGAACCGCTGTGGTGGCGATTTAGAAAAAGGATGGTGAGTGCGAGGGTTATAGAAACCCTGCGGAAAATTGGGTGGATGGACGGGATGAGTGATTGTTTCCCAAGTGGGTTGTCCCGCCGGAAGGGGCGGTTGTGACGAGGGATACGATTGTCAGAATGGCAGCCGGAGAAAATTTTTCTTTGGCCGCCGACCGTCGTGTCAACAAAAGGAAAATGGCGGACGGACGATGTTTTGGCAACCTTAAAAATGCGCTCTGCAATGCCTGCGTTGACGGAGTACCGGAGCGGTGCGAGCCTGCGGCGAGATGAAGGTATTGGGATTTTTTGCGGTGATCGTTTTGGGTTCCCTATTCGCGGGCTGCGAAGAGAAGAGGGGCGTTCCTAAAGCGGTGGCCGTGAGCGAAGACGGCTCGATGGAGTTGCGGTTAATGACTTTCAACCTGCGCTATGAAAATGGTGATGAGACCGGGCGGCGTGCATGGGCGGAACGCCTATTGGGAATTGTGAAAATGCTGCGTGCGGAGGCTCCAGATGTTTTCGGAACACAAGAAGGGCAGCACGGACAGATGGCGGATCTTTGGGCTTCGTTACCGGACTATGATTTGCATGGCTATGGGAGGGCAGACGGGGATCATAAAGGTGAGTATGCCGGTATTTATTTCCGAAGGGATCGCTTTGAGTTTGATGCTGATAAGTCCGGTATAATCTGGCTTTCTGATACGCCGGAAAAGCCCGGTTCGATGAGTTGGGGTAATTCGTTTCCGAGGGTCGCGACTTGGGTGAAGCTGACGGATCGGACGAGCGGGAAGGGGCTGTGGGTGATCAATATGCATCTGGATCACCGCAACCAGCCATCGCGCGAGAAAGGGGTGAGGCTGATGGTGGAACGGCTTGTTGAAATGAACACGCAAGGCGATCCGGTGGTGTGGCTAGGGGACTTTAATGCGACTGAGGGTAATGCGGCGGTAGAGTTTTTGCGTGGGACTCCTACTTCAATGAAACGAGTGGAGGGTTTTAGTGGATTACAGGAGACCTTCGATGTGCTGCATTCAAAGGAGCGGAAGCGTGGGACGTTGCATTTCTGGATGAGCGATCCGAACCGTCAGTGGAAGGTGGATCACATTTTCGTCTCGAAGGAGGCGGAGGTGCTGGAAAGTGGGATTGTGAAAAGTGGTGAGCCGTATCTTTCGGATCACTTTCCGGTGACGGCGCGTGTGCGGTGGAAAAGTGCCAAGTGATCAGTGTTAGGGCTGCCAAGTGAGCTGGCGTAGTGAGGCTTTAAGTGGTTCTGGCCAGGGGAGTTTCTCGATAGTTTCGGGTTCATTCCAAGCGGGGTTGATGGCGATGAGCTGTTCGAGGTAGCCGTGGGCGGTTTCGGGGTCGCCGAGTTGGGTGTGAGTGATGGCGAGGAGAGCGGTGGTGTTTTCGACTTCGTTTGCTGGGAGGCCAATGCGGGTGGCGTTTTTCAGATAGCGAGATGCTTCTCCGGGATGGTCGGTGAGGAGGGCGATCCAGCTTGCGCGGATGGAGAAGGCGACATCATCGGGGAAACGGAAGACTCCTGTTTCGAGGATGGCGATGGCTTGATCCGGAGCGGATGTCTCGAAGGCGGTGTAGGCGGCTTCTGTGTAGTCCGAAGCGAGGTGTTGGTCTTCCGGTTGGTTTGTGATGAGATCGATCCATGCGGAGTGTGCGGATTCGAAATCGCCGAGGGTGGTGTGAGCGACGGCGCGGATACGGAGGGATGAACTACGGGATGCACCGTAGCGTTCTGCGAATGTGGTGAGCGCGATGGCGGTGGTGGCACGTGAGGCATCGGTGGCGAGGAGGTGGGCGGCTCTGATGGCACTGTCTGCAATGCCTGTGGCTCCTATCTGGATAAGGGCTTCATTGCTTTGGAGGGCGGCGATGAATTCGGTGAGTTGTTCATCGGCGGGGTCGGCGGGGAGGGTGAGTCTTCCGAGGGTTTTGGATTTTTCCTCGGTAAGGGATTGGAAGATGGGTGTGAAGTCGGGGAGTTCGAATCCTATCCAATCCTGCTGCCTGCGGAGGTCGGTAAGATCTGGGATGGGGGTATTGGCGGCTCCGATTTTAAGTAGGGCGGGGGGGAGGTTTTCTGCTTTTGAGGTGATGGCTTTGATCCAATCCTGATTTCCTGAGCGGTAGGCGAGGAAGAGGGCGGTAGATGTGGCGAGGCCAGAAGGAGGGAGGGAGGCGATGAGGGAGGAGATGATTTTTTCATCACCAGTGGCGAAGGAGGAGCGGACGATCTCGGCATTGGCTCGGGCGGGGGCTGAGATTTCAGGGAAAGATTTAGGGAATGCGGCGGCGAGGCGTTTTTTTACGGGGGTGTCGGCGGAGAAGATGCTAAGGGTCGGAGGAATCTCTGGGTAGTGGAGGTGGAGTTGTTCGAGACGTTTTGGGATAGGTATTTCTTCTAACTCTTGGGTGTCTCGATTGAGTTTCCAGCCGCTGATGGCATCGAGTAGGTCGGTGTCTTCGGGTGAGGAAGGGACGATACAGTGGAGGGTGATGGTGTTGCCTTCTGATGAGAAATAGATCTCTGGCGTGGGATGAATGGGGATGGCACGGGGTCTGGTGTCTAAGCGGTGTGTTCGGGTTATTTCTCCTATTGGTGAGATGGTGACTTCATCTTGGTCTTCGAGGTGGAGGATGAGGTTGTTGCCTGAGAAAAAAGCGTTCCTCGGTGCGGGAAGAGCTTGCATTGCAGTCGCTGAGATTTCTTCTCCTGTGGCGGTGTCGTGAATGTGCCAGGTGAGTGTATTTCCAGAGAGTGAGGGGCTGGCGGTGAGGAGGGAGTTGTCGGTGAAAGGCTGGAGATCTGCTGCGTCGAGGTTTTCGGGAAATGGCTTGAGGGCGCGGATGGGCTTGAGGGTTTTCGCGTTGCAGAGGAGATTTGTGCCGCCGCGATGGACGATGAGGTATGCTCCGTTTGGCGAGAGGGAGAGGTGTGTGATTTCCTCCGAGTGGGTGGGGAAGAGGATGAGGGGTGGGGCTTCTGGCTCGGAAAGACTCCAGCGAATAACGGTGGAAAATGAATCGCCGAGGGCGGCGTAGAGGGCGGTTTCGTCGTAGGTAAAATGAGTGACCGGGTAGGGGTGGGTGAAGCGAGTGGTGGGTATGGAGAGTTCTTGGGAGGAGAGGATTTCGGCGATGAGGCGCTGCTTATCTGGGGTGGGATCGGCCAAGGAAGAGGCGGTTAGATAGGCGAGGGCTTTGGAGGGTGAGCCAGTGCCTAGCAGGGTTTTTGCATGGGCGAGCTGGGCAGTTGAGAGCGAGTGATCTTTGGGTGACTCGGAGGGAGCTGATTTCGACGAAGTAGGCGCGGCCTTCTCACATGAGGCGAGGCTCATGCTAAGTAGTGCTGCGACGATACGGAAATTCACGAGGGGAAATGCTTGTGGAGTCAATGCCGCTAGATGGCTTCTTTGCCAGTGCGGTCAGGCCAAGGTGCCTTCGGTGACGCCGAGTTTCTCAGTGGCGTGGATGCGGGTGAGGAGATTTTCTGGGGTGATCCTTTCCTCTAACAGCTCTTGGTAGGCGCGGATGGTGGAGTAGGCATCGGCGTGTTCTTCATCGAGGAGCTCGATTCGGTAGTTCCGCAGGCCGCTATCGAGGAGGCTCTTGAAGAAACGGGCACCGGTCTGGGCGCGTCCGTTGAAGAGGGTGTTGCGGCAGCCGACATCAGCCTGGAGGCGGTGGAGCTGGCCAACGCGGTCGCGGAGGTGGACGACGTGTTTTTCGCAAGGGCGGCCGCAGTCTTTGTAGGTGGTGCCGGAGGAGAGGAAGGTGCAGAAGACGCAATGCTCCATATGAAACATGGGCATGTGCTGGTGGAGGGTGAGCTCCAGCCATTCAGGAGGGGTTTGTGAGATGAGATTGATGACTTGGGAGATATTCAGGTCGTAGGAAATGGTGAGGCGGTCGAGGGCTGCGGATTCCATGAGGATTTTCGCAGTGAGGGGGTTGGCGACGTTTAGGGAAAAGTCTCCCGTTCTTTCCAAGTGGGTGTGGTTTTTGAAATGCTGGAGGGCGTGGAGGTTACGGAGGAGGAGGCCTGCGGGTTCGGCGCGTTCGATGAGTTTCAGGTAGCCGGTTTCGCCGGGTTTGATGATGCGGGGGGTGGCTAGGATGATTTTGGAAGGGATTCCATCAGCGAGGGCGACGGCTTCTTTGTAGCGGCGGGGGTCTTCGAAATCGCAGTAAATGCGGGGGATGCCGGCTTCGAGGGCGGCGGTGACTTGGGATGGGGTGCGGGTGAGGACGGATAGTTGAACGTCGAACGTTGAACGCTCAACATTGAACGTTGAAGGGAAGAGGGTTTCGGTGGTGGTGCTTGACGGGGAGGGCTTGGGTTGTGTTTCGGCTTGGCGGTTGGAAACCGCCGCCACGAGGTCGCGGCGGGCTTGGTTGAGGGCGGAGATGGGGAGGTGGCAGTTTCCAGTGAGTTGGTTTTCGAGGGAGGCGAGTTCGTAGGGGGTGTCGCCGAGTTTGGAAAGTTGTTGGGTGAGGGTTTCGGTGGAGAGGGGGCGGGTGGAGGCTTCGGAGATTTGGATGGCGGTGGAGACTGATGTGGTGTCGGTGGAGAGGGTGAGAGGCTCACCGGGTTGGCCAGTGATGGTGAGGTGGAGGGGGGATTTCTTGAGATTGGGTTTGGCGGTTTGCCAGAACTTGCGGATGGATGATTCGAGTGCGGGGTCGGCGGTCTTGTAGAGGGTGATGCCGGGGCGGATGCGGTTGAAATTGATGCCCGAGTAGGTGCGGTGAAAGATGATGCGGTCGTTTTCGATTTTCCAGATGGAGGCGCCTTGTTCGAGGTCGCGGTTTTCACCGGCGTCGAAGACGATGCCGTCGCCGGCCTTGAGGGGAGGCGTTTGTTCGGAGGGCGGGGTGTCGAGGCGGATCCAGCCGTTTTGAGCTTCGATGATCGTGCCGAGGAATGGGCCGCGTTTTTTACCGAACTTGCCGTGGGTGAGGTAGGGGTGATTCGTGCCTGCGAGCCAACCGGTGGTGAGGCCGCGGGAGAAGGTCATTTCCAATTCATATTTATCTTCTTGAGAAACACCCCGGGACGGGGTTTGCACGGCCTGCGCCGGGACGGACGCAGCTACGGCATCGAGAGCCTTGCGATAGACGCGTGTGACGGCGGCGACGTATTCCGGGGTTTTGAGGCGGCCTTCGATTTTGAAGGATTTCACTCCGGCGGCGACGAGTTCGGGGATGAGATCGACGGCGGCGAGGTCTTGTGGGGAAAGGAGGTAGCGGTGTTCGCCGAGGTCGCGGGT
Organism: Akkermansiaceae bacterium; assembly: GCA_030725745.1. Taxonomy (GTDB): domain Bacteria; phylum Verrucomicrobiota; class Verrucomicrobiia; order Verrucomicrobiales; family Akkermansiaceae; genus Luteolibacter. The sequence continues at coordinate 58,696 of JANRFH010000049.1, forward strand.
TTCTCCATCGACGACGATTTCGTAGGGCATTCGGCAGGCTTGGGCGCATTCGCCACGGTTTGCGGAGCGCTGGCCGAGGGACTCGGAGGTGAGGCATTGGCCGGAGTAGGCGACGCAGAGGGCGCCGTGGACGAAGACTTCTAACGGAGTGATGGGTGCCGGGTGATCAGTGATCAGTGGATTGCTGTGAAATCTTTCGATTTCCTTCAGGGAGAGTTCGCGGGCGAGGACGGCGCGCTCCATGGGGAAGATGGATTCTAGGAATGCGAGACCTTCGGGGGAGGTGATGGTCATCTGGGTGGAGGCGTGTAGCTCGACTTCAGGGGCGATGAGGCGCGCCATTTTTGCGAGGCCGAGATCCTGAATGATGAGGGCGTCGACCCCTGCTGCGGCGACGAGGCGGAGTTGTCTTTCGGCGGCCTCCAGCTCATCAGTGAAGATGAGGGTGTTCATGGCGACGAAGCCTTTGACGCCGTGCTTGTGGAGGTAGTCCATGAGCTCGGGGAGGTCTTCTTCGGTGAAATTATCGGCACGGAGGCGGGCGTTGAAGGCGGGGAGGCCGAAGTAGATGGCATCGGCACCGGCGGCGACGGCGGCGCGTGCGCAGTCCCAGTTTCCGGCGGGTGAAAGGAGTTCGGTCATGAAAATGGTGTGGAAGACGGTCTGCCTTATGGGAGCTTTGTGGAAACCTGCAAGGGAAGAACGGACAGGAATCTAGGGAAAATGCGAGAGATGCGCAACTGTCGGCAATTTGTGGTGTTTTGAAGGATACTAGGAGGATTCTATGTTACCGAAAGCGACAAGCGAATGGAAGAGAAGTGAGGCGAGGCACCTGCTGAATCGGGCGGGGTTCGGTGGGACACCGGAGGAGGTGGATGTATTTCACTCGCTCGGCAGGGAAAAAGCGGTGGATGCGCTGCTGGACGTTGAGGGAAAAGGTGAGGCCCTCCCTCTGCCGGAGTGGGCCACCCTGGAGCAGACGATCGCCGACATGCAGGGGAGGCTGGAGCAACGCCGCACGATCCAAGAAAAGAGCAAGGGCTTGAGCGCTGCCGAGGCTGAAAAGCTCCGCCAAACCTCGTTTCAGGAAATGCAGCGCGACAACCGCCGCCGTGCCTTGGAGAGCCAGGGCTGGTGGTTCAAGCGCATCCTTGTCACGAAGGCGCCGCTGCGTGAGAAGATGACGCTCTTCTGGCACGACCACTTCGCCACCTCCATCCTGAAGGTGAAACAGCCGGTGCTGATGATGAATCAGAACGAACTCTTCCGCGATCACGCCTTCGGAAACTACCGCGAGCTGACCCAGAAGATCGTCCGTGATCCTGCGATGATGCTCTACCTCGATACCCAGATGTCGAGCAAGGCGCAGCCGAATGAGAACTTCGCGCGAGAGCTGATGGAGCTCTTCACCCTCGGCGAAGGGAATTACACCGAGGAAGACGTCCGCGAGGCCGCGCGGGCTTTCACGGGCTTCAAGCTGAACCGGCTGAACGGAACCGTCATGCAAAGCGCCTCTGCTTGGGACGATGGAGTAAAAAAGATCTTCGGGAAAAGCGGTGCTTTCAACGGCGCAGATGTCGTGAACCTCATTTTCAAAAAGGACGAGTGCGCGGAGTTCATGGTGAGGAAACTCTGGGAGTTTTTCGCCTACGAAACGCCAGAGGATTCCGTCGTGAAATCGCTCGCGCCTAGCTTCCGGAGCGGTGGCTATGAGGTGAAGCCGTTGCTGCGCGAGATGTTCCTCTCTCAGGATTTTTACCATGAGAGAGCGATGGGCTCGCAGGTGAAATGCCCGGTGCAATACCTCGTACAGATGCTCAAGGAACTCGAAGTGGAAGAGCCACCCTTGGGGCTTCCTATCATGGGGCAGACCCAGCTCGGGCAGGTCTTGTTCATGCCGCCGAACGTGGCGGGATGGGACTGGGGAAAGGCATGGATCAATACCAACACCCTCCTCACCCGCTACAACATCGCCGGAAGCCTCATCAAAGGGAGCGGCATGAAAATGGGAGACGGCGACAACCGGATGGGCGCGATGTTAGAGAGGATGAACCGGAGGAAAACGGTGGAGGGCGGCAGCTCCGTGCCGGACTTCGCAAAGATCGCCCCAGAGACGGATCGTGCGGATACGGAAGCTCTAGTAGATCGCCTCATCGAGAGATTCTTCGGCGTCCCTATCCCGGACAAGGCGAGGAAGTCCTTCATCGCCTACGCCGATTCCATGAAGGGCGAAAATTTCACGAACGAGACACTCGGCGAGCTCTGCCACCTGATGTTGAGCACGCCCTACTACCAGCTTTGCTAACCCTCTAACAACCCACGAACCATTATGAAAACACGGAGAGACTTCATGAGATCGGCGGTGCTCGGCGCATCTGCCACCTGGACGCTGCCAGGCTTTATCAACCGGACATTTGCGGAGCTTGGAGACGACGCCCGCGACAAGTCGGTGCAGTTCGCCACTGGCAAGGACGATACCATCCTTGTCGTGCTACAGATGGCAGGGGGAAATGACGGGCTGAACACGCTCGTCCCCTTCGGCGATGATTCCTATTACAAGGCCAGGCCGAGCATCGGGAAAAAGGAGAAAGACCTCATCAAGCTCAAGGACGGTCTGGGACTTAATGCTTCGATGCCCTTTCTTGGCTCACTTTTCAAAGAGGGGAATCTCGGCGTGGTGCAGGGCGTGGGTTATCCGAATCCGAACCGCTCCCACTTCGTCTCCACCTCCATCTGGGAAACGGCGGATACCTCGAACCGATCCAACACGGGCTGGCTCGGTCGCTACTTCGACAATGCCTGCGAAGGCATCGACCCGACGGTGGGGATCAGTTTCAATAAATCGACACCCGAGAGCTTCGGGGCGCTGCGGAATCCCGGCGTGAGCCTGAGTTCGCCCGAGCTTTATCGGTGGATTCATGGCGGCGGGAAGGATGATGAGGCGCAGGAGTTTTTCTCCGAGCTGAACCAACCGGGCATGGCCGATAACAGCCCGGTGGATGGCGGCTCCATCGACATGCCTGCCGGGGGGAAAGTCGGCTCCATCGCCGGTGAGTCGAATCTCGATTTCCTCGAACGCGTCGCGCTCGATGCACAGGTCAGCTCCAAGGAAATCCTAGAAGTCGCCGCGAAGCACAAGACGAACGTCCAGTATGACGGCACACCCATCGCGCGGAACTTGAATCTTGTTTCAAGGATGATCGCCGGGGGGATGGCGACGCGTGTTTATTATGTGAGCCACGGTGGCTTCGATACGCACACCGGCCAGCTCAACTCCCACGACCGCCTGCTCGGCCAGCTCGATTCTGCGCTGAAATCCTTTTTCCAAGACCTCAAGCAACAGGGCAACGACAAGCGCGTCATGCTCATGACCTTCTCAGAGTTCGGCAGGCGCGTCTCGGAAAACGCCAGCGGCGGCACCGATCACGGCAAGGCCTCCTGCATGTTCATCGCCGGCGGCGGGGTGAAAGGCGGACTCCACGGCACCTACCCGAGCCTCACAGAACTCTCCGAGGGCGATCTCGCACACACCGTGGACTTCCGCAGAGTCTATGCGGATGTCCTCGGCGGCTGGCTAAAGGCACCCGGCATCGAGCGCATCCTCCAGGGGAAATACGAAGGCATCGGGCTGGTGTGAGCAA
>JANRFH010000050.1 GCA_030725745.1 Akkermansiaceae bacterium
GGGAAAATTCTTTCTTCGATTATCATGCTGACGGGTTTTTCGATCATCGCGGTGCCTGCGGGGATTGTGAACAGCGAGATTGGCATAGGCCAAATGCGGACTCTTGCGATGGATCGGCGGAAGTGCAGGCAGTGCGGATGGACGGGGCATGATACAGCTGCGAAATATTGCAAGCACTGCGGGTGTAGCATTGGTAATGGTGATGCCTGAGGTAGCTTGCCATCGGTAGGTGTCCGGCGTATTGCTTTACTCATGCACATACCGACACTGATTGCGAGGAAGAGAGAAGGTGAGGAGCTTTCGAAGGAAGAAATTGGGTGCTTAATCGAAGGCTATGTGAGCGGTGTGGTGGCGGATTACCAGATGTCTGCCTTCGCGATGGCAGTGTTTTTCAAGGGTATGACGGCGGTGGAGACGGCGGCTCTGACGAATGCGATGATCGCCAGCGGTGATGTATTTTCGCATCCGAAGGGGGCTGTGGTGGTGGACAAGCATTCTACGGGAGGCATAGGAGATAAGGTCTCGCTGATCCTCGCGCCGCTCGTCGCATGTGCGGGCTGCCGGGTGCCCATGGTTTCCGGTAGGGGGCTGGGAATTACGGGAGGAACGCTTGATAAACTGGAATCAATACCGGGTTTCCGAGTCGGCGTGAGCATGGACGAGGCGGGGCAAATCTTGGACAAACTAGGTGTGGTGATGATGGGGCAGACGGATCGTTTTTGCCCGGCGGATAAGAAACTCTACGCGCTGCGCGATGTGACGGGGACGGTGCCTTCGATTGCGCTGATCACGGCCTCCATCATGTCGAAGAAGATGGCGGAGACGCTGGATCGGCTGGTGCTGGATGTGAAATACGGCACCGGTGCTTTCATGAAAACAAGGGAGGATGCGGAAACCCTTGCGGAAGGGATGAGGGCGGTGGGCAAGGAAATGGGCGTGGAGGTTTTCGCGCTCCTGAATGAAATGAGCGAGCCAACCGGGCGCACCGTCGGAAATGTTCTGGAGGTGATTGAGGCACTGGAGTGCCTGGATGGCGGCGGGCCGGCGGATCTGCGTGAGGTGGTGCTGGATCTCAGTGAGAAAATAGCAGGTGTTTCACGCTCAGAGCTGGAAGCGCTAATCGACGATGGATCGGCGCGGAGGAAATTCGAGGAGCTTGTCGCGATGCAGGGAGGCGATCCGGCTGATCTGCCGCGCCTGTCCGAGATCCACAAGGCTCCGGTGATCCGTGAGGTGATTTCCGAAAATGGTGGAACTGTGATCGGCGTCGATGCCGGGAAGATCGGGCAGGCATCGCTGGAGCTGGGCGCGGGCCGCTCGCGTGCTGAAGACGCGGTGGATTTCGCCGTGGGCTTCGACTGTTTGGTGAAGAGTGGCGAGGAGCTTGAGGCGGGCGGCACACTCGTGCGCATCCACGCGCGCAGCGTGGAAGCAGCGGTGGCCGCAGAGGTGAAGGTGCGAGCGGCGATTTCCGTTTCGTAGGTATCAGTCCTCTTCTGTTGCGCGGTGGATGGTGATCTGTGCGAATGGAATACCCCAGTTCTGTTCATTGCAGACATCGACACAGATGCTCTGAATTTTGCGCTGTAGCGCATTGTAGTGATGGGCCACAGAGCCTGCGAAATCAGCTAGTATCACGTAATCGAGTGATGATGCGCCTGCTGAGGCGAACTCGACGTTGATGGAACGGACTGCCTCGCGCCCGTAGCCACTGATCAGCTCCTTGGTCAGTGCTGCTTGGAAAATTTCTGGGACGGTGGTGGTGCTTTCCGCCTGATGCATGTAGTCGATGCCAAAGGTCACGCTGATGCGGAAACCGTGAGAAAGGTTCTTCGGCGCAAGGGCGAGAAAGTCTGCAGTGGGATAAGTCTTCATAGCGCCGCCTAGTTGTAGCAGAACGACTTGATCAGGAGTCTGGGTAATCGATTTTCCGTAGGTATCATCAGAGAGGATGAGCCAGTCATCGGCCTCGGTAGGGAACCAGACTTCCTTCGGCGCGAGGGGACGGGAAATCATGTCCATGACGTTTTTGATGGGCATGCGGAGTTTTCCGCCCTGGAGATTGGGGTTGGTGAAGGTGGTGAAGAAGCCGAGTTTTTCCACCTTCCAGGGGAGGCCTTCGTAGATGACGCGTTCACCCTCGCGCACGGAGCTGAGGTTTAGAATCATGCGGATTTGCTCGAGGTAGGGCGGGATCGCAGTTTTCCCTGCCCAGATCACGCCGATGAGGAAAATGATGACGAGCGTGAGGAGCAGCCAGTCGCCCTTAGCGTAAAAGACAAATATGATGCCGCCGAGGGCAACGAGAACAGCCACTGCCATGGAAAGAATGTCAGAGAGGCGCTCCAACGTATCGTGCTTATCCGCTTTATGAACGGGACTGACTTTTCGAATCAGTGCGTAGATTTTCCTAACGGCGATGAAGCCTATGACCGCAGCGAGCACGGCTAAGAGGAGGTTCATTCCCCGGCTCTTGAAGAAGTCGCTGGTGCCATTGGAAAGGCTCTCCCAGAGGGAACGTTGATCCTTGGTGCGCTCCTCGATCTGCACGCTGAGCACGGCGATCTGGCTGGTGGCATCTGACTGGCGAGCCTTCCAGATATTCTCTGCGGAATTCAGCTCGGCAACGACGACCTCATCCTTCGCGTCTTCTTTGAGCTTTTCAATTCGTGCGCGAACTTTCTCGGTTTTCGCCTTCCTCTCTTTCCAGATGACGAGCTGGTTTCGTAGCGAATCAAGCTCTCGCGGCTCAGCGGTGGCTTCGCGAATGCCGCTGAGAACGGGTTGAACTAGCTCGGTGATCTGTTCCTGAAAGCCAGCTGTTTCGATGATGGTTGTGTCGTATTCGGCCGCTTCGGAGCCACCGAGAATTTCACGGAAATTCTCGCGCAGGCCGGAAATGCGTTTCTTCGTCTCGTCGATGCGAGCTTGGATATCTTCCTTTACGTCTTCGGTGGCGGCGTTCTGCAGCTGTTTTTGGAGCTGCTGTAGTAAGACCACCGATTCGGAAAGCGGCTCTGCGATAGTCTGAAGAGAATCGAGTTTTTTCTCGATGGGCTTCGAGTCCTCCGCAGGGGCTGGGTCGGAAGTTTCCTGAGAAAATACCAGGGGTGCCTGGAGAAATAGGAGGAAAGAGAGTAGGAGCCAACGCATAGAGGCATCATGAATGTCCTAGCGCCGATGTGCAACGGCAGTTTCCTTAAAGGAGGTGCTGCGGGAGAAGGTCGGCGAGCTTTTTGATGGCATCCGCTTGGTGACGGTTTGCAATGAGGAGGGAGTCTTCCGTTTTCACGATGATGAGATCATCCACGCCGAGCAGGGCGATGTGGGTGCCATCGGCGGCGTTATAGACCACGTTGTTCTGAGAGCCGATCTCGGTGATGGGTTGGTTCGTGCGGTTATTGTCGCCGCAGTCGGAAAGGTATTTCGCGATGGAGACCCACGAGCCGACATCGTCCCAATCGAAGGTGGCCTCGATGTTGAGGACGCGGTCGGCAGTTTCCATGAGGGCGTAGTCGATGGAGATGGGGGTGAGCTTCGGGAACTGTGCTGAAATTGTTGCCTCGATGTCCTTGCTACTACGAATCTCGGAGACGAAATTTGCGAGTTCGGGTGAGTGTGAGGCGAGCTGGGCGATAACGGTTGGCAGCGACCAGACGAACATGCCTGCATTCCATGAGAAGCCTCCTGCGGAGAGGAATTGTTCGGCAAGTTCCGGGTTGGGTTTTTCGCGGAAACGTTTCACCTCGAAGGGCGGGTGGTCAAAGGTGTGGTCACAAATTGAGGCACGCTCACCGCGCTCGATGTAGCCATAGGAAGGGCACGGCCAAGTGGGGCGGATGCCGATGGTGACGAGGCCGTCGGAATTTTCGGCAATGTTCAGGGCATCATTCATGACTGCCTGATACGCGGCGGTGTCCTTGATGAGCTGGTCTGCTGGGAGAACCATCATCACCGCATCCGGATTGCGGGCTGCGACGATGCCGATGCCGAGTGCGACGGCGGGTGCGGTGTCGCGTTTCGCAGGCTCGGCAAAGATGTTCTCGTGAGGTAGCATGGGCGCTACTTTGCGGACGGCATCGACTTGGAGCGCGTTGGTGAGAATGAGGATATTTTCAACAGGAACTAGCCCCTGAAGGCGACCGATGGTCTGGGCTAGTAGGGTGCCCGTCCCGAAAAGATCTAAAAGCTGCTTGGGCTTATCATTGCGGCTGAGCGGCCAAAAGCGAGTGCCGGAGCCGCCGGCGAGGATGAGGGCGTAGGTATTTTCAGGAGAAGGCATCTGGCGTGAGTTTAGCGAATCGTGCGCGGTGTGGAAGAGCGATATCGCATCGGCTTTGAATTCCAAGCTCGTGAAAGCAGATTTGCCATTCCCTGTTCACGTGGATAAGCTCAAACATGATGAACAGAAGGAAATTCATTGCCGGAGGAGCGGCGGCGTTGATGACGCAGCAGGCATTCGGTGCTTCAACAGACATTTCTCGCAAAAAAGGATGGTCTGGCGGCAACAGTCAGTATCAGAAGGCGATCGGAGCAAATTGGTATTACAACTGGACGCCCGGAGGCAATGAGTCGGAGATCGAGTTCATCCCGATGATTAAGGGCGGCTTCAATGTGAACGATAAGAGTTTCAATAAAGTTCGAAGTTACAAGAAGGCTACTGCCTTGCTCGGGTATAATGAACCAGAGAGGTCAAAGCAGGGGAATCTTAGCGTTGAAGATGGGATCAAGCTATGGCCGAAGTTGGTAAAACTGGCTGAGGACAAAGGCCTGAGGTTGGGTTCGCCTGCGCCATCATCGGACACCGGAGGTCTCAGGTGGCTCGAACTTTTCATGGATCAGGTAGACGATAAAGATCTGCGCGTGGATTTCATTGCCGTTCATTGGTATGGCGGAACGGATGCAGGGCAGTTCGAGAACATGATTGACCGCCTTTCTAGCAAATATCGTCGTCCTATCTGGGTTACCGAATTCAACGGCTGGTCGGGCACTGAAGAGGAGCATTACGATTTTCTCAAAGACTCGCTCAAGTTCCTAGAGAGGGATAGAAATGTGGAGAGGTATGCCTATTTCGAACCCGGAAAAGGCAAGCCCCACAGCCTTTTTAAAAATGACGGTTCGCTGACAAGGATGGGCGAGCTCTACCGCGATGCCGGTAAGTAACACGAATGCACTTTGTTTTTCTGTTGTTGTCTAAGCGGATTTAGCGGTTATGATCCAAAGATATGGCAGATGCACATGTGGATACGACTCCCGTATGGGTTGAAGGAAGTGCCTTGGCGGCACCGGTAATTCTCGGAGCTGCGGCGGGACTTCTCGTCGGCGATATGATTCATGGAAACGCTCGCCGTGGGTTGGGTATTTCCGTCGGTTTGATCGGTGTAGTCGCTCTCCTTCCGTTTGCAGTTGATGGAATTGCGGGTCTCATCACGGGACCGCGTAGCAAATTCGGCGTCCGCCGCAAGATCCAGAAGATCCGTGACATTGGGATCGGCTCTCCCTTCGAAGATGAAGTCGAAGAGGAACTGCACGAGCAGGGTGTGATTTGATTCTGCGACGTTCCTGAACTAGGCTCACCTAGTTCATATGCATATTTTGCACGGTTGTGCCATTTTTGCACGATCGTATGTGACGAAAAGACCCATGCGGGGTTTTGCGTATTCTTGTAACTCTTTCTTAATCAGTGCTTTTCGTAATTTACGAATTGGGCACGGCTGATGCTCCATTAGTTTGCAGCTGCTTGCGCAGTCCCTTTAAAAACGAACGATCCGAACGAAAAAATGAATAAACTTCGTCCGAGCGGCGTTTATATAGGTAGATACTAACCAATAAAAATTATGGCTTACGAATCAGACTCCAGTCTCAAACTTTACCTGCGAGAAATTTCCAAGACCCCGTTGCTCACCATTCAAGAAGAAATTGAATTGGCTGAGCGCATCAAGAACGGCGATGGAGAGGCTCGCGCACACATGATTCGCGCTAACCTTCGCCTGGTTGTGAAGATTGCCCAGGACTATTCAAACTACGGTCTTCCTGTCACCGATCTCATTTCCGAAGGCAACATCGGCCTCATGAAGGCTGTCGAGCGCTTCGATCCCGAGAAGGGCGGCAAGCTTTCCACATACGCAGTATGGTGGATCAAACAATCCATCAAGCGCGCACTCGCCAACCAGTCCAAGACGATCCGCCTACCGGTTCACATGGTGGACAAGATTGCAAAAATGCGCCGTATCTCCTCGATGCTTGCAGAAGCTCTTGGCCGCGAGCCGACCGACGAGGAGCTGGCCGAAGAGGTAGGTCTTCCCCGCCGCAAGCTGGCAATGCTCAGGCAAGCCTCGCAGCGCCCGACATCACTCGACGCTCCGATCAACGACGGCGAGTCCACGGAATTCGGCGACATCATCAGTGATGAGAGCGCAGAGAACCCGCTGGACATGCTTGCAGACAAGAATATGCACGGCGAGATCGACGGCTTGCTCTCAGTGCTCGACGAGCGCGAGCGCCGCATCATCGACGAACGTTTCGGGTTGAATGGCAAAAAGCCGCTCACGCTAGAAGAAGTCGGCCGTGAATTCGGTGTGACTCGCGAGAGGATTCGCCAGCTTCAGAACTCGGCGCTCACCAAGATGCGCCGTGCGCTCCGCAAAAAGGAAAAGCCAATGCCAAAGCCTATTACGGGCATGGCGTGATTTTCTAAAAAACGGACAAACATCCAATTCAGAAACCGCAGGTGAAAGCCTGCGGTTTTTTCGTATTGGCATCAGGGCTGAAACGGCCAGTCGTCGGTGCGAAATGAGGGTGATGGAAGGCCTTCTTTATTTATGAAGTTTGTATCGTCTGCGTTCCCCCAGCCGAAGCGAACAGCTTTAGGGTGGCTCACTTTGTCGCTTCCCACGACGACAGTGTTGCGGTCAATGGTGGCGGTGGCGGGGTGAAAAACTTTGTCGGAACCAGCAATGGTGAAGTGCCTCAGTTCTTTCTCATCGTCGGTGGTCAATCCTCCGTCGGAGTGGTCAAAGCCCAAGCGGATTTGATCGCCCTCCACCTTCATTTCACGATACATGGGGCCCGAATCTACAATTTCCGATTTTCCGTAGGTGCGAGCGAGCGCCAAAAGAGCGAGACGCTCACCCACAGGTTTTTTCTCCTTCGGGTGGATGTTATCTGCTGCTCCGACGTCCATGGTGACGGCCATACCGGTTTTTGGGACGGATAAAGACATGGTCTGTGCTTCGCGTAGGAGCGCAGCTGGATATTTGCTGCCCTTGTATTGGAAGGGCGCGATCTGAACGAAGTAGAAAGGGAAATCACCTTGTTTCCAGAGGCTCCGCCATTCCTCGATGACGGCGGGAAATAGTATTCGGTATTGGATCGGATCCTCCATGTTTGATTCTCCCTGATACCAGATGACGCCTTTCATAGCGAAGGGCGCGAGAGGCTCGATCATGCTGTTGTAGAGCAATGAAGGGCTTTGTACATTCAATCCCTTGTGCTCGGGCGACTTGGGATTGACGAGTGCCCCGGCTTTTTTCGATTTGGCTGGGTAGGTATCTAGGGTGCCTGAAAAAACGGGAAATTTTTCGCGCAGCGTTTGCTCTCTGATCCATGCCTGGGCGCTGGAGCCGCCTTTGTTTGAGGAAATGAGACCGATGGGCACTCCGATTTCCTGATGGATGCGTGATCCGAAGAAATAGCCCACGGCGCTGAAGTCCAGGACGGTTTTCGGGTTGCAGACTTTCCACGGAGCCTTCGTGTCCGGTTGCGGTTCAAGCGCTAGAGTTTGCGGAAGAGTGCAGAAGCGGATTTCAGGATAGTTCGCCTTCTTTACGTCTTCGGCGAATTGTTCGAGTCCGAAGCCGCGCATTTTCCACTGCATGTTCGACTGGCCTCCGCAGATCCAAACGTCGCCACAAAGGATGTTCTTCAGACTGATTTCCTTGTCTACACTCTTAACCTTTATTTCGTAGGGGCCGCCTGCTTTTGGGGTTTCGAGGGTGGCTGTCCATTTGCCATCGTCTGCCGCTACGGCATCGACAGATTTCTTGTTCCAGGATCCGGTCACCACGACTTTTTCACCGGGATCAGCCCAGCCCCATACCGGTGCTTCAGTCTCCCGCTGGAGAACCATGTTGTCGCTGAAGAGGCCGGAAACTCTAAGAGTCTGGCCATTCGCTGCAATGGCGAGGAGGGGGATAAGTAGGAAGCGAAACAGACGGAGTGGGTTTGTCATACCGCATGTTCACGCATGAGGCTCAGTGCGTGCAACGACCTTTTTCCGCAAGTGCCTAGAGCCCGCTCTGTTCGATAAGGGCGCGGAGTTGCTTCTGGAACTCAAGGATGTCCTCCTGTGTCGGCTGATAGCCGGGGGTGTCGGGATCGAGGCTCGGTCTGCCGGTCTGATCGAGTTTCCAGACTCCGGCTTCACCATCGCTGAAGACGACTTTTCCGCTGACCAGCGCGCCCGGGAGCGCAATGCTGTCCATAGTGACCGTGGTTTGGCCCGTGGGAACCGGGGCGGGTTTGATCTCTTCTACAGGTTCTTCGATTTTCTCTTCCACGAGCTCGATGCCTAGGTCGAGAACGACGAAACGCGTGTCCATGTAGGTGACTGAAAAGTTCATTTCCTCACGGAGACGGAGCTGGATTTCGGCGAGCTGTGCTCCCGCCTCCGCCCAAGATTTGATGGTGGAGATCTGATCTTCGGAAAGCTGTTTGGTGCTGAACATTGCGAGAGTCTGGACGTTACGCAGGGATTTTCCACCCCAATGCTAAGTGAATTTCAGGAACTTCCTCCCCGGCACGAGAAAGCCGTTATCCCGGGGGACAACGGCTTTACCGAAACACAACAGACGAATAACAAGGAAATTAGTATTTAACGCCGCAGCCGTAAGGCTCGTTCTTGGCGTTTGCGACCTCCTTACCGGCGAGGACGGCATCGAGGGCGTTGGCAAAAAGCTTATCAGCAGAATCCACATCGGCGGCATCAGTGGATTTGATGGAATCGATAGCGCCGGAGTAAGCGAGTGTGCCGTCCGCTGCGATGATCATCATGTGAGGAGTGACTTTGGCATCGTATGCTTTACCGATGGTGCCGTCGGTATCGAGGATGACTTGAGCGGCTTTGCTGCCTTCTGCAGCGACTTTTTCGCCGAGTTTGGAGGCTTCGAGGTAGCCTTGCTTGCCTTCGGCGGATGAGTTGATAGTGATCCAGACGACTCCCTTGTCGGCATAAGCCGCCTGAAGGCTCTGCATGTTTTTACCGGAATAGTGCTTTTTAACGAAGGGGCATTCGAAGTTCACCCACTCCAGCACCACGACTTTGTCTTTATAGTCGGAAAGGCTGACTTCTTCTCCCGCGGTGTTCTTTGCGGTGAAAGCCGGGGCTTCCTTGCTGATCTCTGCGGCGAAGGAAGATGCGATTGCCAATACGCTGACGAAAGTTGCTGTGAGGAAAGATTTCATAGAATTTACGAGTGGGACAATGGAAGAGCGTCCTAGACGCCGGGACTTATCTGAGAAAATGGTAATTTTTCTCATTTTCCTCAAAAACCGCGAAAAAAGCGGCGTGGAATCACCGGATGAAGGTGGAAAGCAGGCCAATGGCGGCCTTGATCGATGTGAGCGAGGCAGTTTCCTCCGCAGTGTGGTAGCCGGTGGTAGGAATCTGCAAGGTGGTGCCGCTAATCAGCCCTTCTGAGGCTGCGACAAGTCGTCCAAGCTCGGTTCTCCCGAGAGAGGACGGTTTTTCACGGTAGAGGTTCCTTTGCTCGATCCATTCATCCTTGAAGGAGTAGCTGATCCCGAGCGCATCGCAACGCGCGACGATCTCTGCGGTAAAATCGGGATCGAAGGTGCCGGTGGCGTCTTTGTTGCGGAGGACGATTTGTTGTGCACCAGCTTCTTCCGGAGTCGGGTAGGGGCTGGTGTCGAGGACTAGAAGGCGAGTGGTGGAAATCGATTCGCGCTGGAGCCAAGCGAGGGCATAGCGCCAGCTCCTGCCGGCCTCTTCTTGGGCGGTGAAAAGAGCGGTGCCTTGGAAGCCGATGCGGTATAAATAAATCATCAGGGCGACACTGACGACATTGTCGAGCTGGGCAGAGATGTGTGTTCCAGTGACCGAAAGCCTGTCGAGGAACGACACCGGAGTGCCTGGCTCGACGTAATCGAGTCCGTTCAGTTCGAAGATCAGGTTATTGCGTTTTTGGCAAAGGTAGCCGGAGGAAATGATGCCTTGGCCGATGTAGGTGCCAGTATATGGAAGGTGCGCTTGGACACGCTGGCCGGTGAATCGATCCGCGATGTTGGCCACCATTTGCTCGGAAATGGAATCCCCAGTCAGCTCGCCACGGTTACCGGCGATGAACGCGGCGTATTGGAATTCATTGGGGCCAGTGCAGACTAGACCGTTTCTATCGACATGGGCGGAAAGTATCACGCTTTCTGGATCGCTGCCCCTGGCTACTAGCACACCGCTGTGCCGTTCTACAGAGATATCGAGCTCCTCCAGCTCCCTGCGTATCACACGAAAGAAGGAATCTTCAGCACCAACCACAGAAGGCTCCCGGATCAGGTGGCGCAGTGTGATGAGGAAGGCTGAGAGATCAGCGGCGGGAGATGGATTCATGGTGCTGCTAGATGATTAGCAGAAAACGTGCGAAACGCGGAAGTAACAATCTGTTTAAATATCACTCTGTTGAAACTACCCAAGAATTTCCATCAAGGGAGACGAGTAGTAATTCGAGTTTTTCGGGAGAGCCCGAGAGGTATTCGCTCTTTTCTGCAGCTGCCAACCATACGGAAGAGCCTCTTTGTTTGAGAAAAATTGGCTTCGCCGCAGGGTCGATTATATTCGGAGTGATGGGAAAAAATTCGCACTCCGCTGGATCTATTTCGCTGTCTTCTGGAAGAGTCACTGAAAGGAATGCAATTTTCCCCTCAAAGTTGGTTCCGAGTTTCGCTCCTTCTATCGATTGCGGAAGTTTTTCATATGCTGCTGAGACGGCTTCAGCATCAACCCTTCCAGGAAGCACCAGTTCTGCATCACCGGGAACACAGCTGTCGTCGTTGCACGTTAGCCAAGAAAGCGAGGCATTGAGAGGTGGCAATGCGCCGCTGGCCTCGGAGGGAGGAGTGAGTGTTATGGGGAAATCAATTTCACCCTCATATCCGAAGCCCGGCAGCTCGCCTGTCATGAAGCGCTTGGGAACAGGGTATTGTAACTCGCCAATTGTCCATCCTTCCGGGAGCTCTGCCTTGAGCGACAATTCCATACCGCCCTCTCCCGGGTTCACCCAATAGGTGTGCCAGCCTTCTTTTACCGTCATGCGGATGATCGTCCGGACGGGGTCGCCTTGGGTGATTTCCGTGGCTTCAGATATCCATACGGCTTTCGCCATGGATTCATCTGCGGTGGCGTTCGTAATCAGGGCAGCGGTGACGATGGATACCAAGGTTTTCATACGAGTAGGTTCATGCAGGCCATGTGTCTTTGCAATTTGGAAAACAGCGCGGCGGCCATTCGGTGGAAAAATTCAATTTCCTTGAGTGATTTGCCCTAGCCGGAAAGTATGATGAATATGACAAAATTCTATCTCTCAATCGGAACAGCCTGCGGCATGGCAATCGGCTCTTCTTTCGCGGGTCTTGAAATGGAAGCCGGTGATGGCATCCTGAAATTCACCGGCGGCGAAGGCGCGGGCAAAGGAAAGCATATCGTCCTGATCGCAGGTGACGAGGAATACCGCTCGGAAGAGACCATGCCGATGCTCGCGAAAATCCTCACGGAAAGGCACGGCTTCGATACTACAGTAATTTTCTCTGCCGATGAGGATGGGACGATCAATCCGAAAGCGAATAAAAACCTTTCCGGAGCGGAAGTTTTGGATTCTGCCGATGCCATGATCGTCAACATTCGTTTCCGGGAATGGGATGACGAAGCAATGAAACATTTCGATGGCGCGATGAACCGCGGGATCCCAGTGATAGGGCTGCGCACCAGCACTCACGCTTTCAAGTTTCCAAAAGAGAGCAAGTGGTTTGAATGGTCATTCAATCATTCTACTGGAGGCTACGGTCGCACAGTTTTGGGTGAAACTTGGATCAGCCACTGGGGTCATCACAAGTTTGAAGCCACTCGAACTGTTGTCGAGGAAGGGCAGGAACAAAACCCACTGCTAAATGGTGTGGAGAGTATTTTCGGGGATTCCGATACCTACGAGGCCGCACCACCTGAGGATGCGACGATCCTGCTTCGTGGCCTAGTGCTCGAAGGCATGGGGGTCGATGACGGGCTTTCGAAAGTTGAGAAGGCTCCAAAGGGCGGCGAGAAGCAGAACGTGAACGAGCCGGCCATGCCGGTCGCATGGTCAAGGGAAGTGGGCAACAAAGCCGGAACCACCAATCGCGTCCTCACCACCACCATGGGAGCAGCTACCGATTTCGCCGACGAAGATCTCCGCAGGCTCGTGGTGAATGGTATATTCTGGGGCTTGGAAATGGAAGTGCCCGCAAAGGCGGATGTCACTCCGGTCGGAGAATGGGTTCCATCGAATTACGGATACAAAGATGGCAAAAGTGGCTTGAAAGCCGCTGATTTTGCCAAGTGATCGGCCTTTGAAATGCTTATGACCTCGTGGGGAACTCTCCTCCGGGGTCATTTTTATGGCCGTATGGGGTCTTGCCCTTTAGAAACCCTGCCAGACGCTAGCCACCATGAATCAAGAATTGGAACTCGATACGCACCAGAAAGCACTCAAAGTAAATCTAGACCCGCGTTGGTATGGCACTTTTGCTGAGATCGGAGCAGGGCAGGAAGTCGTTAGGTGGTTTTTCCGGGTGGGTGGGGCAGCGGGTACGGTCGCCAAGAGCATGTCTGCCTATGACATGACGGTCAGTGATGCTATCTATGGAACGGGTGATCGGTATGTATCAAAGCCGCGTTGTCAGGCGATGCTTGATAAGGAATTTGAGCTGAACGTCGAACGCCTAGGCTCGCAGCGTGGCGAAACTACGGCATTTTTCGCCTTTGCTGATACCGTGGTTGCTAGATCATTCAAGGGTGGCAACGAATGCCACGGTTGGATGGGACTGAAATTCCAATCCCGCCCTGAAGATGCGCCCAGCCAAATCATGATCCACGTCAGGATGCTTGATACCGAGGCAGCCCTTCAGCAGGAGGCTCTCGGTGTCGTCGGTGTGAATCTACTGTTCGGCGGATTTTTCCTCCACCATGAACCCGAGCAGCTTGTGGAAAGCCTCCTTGATAAGCTCACCACTGGGCGCATCGAAATCGATATGATCGAGTTTGATGGCATTGAGTTTCGCTCGGTCGATAATCGAATCATGGCACTCAAGCTGGTTCAGCTCGACCTGAGTGGAGCTGCAATGTTCGGTCCAGACGGCGCGGTTCTCCAGCCATCTGATGCACTCTATAAAAAAGCGGTTCTCGTAGAGCGAGGCAGTTTTAGACCACCAACGCACGTGAACTTCGACATGCTTGAGTGCGCGATGAAAAAATTTAAGGAAGACCCCAGTACAAAGGACAAGGAGGTTCTGCCAATTTTCGAGCTGACGATGCGCAATCTACTGGCGGGAGGAAAAGATGTGGATCGTCGTGATTTCCTCGCTCGTGTCGATCTTCTCGCTGCCTGCGGGATGACCGTTCTAATTTCCGACTACTTCGAGTATTATCGGCTAGCTGCATACCTATCGTGGCGCACGAGAGAGAGGATAGGTATCGTCATGGGTGTGCCTTCACTCATCGAGCTGTTCGAGGAAAAATATTACACCACACTCCCAGGCGGCATCCTAGAGAGCTTCGGAAGATTGTTTAAACACAATCTAAAACTCTTCGTTTATCCTCTAAAAGATCGTACCTCCGGCGAGGTCATCACGAAAGATTCGATGAAAGTAGCCAAGGAGCTCGAGAAGCTATATGGCTACCTCGCAGATCGTGGAAGCTTTGTGGATTTGAATAATTTCAATCCTGAGGTGCTCGATATCTTTTCTAGAGATGTCCTTACGAAGATTAGCGAAGGCGATGATTCATGGGAAACGATGGTTCCGAAGGAAGTTGCCGATTTGATCAAGACGAGACGCTTCTTTGATTACAAGGCGTGAGACGAGAAGGCGTTTTTTCTCAGCGCCATCTAGAAGTGAGGCCGTCGTAGGCGTCGATGCGCCTGTCGCGGAAGAAAGGCCAGATGCGGCGGAAGTCTTCAACAAGTTTGTATTTCACATCGTGGTAGATGATTTCCTCGTCGCTTACCGAAGCTTTCGCGACAAGCTCTCCGTAGGGGTTCGCCACGAAGGATTGACCCCAGAACTCAGTGCCATCGTGCGTACCGGAGCGGTTGATAGCGGCCAAGTAGCAGCCATTCGCCACGGCGTGTCCACGTTGTACAGTTTCCCATGCACAGTGTTGTGCTACCCCGAGCTCTTCCTTTTCCTCTGGCAGCCAGCCAATGGCCGTCGGATATAAAAGAAGCTGCGCTCCTCCCAGAGCCATCAGCCTAGCCGCCTCAGGATACCATTGATCCCAGCAAATCAATACGCCAATTTTTCCAAATGCGGTATCCCACACTGGCCAGCCACTGTCGCCAGGCGTGAAGTAGAATTTTTCCTCAAAACCCGGATCCTGTGGAATGTGAGCCTTGCGGTATAATCCGAGAAGCGAGCCGTCCGCATCGTGTATCGCCGCCGTATTGTGGTAGAGTCCCGGCCCACGGTGTTCGAAGAGGGAGGAAATGATGACCACACCGAGTTCCTTTGCGAGCGCTCCGAGTCGGTCAGTTACTGGGCCTGGGAGCTTATCTGCGAGATCGAAGCGATCCGTATCTTGCACGGTGCAGAAGTAAGGGGTGAGGAAAAGTTCTTGGGTAGCGATGATATTGGCTCCATTTGCAGCGGCCTTGCGGATCAGTTTTTCATGGTGATCAAAGGCTGTGGCTTTGTCTGGAAACGTGCCGGATTGTAAGAGTGCGAGGCTTGGCATGGTGGTCGGTTTGTTGGGCTGAGTTTGGTGAAATATTGTGATATGACAAGCTGCGGTGTGTTCACAGGTTGAGGATCCGGTAAAAATATTCAACTACTGCGACTCTAGTATTCTCTAAGATAGATTGCTGTTCGGCTATTTGTGTGTGTGATCGGGTTTTCTGCTGCTAGCGGGAATTCGTATTTTGAGCCAGCGTGGAATCGACTTTTCATCAGTTCTTCCG
>JANRFH010000051.1 GCA_030725745.1 Akkermansiaceae bacterium
CATGGACAGTTTCGAGGACAAGGTCGGCAGAGCATTGGAATCGCCGGAGAACCAGGGCGAGATGAAGGATGCGGATTCCGTGGGCACGGTGGGCTCGCCGGAGTGCGGGGACATGATGCGCATGTGGCTCAAATTTACCGAGAAGGATGGGAAGAAGGTGATCGACCGAGCGTCCTTCCAGGCCTTTGGCTGCCAGACGGCAATCGCGGTGGCCTCGGTGGCGACGCGTTTGCTGCAGGGGAAAACACCGGAGGAGGCGCGCCACCTTTCGGCCACAGATCTTGCCGGGGATCTGGGTGCTTTGCCGCCGATGAAGATCCATTGCGGGCAATTGGTGGAAGGTGCGTTGAAAAATGCGCTGGATCCTGACGTAGATAGAGAGTCCCCTGCTCCTTCGCAGAACACGCTATTGGGTGGGATCAACTCGCAGAAACCTGCTGGCATACGCATCGTCCCGCTCGCGGAGTGATCGACTTTCATTTTCAAAAAACCATCCAATCCCAGTGCTAGAACTCAACGATGTCTGCTTCTCCATCCGCAAGGACGGCGAGGAAATCAATCTTGTCGACCACATCTCGATCCGTGTGCCGAAAGGTCACTTCATGGCCATCGTTGGCCCCTCGGGCTGCGGAAAGACGACCCTGCTGAAGACCATCGCCGGGCTGAACCCGGAATCCGCCGGCTCGCTCCACTGGGAGGGGCGCAACCTTTCCGAAGACGGGGATTTCTCACCGACGGAGATCGGATACGTCCCGCAATTCTCCATCGCCTATGATCCGCTGACGGTGGATGAATCCGTAGAGGCGGCCACGCGGCTGCGCGTGAAATCCCGCAACACGGCGGAGCTGGATCACCGCATCGACCGCGTGCTGGGAGAGACCGGGCTGGGATCGATCAGCGACCGGCCGGTGAAAGTCCTTTCCGGAGGCCAGAAGCGCCGCCTCGGGCTGGCCATGGAGCTGGTGTCCGATCCAAAAATCTTGCTCTGCGATGAGGTGACCTCCGGGCTCGATCCCCGCTCGGAGCGTGAGATCGTGAGGCTGCTGCATGACCTTTCCCGAAAGGACGGGCGCATCGTGCTCTCCGTCACGCACTCGCTCGCGCACCTTGAGCTTTATGATTCCGTGCTAGTGCTGCACGAGGGTCGCGTGGCTTACCACGGCCCGCCGGAAAAGCTGAACCATTACTTTTCCGTGAAGGATACGGAGGAGGTCTATCCACGCCTTGCCGGGCAGCCCTCCGAGCGTTGGCAGAACTCCTGGCAGAAGCACAAGGAATCCTACTACAAGATGATCGGCGCGGTGGATCCGAAGCCGCAGGAGGCAAAGACCGAACCGGCAGTGCCTGAGGAAGCGAAAGCAAAAACGACACACAAGGCGGATGATACGGAGTTGAGGCTACCGGGCTTTTTCGCACAGTTCTCCACCCTGCTATCGCGGCGCTGGCGCATCTTTTTCCGGGACAAGGGGCAGGTCTTCCTCCAACTCGCCATCCTCATCTGCTTCCCCGTAATCGTGACGCTCTTCAGCGACAAGGCATCAGGAAATATCCGCCGCTACTCGGATGTGCGGCAGAATAATGTTTTCGAGGACATCCAGGAGCAGCAATCCGTGCGCTCGGATCAGGCGAAGGTCGGCTCCGCGGTCTCGGGCATCATCATGTTCCAGGTGGTGCTCTTGGCGCTGATGGGATCGAACAATGCCGCTCGCGAGATCGCCTCGGAGCGGCAGATCTATGAGAAGGAAAAATTCGGAGGGTTGCGGCCATCCGCCTACCTCCTGTCAAAGATCGCCTTCCTCTCCACCCTAGTCATCGCGCAATCCCTGTGGATGGCGTTCTTTGTAGATTTCTTCGGCACCTTCCGAGGGAACTTCACCGAACACGCTCTTTTCCTACTGCTCATCAATGGCTCGATGACCGCCATCTGCCTCGCCATTTCCTCACTGATGCGCACGGCGGAGCAGGCCTCGCTGCTATCCATCTATCTAGTCGGCTTCCAGCTGCCGCTCTCCGGCGCGGTGCTTGCGCTGCCAGAGCACATCGAGGCCTTCACCCGGCCTTTTATTTCCGCCTACTGGGCATGGTCCGGCTCGGTCGCCGCGCTACAGGGACAAGTGAATGGTGCGGTGAAATCCGTGATCGATACCTCGCTTTCCGCCCAGAATGCCTGCCTCTACATGCTCGCCGCCCACATTTGCGTCGCCCTCGGCCTCGCATGGATCGGCTCCCGCCGCCCTCAGTGGGACTGAAACCTTTTGCCTTCTCCAGTGTTCCTTTACATATTTCTTACACGGAAGACCTTTCCACTCCCTTAGAATCCACACTAGATTACCAAACACATGGCTCGCCGCGCTAGCTCCAGCACCAACCCCGCCCTCATTGTAGGCATCGTCATCGCCGTAGGCGCCCTCGTCTACGGTGGCAAGATGCTGCTGTCCGGGAAATCCTCTTCCTTCGACGATGTCCAGCCACTCGTGGTCGAAGAGCTCTTAGAGAACGGAAACAGCCTCCGTGGCAATGAATACATGGTGGAGGGCACCATCGACGGCAAGCTGCGCTGGACTTCAGATAACGGCCAAGTCGTAAGCGTTCGCGTAAAATCCTCCGGAGGGGATGACATCATCCCGATCCTCGTGCCGCAGAAATTCAGCAAGCTCAACATCGAGCGCGAACAACGCTACGCCTTTAAAGTGGAGTTCGAAAAAGGCGGCGTCCCCGTCGCCACCGGAGTCAGCCGACTATAGCCCAACCCATTTCCCACCATGAAAACCCCTTTCCTTCTCATCGCTCTCGCCGCCAGCGCCGGCGCACAAGTCTACACACCTCCATCGGGCGCACCCGCACCGAACAACGTGATCCCTGCGGACAACGCCCCTGCACCGAGGCCAACCGATCCCGCCAGCCCTCTCGGAGAGGAGTTCCCCATGCTCGATCCCTCAGCGGAAACGATCACCATCGGCGGCGTAGCCATCCCGCTGGGTGATAACCGCCTGCTCAAGGCACGCTTCGAGAAATATCTCAGCCAGCCACCCGAAGACGGCGAAGAGGCCGCCGAATACCGCGCGACAATCAAAGAGATCCTCGACACCATTTCCCCTTTCCACGAAGGCGGCCCGAATCTGCAGGCCTCAGCCAAGCTCCTGCCCAGCGCCGCCACCTACCCCGGCGATGCAAACCTCTGCATGACCCTTGTCGAGGCGCTATACCGCGCGCTCCTTTCAAAGCGCGATGTCAAAACCCTCGGCGAGCTGAATGCCTCCATCGAGGAAGAGAAGCAACAGATCATCCGCGAGGCAGACTGGGATACAAGCACCGCAAGAAATTCCGGCAATGGCGATAGCCAGCCCCTTGCTCAGGATAACAAAAACAAGAAGGGGAAAAACGAAGAGGCGAACACGACTCCCGGCAAGGGCACTTCCTCACTCAAGTATGTGGAGACCCTACGCCGCATCGCAGAGATCGAGTTACTGAAAAAGGAAAACATCGTCCGCACCGAGGCGCAGACGCTTCAGACGAAAGTCCAGTATCAGGTAAACATGGTTCAGTGGTTCATGCAGCGCCGCTACGAGCACGTGCTCATGGCCTCACGCTTCTACAGCCAGATCTGGAAAGATGGCGATGCCTCGCTCCACGTCGACAAAGGCTCGGATGTCTCGAAGCTTTTCTCAGAAGCCCTCGGCATCTCCCCCACCGTTTCTTCGCTCGACTCACTGGCAAACGAAGCCATCCGCGAAGTGGACAAATACATCGAAGCCTTCGATTACCTACTCTCTCGTGATGAACTCCACTCCGCCTCCCAGCGCCTGCTGGAAGCCTACGCGATCGGTGAATACCTCTCGCCGGTAGCCACCCTGCCGATTGAGAAAAAACAACGCGTGGCCGACTACATGCGCGATATCAACGAGCTCTTCGGAACCCTCCAGGCACGCGACTACACACGTGCCCGCGAGCTCACGGCAAACATCAAGGCAATGGCCAAGGATTTCCCTTCCTCGAAAGTGGACTCGGTCATCGCCGCCTACACCCTCGCCTCGGATCTCTCCATCGAAGAAGCCAAGGCCGCCCTTATGTCTCGCGATTCCGATAAGGCAGCAGAGAAAATCAAGACCGCCACCGAGATCTGGCCGACCAACCCGAAGCTCGAAGAATTCCGCACGCTCATGAACAATGCGGGTGGCGTGGTCTCAGCGCGCAACGACTTCGACCGCCTGCTCTCCGAGGGGAACTATCGCGAGATCGCTCGCCGCCAATATGAATTCGCCCCAGCTATCCAAGGAGATGCGACACGCGAGGATGCCTTCCGCCAGATCATGGAAAACCTCACCCGTATCGAAGCAGCACTTGGCAAGGCAGCCGAGTTTTCCCGCATGGGCCAGGACTACGGCGCATGGGAGCAACTTGCCAAGATACGCGAGGAATTCAAAGATGATCCAAAGCTAGGCCGCGAGCTGGAGCTACTCGCCCCGAAGGTCGCTGACTTTACTCTAGCCCTCGACAAGGCGCATCAGTTCGAGCAACGCACCCCGGCGCAAACCGGCTCCGCGCTCTCATGGTATCTCAAGGCGAAATCAATCCACCCGCAATCCGAGCAGGCAGAGGAAGGCATCAAACGCCTCCTAGATGAGATTCTACCAGAAGAGCAGTAGATCTCCCACTGCCTGAGCGAGCCGAGGGTCAGTGAGATTGGCGTCTAGGAATCGTCTTCTGTCAGACACTGAAAATACCCATACCCACATCAACCCCAAGCGGGGTTGCGTATTTCAGCCTAGAGTTGACGCAGTGAAACGGAGGCTACCCTAGGATGCTGTGACTGAGGATGATCCAACCCCAATCGGGGTTGTGTCCATGCCGTCACCACCCCCGCGCATGGACGCAACACCTTTGGCGTTGTAATCATCTACGGTTCAATACCCAGGGTAGGCTACGCGCCTCTCCGAACCGCTCCGCCAACCCTGGGCTGAAATACGCAAGCCCGTTGGGCTAGTCATTGCGCTTCGCCGATTTCACGCCGCTCATGTTCGCGATGTTAGGCTTTACGCACTACTAGTTTCCTAGTCGCTCGACAAACTCATCAAGCAGCGCCTTGAGCCGTGCCTCGCCGGCAATTTTCTTCGGCACATCGAAGCCAATCCAGATCGCGGTGGAACCGCTGGGGCCGAGCCGCAAGGTCCAGGCATCCCTTTCCGAGCCAGTGGCGCCCGTGAAGCAGCGTGTTCCGGCACGATCCTGCAACACGCCGACCGCTTCGGAAGCTGCCTGCTCGCTGAGCGCCGCATCCCTTCTCGGCTCTGCCTTGTAAATGAGCTTGCCCTCGGAATCCTTGATGCTCTCGATGAAATACGGCTTCGGTTTCTTCCCCTTGTTTCCAAGTGTGGCCAGCCCCACGGACATTTCCATGGTCGTGGCGGCCACCGCTCCGCGAAATAGATCCTCGGTCTCAAGGAATGGCCCCGAGATCCCGCAACGTTTCGCCAACCGCACAACCTCCGCCGGTCCGATCTGCCGACCCGTCTGAATGGGCTTCCCGGCAAAGACTAGCTTCCTCCGCTCCGCCGCGGCCGCCGCCACGAAAGGCTCAAAGGCTGAGCCAAGATCCCGCTTCGAACGTGTCCGATCATAAGCGGAGTGCGAGTAATCACGGCCGCCAAGCAAGGCGAGCACCGCTCCGGTATTCGTCTGGGTGGTCACTGCCGCGCATTGCAGATATTCCGCTTCGCTGCCCGGCTCGTGTGATGAAAGTGTGGGATGCTCCCATCCACCCTCCGCCTCGATATCAGAAAGCGCACGCCGCAGCTCATTCTCCAGCCGCTTCTGCCAGCTAGCGTCAAGAGTGGTTGTCACCCGCAGGCCACCGGATACGATTTCCTCCGTTTCCATGATGCGCTCAAGCTCTGCCTTCACATGGCGCATGGCATAGGAGGAAACGGTCGCTCCCACTGTCGGCTTACCCTCATCCGCCAAGCGTATTTCAAGCTCCTTCACCGCATCCGCACGCTCCTGGGTGATGAATCCCGCAGCCACCATGCGCGCGAGCGTCTGATTCCGCTGCTCCATAGCTGCATCCAAATTCCGCAGCGGAGAGAAGATGTGCGGCCCGCGGATGATGCCAACAATCATCGCGCATTCACCCGGATGTAGTTGAGATACCGTTTTCCCGAAATAGATCTGCGCTGCCTGCTCGACCCCGTAGGCACCTGAGCCGAAGTAGATGCGGTTCAAGTAGCTCGTCAGAATTTCATCCTTCGAATACCTGCCCTCAATCCTAAGGGTGAGCGCGATCTCCACCGCCTTCCGATGCAACGATTTCTGGCGCATGTCGAAGGTGTTGCGCGCGAGCTGCATAGTCAGCGTCGATGCACCCTGAGTGAAATCCCTGTCCTTAATATTCCTAACCGTAGCTCGTAGCAGCCCCTTGAAGTCCACGCCCGAGTGATTGAAGAAATTCGCGTCCTCGCGTGCCGCAAGCGCCTCGACGAGAAAGTCGGGGATTTCCTCACGCTTCACGAGCTTCCTACCGGCTCCGCCCACGCCTTCGAGCGCCTTGCCATTCCTATCGTAATAAAGTGTCGCGGTGGGAAGCTGGACAACCTCATCGAGATCATACTTCGAAGCGGCGATGAAATAGAAAAAACACACGCCGAGTCCGACGACGACAGCCGCAACGAAAATTTGGAAAAGCACCACCGCGGGCGCGTGCAGCCAACCGGGTAGGCAACGCTTCCACAGCGAGGGTTTTGTAATGGGGCGCCAAGTTGACATAATTAGGTTCGCTGTCCTCGCGGACGGGAACACAAATTCAGCGCTAGACCAACACCAAACCGCCTATCGCGATTTGGTGGATCACTCCGCAGGGTAGCGGAAATGGCCGACGATTTGGTAGCTGAAAAGGGCGTTCTCCCATTTCACTCCACCACCAGCTGGGTGATGTGCAACCCATGGCGCGGAGCCTTCGCTCGCAGGCCCGGGAACTACGATGCCGATGTGCGTCTCTGCATTCGAAAGCGCCCAGACGACGATATCGCCCACCTTGTAATCCTCAGAATGGCGAGAAGCGCTCAGCTCCTGACCCTCGCGGCTGAAAAAGCGCTGAAGATTCGGAACGCGACGATGATCGATGTTTTCATCCGTGCCAGTGGCTGCCCAAAGCTGCGGGTAGACGCGGAAATTCGCTTCCATGTCTTCATGGACTTTTTCCTGAAGATCGATGCCTAGTGAGCGGTAGCTGCGCACGACGAGATCTGCCGCAACGCCTTTGCCAGCAGGAACATCGCCGCCGGGATAGGTGATCTTGTAGTATGAAGGATCATACGAAATATCGCTGCCAGAGTATCTCAGAGCCTCCGCAGCTAGCTTGGAGCCGAAGTCTTGGGAGGAGGCTAGCTGCTGAATGATGACCTGATTTTCCGCCTTCGTCGGGTCATCATCGGATGCCAAGGCCTTGGTTACCAACGGCTTACCGAAAAAGATACAGGCACCAGCTGCGATCGCTACAATCACCCATCCGCCGAACAAATTCGGCTTTTTCGGCTTCTGTGGGCGAGGGCCGATATATTCAATTGCGCTGTAATATCCTGAACGTGAACGAGCCATGTATTCGTAAAAAGTTAGGTATTAATAACTCTTCACATGAGAGACCACCATCACTAATTCCATATTTTCTATGTTTTTTCCTTTGCGGCAATAGACTTTGCGGATGTCCGAAATTTCAACCAACATCGCCGTGCGATGAAACTTTTCATGTCAAAAGACCCTCTGAAATGGGGTGAACTGGATCTGCCCCTTCTCGGCATCGGCTCAGATTGGTCTGGAAAACCGCTGCTCCCTCCTCTGGCATTTTCTCTGGCAGCTGATGCTGAAAATCTCTGGTTCGTCGCCACTCGACAAGCAGAGGCCTGCGTCCATCCCGATGCCTTCCTTGGATCGTTTACGCCCGAGCTTTGGAAATACGACACCGCAGAACTTTTCATCGCAGACGACAAGACGGGACGATACCTCGAGTTCAACCTTGCCCCTAACGGCGCGTGGTGGGCGGCGGAATTTTCCTCTCCCAGAGTCGCTTCCGTGACGCAGCCGGATTTCAAAAGCAACGTCACCTCCCACAGCGGCGATGAATCCGGCCAGTGGCTCGCCGCTCTATCCATCCCTCTCGCCTTCCTGAGAGATACGGTGGACTTCGGCACCGGAACGAAGGCGAACGCTACATTCATCCTCGGCTCCCCAGAGCAGACCTTCCACAGTGCCGCGAAGCTCCCAGGAGCCGAGCCGGACTTCCACCAACCCTCCGCTTTCCCAATCCTCTCGACTTACCCGATTCCGTAAATTTACAAATTTTTCAATAACCTTACCGCTTGGACAAACGGCTCATACTGGTATTCTTCCCTTTGAAATGGAGCGCTTCGAGATAGAGGACATTGTTGCACAAGACAGCAACGGAGTGGTTTTCCGCGCACACATTCGTTCATCCGGTGCCCCGGTGGCTATTCGGCGATTTTTCCCTTTCGGAAAAGAAGGAGAAGGACTGGAGAAAGAAGAAGGCATCGCCTTCGCAATCGCCGCATCACGCCTTGCAAGCCTCAACCATCCGGCGCTGCGTAGCGTCATCGAAGGCTCGGTCGATCCCATCGATGGTATGCCCTACCTCGTTAGCGAATGGATCGAAGGGGAAACCCTACCCGATGTACTCAAGGGCGAACATCTTGACCCTGTCCTAGTCATCGATGTGATGCGCCTTGCCCTCGAGGTTTCTCTCGTCCTTTCCAAAGTGCTTGGCGAGGAAGCCCTCTGGGTGGAGACCGATCCTGAATCCATCCTTGTAGGTAACACCACCAGCGACCGTGGATTCACCTTCTGGATTTCCCCATTGAAATGGCTCGGATCTGCCAGCGGACAGCGCGACCTTTCGGAACTCGTCAAGCTAGGTGAAGGACTCGCCGGATGGAGCAACAAGCTCGTGAGCGATCAAGCAGGCAACGGCCTCGGGGGCTGGTTCAAATGGCTCAAGGAAAATCCCAATACCGGGATACGCCAGGCGATGGAGTCGCTTGCCTCCGCCACCGGCAAAGAACCGCCGCCAGCCGATGAAATTCTCGTCAAAGCCGCAACTGCGAAGCCCGCTGCATTGGTCAAGCAACCCACTTCAAAGACTCCTCTGGTCATCGTAGGGGCATTCATGGTGCTGGTGCTCGGGATGACACTCGCCTACCTGCACAAAACGACACAAGCCCCTGTCATTGACGATGAGATCGTAAAACAGGAAATTTCCGAAGTCATCATCGTAGCAGAGGAATCAGCGGCAACCGAAACCTCAGACGAATCACCGGATGGAAGCGCACAAGTCACGAATATTACCGAAGCGCCAGCCCCGGCTCCTTCAGCAGCACCAAAGCCAACATCAAAATTCCTAAGTCTGAGCCCCGATCAGATCGCCGACATACGCCAGCTAGATCCAGGTACCCTGATCGAGCTGACTGGCACGCTCAGGGACGTCATCTACATCAAGCCAAAAGAGACACTCGTTCTGGATTTCGAAGGAACAAAGGGAGCGGCACCGATCCGCGGCATCATATTCAAGAAAGGCTTCAAGGGTCCCTTTTCCATCGCATCGTTAAAGCCATATATAGGGAAACAAATCATCGTCCGAGGCATCAGCTTAACTAATAAAACCAAGAAATCCCGGGATGTCTCAGTCAGACGATTCGAGGACATCACCTTGGTGCAAACGCCTGAGGAAAAACCGCCTGAGTCCATCGCAAAGGCGGAGAGTGAAGCCGCACCCGACAACCCCAAGCTATCCCCCGAAGACAGGGAAACCATTGAGGGACTCGATAACGGCACGGAGGTGACGCTATCCGGCCTTTTCCGCTCCACCAGATTCTCTAACACCGGCAAGAGCCTCTACCTTGAGTTCGCCTCACAGGATCGAGCCTCAGTCAGAGGTGTCATCCACCAAAGTGACTATCCAGGCACCTACACAAAAGAAGCTTTCGATGAACTGGTCGGAAAAACAGTAACCATCACCGGAACCGTCTTTAAAGACAACTTCAACAACCCGGCCCTCGTAAAAGTCCGCTCCTGGGACGACATCGTAAAAGCTCCCTGAGGAAGCCCTCAAGCCACGCGTTTCACCAGCCTCACATCCACCTCGCGCTCAACGTAGCGCCATTCCTCGCTCGCACGCAGGCAGGCGACCATTTCCTCAAACGCACCAGCCTCCTCCGGCTTATACTCGAACCAAGCGAGAAAATCGAAAGGCTCTCCGAGATCTCTACTGTGGTGCAGCTGGTTAGCAATACCTTGAAAATTCCTCAAACTGGAAGCCGTCTTGAGCGGATCTCCGCTATAAATTTCCAGCTTCTCCTGCTCGCTCAACTCCCACCACGCCTGCTTTTTCTTCAACGGTATGAATGCAGCACAGGTCGCCCCAAGCCTACCGAGCTGCGGAAGCGGCAACATCTGGCAGGACTCTTTGGAGGTATTGGCAAAACGCTGATGACTCGTCACGCCCCGCAACAACCAACGGAAGTCGACCGGCACCCTCATCAGGTATTCGTTCCTGATCTCGAAAAACGGAGCAGGCTCCAATGGCTGTCCGATGAGCGGAAGCATCGAACACACCTCCCACGATCCACGATCTCCGGCGATGAAACTGTAAGAGGGGGAAATAGACATGCTAACCTAAAGAGTAAGCAGTTTATATACCACCCGCTCACCATTCGGGAGCCTGCTGCCTAACTGCCTCGTAAAGCACGATCGCCACAGCCGTGGAAAGATTCAAACTCCTCGTCGAGCCCGGTCTCATGGGTATTTTCAACGCCATCTCCCCTGCCTCCGCAATCATTTCCTCCGGCAGGCCTTTCGTTTCTTTTCCGAACACCAAGCAGTCCCCCGCCTCGAACCCCGCCGTCCAAGGAGATTTCTTTGCTTTCGTAGAAAGGAACCACATCCGCTTGCCTGCCATCGCTTCCGTGAACTCCGCGAAATTCTCCCACACATGCAAATCGACATCCTGCCAGTAATCTAACCCCGTCCGCTTCACATATTTATCCTCCAGTGAAAAACCCAGCGGCTTCACAAGATGCAGCGAAGACCCGGTCGCCAGCGCCAATCTCCCCGCAGCCCCGGCATTATGAGGAATCTCCGGCTCCAGCAAAACGATATTGAACATCCCCGAACCCTCAACTTCCAACCCTCAACATTCAATTTCCAAAACCAAACAACCCAAGTCTTTCTTGAAAGTTGAAACTTGAGATTTGAAATTTTCCGAAATGGTCGGGCTAGCGGGATTCGAACCCACGGCCTCTACACCCCCAGTGTAGCGCGCTACCAGACTGCGCCATAGCCCGTTCATTGACGGACGGCGAAAAAAGCAGCGGAATCGCCCATTGGCAAGCACGGAAAACCATGGGAAGAATTCAGCCATGGAACGCATCAAGACCGCCATCGTCGGAGCCAGTGGATATACCGGCATGGAACTCCTCCGCATTTTGCTCACCCACCCTTCCGTAGAACTCACCGCCGTCACATCACGTGCCGAGGCCGGCAAGCGTCTCGACGAGGTTTTCCCACGCTTCGCAAAAGCTGCGTCCGCCTCGCTCGCCTTCAGCGAGCCAGATCCCGATCACATCGCCTCCACCGGCGCGAAAGTCGCCTTCCTCGCCCTCCCACACGGAGTCGCTGCGGAAATCGCCCGCGCCCTCCTCGAACGCGACATCAAAGTCATCGACCTCAGCGCCGATTTCCGACTCCACTCCCCTGCGGTT
Organism: Akkermansiaceae bacterium; assembly: GCA_030725745.1. Taxonomy (GTDB): domain Bacteria; phylum Verrucomicrobiota; class Verrucomicrobiia; order Verrucomicrobiales; family Akkermansiaceae; genus Luteolibacter. Next base: position 11,760 of record JANRFH010000051.1, read on the forward strand.
TACGAAGAATTCTACGGCCACCCCCATCCCGCTGCCGATCTTCTCAAAGGTGCCGTCTACGGCCTGCCCGAGATTCGCGCTAAGGAAATCGCCGCCGCGAAACTCATCGCCTCACCTGGCTGCTACCCTACCTCCATCATCCTGCCGCTCCTTCCCTTGGTGCGGGAAAACCTCATCGACCCCACCACCATCGTCGCAAACTCCATGAGCGGAGTCTCCGGAGCAGGCCGCAAGGCCGACATTTCTTACCTCTTCTGCGAGTGCAACGAATCCGCCCGCGCCTACGGTGTGCCCAAGCACCGCCACCTTTCCGAGATCGAGCAGGAACTCTCTATCGCCGCCGGCGAAACCGTCACCATCTCCTTCCTCCCCCACCTCATCCCGGTCAATTCCGGCATCGTCACCACCACCACCGCAAAACTCCGCGAAGGCGTCACCCCGGAAAAAATCGGCCAAGCCCTAGAATCCGCCTACGCAAACGCCTCCTTCGTCCGCCTCCTCGGCAGAGGAAAACCCGCCGATACCAAGCTCGTTACCCGCACGAACTTCATCGACATCGGCTACGAAACCGACCCACGCACCGGCCGAGTCATCCTCATGTCTGCCGAAGACAACCTCGGCAAAGGCGCAGGCGGCCAAGCCGTCCAGTCTTTCAACATCATGCACGGCCTTGATCAAACCACCGGCCTTTCCACCTGGTGACCCTTCCTCTGCTCATTTCATCAAAAAATGAGCTTGCCCACCATCCCCGCCCCCCCTAGCGTCCCGCCCTCCAAGGGCAGATGTCAGAGTGGTCGAATGAGCACGCTTGGAAAGCGTGTGTAGCAGCAATGTTACCGAGGGTTCGAATCCCTCTCTGCCCGCCATCACCCCAGCCCAGTTCATCTGGGCTGGGGTGATGGCGTTTAGAGGGGAAAGACCCTTTGCAAAGCAACGGGTTTGACTGCCCTTCGAGCGCTAGCAAGAAAATCATTCCTTCCGCGCAGCGCACACCGCAGAGACGCAGCACAGCGGAGGCAATTCCTCTTGTGCGCAATACCTCCTAAGCCCGCAACCAACATCTTTTAGATACAACATTTTTTCCCATCTGTAATATCCAGCCCCTCACATTCGTAGTTGGAAAAACCCTTTTCCTCGCGGATATTCCTACGCCTCCATGAAAATCCTCTTTCGAGCCGCCATCCCCGTCGCCATCTTGGTGATCGGCTTCATTTTGTGGAAAATACTCGGTATCCCTGTGGAGACACCGAAACCCTCCCATCATGCGATCCAGCGCATCAAAACGGAGAAAACAGTCCTCAATCCCACCTCCTACCAAATCACTCTCGAAACCCAAGGCGAAATTAAATCCCAACAAGCAACCACCATCACTCCGCTCGTTTCAGGTACAGTCATCAAAGTCCATCCAGGCTTCGAAGACGGTGCCTTTTTCAAAGAAGGAGAAATTCTCCTCGAACTCGACCCCGCAGATCTCTCCACCGCCGTCCTCGCCACCGAGTCCCGTCTCGCCCGCGCCGAAGCAGCCCTCATCCAAGAGCAGGCTCGTGCAAAACAAGCCCGCCTCAACTGGCAGGACATCGGCTACGAAGAAGAGCCTTCGCAGCTGGTTCTGCGAGTCCCCCAGCTCCGCGAAGCTGAGGCAAACGTAAGCGCAGCAAAAGCCGATCTCGACCAGGCCTCTCGCAACCTCGAACGCGCCAAAGTCAAAGCCCCCTTCGATGGCCGCGTGCAGCAACGCCTCATCGGTCTCGGACAAGCCGTGGGAGCCACCACTCAGCTAGGCGAAGTTTTCGGAACTGCTACCGCTGAAATTCGACTCCCACTCGCCCCCTCCCAGCTGCCTTTCGTCGATCTTCCCACCGATGAAAACGACAAGCCGGTAGAAGTTGTCCTCACCGATGCACTCCGCGATCCCACACTTCCTACCGAGCATCAGTGGAAGGCCACAATTGTCCGCACGGAAGGCACCCTCGATCCCGATTCACGCGAGCTCTTCGCCATTGCCCGCATCGACGATCCATTCAGCCTCAACTCCCAACTCCCCGAGTTACACATCGGTCAGCCTATGCGCGCCGCAGTTAAGGGCATCATACTCGACGATGTCTATGTAATCCCCCGCACCGCCATGCGCGGCCTAAACAGGATCTACCTCATCGACCGCGACGCCCTAGAAATCGTCAAGACCGACATCCTACCCGTCTGGTCAAACAGCGAAATCCTGATCATACGGAACGAACTATCGCCCGGCGATTGGCTCGCCACATCTCGCCTCCCCTACGCGCCGAACGGTGCGCCAGTGGACATCATCACACCGCCTCCCGCCGAGCAGGCCGTCGGCCCCACGGGAGAAGCCTTGCCGGAAGGTTCGTGACTCTCCCCATCCACGAAATCTCGGCACAGCTACGCACAGCCGCTGCCGCAAACGATCGCATCCTCCTCACCGCACCCACCGGTTCAGGAAAATCTACAGAAGTCCCCGGCATCATCGCTGACCTTCCGGAAATCAAAGGCCGCGTCATCGTCATCGAGCCACGCCGCATGGCCGCCCGCCTGCTCGCTGGATTCGTCGCAAAAAACCGCAATGTTCAGCTCGGCAAAGAAACCGGATACGCCGTACGCTTCGATGCGAAATACACACGCGACACGAAAATCCTCTACCTCACCGACGGGGTCTTCCAGCGCATCCTCCAGGAAAACCCGAACCTCGATGGCGTCTCCGCCGTCATCTTCGATGAGTTCCACGAGCGCCGCCTCGCCGTGGACATCGCCCTCGCCCGTTGCCTGGATCTACAGGAAAACGCACACCCGGATCTGCGCCTCATCGTCATGTCCGCCACCTTGGAAACGGACAACCTCACCACCTACATGGCTCCGGTGAAAAAACTCACCGCCGGTGGCCGCACTTTCCCCGTCGAGATCCTGCACCGCCCCCACCGCCAGCCGCAGAACCACCGCCAGGCTGGCCCGCCACGCGAAGTCCCGATCTGGGATCAGGTCGCCGCGCTCACCCGCGAGGCCATCGCCATGCCAGATCCCGGAAACATCCTGATCTTCCTCCAAGGCACCCACGAAATCCGCCGCACCATCGAAGTTCTCGGCAATATCTCCGCCTGCAGACCCTACGATATTTTCCCCCTCTACTCGGCACTGCCCCCGGCAGAACAGGAACGCGCTATCGCCCCCTCAGCGAAACCAAAAATCATCGTCTCCACCAACGTCGCCGAAACCTCCCTCACCATACCCGGCGTCCGCACCGTCATCGATACCGGCCTCGCCCGCGCTTCCGCCTTCGATCCCCGGCGGGGCATCAACACCCTGCTCATCCGCAAAATCTCCCGCGCCGCCGCCGACCAGCGTGCAGGCCGCGCAGGACGCACCGCACCCGGCCGCTGCCTGCGCCTCTGGTCGACCACCGACCACTCACGCCGCGAGGAATTCGAGACCCCGGAAGTCCACCGCATCGACCTCGCCGAAGCCATCCTGCTCCTCAAAGACGCAGGCACCTCCGAACCGCGCGACTTCCGCTGGTTCGACGCCCCCACCGAAGCCTCTCTCGAAAAAGCCGAAACCCTCCTCCGCCAGCTCCACGCCACCGATCAGGAAAACCACCTCACAGACATCGGCAGGGAAATGGCCGCCTTCCCCCTCGAACCACGCTTCGCTCGTCTCCTCCTCGCCGGGGAAAAATTCGGCTGCTTCGCGGAAACCGCCTTCATCGCCGCCGTCGTGCAAGGCGAAGGCATTTTTCCAAAGGGCAAAGGCGGCGAATCACGCAAGGACTTCATCTTCCCCGATGACCCCTCGGACTTCGCCGGAGAATACCGCGCCTTCTCATCCGCCGAGGCGATGAACTTCGACCCCCGCCGCCTGTCCCAGCTCGGCATCCACGCACGCGGCTCCCGCGATACCGCCCAGATCTTCCGCCGCCTGCTTGCCCTGCGCGGAGGTTCCGGATCGTCCCCCGATTTCAACTCCCGGCATGAGGCCGTCGCCAAAGCCATCCTCTCCGCCTTCTCCGACCAACTCGGCATCCGCCTCTCCCAAGGAAACCTCGCCTGCCGCCTCGTCGGAAATCGCCGGGGAAAACTTGACGACCAATCCTGCGCCCGCAAGTCCGCGGCCTTCGTCGCCTGTGAAATCACGGAGGTGGAAGCCCGAGAAACCATCACCCACCTCCGCCTCGCCACCGCCATCGAGCTACCATGGCTGGAGGAACTCTTCCCCGAGGACATCGCCACTAGCGATGGAGCTTCCTACGATGAATCCCGTAGAAGAGTCGTCCGTCGCCAGCAAAAAAAATTCCGCGACCTCGTCCTCGAAAGCAAGGAAACCGATCAGAACGTTCCCCCCGATGCCGCAGCGGAAATCCTCGCCTCGCGGGTGATCTCGGGCGAGCTAGTCTTGAAAAACTGGGACGCCCAAGTTGAGCAATTCACCCACCGTCTCGCCTGCATATCCAAATGGATGCCAGAGCTAGAAATGCCAACCTGGACGCAAGAAGACCGCATCGCCGCCATCTCCCAGATCTGCCACGGCGCAGTCTCATACAAGGAAATCAAAGAAGCCCTCGTCTGGCCGGTGCTCAACGACTGGCTTTCATCCCACCAGCGCCACCTACTTGACACTCATTGTCCAGAACGCATCAGACTGGCTTCCGGTCACACGCCCAAGCTCACTTATCACCCAGAAAACGATCCGTTTTGCTCGGCGAAAGTCGCCCAACTCGTCGGCACCAACCGCACGCCCACCATCTGCGAAGGGCGTATCCACCTGCTCGTCCACATTCTCGCCCCTAACCAACGCCCGTGGCAGATGACCAAGGACATCCCGAACTTCTGGGCAAACGGCTACCCACAGATGAAAAAGGAACTAGCAGGTCGCTACCCACGCCATCCTTGGCCGTAGCTGCGAGACACGCAGCTTCCACGGCCTGCCCCGAGACGGGGCAGCGACGCGCGGAAAGCTTACCCGAAGATCGAAGTCACAGGAGTTCCCTTGTCGGCGATCTGGAAAGGGCGTTTCGATGGAGACATCAGAACAAGATCGTGCGGCAGGCCAAGCGCGTAGGCGATGGTCGCATTGAAGTCCGGCACTGTAACTTTGTCCCTGACGACCTTGTTACCGCCCTTGTCGGTCTCTCCGTATTTCTGGCCACCATTGACTCCGCCACCTGCGAGAACGCAGCTGAAGGCAGAAGGATGGTGATCGCGTCCGTCCTTGTGGTTTGATTTGATCTCCGGAGAGCGGCCAAATTCAGTAGCGACTACAACGAGAGTATCTTTCAACAAGCCGCGTTTTTCTAGGTCGGTAAGTAGAGCCGCATATGCTTGGTCAAATTCCTTACAGCGTGCCGCAACCGCAGTGAAATTGTCCACGTGCGTGTCCCAACCGCCCAGTTGCACCTCTACGAACCTCACCTTGTGCTCCACAAGGCGACGTGCAAGGAGACAGCCTTGAGCGAACTGCCCATCGCCATAGAGTTTACGAGTAGCGCTATCCTCTTGGCCTAGATCGAAGGCCTTGAGATCCTCTGAATTCATCAGAGAGATCGCATCCTTGTAGAGTTCTTCGTATGCTTTTACGTCTGTATTCTGATAGCGCGAGTGGAATTGTGTGTTGAGCTTATCTGCAAGAGCGAGCCTGCGATCAAAGGACTCATCCGTAACAACATTCGGCTTGGTCGAGTCCTGAAGACCATCAGTAGGGCGTCCGATAGGTGCAGCCGAATATTTAGCTCCAAAGAAGCCACCGTTTCCGGCTTTTGCACCAGAGTTGATCGTCACGAAACCTGGCAGCTCGGGATGGAGTTTTCCTCCGAGTTTCATAACCCAAGAGCCAAGAGCTGGGTGGGTAATAGTGCCACGCGGCGAGTAACTCGTGTGCATCATGTAGTTACCTTGCTCATGTGCTCCCTGTGTGGAAGTCAGAGAGTTGATAATACACATCTTGTCAGTCACCTTGGCAGTGTTCGGCAAGTATTCGCTGAGTTCGACATCTGCCACAGACTGGATGGTCTTAACAGGCCCCATGTTCTCTTTATTAGCCGGCTTAGGATCGAATGTATCGAGATGGCTCATGCCGCCCGCCATGTATAGGTAGATGACATGTTTTGCTTTAGCGCCTTTCGAGGCTCCTTCAGCAGCAGCACTTGCGATCGATGGCCCGAGCATGGGGAAGAGATGCACACCGAGGTAAGCCCTCGCTGCGTTGGTCATGAACTGGCGGCGAGTCGGCTCGTCGGCTTTATTAAGAAACTGTTTCATTATCTTAGGTCTTTAGGTTTTGAGATGAGTTATTGAAGGAAAAGGAATTCCGACGACATCACGAGAGCGGAAACGATGTTACGGAATCCGTCTTCACCTTGTGCGTCTAGCTCTTCGAGCATCCAGTCCAGTTCTTCCTTGTTTGGAGGTCTATTTAAAATAGCAACGTAAACCCTTCTAATACGCTCCTCATCGGTATCTGCACCTTGAAGGCTCTTGTAGAGGTGGGCTCCGTTGTTGTTCACGAGCTTACGCTGAACGAATCCGTTCATCATCGTGAGCACTTGGCCGACATTTGGTTCAAGGCTGGCATCTCCTACCACTTCCCTTCCGGATGCTCCGAAGGTGTAGAGGAAGTGATCCTGTGGAGCTGGAGAGGGCAGTTCTGAGGCACGCACCGGTGCATCTTTGCCGTAGCTATTGCCAGTGGAGCCACCCATCATCATGTCATCATCAGAACCACGGTTATTTTTGCCCTTTTTGCCGCCTCCGACCATGTCCATGAGCTCATTGAAACGGGCTCTAACTTCCTTCTCCGTCTTCATCGAAAGGAACTCATCGGTAAATGTAACGATATCAGTATTTGCCAATATGGTTCCTGCGAGATTCACCCGCATATCCGGCTTACGGATCGGCTTGAGGTCAGGATTTCCGTCAGAAAGGGTAATAAGTGAGTCCCAGAGTTGCTCGGAAGTGAGGCGCTCGATCTTGCGTCCGTGGAAATCATCACCACCAACGAGTGTCGAAGGATTAGGGTTGGTCGCAAATTGAAACGTCTTCGTAAGCAGCAACACGTGCTGGAAAGCACGGAGGTCGTAATCGAGGTCAACCATCACTTGCGTGATGTATCTAGTAAGCTCTGGATAGACGGTCTTATCAGAATCTATATACTGATCTACTGGTTCATAAATCCCTTTACCCATGATGCGCTCCCACATGCGGTTAGCGATCACGCCGGGAAATTGTGGTCCGGTTTTTGTGATGACCCATTCAGCGAGCTTCTCCCGCCCTTGTCCGTCATTATCACGATCCGAAGTCCTGACTGACTTACCGAAAGGAGTTCTTCCTCCAACCATTTCCCCTGGGCTCCCGTCACGGTATTGGTAATCCGAAGGCAGCTTGATCCTGCCATCTCCGCCGCCGGAGAGGGAAAGTCCATATACCTCATCATTGATGAAATTAGCCACTCGGAATGCAAGGGGATCCTCGACTCGGTTCTCACGCGCTTCCCCGTAAATTTTCCTGAATGCACCTGCGTTAAGCTCACTCTGTCCTTCTGTGAAGGCGGCAAGGCTATAGAAATCCATGCGCTCGGTGTCGCCAAAAGGATCATCATGGCATTGTGCACATTCCATATAGGTGCCGAGGAAAATGCGCATGCTATTGGCCAAATTATCCAAGGGCATACCACGGTCGATGGTGTAATAACCCACCGAAGCCGTCTCAGGATCCCAGCCGTTACCGGATGAACTCAGCAACTGCTCGACAAACTCATCCCATGGCACGTTGTCTTGCATCGCGGTGCGCACCCAATGGCGATAGGCTTGGAAGTTATACCCGCCGGATTTGGTATCTCTCAGGCGAAGGAGATCGAATGCCCAGTTCGACATGTGGCTGGAATAACCCGGGGAATTCACCAGATATTGCACCAAAGCAGCACGTTTCGTATCATCCTCAATTTCCAGAAAAGACAAAGCCTCCTCCGCTGTCGGGATACGTCCAGTTCCGACAAGGAATGCTCTTCTTATGAAAGTCGCATCATCCGTGACCGCCGGCACAGGAAGATTCTTTTTCCGGTAAAATGAAGCAATGAGCGTATCGATTCCTAGTGCTGCTTTTTTGATGACTTCAATGTCGTCCCCAGGCCTCGGTTGCTCGGCGGCATGACCGGAAAACGGAAGAAGTCCGGCGGCAATAGTGAATAGTAGATTCTTGGCTTTCATGAGTGGGCTAACGTGGTTTTTTCAGCGGAAATTACCGATAATCTTTATTTACGGTGACGTCAACTTCACTATTTCAGCAAAAGATCATCAAAAATTTCGCCCCAATCCACAAGTTATTCACAGAATCGCGACAAGTATCCAAATATCGCTGGAAGGACTCAGAAAAGCCCATTGCCTTGCCATAGCAGAAGAAACTCAGGTAAACACGCAAAACGGCCGGGTCTCCCCAGCCGCCATTACAGGATCTTCCCATGTTATTCACATGGGGTTTCCGCGCTTCAGCCCATCGCTTTTTCCATCAGGCTGTTCATGCGCCTGATCGTTTCACGGGCGTCATCAAGTAAACCTGCCGAAATCAGGGCGTTGTCTAGGAGTTGTGCAGCGACAAGTTTCGCCACATCCGGATTACTATCGCGAATTTCAGACAATTTCCTAACGAGCGCGTGGCGTGGATTGATCTCCAGCTCCACTTTCACCTCGTCTTTGAAATTCTCGTCCATGGCCTTCATCATCTGACGCACTTGCGGGCTCATCCCGTCCTCAGGCACGAGGGCGATCACTGGGCTATCCACTAGGCGCTTTCCGCTGGAAACTTTCGTGACTGCATCGCCGAGTTCCATTTTGAGGAATTCGCAGAGTTTTTCCGTTTCCTCCTCCGAAAGCGCCTCGGCATCCGCAACAACGTCTTCGAGATCTACACCAGCGTGGCGGACGGAAGAGAGCTTCTTGCCATCGAACTCACCAAGCGAATCGACAATATACTCGTCCACCGCGTCCATAAAGTAGATCACCTCTAGGCCACGAGCCTTGAAAGCTTCGACGTAAGGCCCGCTCTCGATCTGGTCGCGATTCTGGCCGATGAGGAAATAGATTTTCTCCTGCCCATCCTTCATGCGCCCTACATAATCCGTCAGGCTGCAAACCTCTCCAGCCTCGGTCATCGAGGTCTCGAAACGCAGCAGCTTCGCCAGCGCGTCCTTGTTCGCGTAGTCCGTGGCGATGCCTTCCTTGAAAAAGCGCTCGAATTTTTTGTAGAACGCACGGTATTTCTCAGGATCGGCCGCAGCCTCCTTCTCGAACATCTTGATGATGCGCTTCGAGATCACGCTGTTGAGCTTCTGCACAAGCGCGCTGTCCTGCATGGTTTCGCGGGAAATATTCAGGGGAAGATCAGCACTATCGACCACACCTTTCACGAAACGTAGCCACTCCGGCAAAAGACCTTTCGGCTCGGGATCGATTAGCACCTTCTTGCAGTAAAGCGCGACACCGCCATCGACCTTGCCAAAGCCCATTTTCTCAGGATTCTCGCCCGGGGCGAAAATGAGCGCGTTGATCGTGATCGGCGCATCCGCAGCGAAGTGCAGGCGGTAGGCAGGCTCATCGAATCCCTTGCAGGCGAACTGGTAGAAAGCTTTGTATTCCTCATCGCTAACCTCGGATTTGTTCTTCAGCCACAGTGCCTCGACCTCGTTGATGCGCTTACCGTCGAGCAGAATCGGGAAACCGACGAAATTGCTGTAACGCTCGATCAGGCCTTTTACCCGGAACTCTTCCGCGAAATCCGCACTGCCCTCATTCAGGTGCAGCACGATTTTCACGCCGCGCGGCAGCTCATCGACCGTTTCGATCTCGTAGCCAGTTTTTCCATCACTTTCCCAACGGAGATTTTCCGCACCAGCTTTCCAGGAGCGGCTGAATACCTCCACCTTGTCAGCCACCATGAAAGCCGAGTAAAAACCAACACCGAACTGGCCAATCAGACCTGAGGCATTGCTTCCGCTTTCCTTCATCTGCTCAAGGAACGCCTTCGTCCCCGAGTGGGCGATCGTACCAAGGTTTTCCACAAGCTCGTCGTGCGTCATTCCCACGCCACGGTCGGTGAGGGTGATGGTCTTTGCTTCCTTATCCAGCTCCAGAGTGATCTGAAGGTCGTCGCCCGCGTCCTTGATGTCCTTTTCCGTGCCCTCGAGGTGGCGCACTTTTTCCATCGAGTCGGAGGCGTTCGAGATCAGCTCCCGGAGGAAAATGTCCTTGTCCGTGTAGAGTGAGTGAACCACCAGCTCGAGAAGCTGTTGGATCTCCGCCTGGAATACGTGTTTTTCTGCAGTCGTTTCGCTCATATTGTATGTGGGATGAAAATCGGGGACGCGACATAACCCCGCACCGGTGCCCTTGTCAAAAAGAACAGCGAAGCGTCTCAAGGATCGGCAAATCGGCTTCCGCCCAGTCCAATCGCTCCATTTCCTCCTGCCTGCACCAGCGGATCTCCGAATGATCGATCGCCACGGGTTGCCCTTCGGAAATTTCACAGAAAAATGCCGTCAACCTGATCGTGACTTTCTCATCCGACCACACCACCGGCTCCCCGACCTGTCCCGACACCTCCACAGAAATCGCCAACTCCTCCATGAGTTCCCTCACCAAGGCAGCTTCATAGCTTTCCCCAGCATCCACCTTCCCTCCCGGAAACTCCCACAAGCCGCCCAGATGCCTTTCCGCAGATCGCCGGCAAGCCAGCACCCTGCCTTCGCCATCACGGATCACGCCACACACCACCTCGATCATTTCCTCGCAAACTTGCAGCAACACCCCGAAACAGGCAACATTTCCTCCATGCGAAAGGAAGCCCCGGAGAAAACCCTCGAAGACTTCCTCCACTCGGAAATACCCCTCACCCGCGCCATGGGCATTCTTGTGGAAAGCTGCAGCTCCGAGAATCTCATCCTCACCGCACCGCTGGAGCCGAACCACAACCACCTCGGCACCGCCTTCGGAGGCAGCCTCGCCACCATGGCCACCCTCGCGGGTTACTGCGCTCTCTGGACGGCTCTCGGTGATCGTAAAATCCACATCGTCGTCCGGCGCAGCAGCATCGAATACCTCCGCCCAGTCACCGGTGCAATCCGCGCCACATGCGGCATCCCAAACAAGGAACAACTTAAACACCTCCGCAAAACCCTGTCTACACGAGGAAAGGCACGCCTAGCGCTCGATGTCGTCATTTCCGAAAACGACAGCGAATGCGTGCGCTTCACCGGCGAGTTCGTCGCTCTTCTCTGAGCGACTTACCGTTGCGGAACAAAAGGGTTCTGCGTTGGGTCACTGCTCAGCTCTGCTTCTTTTTTGGCTTCCTTTGTTTCGCCAAGCGTTTCACCCATCGTCTCCCCCCAGTGCTGGAGGAAGAATTTCTTCTCCGTCGTCAACAGCTTATCAGAAGTCCCGAGGATAGGCCGCAGACTGGTCGATAGCTGGAGCGTCACCAGCAGGAAAATCACATACCAGACCACCAGCGGCGCTTTCTGTGAGGCTCCGGTCTCACCCATCGCCGTCCGCAGAAATTTAAACGCGAACAGCAGCGCGATCAACCATGATGCAATGGCCAGGCAGCCCATGAAGCCAAACGAAGCCGTTCCTTGAGCAAAAATCCACAGCGCCGGCGCAAAACCCAGCAGCAGCAAACCCGCAAGCGCGAGCATGCCTCCCAGCAGTGCCGCCATCTTCGAGGCCGATGCCCTCGATCCAGCGAGACTTGAGAAAATGTAGAAGCTAGGGAAACAGATCAGCCCGGCGAACAACAGGCCTCCACCCAATTTCAGCGGCGCCGCCCATAGCTGTTTCCCATAGGCGAAAGTCCCGAGCACAAAGCCATAGACCAAAATCGAAACCACCGCGATCAGGGCGAAGCGCAGCATCGTGGAGCCTTCATCACATGCCGAATGACGTGCGAGTTCCGCAGGGCGGCGCAGCAAAGCCTCGAAGAGATCGCGCATGCCCGGCTTGTCGGGAATGGGTTCGGGCGGCGGAGCTAATGGCGGCGGTGTCGCGGGATTGGCGGGGATCGGGTTGTTAGGTTCTTGGTTCATGGTCTCGGTTTCTTGTTCGTTTTTTGGTTCTGGATAAAAATGAAAGCCACGAGCGCGACCGCACCCGTGATGAAAAAATAGACTACAGGCTCCAACCCACCTCCCACGCGCACCAGCGAACCCCACACGGCCTCGACAAAACTTCCCTGCATCGGTTCGTCCCTCAGGAACGCCACTTCAAGCTTTGGCGTTCCAAAGAACGGCCGCAGGATCCATGAAAACTGCATGCCAAGGAACGCGTTCCCCGCCAACCAAGCTGCAAGCGTCATCCGCGCCACCGCCTTGGTGCTGCAATACGATTCCAAAAGCTTCCCCAACCGCACCACCCCCGTCACCCCGGCCAAGCCGATCAGAAGCACATGCGCCAGCAAGTAGCCCGAATGAGCAGAAGCCGCCTGCGGCGAATCCGGAGCAGGCACATTCACCGCCAGGAAAAACGTCACCGGAGCCACAGACCCGAGGATCACCCCGGAAATTGCAAACGCACTCAGCAGCGCATGCAGCGATTGGCGGAAGCCCAGCCCACTTCCAAGCAACATACCCAGAAGCCCGTTTAGCAGCCCGTTGAAAGCCAGGGTCAGCGCAATAAGCAGAGGCATCTTCACCGCCACATATGCACCCATCACCGGAGACCTCCACCAGCCGACCGTCAGCCCATAGAGCCCGAAACCCACCGCCGCGATCAGCGCCACCCGCGCGATCTCGCGTCCAGAAGGAGCAGTGAGACTAGAAGCAGATGGTGAAAGGATGCCGTGCATTGGATGACCCAAGTGCAGGCCATCCCCGTGATCGTTTTATGAAGTTCCCATGAAAATTCCGCAAATTCACCCCACCGGAATCTCCAGCACCGCCCTCGTCCCTTTCGGCTCATTCGCCTCCAGCGAAACTTTCCCCTGATGCAGCTCCGCCGCCTCTTTCACCAGAGTCAGCCCAAGCCCTGTCCCTTTCCGACCCTTGCGCAGATGCCTGAGCGAAAAGAATCTATCGAAAACCTTCTCCTTCGCATACTCAGGAATGCCCTCACCCTCATCCTCGACCACCACACGATGATAGCCCCCGACCGTTTCTACCTTCACGGAAACCACCCCGCCTTCTGGCGAAAAATCGATGGCGTTCTCTAACAAATTCGTCACCGCCGCCTTCAGAATGAACGCATCCCCTCTCACCTTCCGATTCCCCACATCTAGCAAAGAAAGCGTCACCTTAGATAGATCCGCCATCGCGCCGGATTCCGAAACCACTCGCTCCACGATTCCACCCAAATCCGTATCCTCCGCCACATCCAGCTCCGCCTTACCCTCCAGCACCGAGAGTTCCAGCAATTTCCCTAACAGCCGATCCGCCCTCAAAGTCTCTGCGGAAATATTCCCAAGAAACCTCCGCCTATCCTCCAGCGACATCGTCTCCGCATCCTCGTCTAGCAACTCCGACGCCCCGCGTATCGCCGCAAGCGGACTCTTCATCTCATGCGTCAGCGTCTGCACATAGCGCTCCGCAAAACGCCTGCCCTCCAGCGACTCACGCATCGATTCCAAGGCGCGCGCCAAGGTATTCACCTCTTTTCCCAAGCCCAGATAAGGCAACGGCGTCCGCTTCCCTTTCTCGATGTCGCGGGCATATTCCGTCAGCTTACTAATCGGCAGGTATTGCCAGATAAAAACCACGCCCACGCAGAAAAGGATACCTCCCCCCACCAACCCAGTGCCCCACCAGATCTCCGAAAACCTGCGCCGGATGATCGGCAGCACATCCGCCTGAGGCTTGTAGGCGGTCAACACCCCGATCGGCCTCTGCGAATCTCCAATCGGCGCCGCCACATATAGCACCGAACTCGTATCATCATCCTCCACCATCCTACTACTACGCGCACCGTATTTCCCGGAAAGCGTCAGATACACATCGTTCTGTTCCGAAAAATCCTCACCCTCTCTCTCGGGAAATCCGGAATCGAACAGCACGATCCCCTCCGCATTCGTCACATAGAAATCCATGCCCACATCCTCCTTGCTGTGGTTGAAGATCTCCGCCCGGAGCTCCTTGCCGTGCACCTCCTCCATCACCTCACGAAATCGGTAGGCATCGAACGCCCCGTCCGTGAATTCCCTCTCTGCAAACACCGCCATGATGTTCGCCGCATCCACCATCGCCTCCTCGGTCGCTTGGAAAAGCTGCGGCTCCACCTCCGCAAGCTGCTTGCGCACCAGCAAGTTGAAACCCGCCAGAATGATCAGCGCGATGATCGCCAGGGTGATTCGGGTCAGACGCATAACTCAGCAACCCTCCGGTGAATACGCATAGCCCAGTCCCCTGCGCGTCGTGATCAACTCCTCCGCCCCAGCTTTCGCCGCACGCAGCTTCGCACGCAGCGATTTCACATGCGCATCCACTGTCCGATCCGTCACCGCCCCCGGATCATCCCAGGCATGTTCCAGCAGCTGATCCCGCGAGAAAACCTGTTCCGGATGCCTAATCAACACCGAAGCCAACTTAAACTCATGCGCCGTAAGATCCAACCGCACCCCGCCACAAATAATCCGCTTCGAGCTATTATCCAAACTCAACCCTGAAACCTCCCCGCTCTCCGCTTTCTTCTCCACCACACCTCCCGAACTCCTCCGCAAAATCGCCCGCACACGCGCCGCCACCTCCCTCGGTGAAAACGGCTTCGTCACATAATCGTCCCCACCAATTTCCAAGCCCAGCACCCGATCCAGTTCGTCATCCCTCGCCGTCAGGAAAAGGATAGGAATCTCCCATTTCTCACGCAGTTTCCGGCAAAGCTCAAACCCTGTCATATCCGGCAGCCCCACATCCAGAATCGCCAGATCATGCGGCGCACCCGCCTGCATCTCCAGCGCTTCCGCCCCCGTCAGCACATGATTCACCTCATGGCATTCCCCGGTCAGCGCATACACCAAGGTATCCGCAATCGCAGGCTCATCTTCTACCAAAAGGATCCGTGGCACCCCCGCATCCTAAGAGAAATTTTCCGCTGCGGTAGGAGAAAAATGAAGGCGGATTTGATGGTGGGGGAATATTACAATGAAGCGCCTCTGCCCCCGATGAAACCCGGTACCATTTTCGGGGGTAATGCGTGATGCGACTCCTTACCTCGAACAGACCCCGAACAATGTATTGGCTTTGTTAAATCTTCGTAAGTCGGTCTTTTTCTTTTCATTCGCCGAACCAATGGCCTAGGGTTCTCAGCTAGAGTTCCAAATTCAATCCACCTTTCATGGACAACGCCCTTCACCAGCTTATTCGAGACGCATTCCGCTATGAATCGACGGATGTGTTCCTCGTCGAGGGCGAGCCGCCCCGCATCCGTCGGGAGGGGAATGTGGTCGTGCTGCATCCGGGACCCATACCGCGCACCGGGTTGGAGGATCTTTGGAAAAGCTGTGGGGTCGATCACGAGACAGTGAAGGAAACCGATGTTTCCTGGCAGATCCCGGAAGGCAGTCGGTTGCGTGTCAATCTCTACCATACGCTTGATCGTCTCGCCGCCGTTCTCCGCCCCATCAATAGCGAGATTCCGGATCTCGCCGAGCTCTGCATGCCAGCGGAAATTCTCCAATCTTGGATGCAGCGTAAAAATGGTCTCATCCTCGTCACGGGTCCTACCGGATCTGGAAAATCCACCACCGTCGCCTCCTGCCTGAACTGGGTGAATCAGCACATGTGCCGACATATCGTCACCTTGGAAGATCCCATCGAATTTCTCTTCGAAAGCGATAACTCACTCTTCTCCCAACGCGAGATCCGGCTTGATTCCAAAGACTTTGCTACCGGCCTTCGCTCTGCTCTTCGCCAGAGTCCCGATGTGCTTTTCATCGGGGAAATCCGCGACGCGGAAACTGCGGAAACTGCGCTCCATGCCGCAGAGACAGGCCACCTTGTCGTCTCCACAATGCATAGCAGTAGTGTAGTGGAAACGGTGGATCGCTTTACTCACCTCCTCGGCTGCGGAGGAGGCGGTGCCCTTCATTTGCTCGCATCTCAGTTAATCGGAGTCATGTCCCAGCAGCTTCTCCCCAAGGCAGGCGGTGGACTTTTCCCCGCACTCGAATACTTCCAAAACGAGGCAGCCACCCGCCGCTGGATCCTCGAATCCCGTATGGCCGATCTGCAGGATCACTTTTCCAATTCCGGCTCCACCTCGAACTGCTCCTCCCTCGACTATCTCGTCGCCTCAGTAAAACAGGGATACCTTGAACTCGAAGTCGCACGTGGCGCATGCTCGCGTCCGCAGGATCTAGACCGTGCCATGCGTGGCATCAGCTAAAAACCACACGACTCATGCCACGCGAAATTACCGAATATCTGCGAGAAACCATCGAGAGGGGAGGCTCCGACTTTCACCTCAGTGCATACGCTCCCGCTTGCGCCCGCGTGAACGGTTCCCTCGTCTCCCTAGATGATGAATCGCTCGATCCCGCAAGCGTCCGGAGTCTCATTCTTGACACACTCACTGAGTCGCAACGTTCTACCCTAGAGGATGAAAAGGAGCTCGATTACGCACTTCAGGTCGCAGGCGTGGGACGTTTCCGAGGGAACGTCCACATCGTTCGCGGAAATACGGAGGCTGCATTTCGTTTTATCAGTGAGAAAATTCCGCTTCTGGAAAACCTAGGGCACCTCCCCGTGATCCACGATCTCTGCCGCATCCGCAGTGGACTCGTGCTCATCACCGGCGTTACCGGATCAGGGAAATCAACCACCCTCGCATCCATGGTGCAGGAAATTTCAAACAGCCGAAACGGGATCATCATCACCCTAGAAGACCCCATCGAATACGTCTTCCAACATTCTTCCTGCCTCATCAAACAGCGCGAGGTAGGCAGCGATACCAAGAGTTTCCCCAAAGCCCTGCGTCAGTGCCTGCGCCAGGATCCGGATGTTATCGTCGTATCCGAGCTACGCGATTTGGAGACGATTCGCATCGCCTTGACCGCTGCGGAAACCGGACACCTCGTGCTAGCGACCCTGCACACCGCGGACGCGCCCCAGACCATTGATCGTCTCGTAGATGTCTTTCCCGGAGATCAGCAGCCTCAGATCGTAACCATGTTAGCCAGCGTATTGGAAGGTGTCGTCTGCCAGCGACTCATCCCACGCGCGGATGGGCAGGGGCGCGTGCTCGCCACCGAAGTCATGCGCCCCGGCCATGGCATCCGCGCCTGCATCCGGGATCAAAAACTCGAACAACTCGTCGGCCTCATGGAGATCGGAGCCAAGGACGGCAACCACACCATCGACGAAAGCATTGCAAACCTCCTTAACGCCGGGCTTATTTCCCGCGAGGAAGCCATCTTCAATTGCCGCGAGCGGCGCATTTTCGAAGAAGCCCCCAAGCCAAAACCCAAACCAAAGTCCATCTGGACAAGCTGATTCGCCCCAATCATGAACCTGCGTTACATTCTTACCCGCGCCGCAGCGGCCATCCTTATCATTGTCGTCGCACTCTACAGCATCGACTATTTGAAGAAAAAACAGCGACTCGGCGCCATCGTCTCCGAGCTAAAATCGCTCTCCAGCGATAGCTCCTTCTTCCGCCAGTTCTCTGCAGCTGATGCGGAAAAATCCCTGATCCGCGCCATCGGTCTCATCGCCGAGGCGAACAAGCTCGGCCTCGATCCTGAAGCTGCCATCGATCAGGGACTCGGCATTAAGAAAAAATATTTTAACTCCGATGACGACAAGGAGCCAACCTATCGCGAGCAGCTGATCCGTTCCACCCTTCGCTCGAATTACGAGAACTTCCGAAAGCTCGGCTACACACCTGATTTCTATACTCTGGAGAGCTTCGAAATAGGTGAACTCCCTCCAGTCCGCAACGGCCCCCTCCAGGGTAGCATGGCAGAGGTCGGCACAATCATTGATTCCGCTCTCTCGCCCGGTCTCGATACCGTTCTCGCCAATCTCGAAATCCGCCCCATTCGGGAAAAAGGCAAGCCGCTGACTGATGTTGAAATCGCCATTGCGAAGAAGCTCGCAGTCGATCTTGAAGAGGCCGGCGTCATCGAGGAGATCGCTTTCCTCCGAATCCAATCCAATCTATCCGGAGAGAAAAAAGCAGAAGAGGCTGAATCGATGGAGGAGTAGATAAATCTACTTCTCGCAAATGGCTTCCTCGGCGTGATTACTGAACCCGAACTCCCTCATCCACTTTGCGGAAGCTTCCCTATCCTGTGTGAGCGGCTGCAAAGATCCGGCTCCTTTGCATGTTCGGGCTCAGGAGTCGCATCACGCATTTTCCGCGCAAATCATCCGGGGCAGATCTGGTCGCATTGCAACATTTCGTTCAGTTCGTGGATTTTTCATAGGATCATTTTCTCCGTTCCGAAAGCCCCTACCAGTCGGCTCAAGCTTCAGATATGACCCATCGCCCATCGCTCCGGCAAAAGCGCGGCGGCCACCAGCACCTTCCCTGCATCACCTCATGGCACTCCCCCTCCAACACATACACCAAGGTATCCGCAATCGCAGGCTCATCTTCTACCTAAAGGATCCGTGGCATCCCCACAGCAGTAGCAGAAAAGCCCGGATATCAATGCCGCCGAAATAGTCACGACATTGCTTCATACTTATCCATTCCTCCGCAAATTCTACCGCATCGAGTGGCACAGCCACCGGTGAGTGTCGGCAGCCTCCTTATCCTCCGCTGTGGACAGCAGGCTGTCTCACGGAAAGCGGCAGCAGGCTGCCGACACTCACCGGTCTTCAACTTCTCATCGCTTCTTGCAGCAGCGGCCAATTGATACGCTACCCACACTGACGGAAGAAATCAGTCTTCCTCTTCCGCCGGAGCCTTCGGAAGTTTATCCACCTCTTCGAGGAGGTTCACGATCTCCACTCCGCGCACTGCGGAATTATCATGACGGAAAGTGAGAACCGGAGTCGATTTCAGCACCACGCGTTTCATCACCGCTTTCTGGATGGATCCGTGCGCCTTATTGAGCTTTTCAATAACAGGAGCGGCTGCACCACCGATCACGCCGATCCAGACTTTTCCTTCTTTCAGATCCTGAGTCACATCCACAGAGCTGACCGTGACCATTCTGCCACTCCACTCGTAATCATGCTGGATCACCGTGGAAATTTCACGGCGAAGCAGTTCGTTCACTCTATCGATGCGGCGGGACATGGTTTGGTAAATGCTGAAATTCTGAAAAACTGAAAAGCTGAAATGGTTCCGAACTGCCAAAAAATTTCAGCATTTCAGTTTTTCAGCATTTCAGCTTTTACCCATTAGAGTTCCTGAGCGTATTTCTCGAGTTTGTAGCACTCGATGATGTCGCCTTCCTCGTAATCGTTGAATTCGCCGAGGCGGATGCCGCATTCGAAGTTCGTGCGGACTTCCTCGACCTCTTCGTGGAAGCGGCGGAGTGTGGACATCTTGCCGTCGAAGACGGGGACGCCTCCGCGGATGACGCGGGCGTGCGCCTTGCGGTGCACCTTGCCGTCGGTGATGAAACATCCGGCAGCCTTGCCCTTGTTGACCTTGAAAACCTGGCGGCACTCGGCATGGCCCATGATGGATTCGCGGGTGAGAGGATCGAGAAGACCCAGCATCGCTTCGCGCACCTGATCGATGAGTTCGTAAACGATCGAGTAGAGCTTGATCTCAACGCCGGCGGCCTTGGAGGATTTCACCGCCTTGGCATCCACCTTGACGTTGAAACCGATGACCACCGCTTCCGAAGAAGCTGCATAAGCGATGTCCGATTCGGTGATCGGCCCCGCAGCGGCGGTGATGAACTGGGTTTCTACCTTGTCGGATTCGATGGCCTCGATGGCCTTCTTAATCGCTTCGACCGAGCCCTGCACATCGCACTTGAGGATGATCTTGAGCTGATTCTTTTCGCCGCCGTCGTTGACCCTGGAGAACAGATCCTCCATGCGGTTTTTATGCTGCGGCTTGAGACGCTTGAGGCGGAGCTCATCTTGGCGCTCCGTGGCAAGTGACTTGGCCTCGCGTTCGGTCTTCATCTCGGTGAGATGGTCGCCGACGTTCGGGAGCTCTTCGAATCCGATGACTTCCACGGGCATGCCGGGAAGGGCGCATTTGACCGGCTGGCCGAGGTCGTTGATGAGCGAGCGGACTTTTCCAGAGAACGGGCCGCAGATGAATGGTGTGCCGACTTTGAGCGTTCCGGCTTCCACGATGACCGTGGCAGTCGTTCCGCGACCCGGGACAACCCGCGCCTCGATTACGCCTGCACGTGTCGTAGCCTTTGGATTCGCTTTGAGTTCAAGAACCTCTGCCTGAAGCACGATGAGTTCGAGAAGATCGTCCATTCCATCGCCCTTGAGCGCGGAAATGCATGCAAATTCGGTGTCGCCACCGTAATCCACGGTCTGGAGTCCGATTTCCGCGAGCTGTGATTTCACCCGATCCACATTGGCAGCAGGAAGATCGCACTTGTTGATCGCGATGATGATGGTCTTTTTAGCCTTCTGAGCGTGCTTGATAGCTTCCTTAGTCTGCGGCATGAGCCCGTCATTAGCGGCAACCACGATGATGGCGATGTCAGTGACGGCGGCTCCGCGCTCGCGCATGTCGGAGAAAATGGCGTGTCCCGGTGTGTCGAGGAAGGTGATGACCTGGTTGCTGTGCGTCACCTGATAGGCACCGATGTGCTGGGTGATGCCGCCGGCCTCGCCGCTGACCACCTTGCTCTTCCGGTAGAAGTCGAGGATCGAAGTCTTGCCGTGGTCGACGTGACCCATGATCGTGACGATGGGCGGACGTGTCTTAAGTTCGTCCTCCGGCTCCTCTTCGGGAAGTTCCGGCTCTTCGATGACCTTCTCTTCCTTGTGGAAACCTTTTTCCTTATCGCGTTTCTCACGTTCGAAATGGAATCCGTGGATCTCGCACACCTGTGCGGCGATATCAGGCTCAAGCGGCTGGTTGGGCGCAGGAAACACCCCGAGCTTGATCAGATCCGCCATGACTTCGAAAGGCTTCAAACCCAACCTTGCCGCCAGATCTGGCACTAGGATGGGTGGCTTGATGACAATAAGTTTTGGATCGTCTGACTCATCGCCATCGGAATCATCAGAAGCGGCAACCGGAGCTGCCGCAGCGACAGGAGCGATGTCCTGACCGCCAACAAGTGACAGATCTTCATCGTCTTTCTCAAGGATCTTGGAAATGCTTCCCAATACCTTTTTCGCCGTGGCGTTCTTTTTTTTCACCTTTGGCTTCTCGTCTTCGGCAAAAAGGTCGAGGGCATTGGCTTTCGCCGCTTCCACTTTGCTGGGCGCGGTGGTGGCCTCAGCCTCCAATTTCTGGCGCTGCCTGCGTGAAGGCTTCTTTTTGGTGTCATCGATGAGATCGAGGACGTCCTTGGAATCTTCGGTGGATTTATCGCTTTTTTTCGGCATTCGGCGTTCTTGAGTAGGTATATTCGGCAAATTGTATTTTTGTAAATGTGGGGCTTGCCCACTGATGGATCAGTCTTGGGCTGCGAGGTCTTCCTCCGCTGGTGCCGCTTCTTCGGCAAGGATGGCTTTGGCACGATCCAAGATCGATGTGGCGGCTTCCTCGTCTATTTCGAGTGCGCCCGTGAGGAAATCGACAGGCATGTCGATGATCATTTCCGCGCTAACACCTCCGAAGAGAGTAAGCTTTTCAGCAAGTTCATCAGTAATGCCGAGTTGCTCTCCAAGTGAGTGGGCAACTCCGCCGATCTTCTCCTTGAACTGCTCTTCCTTGGTCTCGTCCTTGCGGACTTGGACATCCCAGCCCATCAGGCGGGAGGAAAGGCGGGCGTTCTGACCCTTGCGGCCGATGGCTTTGCTGAGATCGTCTTCGCTAACGGTCACGAGAATGACTTTTTCAGCTTCATCAGGAGTGATCGAGATAAGTTCGGCTGGCTTAAGCGCCTCGCGGACGAGTTCGCTAGGATCCTCACTCCAACGAATGATATCGACTTTTTCGTTGTTGAGCTCGCGGACGATGTTTTTCACACGCGCACCACGCATGCCTACACAGGCACCGACAGGATCGACCTTCGGGTCGTTGCTCCAGACGGCGACTTTCGTGCGGAAACCAGCTTCGCGGGCGATGGCGCGGATATCGACGGTGTGGTCAGAAATCTCGTTTACTTCAGCTTCGAAGAGGCGGCGGACAAAATTCGGATGGCTGCGGGAAAGGATGATTTCCGGGCCGCGACCTTCGTTCTCAACAGCAAGGACGTAGCAGCGGATGCGGTCACCAATATTGTAATCTTCGCCTTGGACGCGCTCGCGGTTTGGCATGATACCCTCGAATTTTCCGAGATCGATCATCACGTCGTTGCGCTCAAAGCGGCGGACGGTGCCGGAGACTACGTCGCCCGCCCTGTCCTTGAATTCCTCGTAGATCATCTCTTTCTCCGCTTGGCGAAGACGCTGCATCATCGTCTGCTTCGCAGTCTGCACGGCGATGCGGCCGAAATCCTTCGGTGTGACATTGAACTCGAGGGTGCCACCGACCTCGATCTCGGCGTCCTTTTTCTTAGCGAGGGTCACAGGAACCTCGTTGAACTTGTCCTGATGGTCATCATCCGCGACGACGGTGAGGGATGCGAAAATCTTGGTGTTGCCCTTCTTCGTATCGACCTCGGCGCGCAGGATCTCGATAGCATCAGCACCAGGCACCATTTTTCGATACGCAGAAACGAAGGAAAACTCGAGCGCGGAGACGATTTTAGCGCGTTCGATTCCTTTTTCTTTTTCGTAAAATTCGATGAGGGCGACGATGTCGTTGGTCATGGTGGCAGGATGGTTGGCTCCGGTGGTTCCGGCGGGTCGTATGAGTGTTCTATAGACGCAAAAGAGTGGGTTTGTGACCCACTCTCCTTTGACAGAGTTTGTTCGTTAGACGTTTGATAGCCCGGCCACTAGAGCCTTGCAAGCCGAAAGTCCGTGCAGAACTAGGCGGCACTAGCCGGTGCTTGGATAAGCAGGCAGTCCTCGAGAAATGGCTGGAGTGCGTGCATGAGTGCTGAACCGGCTTGCTCGAAGCGCTCTTTGAAGTGCGCCTCGATGCGATGAAGGCAGAATCCAAGATCCGCAAGGATGACTTCGTTTGGCTGGCCGCGCACCACGGCGGCAAGCAGCACGTGCTCACCGATTTCAGTAATGACATTTTTCCCGTCCGCTCGCTCGAACGAGCGCAGGACATTGCCTTCTTCGTCGCGCAGCTTCATTGCAATGCGATGCGCAGAGCTCTCGACACGCTTTGCCGTGGAATGACGGGCGGGGTCACAGCTCGCAAACGACACCAGAGCCAAAGTCTTCGCGTCAAAAAGAAAGACCTCGTCCACCTGGAAGCGATGGGTCTTTTCAAATAAGACATCCTCATATGTGCTGCTAGAAAATAAGGCCTGCATCCGCCAGATCGTCCGATCCATGAATCCGGGAGCCTCAAAGGGACGATTCGCAGGGCTATACTCAGCAAGCGCCCGCCTAACGGTGGCTCGCAACATCGGCTCCAGCATCGCATCCACATTGCTGCGCTCCCCGGCATAGACCACGTCCCGCACCACGTCCTGCATGAGCGGAGCTAGCGCTTCCTTCAGATCATTGTCGCTGTATTCTGGTTCGAGCGGAGCTGCTGCGGTGAAATACGTCTGGGCGACAGGATCTGGAACGCTCTGGTCGGGCGCTATTGTAAAAGGACTTGCTGGCACGGGTGCCTTCGGCTTCGGCGTGTCGGGAAAAACCGGTTTCTCGATCTTCCTTTCAGCGAATTTTGTGTCGCGCAGCTCCGGGTTCGAAGGCAACCCGGCGACTGGCTCCGGCCACGGCATCGAAAAAGCTTCCACATCGCCTTCCGAAACCGACGGCAGACTGGGATAAAGCACCAATTTCGGAAACAGGGATTTGCCCATTTCACCTCCCGATACTGGAATCTCCGGCACAGCACATTTGCTACGAGATCCCGATCCGGCAGCGTCACCGGCAGCGTCTTCGGCGGGTATGGGATTGAAACTCCGGCTCATGCGACAGGTGGCCTAGTTCGAGAAAGCAGCGCCGCACTCTCCGCCAACGCCTTTGCAGCATCGGCAATCCTACCAAAGCCATCACCGACATTATCCGGCAAACGACTTTCCAAATCCATCATACGATTCTCCAGCCCCTCCTTAATTTCTGCTAGATCTGCCTTCATTCTCGCAGAAAGGTCACGGTCACGGTCATCCAGCCTATGTTGTAGCGATTTCTGCCACTCGGTCAGCCATGCACCAAGCTTTCGATCCAGTTTTTCCACCGCAGGCAGTGCTGTGGCATTGGCCTTTTCACGGGCAATATCATGGATCTGCAGTGCAAGCCTCTGAGCATCCTCGCGCTGCATCGCAGCCGCATACTCAAGCTCTTCACGGGAAGATTCGAAGCGCTGCAAGTGATCTTGAAGTGCCTCCACACGGGCTTCCGTCATCAATAGACGGTCTTCAAAAATATCCGGAGTCGGACTTTGCACAATGGCTGCCGGGACGGATTCAAGACGGGAAACGCGACCTTCGAGGCGCTCCAGATGGCGACCCACGATAATTTCGCGGATTCTTTCCACCGCTAGTGACGGATTCAGGGTAGGGGGTGTGGGTGACATGGCAAACTCTCCGTGGTGGGGTGATTCGGGAGGGGGGACTCCAAAACTCGGCTGAGGTAGCAGAAGAGGATTACCAGAAATCTTGCGATCTTGTAAACGCAATCCAGCGTCCTTCGCTTATCTAGGAAATTCAGATTAGTGAATCAACTCGTGTAGATCACCACTGGCCCCACGCCATGCCCTTGGACCCTGCGGAGTTTTTCGACTGCTTTCGCGACTTTTTCCGCAGCCTCCAGTGCTTCATCCGGGGTATTGAGTCGTGAAAAACTGAAGCGTAGACTGGTCTTCGCGCGCTGCTCGGGAATCCCCATCGCAAGCTGGACATGGGAGGGCTTACTTTTCCCCGTCATGCAGGCGGAGCCAGCCGAGCACGCAACACCCGCATCATCGAGCAGAATGAGCAGACCGGCAGAATCGCAACCATCAAACGAGAGATGCGAGGTATTCGGCAGCCTGTGATCCCGGTCACCATTTTGCAAACAACCAGAAACCTTCTCAAGCAACCGCCCCTCGAAAGCATCCCTCATCGCGGAAATCTGCACCGGCGCGCCTTCTTGGATCGCCGCCTTCGCCAGCCTAGCCGCTTCTCCCATCGCCACGATCGCCGCCGTGTTTTCCGTCCCGCTGCGCTTTCCCGACTCCTGCCCGCCACCCATCAGCAAGGGGAAAAATGGCATTCCTTTCCGCAGATAGAGCGCCCCGATTCCCTTCGGCCCATGGAGCTTGTGTGCCGACATCGAAAGCATGTCCACCGGTGTCTCGCGCACATTAACCGGTATTTTCCCCACTGCCTGAATCGCATCCGTATGCACCGACAGCCCGTTCTCCTTGGCGATGCGCACCAGCTCGCTGAGCGGCTGGATCACACCCGTCTCATTGTTCGCCGACATCACAGATACATAGGCAGCGGTGCCGCAGGCTTTTTCTAGAAAATCCAATTCAATCCGCCCTCCAACTCCCACCGGCATGATCACAACCTCCCTGCCACGGCTTTCCACATACCTCAAAACCGCGCTGTGCTCGATGGAGGAAACCACCGCCGCACCCTTACCGCATAGCTTATCCAAGGAGTGCAACGCCGCGTTCACACTCTCCGTCCCGGAGCCGGTAAAAATGATTTCCTCAGCATCTGCCCCGATCAGATCGGCAACGTGACCGCGCGCCTCATCAATCGCCTTGCGCGCCAGCTTCGCCGAACGGTAGCTGCCGGAGGGATTCGAGTGGTTTCCAGATAGCCACGGCAACATGGCCTCCACCACTTGCGGAAGCATCGCCGTCGTCGCATTGGAATCGAGATCGATCACCCCTTCATCCTCCCGCCGATAGCGCTGGAAAACAATGCCGAAACTCTCTGCGAATTCACCACCCAGGATTTCCCGCAAAATCCTCGACCCATCTTAATGCATCGGATCCCCAGGTCATCGCCGTGCCTACCCACGAATAACCGAATTCCCTAAGACTTTCCAACGGTGCCGGCGCAGCAAGACATAGCAATGCGATCAGCACCACCAGATTTCCGAAATAAATCAACACTAGCGAAAGGAAGGTTCCGTTGTCTTTCAGATCCGGCTGGTCACGCGGGATCATCCACAAAGTCCATGCCAGATGGAACGACCACGTCGCACCCATCGCACCGTAGAATACCAAATTTCCGAGAGGAGTGACCTCAAAGAAAAATTTCGCCCCGAGGTAGAAAACAACAACCACACTGCTCCAGAAAGGAACAAAATAAGGGGAAAGTGCGATCACCCAGTTCGTCTTGTTCGTCGTCACATAGCCGCCTTGCGAGCCCCAGTTGATATCCAGCACCTTGCCTCCGAAGCATTTCACAAAAGCCGCATGCGTGAGCTCGTGCCCGAATACATAGCAATAAAGAAAGGCCGGCTGACCGATCTTCGACCAAAACCACCCCAGCATGACCAGCGACCCCACCGTGAAATACCAGAACTGGCTGCTCTGCCAGAACCCCTGCTCCACCGTCGCGTGGGAAAATTGCTTCAAGAACGTCCAAGTCGTCACCCAACAAATCGGCAGCAACACCAGAGCGAGCAACACACGTATGGTTTGGGTGAGGAAACCCGCCGCAGCGTCCTCCTCAGGGATCTCCTCGATCGCGATTGATGCCCATACCGACTTCCCACCTTTGCGTGGCAGACGGCGGTTGGTCTTCTCGTGACTCCGCTTACTTACCGACGCAAGGAAACCGCCAGCCTTTGCAGGGCGTAGCTTTTTTCTGTTTCCGGGCGATTTCCCGGCTAGCTTTGTCTTCCGCTGGCTCATCCGATACGTCGGAAAGGAAGATATTTCGGAAAACTTAAGGAATCAAGCACGCGTTCCTGATATCACGACACAAAAAACCCGCGCCCTTACGGGCGCGGGAAAACAATTCCATGAAATATTGAGTTCCTAGCGACGGCGGCGGAAGCACACACCAATAACGCCGAGGAGTGAGAGAAGTGCCGTAGAAGGCTCAGGAACCACTACCGTAGCCTTGACATGTTTGATCTTGAACTGGTCAAGATACTTTCCGGAATCAAGACCACGCTCCGCTCCGAAGAGAATCGCGTTGATGCCGGTTACCGGGGAGTCAATGTTAACCGTTCTTGAACTGATGTTGGCGTTGATCTGATCAATTACCTCGTTCTGGAAGCCCAGCGAACTGAGTCCCGAGTAAGTCTTTCCCGCGAGATTGCTGGAGCTAATATTCCCGACCCAGAAACTGACGTCGCTGTCGTCCACGATCGAAGCGATCTGGATCGACTTCACATCCACGAGAGTATCGAAAGTAAAAAGAATGTAGTCGTTGTTGGAAAATTTATCCACTCGGTGCTCAGGAGCGCTGCCATTTTCATTCTTGTTGGTTACACCAAGTCCAGAACTGTAGCGACCCAAGCGAGAAGCTTCAAATGAAGTGTTATTTCCGCCTGTATAAGACCACGCAGAAGCCGTCATGGTCACACCATTGGATGTATAGGTGCGTGTTGCTCCTGTTGAGAGCAAGCTGCTACTACCGGTTAGGCTATAATTAAGATCCTGCCCTTGAGCAGACATTGTAGTGGCAACAACAATAGCAGCCGCCAAAGCGATGAGTATTTTCATGTAAGTGGGGGGGGTGGGGGGTGGGGAAACTTCCGAGGATTATCCCGAGAGCAGATGCAATTTATCCTCTAAGCAAACTCACCACAAGCCATAAATATAATAAAGCGCAACACATTACATGCATTTAAGTATATCTTTATATAAAGACACACCTTACTTAAAAGAACTCAATAAATTCAAGTCAGCCTAACTAATGGCAGCCTTCAGCAGCTTCAAATACCGCTCCTGTGGGACTTCCACGCCCCCAAAGGTTCGCAAGTGATCGGTCATCCACTGGGTATCCAAAAGGCGAAAATTCTTCTCCCTGAGTCGTTCCACCAGAGCTACCAGTGCAATTTTAGAGGCATCAGTTTTTCTCGAAAACATGCTTTCTCCAAAAAAAACCTTACCGATCGCCACCCCATACAAGCCTCCTTGGAGCCCCTCCTCATCCCAGCACTCAACCGAATGGGCGTGCCCGCGTTCGTGGAGATAGCAGTAACTTTTCAGGATCACCTCATCGATCCACGTTTCTTCCCGCTCAGCACAACCCTCCATCACCTCCCTGAAAGCCGTGTCGAAACGTATCTCAAAAGGTTTTTTCCGGAGCGCTTTCTTCAGACCGGTGGGGATATGAAATCCCTCATCCAGTGGTATCAGCCCTCTCATGCGCGGCTCGACCCAGACGATCTCACCTTCCTCAGCCATCGGAAAAACCCCCTGCGAATAAGCTCCCAATAGCACCTCAGGCGGTATGATTTCTTGCCTCATTCGCTATCAGCAGTCCTTCGAAAACGCCAACCAATCGCCTCCCTCAAGCACTCTGGAATCCCCGAGCTCACCTGCCCATTCCCAAACCCAGGCCAACCTAGATTCACCCGAATCCATTCTCACCTCCACTTTGATCCTTCTATATTCATCTGCCTCAGGGGAACCGGCATTGATCCCCTCAAACAAATCCAGCTGAGCCAGATGTTTCGTATCCTCCACCAGAAATAACTCGCCAACTACACGGCTATCACCGCCGCAAACAAGCGCCGGATAAACGAACGCCGGGTGGCTGTCGATGTAGTGGATCCTTCCTGCCACCGTCCCGCCACCGACATATTCTGCACCGGCCATGCGGGAGTGATTGGAAGCCCCACGCCGCAGCGTGCCATAGACGAATACTGGTTCCGTTTTCATTTTTTCGCACGATGCGAGACCTCATCGTCCAGCATCAGTTTGAGATCATCGAGTCCATCACCTTTGTCTGCGGAAATGGCAATGGTATGCACTTTCGGGAAACGCGACTTGAATATGTCTAGATTTTCCGCAGCACCCTCCAGATCCATCTTGTTGGCGATCACCTTCCACGGGAATTTCGCGAGATCTTCGTCATACTCCTTGATCTCTTTGCGGAGGATTTCCAGATCGCTGATCGGATCGCGACCCTCGCTCCCCGCCATATCCAGCACGAATAGCAACACCCGGCAGCGTGTGATGTGCCGAAGAAACTCGTGGCCGAGCCCGCGGTTCTCGTGCGCTCCTTCGATCAATCCGGGAATGTCCGCCACTGTACAACGTCGGAAACCATCGAACTCCACCACCCCGATCATCGGCTGTAATGTCGTGAAAGGATAGGAACCCACCTTCGGCTTCGCATGTGAGAGCTTTCCTAGAAGTGTCGATTTCCCTGCATTCGGGAACCCGACAAGCCCCGCATCCGCGATACGGCGCAGCTCAAGGTAATAAACCCCCTGCTGCCCCGGCGTGCCCAGAGTATGCTCGATCGGTGTCTGGTTGGTTGGCGTCCGGAATTTGAAATTTCCCTCACCACCGATGCCATTTTCGCAAAGAACGATAGTCTGTCCCTCTTCCACTAGATCCGCAATAGGCTCCAGATCGATGCCATCATCGCTACGTTCGGCATCGACTGCCTCGTTCACTGTCCCAGCATCAGTCCGGTAAACCACCGTTCCCGGCGGCACCTTACCAATGATGTTCTTGCCGCTCTTGCCGGTCTTTTTGTGCTTACCGCCCGGCTTGCCGTCCTCGGCGATCAGCTTCGGATCGTAATGATACTGGCGCAGTGTGTCGGTAGAGTTGTCCACCACTAGGATGACCTTGCCGCCATTCCCGCCATCGCCGCCGTCCGGCCCCCCGCGTGGTACGAATTTCTCCCGCCTCCAGGAAACAGCTCCATCTCCGCCGTCCCCGGCTTTCGCCAAAATCCTGATGTGATCAATGAACATTTCCGCAGTCTTCGTTTCTCAGCAGCAAAAGGTCAACGGCAATGCGCTATTGCGCGAAAGCAAGCGCACACTGCTTCATCTGCGTCGCCATAAGGTTCAGTGCGTTCGCACGTGTCGGCGCGAGGTGCTCCTTTAGCCCCGTTTTCTCCACGAAATCCATATCCGCCGTCAAAATCGCATCCGCTGACTGACCATTCAGCACCCCGATGAAAAGCGCGATCATCCCTTTCGTGATCAGCGAATCCGAGTCCGCGTAGTAAAATACGAGCCCGTCTTTCTTCTCCGCATCCAGCCATACCTGCGATTGGCAGCCTTTGATGAGATGCTCCGCATCGCGCGCACCCTCGGGCAGCGGATCAAGCTTCTTACCCAGCCCGATCACATACTCATACCGTTCCGTCCAGTCTTGGAAAATCCCTAGATCCTCCAGCAGCCTCTCCTGTTTCTCTTTGATCGAACTCATAAATCGTCTGCCGTAATGGAGACCGGATGCCCGGAAACTTCAAGCCCCGATCAGGTCGCCGGCGCCAACCGCTGCAACATCCGACCAAGCACGTAGCAAAACGGAGCCAACAGAAGTGCCGTCAAAAACATCCCGCCACCAGCCTCCACACGTCCCAGCTTTAACCAGATAAACGCCATCGGGAAAAGCACGATCCAATCCACCAGCGGAATCCCCGCCAGCAACGCGGAGACATGCGCAGGCACCGGCGATCGGTATTTTGTCACGCAAAGCCCCAGCCACATGAAAAAAGGTAGCAACCCGATCCACCCCACCAGCGGCATGATCATCAGCGGCAACAACGCCGCCACCAACCCCGCTCCCACCAGCATCCCACGAGCCATCCACTTTTCACCCGGCTCCACATCAGCCCTCGATTCACCCCGCGCACTCAGCGAAAGCGCCACCACATAAAGTAAAAGCCCCACCGCAGGAAAAAGCACCTGCCCACCCAAGCTACCCCGCACCGCCACAAAACCCAACACCGGCAAACAAGCCCTGCACAGCCCCATCGGCACCACCGACCACCCCACCCGCTTGTGCACCCGCGTATAAAGCACAATCAACCCCACCAGCACCGCCGCCACAAGCCATGCCACCCATCCATAAAACCCCGCGATCACCAACCCAACGCCCATACCTCCCACCGCCACTTTCAAATACAAACCCTCACGGAAAAGCCCCCTCGGCAGCGCCCGCTCCGGTCGATGCTCAGCATCCCACTCACGATCCGCCCAGTCATTCAGGAAATTTCCCGAAACATAAAACATCACTGCCGCCACCGAAAGCGCCCACGGCCACGTAAAACCAGCTCCTTCAGTCGCGCATCCTAGCAACACCCCCACGGCCAAATTGCTAAGCACACTCGGCACATTCGCGATGCGCGCTGTCGCGAGCAGTGCATGCAATTTCCCCTCCTTGTTCATGGCGCAAGAACAACCCACAGACGGAGAAACGCAAGGTTTCTATCCATTCAGGAAATCATCTCGAATTTCCCGTTCGAGTCACCCACACGATCCGCCCTCCCACCCATACGATCAATCAACGATAGATAGAGATTAGTCATCGGAGTTCCTTCGTTAGCCTTAATGACACGACCTTGCCTGATCCCTCCGCCGTGACCTGCGAGAATCACTGGCAGATCTCTATGGCTATGCCTATTGCCATCTGCAATTCCACCTCCATAAACGATCATCGAATTATCCAAAAGGTTGCCGTTCCCATCCGGTGTTTCGCGGAGGCGCTTCAAGAACCACGCAAATTGATCCGCGTAGAACCTATCGATTTTCGCAATTTTTGTCAGATTCTCCACCTTCCCCTTGTGGTGAGAAAGAACATGGTGCCCGTCGTTGATACCAAGATCTGGGAAATTCCTTCCCGACCCATCATGAGCCAGCATGAAGCTAGCGATCCTCGTGGTGTCTGTCTGAAATCCTAAAAGCATCATCTCATACATCATGCGGATGTGCTCTTGATAAGTCCCCGGCGCTCCCTGTGGGCGGCTTTCCTCGGGAGTCTCGATTCTGAAATTCTCCGCATTTTCGATCCGCCTCTCTATCTCCCGGACGGATGTCAGATACTGATCCATTTTCCCTCGATCCGATGCATCGAGCCTGCGGTTGAAACGCTTCGCATCCTCTGACACAAAATCCAAGATGCTCTTCTGCCGTGCTCGCCGCGCCATATCTTGCTTCACATCCCCAGAGCCGAACAATTTCTCGAAAACCTTCCGCGGACTGCTTTCCGCAGGCATCGGGGTGTTCTTATTTCTCCAAGAAAGGTTGTAAACATAAGCGCACGAGTATCCCGAATCACAGCGTCCTGAGCTTCTCCCCTCATCCGTGGAAAGCTCAAGCGATGGAACACGCGTCTGATAACCGATCTGAGACGCCAGAATTTGATCAACCGACTGGCCAAGACTAATATCGGATCCAGCCGTTTTCTTCGCCTGGCAACCCGTCAAAAACGTAGCGTTCGCTCGCGCATGATCGCCCGCGCCATCTCCATTGGGCGCGGCCTTGTCGTGATCTAGATTCCTCAGAACCGAATAGTGTTTCCTCAGATCCGAGAGTCCTTCCAGCGAGTTTGAAATATTGTCGTTACCCTTGGGATACCACTCGTCCACATTTACTCCGTTCGGTATATAAACGAAAGCAACCCGGTTTGGTGAAGCCACCTTAGGAAGAGCCTCTGCAAAACTCGGCAAGCTCGGAAGAGCCAAGGTCGTGGCTAAGCCTTTGAGGAACTTTCGGCGCTGGTTGATCATTTTGGGTTCTAATGGCTCAGTTCTAATTGCGTTGGTATTGGAAAGGAACGGATTGCACGGTCGCATTCACCCATGATAGGAAACGCCCTTCCCCGGCCTCTCCTTTCATCATGATTTCGTCGATCGCCGGTCGGTCGTAGTATTCCACGCCGCGTCCCATCGCATAGGTAAGCAATTTCACCGCAAACGCGCGACGAAAAACCTCTTTGTAATCATTGATAAAAATATCCCTCATTTCCTCCGCAGAAGCGAATTCCTGTCCTGTAACTAAGGTGCCGGTCGGGTCGATGGGCTTACCATGATCGTTATCGCGCCAGCGTCCGACGATATCGTAGTTGTCCAAACCGAAACCAATGGGATCCATAAGCGCATGGCACGAGGAGCATGCCGGATCATCTCGGTGGCGTTCCAGCTCCTGACGCATCGTGAGTTTATTGCCACGGTTATTACCGCCCTCCAAAGCCGGAACATTTGGTGGCGCCGGTGGAGTAGGAGTATTGAGCAGATTTTCCAAAACGAATTTCCCCCGAAGAACAGGCGAAGTCTCCCGGTGGTGTGAGGTGAGCGTGAGGATAGACGCGTGTCCCAAGAGCCCACGACGCTTGGTCTGTTCAATTGAGACCTTCCGGAAATGATCACCCTTCACACCTTTGATTCCGTAGTGATCAGCAAGACGCTCGTTGAGGAACGTGAAGTCAGCGCTCATCAGTGTATCAATCGGTAAATTCTCTTGGATGACATGCCTCAAGAGCATTTCGGTTTCAGTCCGCATGTCACCCGGCAGCTCTCGGTCGATACCCATGTAGGCATTCTTTGTTGGTGATATCCGCCCCATATCGCGCAGTTGGAGCCATTGCCCTGCAAAATTATCGACAAGCGCTGACGCTTTTGGCGACTCCATCATACGCTTCACCTCACTTCCAAGTTCTTTGCGAAGCCTACCCTCATCAGCTAGTCTCAGAAGCTTCTCATCCGGCATTGAAGACCACAGGAAATACGATAAGCGCGAAGCAAGCGCGTGCTCGCTGATCAATGATTTTCCTTTCCCTCCCTCACCCGTCGGTTCCTCTCTAAAAAGAAACGATGGAGAAACAAGTGCCGTAGTGAGCCCTTGTCGCAGGGCGGATTCAAAACTCTCACCATTGTCCCGCGCCAGCGAAAGGAAATGACGAAAACGCTCAACCTCTTCTCTTGCGACCGGCCTGCGGAAGGCACGCGGCAAAAAGCCAGCCATCACCCGATCAAAGTAAGCGGCATCAGCCTCACCTTCCCCGCGCTCCGGAACCAAAGCAGCATGACTCTTAGAAGCCTTGAACGGCGGCTTGTCCACCGGCCCCTCCAAAATGATTTCCGAAACCAAGATATTCCGATCCCGCATGCCTTCCGGCGCCTTCGGATCTTTGAGATTATTTAAGAAGCCCAAAACCAATCGGTAGTTGCCGCCTCTCTTGATCTCGACCTCCACAGAATACTCTTCTTGCGCATTCATGGGATTAGGAATTTCAAAAACACCCAACGACTTTCCATCGAGCTTCACTTCAAGTTTTGGAAATTCATCCCCGCATAGTTCACTCCCAGCCTTCAGCTTGATGCGATACTTCCCCGTTCCACCGAATACAATTTGAGCCTCATCCTCACCGGTCACACCGAGATGTAAGCCTGCCTTCTTCTTTTCCCCCGGCCCCTTGAACTGATCGCCGTTCAACACCTGCTGCGGATACCGCGCCGGTGAAAAATCCAGAGCCTTATCCAGGGCTATCCTTGCCGCTTCAAGATAGCGCTCCATGTGTACCGGCGAAATCGTCAGCGCATCACCAATATTATCGAAACCATCGCCACTGTCGTCCGGCGGCAGGATCTCCTCGGCATTGATGCCTACCCCGAGCAGATCCCGTATCGTGTTTTCATACTCCGTCCGATTCAGGCGTCTTAAAGCCACCTTGCCCGGATCCGGATTCTCAGGATCCACATGAAAGACCGCGTCATCGATCCACTCAACCAGCTTCGCGCGCTCATCCTCTTCAGGCGCAAATTCATCGGGCGGAGGCATGAGCCGGAAATCAATGTGATCCCGAATCTTCTTCCACTGATCCCTGTCCGCGATCATCTGGGAAATCGACTCGAAGGAATCTAGGGCAAGCTCCCCCTCCTTCAGTCCATCGCCATGACAGTCATAGCAATAATCGACCATGATCGGTAGAATCTCTTTCTCAAACCTTGAAGCCACATCCGCACCTTCAGCCGCCACTCTTGCGCTGAAAACTAACAGCGATGCCGACAGTCCCGCTATGACGACGAGTGAAAAATGGGAATTCATGAGACTTTCTCCAAAGCAATACGCCGGGAAAGCTACGATTCTCACAAAAAGACACTCATCGTCCCAATCTCTTCCTCAACATCGCCACCATTTCTCCCACCTCATCCACCTTAAGCGCCAGCGCTGCCACGAAATAAGCACCAGCAGCCACTCCCACCAACCCTACCACTAGCAACGCCTTCATCAGGAAGCCCATGCCCGCCAAATCACCGAAGAACATCCGATTCCCGAAATAACATACCACTGCCATCACCGCCGTCGCCACACCGATTTTGAAAAACGCCACCACAAGGCTCTTCGTTCCCACATCTCCCGCATAACGCGTCATCGCCGCATACAAGAACATGAAATTCAGGCTAGCTACGATACTCGTCGTAAGTGCCAGCGACTCGTGCCCCCACTTGAAAACGAAGACGAACACATAGTTGCAGCCTGCGTTGACGAACAACGCCATAATACTCGCCATCATCGGGAACCACCTCTTGTCGATCGCATAGAACGCCGGTTGCAGCACTTTCAGCCCAGCGTAGAACAACAACCCATACCCATACGCCTGCAGCGCTCCCACCGTCGCCAGACGATCCGCCACTGTGAAATCCCCCCTCTCATAAATAAGGCTGATGATCGGCCCCGCCAACACCACCAGCCCCACAGTCGCAGGGAAAACTAGGAACATCACCATCTTCAGCCCCTTCGCCAGAGTCGGCGCGAAATCTTCCCCCACCCCATTGATCGCCGCCCGCGAAAGCGCAGGCAAAGTCACTGTGGCCACCGCCACGCCAAATACCCCGATCGGCAGCTGCATCAGCCGAAACGCCCACGTAAGCCAGCTCACAGCCCCCTCGCCCACCCCGTAGGCGAACATCGAGTTCACCGCCACATTCACCTGCGTCACAGATGCCGCAATCACCGCTGGCCCCATCAGTTTTAAAATCTGCTTCACCCCCGAGTCATTCCATCGGAAATCCGCCACAAACCGATACCCCACCGCCCGCAACGCCGGAAACTGACACACCAACTGCGCCACCCCACCAATCACCACCCCCCAGGAAAACC
Organism: Akkermansiaceae bacterium; assembly: GCA_030725745.1. Taxonomy (GTDB): domain Bacteria; phylum Verrucomicrobiota; class Verrucomicrobiia; order Verrucomicrobiales; family Akkermansiaceae; genus Luteolibacter. The sequence goes on from JANRFH010000051.1 coordinate 47,883, forward strand.
CCACCAAACTTCGCGGCCCCCAGCTAGGATCCATCCAGTATCCAATCGCCGCCCCGCCCGCCATCGACCCGATATTGAAAAAACACGAAGCCAGCGCAGGCATTCCGAACACATCGCGCGCATTCAGCATCCCCATCACCAGTGCCGAAAGTGACACCAGCGCAATGAACGGATACATTACTCGCACCATCTCCACCATCAGCGAGATCTCCGCTGGGTCATAGTCTGCCTTCGTTGCCTCACTCCTCGAAAGCAGAGTAAGCAAATCCACAATCCATGGTGCAGCGAAAATGCCCACCAGCGTCACCACACTCATGAAAACCGCAGCCAGCGTCATCATCCGGTTCGCAAGCACCCACGCATTCTCCGGCCCGTCTGATTTTACCTTCTTCGAAAACGTCGTCACAAACGCCTGTGAAAGCGCCCCCTCCGCAAATAGATCCCGCAACAGATTCGGCACCCGGAACGCCAAGTAAAAGCAATCCATCCACCGGCTCCCGCCAAACAACCCCGCAAACATCATCTCACGCCCCAGCCCCAGCACCCGGCTCAGCATCACCGCCGCACTCACCCTCCATGTAGCCTTAGCAAACATCTGCGCTGTTCTCAGCTATGGCGAAGTGCTTTGCAACCCCTTTGCTAAGCAAGTAGCTGCCCCGTCCCGCAGCGTTTCATCTGGCGGTACAATACAACTCTTCTCCATCGCATCTCTGAGTGATGCACTTTGAGGTAAAAGGAAGCGATCTCACCACTCCCTCATCATTTCATAAGCATCGATGCACTTGTCCGCAGAGATGATCCCCAATCCCATGCGCTTGGCCTGGCAGATGAGCATGCGATCAAACGGATCAGCATGATGCTTTGGGAGTTCCTGCAGGAGGCGGCAGTCATCGATAGTGGGAGAAAGGAGCGGCACGCCGATGCGCTTCAGCTCTTCCGGGAATGTCCGATTCCAATCGGGGTCGATCTCGAAATCGAATCCTTTGCCGGAAAGTTTGATAGAGATTTCCCAGAAACTCGCCGAAGAATGATAGAGCGGGAGTTCGCCGTCGATGGTCTTGGCGGCGTTCTTTGAAAGTCGCTTGTCGCCGTGCAACATCCACAATAGCGCGTGGGTATCCAGCAACCAACCTTTCACTGTGGTGCCGCTCATGGATTGTCGAAGGTTCTGGCGATTTCCGCATTGAGAGCCGGGTCGTCGAACCGCTTCGTCATTTTGAACTTCTTCCCCCTGAGACCGCCGATCCGGGTCTTTCCAGTATATTCTGCTATCATGCTCAGCCTCACCACCGGCTTATCGCGCCGAGCGATGATGACCTCCTCACCACGTTCGGCGGCGGCGATCAGCCTGGAAAGCTGGGTTTTTGCTTCATGTATGGATACCTGCATGACGTTTGGAACTTAGCTAAGTTAGGCCGAAGTGGCAATCTGAATCTCATAGTTCAGCCGACGAGGAGGAGTTGTGAACTGGATCAGGAACCGCCTCAGTCGGGGCACTTCTCAGAGAAGACATGCTTCACTCACTGCGGCACATACTTCGAAGGCGGAATCTTCCTTTTCCTCCCCGCCACCCGCCAGATCGCGACTAACGTCACCAACGCACCAACCAGCTCGTGCGCCTGAAACCTCTCCCCAAACCAAAAGAACGCCCCCACCGCCGTGAAAATCGGCAGCGTCATCTGCAATGACGTCCCTTTCGCAATCGAAAGTCGCTGATACGCACTCGTCATAATCAGCTGTGAAAACGTCACAATCACCGCCCCAGCCGTCAGCAAACCCCAACCAGCAAACGGCAATTGCACAGTATCTCCAAGAAACGGCAAACCCATGAGAATCGAGCAAGTCGCCTGCGCTCCGTAAATCGTCGCCGGATGCTCTTGGTTCCGCAGCTTCCGGATAATCACCACCACCCAGCCCGCCGCAAACGCACCCGCCAGCCCCACAAAATCATAGAAACTCGGAGCCACATTCATCCTCTCATCACTGAGGAAAATCACTAAGCCAATAGTCGCGACAACAAGCCAACAAGCCGTTGTTACCGTCACCTTTTCCTTCAACCACAGCGCCGCAATCACCGTCCCAAACATCGGGTAAGTGAGGTTGATCACAATCGCACGCCCCGCACCCAGCTCCGTGATGGTGATGTAAAAGGTAATGATCCCAAACCCTCCGATCAGCCCCCGCATCACTACCAGCCGGTTCACAAACATGCGCTTCGGGGAAAAACCCCGCCCACCCCCGAAGAAAATCAACAGAATAAGAATCCCCACTCCACCCCGGAATAACGCCGCCTGCCAACCGTCTGCCCCACCAGCCGCTAATGATGCCGCACGTATCAACAAAGTATTCGCCGCAAACAACAACGCCGAAGACAACATCCAGATCGTTCCTTTCAGATCGTCGCCATCCTCTTCGTTTTCCACACCCGCTTTTCCATCCTCGGAGCACCAATAGCAAGCATAGCCACGCAAAGCCACTCGCTCTCCGAAAACTCTTCCTTGAACCCCATCGCACGAAACCTCCACACTCACCCCACATGAGGAACGAATTCTACGGCAGCTTCGATACCGAACGCCTCTCCGGCTCCTCGGACGCAGCAGACTACCGCACCCCCTTCCAGATCGACCGCGACCGTGTCCTCCACACCCCCACCTTCCGCCGCCTTCAGAACAAAACCCAGGTCTTCTGGTCGGGCGAATACGACTTCTACCGCACCCGCCTCACCCATTCCCTAGAAGTCGCCCAGATCGGGAAATCCATCTGCGCTTGGCTCCTCAAACAACCCGGCACACCCCTCTCGGAAAACTTCCACATCGATACCGATCTCATCGAGGCCATCTGCCTCTCCCACGATCTCGGCCACCCGCCCTTCGGCCACGCAGGCGAGCGCACGCTCAACCATTTCATGCAGCAACACGGCGGATTCGAAGGCAACGCACAAACTTTGCGCATTCTCACCCAGCGCATCTTTTCCGCAAAGCGCACCGGCATGGATCCATCCCGCGCTTTCCTCGATGGCATCCTCAAATACAAAACCCTCTGGGCAGAGCTCAACGCATCCGGCAAACCGCCGAAAAACCATTTCATCTACGACGCTCAGGTGAAATACCTCGATTGGGCGCTCGACGGCGCCGACTTTCCCGCCGAGTTCACACCCGGCAAATCCCGCGACTCCTTCAAATCCATCGAATGCCAGATCATGGACTGGGCGGACGACACCGCCTACTCCCTCAACGACCTTTCCGACAGCGTCCGCGCCGGATTCCTCCACATCGAGAAAATCGAATCCTGGGCGGAAGCAAAAGGCATCTCCTTCTCCGATGGCACACCCCTCGGAGATCTCATCCGTGCCATCCGTCGCAGCGGCGTCGATCCCTTTGTCGGCAAACGCATCGGCAAATACATCCAGGCAGCAACCATCGAGCAGGACTCAAATTTCCTCTCCGGCGTCTCGAACCGTTACAAATACCGCCTCACCATCGCCCCCAACATCCGCGCAGAATCCGAGCTCTTCAAACAGCTCGCTTTTGAGGTCGTCTTCCTCTCCCCCCAGCTCAAGCAACTCGAACACAAAGGCTCCCGCATGCTTCGCCAGCTCTGGGAACTCCTTGAAACCCGCTACGTTCACGGAGAATCCATCGACGGCCAGGACTTTCAGCTGCTTCCAGAAGACACCGTCCGCGAAATCGAAAGCGCTCCAGACAAACCCACCCGCGCACGCCTCATCTGCGACTACCTTGCAGGCATGACCGATGGCTACGCAGCACGCACCTACAAGCGGCTCTTCTCGCCGGACTTCGGCTCTATCAACGACCTCTAATAAAGAGTCATCTCCATATAATTAACGAGAGAAGAGTAGCCTTACTAGGGCTCGAACCTAGAATGACGGAATCAAAATCCGGAGTGTTACCATTACACTATAAGGCTTTTCTCTCGGAGCTTTTACCCCGGGCGCGGGAAAATACACGCACCTCCCCGACTTTGGCAACCCGGAAATTAGGCAGTATTAAGAAAATATTCAGCTTATGATTTTAACAAGAAGCATGAGAGAACGTCGCTCTCCGAGCAGGAGCACGGGTGATGCGGCAAACCATCCGGGATACAAACAGTCAACAGGGAAATTCTTATTGACTTGGATATGCCATCCAACGAGAAACGTTACCCCACATGGCTTCTCCGATCATTCAGTCCACCCCCCGAGCAGTTGTTGAGCACCTCGTCCGTGAACAGGTTTATGCGAATATGGGTCTTCCATTGCCAGCTGCCTCCAAAGCTCCAAACGCGTTGCTCGTAAATATTTCAGCGAGGCACTGCCACCTCACGCAAGAGGCTGTGGAAGCTCTTTTCGGAAAAGGTCACCAGCTCACGCCTATGAAAGGGCTTTATCAAAACGGGCAGTTCGCCGCAAAGGAGTCTATTACTTTGATCGGCCCTCGTAGCCGCATCATTTCCAATCTCCGAATCCTCGGCCCTTGCCGCGATCTTAATCAGGTCGAGCTAGCATATACGGATGCCATCTCACTCGGCTTTGACATTCCCGTCGCCATGTCCGGTGCGATCACCAATACCCCAGGCTGCATGCTAATGGGGCCAAACGGATACTTTCAAATGAACGAAGGCGTCATCCGCGCCCAACCCCACGCTCACATGCATCCGGACGATGCCGCCTACTATGGCGTAAAGCATCTCGATGTAATGAAGCTCAAGGTTCACGGCCCGCTTGCGATGACCTTCGACCAGCTAGTCGTCCGCGTGGATCCTTCATTCAAACTTGAAGTCCACATCGACACCGATGAAGGCAACGCCTGCGGCCTCAAGCCAGACACTTTCTGCGAACTCACCAAATAATCTCAATCCCATCCTATACCACCAACTAAAAATATGAGCACTGCACTCGGCATGATCGAAACCAAAGGCTACGTCGGCAGCGTCGAAGCCACTGACGCAATGGCTAAAGCCGCCAACGTCGAACTTATCAAACAAATCCAAACCGGCGGGGGCTTCCTCACCGTGCTTGTCAAAGGCGACGTCGGCAGCGTGAAAGCAGCCGTTGACGCAGGAGCTGAAGCAGCAGGCCGCGTAGGCGAGCTGGTCTCATCTCACGTAATCGCCCGCCCACACGAGGAACTTCTGAGCCAGTTCGGCATCGCTTGATCTTTAAATTTTCAACCAATCTAACTTACCAATATTATGGCCAAGCAAGCAATCGGCATCATCGAAACCAAAGGTTTCATCGCCCTCATCGAAGCCTCAGACGCAGCACTTAAAGCAGCTGATATCACCATGACTGGCTGGGACAAAATCGGCTCCGGTCTTGTCACCGGATTCTTCACAGGCGATGTCGCCGCGGTGAAAGCCGGTCTGGACGCAGCAGCTGAAGCGGCTTCGAGAATCGGCACCGTCACTTCCGTTCAAGTTATCCCTCGCCCGCACGACGATCTGTCGAAGCTCGGCACTTGGATCGCTTAATTTGATTTCTCAAAACTGAGTTCCGCAGATGCTCGTACTCGTCGCCAACCTAGGCTCAACCTCATTTAAATACCGCCTCTTCCGCCTGGATGAGAACGGTGGGGATGTTGTGGCCACGGGTGGTTATGAGCGGGTGACCGATCATGCATCAGTCATCGAAGACGCATTAGCGGTTTTACAGAAGGATGGAGTCATCGCTAGTCCCGATGAGATCGAAGCCGTTGGATTCAAGACCGTGCTCGGTAAGGATCTCAGCGGCTGCGTTATCGCTGATCAAAAAGTGATCGACGCGCTGGACGGATTTACCGCCGTCGCGCCCGCTCACAATCCTCCTTATGCTGCAGGAATTCGACAGTTTGAAAAGGCGCTGCCCAAGGCACGTCTTGTCGCGCTGTTTGAAACTGCATTCTACCAGTGGACTACACCGGACTACTACAATTATGCCATACCGAAAGCATGGCGTGACATCGGCATCCGGCGCTATGGCTTCCACGGTGCCAGCCACAAATTCATCGCCGAGCGCTCCGCAGAACTCTGCGATCGCCAGGACATCGCAGAAATCGCGCGCCGCCTCTATCTGGACGGCCCCCAATCCGTTTCGGGCAAGCCATTCCGCGTGATTTCCTGCCACCTCGGCGGATCAAGCTCGGTCACCGGTATCCGCAACGGTGTCGCCATCGGTTCCAGCATGGGCTTCTCGCCGCAAAGCGGCCTCCCTCAAAACAACAGAGTCGGAGATCTCGATTCCGGTGCCATTCCCTATGCCATGCGCACCCTCGGCATTTCACTTGATGAAGCGGAGCGCCAGCTCACCAAGGAATCCGGCCTGCTCGGTCTATCCGGTGTTTCTAACGACTCCCGCGACATCGAAAAAGCCGCTGCCGAAGGAAATGCCGATGCCCAACTCGCCATTGATGTGAGTGTCCACGCCATCCGCCATTGGATCGGCGCATTTCTCCTCGATCTCGGCGGTCTTGATGCCCTCGTCTTCACCGCCGGCATAGGCGAAAACGGCAAGGCAACCCGCGCTGCCGTTTGCGAAGCACTCGAATCATTCGGCATTCATCTTGATCCCGCCAAAAACGCTGCCTGCCGCGCCACCGAGGCCATCATCAGCAGCGATGACTCACCCGTCAAAGTCATCGTCATTCCTGCAAACGAAGAGCTCGTGCTCGCTCGCGAAGTCTATCGCAAACTTTCCTGATTCTCTCTCATAACTTAACACTCACACCAAAAAATATACTACCATGGCTAAACAAGCAGTTGGACTCCTAGAAACCCGTGGCCTCGCATGTCTCGTCGTTGGCGTTGACGCGATGCTCAAATCAGCAAACGTCGAGCTCGTCGGCCCGATGAAGCAAGTCGGCAGCGCTCTTTGCAACGCAGTCGTCAGCGGAGACGTCGCCGCCGTTAAAGCAGCTCTCGATGCAGGTGCCGCAGCGGCAGCTCAGTCGGGTGAAGTCGTTAGCGCACACGTTATCGCCCGCCCGGACGATGCGATTGATGGCGTGATTACCAAATCCGCATCCGCTCCAGCGCGCGCTGCACGCAAGTAATTTAAATGCTGTATCCGTGGTTCTAACGAGCCACGGATGTAGCATCTACCCAAACCAGGATGTTCCTAGCAGAAGTCATAGGTCAGGTTGTTGCGACCAAGAAAGACGAGCTCATGGTGGGAAGGAAACTTCTCCTGCTCCGTCCACAGCTGGTTGATGACAAGGATGCTTCCAAGTTCAAGAACGGCCAGAACACCATCGTCGCTATTGATACGGTAGGCGCTGGTGAGGGTGAGCTTGTTCTCTTCTGTCAGGGAAGTTCAGCACGCGCCGCGCAAGGGTTGAAACAAATCCCTGTCGATGCCGCCATCGTCGCGATCATCGATCGTGTCGAGGTTCTCGGTAAGACGATTTACAAAGGCGGTTGATCCGTCACGTGCTGGATTGATTTCTAACGAGATCACCCAGCGCTCCATAATTCTCCATTTTCTCCATGAAAACTCTCGATCCAGAAACTCTACGCTCCGTCGTGGAATCCGTCGTAGCCAAACTCTCGGCTCCCGGAGCCAGTGCGGCTCCTGCTCCAACACCAGCACCAGCGGCGAAAGCCTCTGACTGCGGATGCGGATGCACTGGGAAATCCTCTTCCGGACAACGCGGCATCTTTACCTGCGTTGACAAGGCTGCGAACGCTGCCACTGACGCTCATCTGCAACTCAAGAAACTGGGTGTGGCTGGTCGCGCAAAGGTGATCGACATCGTCAAGACGATGGCAGTCTCGAATGCGGAAGCATGGGGCAAATTCGAGATGAATGAAACCAAGATCGGACGTCTCGACCACAAGATCGGCAAACTCCAGATCACTAAGAACGTTCCTGGCACAGAGTGGCTTCGCCCCGATGCGATGAGCGGAGACGGTGGCATCACTCTTGAGGAATACGCGCCATTCGGCGTGATTGGTGCGATCCTTCCCGTCACCCACTCGGTTCCTACTCTTACCGGCAACGTGATCAACATGGTCGCCGCCGGAAACTCCGTTGTCTTCAATCCGCACCCAGGTGGTGCCAAGAGCGCGGCACTCGCTGTGCGCTCTTTCAATGATGCGATTTTCCGCGAGATTGGTATCGATAACATTATCACCACCATCGAGGAACCGAGCATCGAATCGTTTAATCTTCTTTGCAAAAATCCTCTGGTCAACCTGCTCGCCATCACTGGTGGCCCAGCAGTTGTGAATGCCGCGATGAAATCCGGTAAGCGTGCCATCTGTGCAGGCCCAGGTAACCCGGTCGTCGTCGTCGATGAAACCGCGGATCTTGCGAAAGCTGCCCGCAGCGTTGTTGAAGGTGGTGCTTTCGATAACAACCTCCTCTGCATTGGCGAGAAAGTCGTATTCGTCGTAGCTTCAGTTTTCAACCGCTTCTGCGAAGAACTCACCAAAGCCGGTGGAGCTCGCCTTAACTCGCAGCAACTCGAGCGCCTTACCGATGCTGCCTTCAATATCACACCTGGCGAGGGTGGTGGATGCTCTCACGCTTCAGTCAACCGCGCTCTCGTTGGAGCGGATCCTGATGTGCTAGCACAACACGCAGGTGCTACTATCCCTTCCGGCACTCAGTTACTTTTCGCCGAAACAGATGCAGATCATCTCTTCGTTCAAGAAGAACAAATGATGCCGATGATGCCCATCGTCTCGATGCCGGACTTCGAAACGGCGGTCCGCGAGGCCAAACGTGCCGAGCACAACTACCGCCACTCCGCAATCATCCACACCAAGGACGTAGATCACATGACCTACATGGCCAAGGAAATGGACACCACCATCTTCGTGAAAAACGGCGCATCTGTCGCGGGTCTCGGCCTTGGCGGAGAAGGTTACCTTTCCTACTCCATCGCCACCACAACAGGTGAGGGAATCACCACGCCGAAAACCTTCACCCGCATCCGCCGCTGCGTGCTTGTGGAAAACCTACGCATCATCTAATTTCATGCTCCTCGCTCAAGTCGTCGGCCACGCGGTCAGCAGTCATTGCCACCCTTCACTCAAGGGTTACAAAATGATGCTGTGTCAGGCATACGATCCAGAGTTAGGACTAACCGGTGCGCCTATGGTCGCAATCGATCTTTTTGGCGCAGGGCTCCATTCCAAAGTGATGGTATCCACCGATGGACTCGGCGCACGCCATATTGTCCATGATGACAATTCACCTATCAGAAACTTCATTCAAGGAGTTGTAGATGAACCAACCCAAGCCATTGCCTAACCAGAAATGCGCGTAGCCCAAGTCATAGGTCGAGTGACCCTAAGTGTCCAAGATCCCTCCTTCAAGGGCGGGCGTTGGCTGATGCTAAGTCCGCTTGATTCAGGGCAATTCAATGATGCCTGCAACAAGGCTCCCGCTGTCTCTTCGCAATCGAGCCTAATCACCTATGATAATTTGGGCGCCGGAGATGGCGATATCGTCGGCTTCGTTGAGGGTGCCGAAGCAACTGCTCCCTTTGATTTTCCAATTCCCATCGATGCAATCACCGTCGCGATTTTCGATTCACTTTCTTATCAACCACCACTTTCCTAGTATTAACCGCTGAAACACATGAGCAAAAAACTATTTACCGGAGCCGATGTCGAAGCCCTTTTCAAGGCAGGCAAAACCGCAGCAGACATCCCCAAGGACGCGATCCTTACACCATCTGCGCGCGACATCATCCGTGATGCGGCACCGCGTTCTTCCGGCGTGGCCAGTTCTGCGGGTTCTAAAGATAACCGTTTCCCACCACTTCCTCCCGGCGTGCCTACCGTTCCTCCAGTGCCTGTTGTTCCTTCTTTTGAATACAGCTGGGTTCCCGGTGGCGATGCGATCACACCTGAAGACATCCAACGCTTCTTCTACAGCCCCGCAATTGTTGAAATCAAAAGGCAGATGGTTCACGTGGGCCACAAAATGTGGGGACGCAACATGGTTGATGGCAACGGCGGTAACATCACTGTTCGAGTTGGTGATAATCTCGTTCTCTGCACACCGACACTACGCTCCAAAGGTGAACTTCAGGTAGATGACATTGCTCTCGTCGACCTGGAAGGAACTCAAAAGGCAGGTTGGCGTAAGCGTACGTCCGAGGTGAACACCCACATCGCTATCATGAAGCAGCAGCCGCTTGCCAAATGCTGTATCCACGGGCACCCACCATATTCCACCGCATTCGCCGTAGCAGGTATAGAGCCTCCTACTTGCCTTTGCTCTGAGGCGGAAATTTTCACCGGCCCTATCAAGCTCATTCCTTACCAGACTCCTGGTAGCGTAGAAAACGCGGAGGCCGTCGGCGCAGTAGCCAAGGACAACCCAGCCGTGCTACTTGAAAACCACGGTGTCATGACATGGGGAACGGATGCCGAGGATGCCTACTGGAAACTCGAAAACATGGAAACTGCCTGCCAGACGATCTGGGTGGCTAGCCAGCTCAACGGTGGCAAGCTTCACGCGATTCCTTTCGAAAAAATGCAGGACATCTTCAAGATTCGCCGCCAACTCGGCATGGTGGATCCACGCGAAGAATGGACCGAATGCAAACTCTGCGACAACAGCGAGTTCATTCCGGGCGCTGTCTGTCAGGTTCCTGACTCTTCTACGCCATCCTCCAGTGCCAAACTGGATCCGGATGCGGAGAAGCTCGTTCAGATGCTCACTGATCAGATCCTAGCCGCGACTAAGTAATCATCTCACACTAGAACCAATACCTTATTTCATTTATGAAAGCTCCAATCACAGTCTCCATCACCGGTGCCGCCGGGCAGATCGGCTACGCCCTTCTTTTCCGTATCGCATCCGGCTTCGTCTTCGGCCCCGATCAACCGGTCAACCTCCGCCTGATTGAAATCGAGCCGGGTATGGCCGCACTTCAAGGTGTGATCATGGAACTCGATGACTGCGCCTTTCCGCTTCTCAATGAAATCGTCGGCACCTCAGATCTAAACGAAGGATTTAAAGGAGCTAACTGGGCGTTACTTGTAGGTTCTGTCCCTCGCAAAGCAGGGATGGAGCGCAACGATTTACTTGGCATCAATGGCAAGATCTTCACAGGCCAAGGCAAAGCCATTGCCCGCAACGCCGCCAAAGATATCCGCGTGCTCGTCGTCGGAAATCCCTGCAACACCAATTGCCTGATCGCCATGGCCAATGCCGAGGGCGTTCCTAAGGATCGCTTCTTCGCCATGACCCGCCTTGACGAAAACCGCGCGAAAAGCCAACTCGCCAAAAAGGCGAGTGTGCACCAGTCCAAGGTCACTAACCTCTGCATCTGGGGAAATCACTCTGCCACGCAGTATCCAGATTTTACGAACACCAAGATCAACGGACGCCCCGTCACTGATGTGATTTCCCATGTCGAATGGCTCAAGGGCGAATTCATCAGCACCGTCCAACAACGCGGTGCCGCTATCATCAAGGCGCGCGGTGCATCTTCCGCAGCGTCGGCCGCTAACGCTGCCCTCGATACTTTGAAAAGCCTCATCACCCCGACTCCCGCCGGTGACTGGCATTCCGTCGCCGTCTGTTCGGATGGTTCTTACGGCGTTGATAAAGGTCTTATCTTCTCCTTCCCCATTCGTACCATTTCGGATGGCAAATGGGAAATCGTCCAGGGCTTGCCGGTCGATGCATTCAGCCAACACAAGATTGATGCCACCATGCAAGAGTTGAACGAAGAGCGAGACGCGGTCAAAGCCTTGCTTCCTAGCTGATCTGAAATTACATATTGATTTCAAAGTCCGGGGGGTAAACCTCCGGACTTTTTGCATATTTCACGTGCGTCTTACTTGAACGGACAAGATCTTCCGCTAGCGGAACAAATCCTCAGTGTGCAACCTTAGGAAAGCGAGTGAGAAACTCATACAGGTGAAAATTGTCCACCGTTACGCCAGCCTTAGGTAGATTTCCAAGAGAGTAAATTTCAGTGGCATAATGACCTGATTACTTCCCGTCTGCCATCCGCCTCAACAATCTGTTAGATTCGCATTATCATGGCAAAAAAAGAGCCCGGCTC